>NZ_JACBXD010000072.1 GCF_013870525.1 Amycolatopsis pittospori
CAGCGCCAGCGTCCACGGCAGGGCGGCGACACCCGACATCAGCGGGCTCATCCCGAGCAGGTTCTGTGTCTGCAACACGAAGACGAGCAGGAAACCGGCGATCGAGAACGCCGTCACGCCGGTGAGCACGGTGGCGATGCGGTAGCCGCGGTCCCGGTAGAGGCCCAGCGGGATCAGCGGATCGGGTCTCCCCCGCTCCCAGAGCACGAACGCGGCCAGCGCGACGATCGCGACGGCGAAGCCCACGATCGTGCCTTCGCTCTCGATCAGGCCGTAGACGACTCCGACCAGGCCGAGCGTCACCAGCAGCACGCCGACGACGTCGAAGCGATGCGGCTTGCCGGTGCGCGCGTCCGGCACCACGCGCAGCGCGAGGACGATACCGGCGAGACCGACCGGGACGTTGAGCAGGAACACCGACTGCCAGCCGAATTCGGTGACCAGCAGCCCGCCGAGCGTGGGCCCGCTGATCGCGGCGATCCCGGCGACCGCGGTGAACAGGCCGAACGCGGCCCCACGCCGGTCGGCCGGGAAGATCGCCGCGATCAGTACGAACGCCTGCGGGCTCAGGATCGCGGCGCCGATCCCCTGCGCGGCCCGGGCGGCGATGAGCCAGGCGGGGTCGTTCGCGAGCCCGCAGAGCGCCGAGGCGACGGTGAACACGGCGAGCCCCAGCACGAACAGCCGTCGCGGTCCGGCCAGGTCGCCGAGCCTTCCGAAGAAGACCAAAAGCGACGCGAGGGCCAGCAGATAGCCGTTGAGGATCCAGAGGATCTCGCCGATCCCGACGTCGAGCCTGGTCATCATGTCGGGCACGGCGGTGTTGACGATGGTGGTGTCCAGCAGCACGAGGAAGTTCGCGATGCAGAGCACCCCGAGGACACGCCACGGATTCGTCCCGGCCTTCTTCAACGCGCTCTCCCTTCCCGCGCACGCGAACCGGCCGCCTCTCGCGTTCGGGGCGCGGGAGACGGCCGGCGGGTGCTCTCAGCTCGCCTCGGCCAGGGGCGGAGCGGTACAGCAGGCTCCGGTGAAGCAGTCGAAGACCTGCCCGCCCGGCCGGTTGGTCCAGTTGTCGAAGCGGTCGATCACCAGGTCGACCTGGCTTCCGGCGGTGTCGGTGTCGATCCCCCGGCCGGCGAAGAGCGAGCGGACGTTGTCGGTCACAGCGTTCTTCATCGAGTGGCTCCCAGGCGTTTCGGTGGTTTGCGTGGTGTTCCTTCGATGAGGAAATCGTGCTTCCCGGGGCTGGTTCGCAACCAGTGCCAGGCATCATCGGGGAGCCGTGCTTTTCACCTACGCCAGAAGGTTCTCCTGGACTGCTCCACTTCCGCGATCATGACCATCGCATGGAGCAGCCGGCCGCGTTTCCGGTGACGGAGCGCGACCGGCTGGGCTTAACGGGCGACAGTGACCGAGTGTGGTCAATTCAGCGAGCGAGTACCACGAATGGCTTAGTCATGCGCCGGCTCACGTAACGCGTTTCGCCCTCTGAATGCGCGGCGAGCAAGAGGGGCGAGGCCCGGCTCGACCTGGCCGAGAGGCGGTGTTGCGAAAGCCACTTTCGCAACGTTGAAGGTTGCGAAAGTGGCTTTCGCAACCTCGCGCGATGGCAGGCCGCGGGGACGTGATCAACCGGCGAGAAGCTCCGCGAGACCGGCGTAACCGCCGTCCTTGAGCCGCACACCCGAGGTCTTCGCGTAGGCGGCGTCCGCGCGGATCCCGAGTCCTTCGACCATCCGGTTCATGAAGTTGAACAGCGCGCAGACGAGGACGGCGTCGTGCAGCGCGGCCTCGTCCCAGCCCGCCGCGAACACGGCTTCGGCGTCGGCTTCGGTCATCTGAGACGGCGTCCGCGTCAGCTTGCCCACGTAGGCCAGCACCGGCTTCATGCGCGCGTCGACGGGCGAGGAGTCCAGATCGGCCAGCGCGGCCGTCAGAAGTCCTTCCGGCACGCCGAAAGCCTCCGCGGTGACCGTGTGGACCCCGTGGCAGTACTGGCAATCGTTGACGCCGGAGACGTACGCGGCGATCAGTTCCCGCTCGCCCGCGCCGAACGCCGACGGCGCCCGCATGACGAGTTCGTGGAAGTCCAGCAGCCGCGACGCCGGGGCGGGGAACTTCTGGAAGACCTGCAGCAACGTGGTGTCAGTCGGTAAAGACTTGAGATAGGACATCGCGTGTACTACTCCCCTTTTCCGGCGTCCGTCCGTGTTCGGCGAACTTGTCGACGTCGTCGCGGCGCAGCCAGCAGGCCGCGAGACAGGCGACCGAGGCCGGTCCCAGCCCGGTCACCGTGGCGGTGACCCGCGCGGTGGTCTGTTCCCATTCTTTCCGGAGGGAACCGGCCGCCGTCATCTCCGGGCCTGCGGCGATCAGCGGGCGGACCGCGCGCCAGCGGGTGATGCCCGCCGCGACCATCGCGGCGGTGTCCAGGGCGAGCGCGTCGTGCCTGGCCTGGTCGACGGCGAGGGCGACGAGCGCGGGTTCGTCGGCGATCCGCGCGAGGCCGACGCCGGCGAGCAGGCGTTCGGCGTCCAGTCCCATCAGGATCACCCCGGCCTCGGTCGACGGGGCGTCGTCGATCGAGGGCAGGGTGAACCGGGAGTCGTAGGGCTCAGACATGGGTGACGTCCTTCGCGGTGGTCCGCAGCGGGGCGTCCCGGCGCAGGTTCTCCGCGACGGTGGCCGCGACCCGTGCGGTGGCGACGCGATGGCCGTCGATGTTGCGGGCGGCCGGGCCCAGCGCCATTCCCGCGGCGGCGCCGACGGCGAAGACGCGGGGAGCACCTGTGTAGGCGAAGGTGCGCTCATCGAGCTCAGGCCAGCCGCCGCGGTCGAGGACGGCGGCGTCGGGCATGAGGGCGTCCCCGATCGACGGCGTGGTTCCCAGCGCCAGGACGGCGTGGTCGACGGCGACCGTCTCACCGTCGTCGAGGTGGAGGCGGACGCCCGGCGTCACCTTCTTGATCGCCTTGCCTCGGTGCACGACCAGACGGCCTTCGGCTTCGGCCGCTTCGAGCAGCGGGCGGAACTCGAACATGATCGACGCACGCCGGAAGCGGCCCATCAGTTCGAGCCTGCCGGACCAGTCCACGCCGTCGAAGCGGGCGCGGCCTTCCGGGCGGAAGAACGACGAGTTGACGTCGGCGCATTGGTAGCGCTCGCCTGCTTCGCGGACCACCCAGTGCACCTCGCGGCCCTGGGCGAGTCCGTTGGTGATCAGATGCGCGGCGGTGAGGCCCGCGCCGACGACGGCGAGCCGTTTTCCGCCGGCGGGAACGGGTTCGTCCCAGTAGGTCACGGCGCGCGGCGGATACCCCCCGCCCCACCAGTGATCCGGCGCGGACCGGCGTTCCTCGCCGAGGCACAGGACCGCGTGGCGCGCGGTGACGGAGAACCGGTCGGCGCGCACGGTGACCGCGTCCGACGTCGGCAGGACCTCACGGACCGAACCGCGCCAGGTCCGCTCGGTGACGTGATGGCTGGCGGCGAGATGCGTGCAGTAGGCCTCGAAGACGTCGACGGGGACGACCGAGCGGTGCCCGGCCTGCGCCATCCGGATCTCGCGGCGTTCGACCGGGGTCAGCACCGACCAGTGCAGCCGGGCGAAGTCCAGCAGTTCGCAGTCGCGGTAGCCCTCGACGCCGGGGTGATGTTCGTACGGCGAGCGCAGTACGCGCTGCCCGAGGAGATCGATGCGGTCGAAGAAGCGGCCGCAGGGACGGCCGTCGCGGTCCACGATGACGATGTCGTGCACCCCGTGGTGCCACAACGCCGAAGCGACGGCGAGCCCGGCCGGGCCGGCACCGACGATGACGACGTCGGCACCGGGCGGCGGGGCGGCGGTGACGGCCGCGCGGGTGGCCGGGAGGACCGGCCATTCCCGTCCGCGCGGCGATTCGAGCAGATGGGGTTCGGGAACGAAGGTGATCACGGCCGGACTCAGCCGATCACGGTCACCGGGACGATCAGCTCGATCACGGGGCGCTGCTTCATCCCGTTGCTGATCAGTTCTTCCAGGGTCTGCTGGGACTGCTCGGCGGTGTCGGTGGCGATGGGGCTGTAGCGCGAGTAGGAGTAGGTCGGCTTCCGGCCGCCCGCCTCCAGCGAGTACACCTTCAGCACCGCTTCGCCGGGACGGACTTCACCGTCGTAGAAGGTGAGTCGACGCTGGTCCGGCGTCATGAAGGACTTGGAGAACTGGCGGGAGAGCACGAGCGTCTCGGCGTCGTTGACGAACGTCGAGTCCTCGTCGGTGACGACCTGCATCGCGACCCAGGTCTTGTCGGTCAGGTTGGTCTCGGATTTGATCACCTGCCAGCGGCCCGGCTCCGGGAGGTTGACGCTGACCGACACGTCGTGCTCGGTGGTGTCGATCGCGCCGGAGATCATCAGCACCCGGCGGCGGACGTCGGCCACTCCGGCCATCTGGATGTCACGCGCGCGTACCCGCGTGGACACATCCAATCCAGGAAATTCGGGTGACGACATTTTCGTGCCTCCAGACCTCGATTACCGCACTCTTTAGACCACGCAGTAGCAACGGCAGAATTTCCCCATCCGTAAACACGGAAAGAATTTCATGCCGCCGCGGACGATGTCAAGGTGAGGAACGCATGATCCACTACTGCGAAAGGCTGCCGGTACAAGTCACGGTACTGGGCCGTTCAGCGGTATGAATCCTGCTCTTCCCGGACTCACCCGCCCGCGTACCAGGTCAGGAGCCGTCGGAGTCCTCGGCCCACGCCGCGGCGGGCGTCCCGTGCTCCAGCGCGCCGATATAGACGATCTCGAACGAGGAATCGGTGCGATTGAGCCCTATCCTGACCACCAGGTCGTGTTTCACCAGAATGATGAACTGATGCGGATCGCGGCCATCTCCGAAAATGTCGTAGATGAGAAAAGCGGATCCGTCGGCTACCGCGAAGAGGGCTTCGTAGATAACATTGCGATCGGCCTGCTGGGCGTTGACCGCCCATTCTTCCAGCACCTGCAAACCCGACGTGAGCTGGAGGCGCATAGCCATCCGAAGGCCTCCTCGAGGTCTCGCCGGGTCGCGGACGATCTTCATTCTCCCGCGCGCGATACCCGGTGGTCTTCTCTGTTCGTGCGGTCCCTGCTGGTCGCGACTCATGTTCTTCAGTTGTAGCCGAGGACGATGTTGTCGCCCGCGAACTCGTTTTCGGCGCTCTGCCTCGGTTCCGGGACGAAGGCCGTCTCCTCGGTCTCGACGATCCCGCGCGGGTCGAAATCATCGGTCACGACCCAAATTCGCACCTGTGCCGTCATGACGTTCCTCCCGGCCTTCGATGAACAGCTCACTTGACAACCAAGGATGGACCCGTCCGATCGGGGGGCGATCGTGGCGTGCTCGAGGACGGCTGGAGATCGGCGATGAGCAAATAACAAGTCGCCCGCGGGGGGCTCCTGGTAGTGATCTGGTATCACCCGAAAACCCAAGGAGCACACCATGACCGAGCGCCTCGACCCGTACGAGATCTACGCCGACGACGAGCTGGACGTCGACCTGCTGGGCCTGTCGTGGCCCGACCCGGCCGTCCCGGAGCAAAGGGACCGGACATGAGCGCCGCGGAGCGACAGCGGACCTGCGCGGCCTGCGGGGGCCCGTTCGAGCCTGGGGAGCGAACGGACCTGGAGACCGTGGTGGCCGGCGGGGTCCTCTACGTCGCCGTGCATCCCCACCACAGCACGTATCCCCCGCGACGGGAAACGGAGGCGGCGCACCGGTTCGCGACCGCTGTGGCGGCGTGACGGCCCGTGGGCTCAAGTCCGTGAAGGCCTCCTTGAGGGACTCTGGGTCCCTCAAGGAGGCCTTCACGGACTTGACACCGGGTTCACCGCAGGATGGATGTTCGCCAGGTCGCCGGTGCGTGCGGTGACCAGGCCGAGCGCGCGGGTGAGACAGGCGGGGGCGCCGCCGACGCGAGCGCGCTGAAGACGGCGACGAGCGCCGCCAGTTCGACGTCTTCCGGGTCCCCCCGCAGGACCCGGAAGACGGGTACCTCGTTGTCCACAGTGGACAGCGACATGGGTCCCCCGTTCAGATCGGGTGGTTGCCGTGCTTGCGCTGGGGCGCCGCCTTTCGCTTGTCCTGCAGCATGTCCAGCGCCCTGGCGACGGCGGAGCGGGTGTCCGCCGGGTCGATGATGTCGTCGACGAGCCCCCGTTCGGCGGCGTACTGCGGGTTCATGAACTCCTCGGTGTACTCCGCGACCAGGTGGGCGCGCAGCGCGTCCGGGTCGGAAGCGGCGGCGAGGTCCTTGCGGAACAGCACGTTGACCGCGCCCTCGGCGCCCATCACGGCGATCTGGTTGGTCGGCCACGCCAGCGACAGGTCGGTCCCGATGGACCGCGAGTCCATCACGATGTACGCGCCGCCGTAGGCCTTGCGCAGGATGACCTGGATCCGCGGCACGGTCGCCTCGCAGTAGGCGTGCAGCAGCTGCGCGCCGTGCCGGATGATGCCGGAGTGCTCCTGCTCGACGCCGGGCAGGAAGCCCGGGACGTCCACGAGCGTCACCAGCGGGATGCTGAAGGCGTCGCAGAACCGCACGAACCGCGCGGCCTTCTGCGAGGCCGGGCCGTCGAGGACGCCGGCGAACACCACCGGCTGGTTGCCGACCAGGCCGACCACGCGCCCGTCGACCCGCGCGAGCGCGCACAGCACGTTCTGCGCCCACCGCTCGTGCAGTTCGAAGAACTCGCCGTCGTCCGCCAGTTCCGAGAACACGTCCCGCATGTCGTAGGGCTTGTTCGGTTCCACGGGGACGAGTTCGGCGAACCGCGGCCGCCGGTCGCGTGCCGCGTCCTGCGACGGCTCACGAGGCGCTTGCTCCAGGTAGTTCGACGGCAGCAGCGACACCAGATAGCGGACGTCGGCGAGGCAGCTCTCCTCGTCGTCGTGCACCACGGTCGCCACCCCCGACGACGCGCCGTGCACGTCCGCGCCGCCGAGTTCGTCGTGGCTGACGCGTTCGCCCGTCACGGTTTCGACGACGTCCGGCCCGGTCAGGTACATGCGGGCGGTGTCGCGCACCATGAAGACGAAGTCCGCGAGCGCCGGCGAATACGCCGCCCCGCCCGCGCACGGCCCCAGCACCACGCTGATCTGCGGGATGACGCCGGACGCCTCGACCTGACGGCGGAAGATGCCGCCGTAGCCGTTGAGCGCCATGACGCCTTCCTGGATCCGCGCGCCCCCGCTGTCGTTGAGCCCGATCAGCGGCGAACCGGTCGAGATAGCCAGATCCATCACCTTGTGGATCTTGGCCGCGTGCGCCTCGCCGAGCGAGCCGCCGAAGACGGTGAAGTCCTGCGCGTAGACGAAAACGCGCCGCCCGTCGATGGTGCCCGAGCCGGCGACGACGCCGTCGGTGTACGGCCGGTTCTCCGCCAGCCCCAGCCCGCTCGCCTGATGCCGCCGGTACAACTCGACCTCGGTGAAGGAATCCGGGTCCAGCAAAAGATCCAGCCGCTCGCGCGCGGTGTGCTTGCCGAGCGAGTGCTGGCGGCGGACACCGTCGAGCCGCCCGTCGACGATGTGCTCGCGCAGTTCGTCACGCTGACTGCGCAGCAACGGCATCGTCGGTTCGGGCGGGTGCACCGGTTCGGTACCCCGGGCGAGCGGGATCACCTGCCCGTCGGTCGTCCTCGGGAGCCGGGGGCGCCGCAGCCGGTCTTCCGGCAGCGGCACCACCTCGGAGTCCTCCGTGCGCTGGGCGCCCGGATCGCCCTGCAGCGTCACGCCGCCTCCTTCATACGGGCCTCGCGCTCGAGTTCGTCGAGTTCGATCTCGCGCACGATGTCGCGCCAGCACACCCCCCGCCCGAGCCGAGGCATCGTGGTCACCACCGGCGGCCGGTCGAGCGAGTGCACCGGGGCCGGTGTCTCATCCGACCGGGCGGTGGCGGATTCGTTGGCGGTCATGATCTTTCCCCTTCCTCTGAGCCTGGATCACGCGGATGCGCGGACGCGGCCGTCGATCTGGTGGTAGCCGCCGCCGTAGAAGACCAGCGAGTCCTGCGCGGTACCGCGGCTGGAGGCGACCACCTTGCCCAGGAAGATCGAGTGGTCACCGCCTTCGTAGACCTCGGCCAGCTCGCATTCCAGCCATGCCAGCGCGCCGTCGAGCAGCGGGGCGCCGGTCTGCGGCCCGGCCGTCCAGTCCACCGAATCGAACTGCGCGATCCCCGCCGGACGGCGCCAGTCCGCGAAGTACTTCGCGAGTTCCTTCTGGTCCGACGCCAGCACCGTCACCGCGTACGAGCCGGCCGTCACGATCGCCTCGTGCATCCGGGCGGCGCGGGAGACGCAGCACAGCACCATCGGCGGTTCGAGCGACACGGAGGTGACGGCGTTCGCGGTCATCCCGTGGGCCCGTTCACCCCCGGCGGTCAGCACGGTGACCCCGGTGGCGAACTGGCCCATCACCTCCCGCAGCCCGGCCTGCGCGGACAGCCGTCGCCGCGTCGCGGGCGTCGGCAGCCGTTTCAGCACGGGCCGGGACGGCTCCGGTGGCGTAGACCCGACTGCAGGCTCAGCAGTGCCCACGTCATTCTCCCTTGCCATTGACCGTGTACGGGGCCAGCGCCTCGCGCAGCTGCTCGGGCACCCTGCTGGGCACCGTCGCGGTGTTCGGGCCGCGCATGCACGCGATCCGCTGCCGTCCGCGGGCCACCAGCCGCTCGCCCTCGTCCGTGAGGTGGACGTAGTCGAAGGTGAACTGGATCTGGGTCTGGGTCAGCTCTTCCAGCCGCAGCCGGATGGACAGCTCGTCGAACGCGGTGATCTCGGCGTAGAACTCGCAATCCACCTTGAGCGTGAACAGCTTGAGATCGTGGCGGACCTCTTCGAGGACCGCGGGCGCCTTCTCCTTCAGGAACATCTCGCGGCACCGGCCCTGCCAGCGCACGTAGTTCACGTAGTAGACGTTGCCCACCAGGTTGGTCTCTTCGAACCCGACCGTATGGAGGATCTCGAAGTAGTCGGCCATGTCAGTCTTCCTCTCCCTGGAGCACCGCGAAGACGACGGGATCGGTCCGGTCGTTGACGGTCGTCGCCCAAGTGGCGATCCGGGCGTTGCCGTGCGAAAGCACCGCCCAGCCGTCCGGGTCGACCCGGTGCACGGTGAGTGCCTGTGTCATGTCGCCGGTCTTGCGCACGCATTCCAGCGCGCTCCAGACCCGCGTGTGCGCGACCGAGAGTGGCTCGCGGGCGTCGGCGGCGAGCAGTTCGCCGACCGACAGGAGGTCCTCGCCGAGCAGTCCGGCCCAGTCCTCCGCCGTCCGTTCGATCGCCGTCTCGACGTCGCACGCGATCCGGCCGGCACCGGTGATCGCCAGGGTGAGGCCGGCGCTGTGCGACGCGCTCACCTCGACCCCGTCAGCCTCCGGTTTCCCGTCCGGGCGGTAGCGGATCTCGAGCGGGGAGTCGACGGCGCGGCCGGCCGCCAGCGCCGTCTGCGCCCGTCGTTCCGGCGTGGTCTCGACCGGAACACCCACCGGGTCGGGTTCGACGACGATCGCGCGGCTCGAACCGAGCAGCCGTTCCGCCGAACGCTCCAGATAGGACCCGAGCATCGACGGGACCCAAGGCCCTTCACCGTCGCGTTTGCGGACCGCGCGCAGCTTCAGCCCTTCCCACCGCTCGACGAGCGTCCCGTCCGGGTTGCGGACGTCGAGGTCGTAGATGTAGCTGTCACCGTCCTGCGACCGCTCGCGGGCGTCGAGGAGCACGAACTCCGGGTCCTGCTTGCCGGGCTCGGCGAGGTACAGCCGCTCGATCCCTTGCGGCAGCAGGGTCGCGTCCGGGACACAGCACTGGATCGCGTGCATCATCGCGTCACGGGTGCCCGGGTCCGCCAGGAGCTGTTCCTGCGGGAGGAACGGGGCGAACCAGTCGACCTCGGCGCCGGTCGCGATCTCCGCGACCGCGTGCCGCGCGCTGGCCCGGCGGTAACCGGTGACCCGCTGGAATCGCTTGCCCTGGAACAGGACCGTGCCGTAGAGCTCGGTCGTCGGATCGACCGGGACCGGCGGCAGCGCGACGTCGCGGACGACGGTCTCACCGAGCGGATCCGGCCGGCTGAACCGCAGCCGGGCGCGGAAGTGGTCGGCGCTGAACCCGGTCTCCCCGCTGCGCAGCACCACGTCCACCGTTTCGGCGTCCCTGGCCAGCGCGGCGAGCCGGATCGTGGTCGACCCGCCCGGCGAGACGATGATCGGGCGCAGGAACTCCACGTCCGAGAACACCGGCGCGGGCAGGGATTCCACGTCCAGGGTGGCCTTGGCGACCTGGGTCATCGCCTCCATCCCGATCACCGCCGGGAACAGCAGCTGCCCGTCGAGCAGGTGGTCGGCCAGATACGGGTCGCTGCCCGCGGAGAGGTCGGCCTCGGTGATCAGCTCGACACCCGGGTAGTGGACCACGGCGCGGTCCACGAAACGGGTCAGCGGCAGTTCGCGCTTCTCCACCGGCAGGGTGGCCAGCCCCGCGGTACGGCCGCAGACGACCAGTACCGACGGGGCGGCCGGGTCGCCGACGACCTGGCGGAGGATCTCGATGCCCTCCTCGGTCGGGATGGGGGTGATGCCGTCGCGCATCAAAGCGCTGACGACACCGAGCTTTTCGCCCATCCCGGTCCCGGACCAGACCGACCATTCGAGTGCGATCGCCCGCGCTTGGGGGTGTTCGCGGCCGAACCGCACGGTCAGTTCGGTCATCCAGTCGTTGGCGGTGGCGTAGTGCGCCTCACCGCGCAGGCCCGCCCGCCCGATGATGCTGCCGAAGGTGACCAGCAGCTTGATCTTGTCCTGGTCGACGGCGTCGAGGACGGCGTTGAGGCCGCCGATCTTCGGCGCCAGCGTCTTGCGGAAGGTCTCCTCGGTCAAGGAGAACAGCGCGGCGGGCTCGTTGCGGCCCGCGCCGTGCAGCACTGCGGTGACCGGGCCGAACTCGGCCTGGACCCGGCCGATGGCGTCCGCCACCTGCTGGGCGGCGGTGACGTCGGCGCGCTCGTAGCGGTAGGTGATCCCCGCCGCTTCCATCCGGCCGAGGTTCTCCGCCAGTTCGGCGTCGTCGGCCGGATCGCTCCGGCCCAGCAGCGCCAGTTTCGCGCCGGAGTCCTTGGCCAGCGCCAAAGCGCTCTCCGCCGTGATGCCCTTGCCGCCACCGGTGACGAGCAGGACGTCTTCGGAGCCCAGCGGCGTCCCCTCTGCCTCCGAAGGTGCGAGAGCGGCGAGCTTCGGCACCGTACGCACCCCGGCGGAGTCGTAACGGACTTCGCTGAAGTCGTTCGTCGCCGCTACCTCGGTGACCACAGTGGACACCGCGGCCCCGACGGCCTCGGGGTCGACCGGGTTGACGTCGGCGAGGTCGACGATCGTGGTGCGGGCAGACGGGTCCTCCAGGCGGAGCGTCTTCGCCAGGCCGGAAGCGCCGAGGCCGTGCTGCACCACGACGAACCGCGTGCCGTTGGGCGCGGCCAGCACCGCGCGGCCCGCGTCCAGGAACAGCCCGACGTCACCGGCTTCGCTGTCCTCGTCCAGGCAGAGAAGGACACCGTCGCCGACGCCTGCCGTGGCGAGCGCCGCACGCAGCGGCTCCGCCAGCGGGTGGCCTTCGGTCGCGAACGCGGTCCATTCCGCCGTGGAGATGCCGGGGGTCAGGTCGGGCGCCGGCCTCGGCGCGACGACGTACTCCACCGCGAACGGCCGGACCCACGGTCCGACGCCGGTGACCTCGGCCTGGTTGCTGTCGGACGGTTTCGCCGTCTGCGCGAGTTCGTCGATCATCTCGGCGAGTTCCCCGAGACAGACCGTCGCGAAGTTCGGCATGCCCTCCAGCGCCGGGCGGCCCAGCGCGCGGGTGACGTCGTTGACCAGCTGGCCGACGGTGATCGACGAAAGGTGCAGGTCGTCGAGCGGATGTGTGTCGGCGGTGACGGCTTCCAGCGGTAGTTCGACCCGCTCGGACGCGAGTTTGCGCAGCAGGTCGAGCGTGCTGCTGCCACCGCTCTCGGATGCCTCCCCCGCCGTCGCCTCGGTGGGCTCCTCGACGCGGTCACGGGCCAGTTCGGCACCGATCGACGGCGCGGCCTCACAGGGGCTGGCGAGGAAGTTGAAGACCCCGTCGGCCGGCAGTGTCCGCACGACACGACCGGCGAACAGCGCCGACGTCTCCAGCGGGGCACCGAACGCGAACGCGGCGGCGGCCACCTTCAGCACCGCGGCCAGCGTCGGGCTGTCGGTGTCGATCGCGAGCACCGGGGTGCCGGGTGCGATCTCGCCGAACAGGCCGGTGAGCACCCGGCCGGGTCCGACCTCGATCACCAGGTCGCTGCGCTCGGCGACCTTCGCGGCCGCTTCACGGAAGCGGACCGGCAGGACCACCTGGTCGCGCAGCAGGTCGCGCAGGTCCTCGGCGGTGTGCAGGACGTCACCGGTCACGGTCGACACGACGGGCCTGTCGAGTCGCGCGAAGTCGAACGCCGCGAGTTCCTCGGTCATCGCCTCGGCGGCCGGGACGACCGCGGGCGAGTGGAAGGCGTGCGACACGTTGATGCGGGTGGCGGTGAAGCCTTCCGCGCGGGCACCGGCGACGACCCGGTCGATGGCCTCCGAAGGTCCGGAAAGGACGGTCTGTTCGGGCGCGTTGTAGCCCGCGATGACGACGTCCTCGCCCTCGGCGAGTCGTTCGGCGACCCCCGGTGCGACGGCGATCCCCGCCATGGCACCGTTTCCGTCGCTGGCCTTCGCCATCACCTTGCCGCGGATCTTGGCCAGCTTCAGGACTTCGCGTTCGGTGAGCGCGCCACCCCAGTGCAGGGCGGTGAGCTCGCCGAGGCTGTGCCCGGCGGCCGTCTGCGCCTCGATGCCGAGGCTCTTGAGCACCCGAAGCCCGGCGAGCGAACCGGTGACGATCCGCGGCTGGGCGACGTCGGTGGCGACCTGATCGGCGCCGGTGGAGAGACCGGCGGCGCGGTAGATGTCGTCGGCGTGGGCGAACCGTTTGCGCACCGCGCCGACCGTGCCCTGACCGGAACCCTGGCCGGGGAACAGGAAACCGATCTTCGGCCCCTTGGAACGCGAGCCGGCGAAAATGCCCTCTCCGGCGGAGAAGACTTCCGGCTCACCCTCACCGAGGAGGTCGAGCAGCTTCGACAGTTTGCGCTCGGCGTCCTCCGGGTTGCCCGCGACGACGGCCGCGCGGACCGGTTTCCCGGACAGCTCCACGGAAAGCGTTCCGGCGAGGTCGGCGAGCTCCGCGAGCGAGAGCTTCGGAACGACCTCCAGCAGCCCGGACACCTTGCCGCGCAACGAGGCGGCGTCGTCGGCGTCGAGGAGTAGCAGTTCGCTGTCCTGGCGGCCGGCGACCAGCGAGCGGGTCTTGTCGTCGAGTTCCTTGCGCCGCGCGGCGCCCGGGGCCTCGGTGACGGTGACGTGGGAGTTGATGCCGCCGAAGCCCATCGCCGAAACACCGGCGCGGACGGGGTGGTCCGACGGCCACAGCCCAGCCTCGGCCGGGACGTACATCCGCGCGGAGTCGCCGAGCAGCGACTCGTGCGGCTCGAAGTGGCCGGTCGCGGGCGGGATGACCTGGTGGTAGACCGCCAGTGTCGCCTTGATCAGCCCGGCGACACCGGCGGCGGCCTTGGTGTGCCCGATGTTGCCCTTGATCGTGCTCAGCGCGGCACGGTCGGCGAGCGGGTCGGCGTCGCGGCGGGCGGTGGAGAGCGCCTCGATCTCGGTGGCGTCGCCCAGCGCGGTCCCGGTGCCGTGCCCCTCGAAGTAGGAGACGGTCTCGACGCCGTACCCGGCCTTCTCGTAAGCGCGTTTGATCGCCAGGCGATGGCCCGACGCCTCGGGGCGCGTGATGCCGCCCTTGCCGTCGGACGAGACGCCCCAGCCACCGATGGAGGCGTAGATCCGCTTGCCCTGCGCGATCGCGTCGTCCTCGCGCATCAGCACGAGCATGCCGGAACCCTCGCCGGGCCAGAAACCGTTGGAGTCGGCGTCGTAGACCTTCATCTCGCGCTTGGCGAGCGCGCCGGTCTTGGCGAAACCGATTACCTCGAACGGGTCGATCGATAAGTCGACACCGCCGGCGACGGCGACGTCGAGATCGCCCTCGCACAGCGCGTTCGCCGCGGTGACGACCGAAAGCAGCGACGACGAGCAGGCACCGTCCACAGTGAACCCGCCGCCGCCGAAGTCGAAGAAGTTGCAGACCCGGCCGGCGATCGTGTTCGCGAGGCCACCCGCGAGCGAATCCTCGTCGATCTCGGGGAACGGCGCCTTGTACTGCGCCTCGAGGTCGTGGAGGAACTCGGCGGTGTCACCCTCGGCCCAGCCCCGCTCGGCGAGCGCCGCCGCGACCGTGCGGCGGACGTACGGCCAGCGCAGCCGCATGATGTTGGCCCGCGAGAACTCGCCGGTCAGGCTGTTGCCGATGACCACGCCGGTCGCGGACCTCGGCAGGCCCTCGCCCTCGGGGAACCCGGCGTCCGCCAGCGCCTGCGCGGCGACGTCGAGCGCGAGCCAATGCGTGGTGTCGGTCGAACGGAACGTGCTGCCCGCGACCTTGTACTTGATCCGGTCGAACTCGTAGTCGCGGAGGACCGCGGCCTTCTGGGCGTAGAAACGGTCCGGAGCCTTAGGGTCGGGCGAGTAGTAGTCCTCGCGGTTCATCCGCTCGTCGGGCAGTCTCCGGAACGCCCGACGGCCGGCGAGGACGTTCTCCCACAGTTCATCCGGGGAACCGGCGTCCGGGTATCGGAGACCGATACCGACAATCGAAATCCGCTCAACGCTCATGCCACCGCACTCCCCTAGCTCTCAACCACTCAAGTCATGGAATCCGGTTCCGGCGCCGGAACTCTGTCCCCAGAAAAGCGACGCCGTCCGCATCTGCAGTCCCGTCAAGCATGAACCGGGGCAGGTCGCGGAGTCTTCTCTCATGTTGTTGAAGGCGGGCCAACGAATCCGGCGGCCACCGCGGGTTTCCGCGACGGCCACCGTGATGGTTCTCGGAATTCCGTGAAGGCCTCCTTCCCTACCCTCAAAGTAGGGAAGGAGGCCTTCACGGACAGACGGGGCCCGGGCGAGCAGTCGCCTAATGGCGGGAAGCTTCCAGGGCCACGCAGCGTTGCGCGGCAACGAAAGCCGCCCAACCGACGAGCTCGACCAGTTCTGGATCGGCCAGGCCCGCGGCGGCGACCAAAACGTCGTCCACCTGATAGGCCGCCTTAGCGACCACCAGAGCCAGTCGAGCGACGGGATCCTCGACGGAATCCACCCAGGCTCGGCTCAGCCCGGGCGGGGTACCGTCCCAAGTGGACAGTTCCTGGAGGACGACATCCCGCACGACGGGAGAGATCACCAGCGAATCGAAAGCCGCCGAAGCACGCGAGAAGGCATCTTCGACGACCGGATTCCCCGCGGCCCACGAGAAATCCCGTGACCCGGCGGGCAGGAAGTCCAGGGACAGCCCTGGGACCACCCCCGAGACCGGCTTCAAGAACCGCCCCAGCACCGCCTTCGCCCGAGAACGCGCGGAATCCGGCACGGAAGGAGGTAGCGGCGACGTCCCGAGGAACACGCTCACCACCCGGTTCAGGTAGTGGAACGTGAACGCGACCGCGGTCAGTTCGGAACGAGCCGCGTCGGACGGAGCCGAAGGGCGTGGATCCGTCATCTCCGAAACCACCGAGGAACGCCCCAGCGAACCCAGCGCCATCCCGTGTACCTCGACACAGTATGGGCACGAATTCGCCTGCGACACCAGGGTAGCGACGACCTCCCGGTCCGCCCGGCTCGTCTCGCCGTCCGTCGCCAGCGACTCCCGCAGCATCACCCAACTCGCCGCGAGGACCGGCGGCGACGGCGAATGCACCGCGACCGGCGGGGCCAGCATGCCGAAGTCCCGTTCGAGCTGACGGTAGACGTCGCGCACGAGCCCGGTCGCCCGGCCGGCGGTGACCGGCCGGACGTACCGGGTCTCGCGCAACGCCCGGCGCAGCGCGAGCTTCACCAGCGTCGGCGCCATGATCAGCCGGTCACCACGGGAAGCCGGCTGACCGCACGGCGTCCGGTGATGGACCCGTCCGGAGCCGGGGCGCCATAGGAGACGTCGACGCCGCGTGCCTGCAGCGCCCGCACGATCCCGGGCACCGAACGCTCGGCCAGCGCCGCGATCGTCATCGCCGGGTTCACCGTCAGCGCGCCCGGCACGGAAGCGCTGTCGGTCACGAAGATCCCAGGGTGGTTGCGGAGTTCGTGGTTCGGGTGCAACGCCGAGGTCTCCGGGTCGTCACCGATCCGGCAGGACGCCAGCGGGTGCACGGTGTACGCGCCGACGACGTCGTTGGTCCACGGCGACACCTTCGCCAAACCGTCCTTCTCCAGGATCTCCTTGCACTCCGCGTCGGCCAGCGACCAGCCGTGCAGGGTGTTCGGCGTCGGGTCGTACTTGAGCGGACCGCGGCCGAGCATCTGCTGCGAGATGCGGTAGGCGTTGCCGGTGGGCGGCGGCGCGCCGAAGACGCCCTCGTTGTCGTCCTCGGTCATCAGGAAGATGGTCAGCCAGGAGGCCCACTGCTTGAGGATCTCCTTCTTCTGCGCCCCGAACCAGCGCGGTTCGTCACCGTCTGGCACCTGCGCGAGAATCGTGCCGAGTCCGGGTGGGAAGTACAGCTGCTCCAGCGAGTACCGCTCGTACTCCGGCAGCGAACCGTCGAGTTTGTCCCAGTTCGCCACGGTCGGACCCTTGCCGATGTGGTTGGCCTCGTAGACCTTGCCGTCCTCGCGGGACAGCCCGAGGACCTCGCGGACCCGCTCCTCGTTGATGATCGCGGTGTTGAGCCGCTCACCGTTGCCCGAGAAGTAGCGGCCGACCGCGTGTGGCATGGTGCCCAGCGCCGACTCGGAACGCTGAAGGATCACCGGCGTCGCTCCGGCGCCGGCGGCGATGATGACGACCTTCGCGTCGATCGTGCCACTGCCGTTCTGCACGCGGTAGTCGGAGTCGTCGACGGTGTTGAAGTGCACGCGGTAGTCGCCGTCGTCGATCCGCTCGATCCGCTGGACCTCGTGCAGCGGACGGATCTGCGCGCCGTGCGCGAGCGCGGCGGGCAGATAGTTGGTCAGGAGCGAGCGTTTCGCGTCGAACCGGCAGCCGGCCATCATGAAGTTGCAGTTCACGCACCGGTCGTTGTCCACCGCGACCGGCGCCGGGTTGGCGGTCCGGCCGGAGTGGTCGCAGAAAGCCGCCCACAGGCCACCGGCGTAGGAGACGTCGTTCCAGTCCTGTTTGGACACCGGAAGCGAATCCGAGACCCGGTCGTACCAAGGCTCCAGTGTGTCGCGCGTGATCACCGAAGGCCACATGCGGCGGCCGATGCTGCCGTGGCGTTCGAAGACGAACTTGGGCGCCCGCGGCATCGCGGCGAAGTAGACGACACTGCCGCCGCCGACGCAGTTGCCGCCCAGCACGCTCATCCCGTCGCCGACGACGAAGTCGAACGCCCGGGTGTACGAAGACCCGAGCAGGTAGTCGTGTTCGAACTCCTGCGCCTCCAGCCACGGCCCGCGTTCCAGCACGGTGACCTTCGCCCCGCCCGCGGCGAGGTGGTACGCGGGGATCGACCCGCCGAACCCGCTGCCGACGATGACGACGTCGGTCTTGTCGTAGGCGGTCATGCCGGGCTCCCGGAAGGCGTGGTGTCAGGGTGGAGTTGCGCCAGTTCGCGGCGATAGGAGAACTTCGGGAACCGCCACAGGCCGTCTTCGTCCGGAGCGGTGTAGCCCATGGCCAGCAGACCCGGGTGCCCCTCGGCGATGGCTTCGGCGGTGTGCTTGTGCGCCGCGCTGTCGAAGGACATGTTGCAGAACAACGCGAGGCTGACCCAGCCGTCCTTCTCCGGGTGCCCCGGCGCGGTCAGCGACTTCACCAGTCCAGTCCTGTCCGCGAAGGACAGTGCGACGAACGGGGGCAGCGCCTCGTCGAGTTCGAGGTCGTGTTCCTTGGCGTAGACCTTCGCGTGGTCGTTGAGCGACTGCGCCAGGTAGGGCAGGCCGACCGTGACGCCGGTCGCCTCGGTGTGCAGCAGTTCGAGCGCGCCCGCCACGACCGCGCCCGGTCCCGCCGAGGCGCCGGCGATCGCGTGGTCACCCGGGAATCGCTTCTCCCCGGGAAGGATCGTGTCCGCGTAGGCCTCCAGTGTCATCACCTTGGCCTGTTCGTCCGGTTCCACGGAACCTACCTCCTGTTCCTGGTGTGCACGGTCATCGGCAGCCCGCCGCGTACCCGCAGCGAGAGCATCGCCTCGGGAACCACGTCGTAGCCCGGGAGTTTCCGAAGGTCGAGGTCCCGCAGGACCATCGTCAGCACGAAAACGGCCTCCATCACGCCGAGGCTGTTGCCGATGCAGAACCGCGGCCCGGCGCCGAACGGGATGTAGGCGTACCGGGGCCGCCCGCTCGGCCGGTCCGGGTCGAACCGGTCCGGGTCGAACTTCTCCGGCTCCGGCCAGAAGGCCGGATGCCGGTGCAGCGTGTAGGGCACGACGACGACGTCGGAGCCGGCCGGGATGTGGTAGCCGCCGATCTCGTCGTCGGCCTGCGCGACCCGCGGCAGCAGCCACACCGGCGGGTACAGCCGCATGACCTCCTCGACGACCCTTGAGGTGTAAGGCAACCGGTGCAGATCGTCGGCCGTGGGCAGCTGGTCGCCCAGGACCTCGTCCGCCTCGGCGCGCAGTTTCGCCAGGACGTCGGGGTGTTCGTCGAGCAGGTGGAACGCCCAGCCCAGCGTGCTCGCCGTCGTCTCGTGCCCGGCCAGCAGCAGGGTGATCAGCTCGTCGCGCATCTGCTCGCGCGTCCCGTCGGTCGCGATGAGCCGGGACAGGACGTCTTCGCCGTTCTCGACCGGGTTCGCGAACCGCTGCTCGACGAGTTCTTCGGCGATACGGCGAAGGTCGTCCCGGGATTCCCGGAACCGCAACTGCTTCTTCAGCGGAGCCCACTGCGGGACCATGCTCAGCGTCACCGCTTCGAACATCGCCTGGTCCTGCACAGCCTCGAAGGAGTGCCCGAGCGAGGAGAACCCGCCGAGGTCCGCGTCGAGCAGTGTCTTGCCGAGTACGCCGAGGGTCAGCCCGGTCATCTCGTGCAGGATCTCCACCGGACCGTCCGTGTCCCGCAAGCGTTTCACGAGACCTTCGACCTCGTTCGCGACGACCGAGGCCTGCCGCGCGATCCGCTTGGGCTGGAACACCGGCTGGATCGTGCGGCGCTGCTTCTTCCAGACTTCGCCGTCACTGGTGAGCAGCCCGTCGCCGAGTGCCCTTCTGGCCTCCTGGAGGCCGATTCCCTTGTGGTAGTTGGCCGCGTTGTCCGCGAGCACGTGTTTCGCCAGCTCGGGGTGGTTCACCAGGTACATCGTCTTCGGACCGATGGCGATCCGGACGACGTCCCCATGTGCCTCCGCCGAGTCCGACATGAGCGCCAGCCGGTCGGTGAAAAGCTTCTTCAACAGACCGAAGGTCGCTCTGCGCGGCGGCCCGGGGGGCGCGAGACGCGCCCCCCGGGTGGATTCCGCACCGGAGGTCATGCCGCCACGGCCCCGGTTTCTTCGGTTTCCGGCTTCTCGGCCGGCTTCGGCAGGGTGGTGACCTCCGCCGTCTTCGCCTGCTCGGCCTCCCACTTCTCGGTGGCCTTCTTGGAGAAGTGCAGGCCCCACAGGAACATCCCGCGGATCAGGCAGACCAGGGCGGTGGCCAGGAAGAGGCCGTACGCCACGTGGACCACCATGAAGAAGCCGTAGGCGATCGCCACACCCGAACCGAACAGGATCTGCGACGCGGGCTTCGACGGGGTCGTGCCCGGGTCGGTGACCATGTAGTTCGTGTAGAGCACGAACGCCACACCGGTCATCATCCCGAGCGCGCCGGGGATGGCGGTGTCGAACACCAGACCACGGATGATCGCCTGCAGCGCGAAGGTGATCAGCCAGGCGCCGATCAGCCACATCCGCTGGGTCAGCATCGCGTTGAGCACGGTGCCCGAGATCATGATGATGCCGACGATCAGCCAGCCGACCCACGAGTCGACCTGCTCGGTGAAGTGGTAGGGCGGCGCGATGCTCGCCCAGGGGAACACCAGCAGGATGATCGTGATCCCGAAGTTCGACGGGTTCATGTAGTGGCGGAGCCGGCCGCGCACCGGGGCCTGGAGGACCCACTTGGCGCCGACGGCGACCACGACACCGAACATCATGACCAGGACCTGGTCGTTGACGTAGGTCAGCATGTTCAGGGCGAGACCGGTGATGTGCGCCGGGAAGAGGAACTCCACCAGGCCCTTGAAACCGTTGCCGCGGAAGCGAACCGGACGGCCCTGTACCCGGGCGCCGATGATCTCCAGCAGGATTTCCGTGGTGTACGCCGTCGCCAGCGCGATGAACGGATAGGTGTACGGCTGCTCGAAACCGAGCACGGTGTAGCCGATGATGTTGAAGATGGTGATCGAGATCGCGAACCGGCGAAGGGCCGTGATCGTCTTGTTGCTCTTCGGTGCGGTGAGTGTCTGCTCAGCCATGACGGTCACTTCTCCTTAGCCTGAGCGCCGAGCTGGAACGTGTGGCTGCCCGGGGTCAGCTGGACTTCCTGGGTGCGGATAGTCCCGGTCAGGTCGCGCCACTGCAGGCACACCTTCACCGGCCCGGTGACCTTGCCGAGTCCGATCTGGATCTCGTGGCTGCGTTTGCCGGAGTGGCCGCTGCCGCCGTCGACGCGGTCCATGTACTTCTTGCCGTCGGGGGTGATGACGGTGACCTGTGCGCCGATCGCCGCGGTACCCGCCGCCTTCAGCGGACCGTCGGCCGGAGCCTTGTCCTGGAGCAGCTTCAGGTTCAGGTACGAACCGGCGTCCGGGCTGACGTTGCGGTAGAAGATCGGCTGCTCCCACTGGCGGGCCACGGCGAAGTCGAGCTTGCCGTCACCGTCGGAGTCGCCGGTGGCGATACCGCGGGTGGGCACCGGGACCGCGAGACCGAGGCGCGGGGCCAGGTCCGTGTAACGGCCGTCGGCGCTCTTGGCCCAGAAGTGCAGGGTGTGGTCTCCACCGACGTCGTCACCGGCGACCATGTTCGGCCAGAAGTACGGGTGCTTCAGCAGTTCGTCGTTGGACGTCGCCAGTTCCTGCAGCTGCGGCCAGCGGTTGACGTCGCCCTTGACGAAGCCGGTCGCCTGGGTGATCACCGATTCGCCGCTGTTGTTGTAGTCGGCGATCTTGACGTCCCAGCCCCAGCCGGACCACGCGGTGCCGGCCTGTGCGCTGCGGTCGACCCACGGCGCCTCGCCACCCTGCAGACGGCCGCGCAGATCCGCGGTGTCCTTGGCGGTGTTCATGAACTGGAAGTGGCTTTCCTCGATACCCCAGGACGTCGTGATGTTGCTGACGTACAGGTCGTAGAGACCGTCGTGGTCGAGGTCGGCGAAGTCGACGCCCATGCCCTTGAAGGAGTCGTTTCCGAGCACCTTCGACTTCGGCTCGTTCGGTCCGCGGATCCCCTTCACCTCGGCGAAGGAGGTCTTGCCCGCCGTGGACTTGTTGTACAGCAGGCGGTCGTGACCGAAGTCGTTGCCGATGTAGAGCTCCGGCAGGTTGTCGCCGTCGACGTCGGTGGCGCTCGCCGCCAGCGACCAGCCGCCGCGGGCGTCGGCCGGGATCGCCTGGTCGTCGCATTCGAAGGTGACCGAAGGCTTGCCGTTCTGCGTGGTGGCGCCGGTGAACCGGAAGATGTACTTGCCACCCGCGTTGTCGGCGTGCGACATCGACTTGTTCATCTCGACCCCGCCCTCGACGCGGTCGTCGAGCACCGCGCTGTCGGGGAAGTAGTTGCCGATGAAGATGTCCTGGTGGCCGTCGCCGTCGAAGTCACCGACGGTCGCGGCGTTGGTGTTCCACAGTGGACCGGAGTACTCGCCGTTCTTGACGTTGTTGCCCGGCACCAGTTCCACCGGCACGTAGGACTTCGCGGCGAGGTTCGTCGCGGACGGGTTCGCGAGGAACACGATCGGCGTGCGGCCCCAGTAGTAGGCCAGCAGGTCGACCCGGCCGTCCTCGTTGAAGTCACCCGGCACGCAGCCCATCGGGGCGATGTACTTGCCCATCGGCAGCGGCGCGGCGTCGAGCGCGAACGGCGCGTACCGGTCGCCGCCCTTGCCCGGCGTCGGGGTGACGACCACCTGGTCGCTGCGCGGGTCCACGAAGCACAGGTCGTTCGCGAGCTTGTCGCCGTCGAGGTCGTTGACCGCGATCGCGGCACCGACCGAGGAGATCCAGGCACGGATGTGCTCGTACTCCTTGTTCACCGTCCGGATCGACTGGCTCTTCGCCGCCTCCGGCAAGGCGATCGTCAGGGGTTCGAACGCGTACTTCGACGCCATGGTGTCCGCGTCGGCGGTCGAGACCGTGGGCAGCTGGGCCACCACGAACAGTCCCGCCATCAGCAACAGCGCCACGATGCCCGCAAGCTGCTTGCGGAGCCAGCCCAAGGTCGCGGTCATTTACCTGCACCTCCAGAAGTGAGTACCTCGGCGGCGATGCGCTGTCGCCAGGTTTCGAAATGCGGGAGCTCACCGTCGACCACCACAGCCGGGCGAACTTCCTGGGTGATGGCCGCGGCGCGCTCGGCCGGCAGCCCGCAGATCGCCTGGGTGGCGACTTCGGTCTCGGGGATCAGCAGTCCGGCGCGGACCCGGGCCTCGGCGGCGAAAGCGCTGCCCTGGGCCAGGTTTCCGCGATACTCGCCGGCGAACTCGGCGAGTTTCAGCAGTTCGTCGGAGGTGACACCGCACGCGTAGGTCGAGGCCAAGCCGACCCCCGCGTAGAGATCTCCGTGACGCTGCTCGGGGAATCGTGCGATGGCCTCGGTGACCAGATCGACGTCGGTGCCGCAGATGAACCACAGCGCCCGGCCGATGCCCTGGTCGATCGCCCGCAACGAGTAACCGTTGTTGCCGGCGGGCCAGTTGAAGTCCTTGTCCTGGAACTGACCGTCGATGTACTTGGCGGTCTTGAAGTAGGCCTGGTGGAAGCCGTACCCGTCGAGCACCAGCCAGCGCAGCAGCGGGTCGAACTCCTCGGCGGAGGGCCAGCGGAAGCGCGGCAGCCGCGCCATCGCCCAGCCGACGCCGACGTAGATGATGTAGTCGTGCTTCTCACCGGGACCGGCGAGGAAGTCCGCGATATGCCCACGGCCGCCTCCAGGAAGGCCGTCGAGCATTCCGTAGCCCATTCCCGCGCCTTCATAGGCGAAGCCGCGGTATTTGACCGGAATACGCTCCAGCCATTCTTCGGCCTGTTCGGTGTTACGCGCTTCTACCGCGTGCGCGTAGCCGAGGAGGAATTTCTCACCGACCGTCTCCAGCAGTTCTTGAGCGGCTGGGCTCTTCTTGTGGAAACCCCGCTTGTCCAGCGACGTCTCGGAGACGTCCGGTGTGATCATGCGACGTCTTAATGTGCGCCAACCATTGCCCAACGCACTCTCCCCCTAACGGGTGGATTCGAATTCTGCGGACTGCTTAAAGGCTCACATGCGTAGCGATAGGGCAGCTACTCCACGGTTGCGCCCGCGGTTCTCCCGGTTTGCGTAACCGGGAGAACCGGGGAATAGACCTGGGTTCAGGCCACCGCGCGCAGGTAGTCGGGGGCGGGCATGGTCATGCGGTTCCCGGTCGACGTCGGGCCGCCGGCGAGGGTGATCGCCATCGGTGCGTCGGTCGGCTGCGGGCTGCGCATCGGCATCCGCAGGTGGACCCGGCCGTACCGGGTGATGTCGACGCGACCGGGCAGGGTGCCCATGGAGAACGTCGACGCGGCGGTCCCGGCGGCGTGTTCGGCGACCGCGATGACGGTCCACCGGCCTTCGGGCACGTTCTGGATCTCGATGTCCGCCGAAAGGACGTTCGCCCTGCCGCCGAACGCGACCGGACCGCATTGCGGGATCGCCTCGGCGAACAGTCCGATGAGGACACTCGCCGGGCCCGCCCCGCGCGGGGTCTCGACGCGGACGCTGATCGTGCCGGTGCCGGCGTGCAGCGACGCGCACCCCATTCCGGCGCCGTGCAGGGATTCCAGCGACGGCAGCCGCTGGAAATGCGGGGCCAGCGCGACGAGCAGCTCGCCGACCTCGGGGTCGCGGTACTGGGTCGGGGTCATCCCGACCGCACGGGTGAAGCGGCTGGTGAACGTGCCGACACTGCTGTAGCCGACGCTGCACACGATGTCCGACACCGTCAGCGATGTCGTCAGCAGCAGTCGTTTGGCTTCGAAGAGCCGGATCGCGGTGAGGTACCGGCCGGGCGTGACCCCGGTGGCCTTGGTGAAGATCCGCGAGAAGTGGAAGGGGCTGACGAAGACTTCGGACGCCAGGTCGCCCAGCGTGATCGGGTCGAAGTACCTCGCGTGCATCGCTGAGATGGCCTGCAGCACCGCAGGTTGCAAGGGAGACGCCGGCTCGGGGAGCCGACCGGGTTCGATGGCGCCTTTCTCGTTCGCCGCCGTGGCGACTGTTCGTAGCTGCATCAGACCAACCTCGGATTCGCTGTCGCTTTTCCTCTGCTCGTCAGCAAACGCGTCACCGATTTCGGAGCACTCGACACGCGATGGAGGTGTGGCCTACCCAGGCATTATCCTGGCCTGCGCGATCGGCGGACGGTCAGCCGGCGGCGCGTTCCGGCGTCTCGAGCGGGACTCGAGCCGACAGCCGGTGCGTCCCGTCGCGGCGAACGCCCGCTCGCAGATCGCCCCCGCTCGCGCCGACCCGGTAGGCGAGATTCCCGATACCGCAGCCGGACGCCGAAGCGGTCCGCACGGTGACGCCGTCGTTCACCAGCTCCAGCAGGACGGACCCGTCCCGCATACGCACGGTGATCTCGCACCAGGTCGCCTCGCTGTGCCGGAGGATGTTGGTGACGCCCTCGCGCAGCACGGTCGCCAGCGTCGTGCTCGCCGGGCAGGCGAGCGCGGCCGGATCGCAGTCGAGCCGCACGACGATCTCGGCCGCTCGCAGCACGGCGCCCGCCGCCCGGCATTCCTCGGCCAGCGACAGTTCCCGGTAGCCCGCGGCCACCGACCGGACGTCGGCGAGCGCTTTCCGCGACATCACGAGGATCTCCGCCAGCTCCGCTTGAGCCCGCTGGGGTTGTTCGACGATCAGCCGGTTGGTCAGCTCGCTCTTCAACGTGATGGCGCTCAGGCTGAGCCCGAGCAGGTCGTGGGTGTCCCGCGAGAACCGCAGCCGTTCCTCGGTCACCGCCCAGCGGGCGAGCTCACCACGGTCTTCGGCCCAGCGCGCGGCCTGCGTCAGCGCGTGGACGACCAGCCCGACGACGAGCGTCGCGAGCACAGCCGTCGGCACCGCGACGGTGGCCGGGTCGGCGACGAAAGGGTTGGCATAGGCGGCGATCAGCCCCGACAGCGCGACGACCACGCCGACCCCGGCGACGGCCGGGATCCGGTTCAGCGTCAGCAGGAGATTGCCCGCGAGGAAGCCGCTGACCGTCACCCACGCCGGCCCGAACCACAACAACGGCGCGTAGGTCAGTGCCGCCTGGGCGAGCAGATGCGGGACTGCGCGGAGGCCGTCCGGGACGGGCCGGTACAGGAACAGCAGCTGCACGGCGACCACCGCGGCCGCCCAAAGGGCCCCGCCCAGCGCGTCGGGCCAGTGCGCCGCCTCGGCCAGCGGCCGTATCGAAACGAGGATCGCGGTACCGAAGAAGACGAAGCCCACGATCCGGCGCGAAAGCCCGGCCTGGTTCACACTCCGCATGACCACCCCTGATCCCGCAGCTCCCTGGATGCACAAGGTAACCAAGGGAGGCGGGACCGGCGGAAAATGAAAGTGAACCGAGATCGACAGTGTCGCCATCGGCGATCAAGCGAGGGTGAGCGAGGCACCGGCGGACCGCGCTGGGTTACGTTGGTCGTGAGTGGCGATTCGGGTTAGAACACGAATCGCCACTCACGACCACCCCGGCCGATGCCTCACCGGCGGCGATCAAGCAGGCAGGTCGAGCACGCACTCCCCCACGCCCACCTCGGCGGGCCATTCGAGTTTGAGGGCGCGGTCGACCCGGTCCCCGGCGTCGACCGGGACGGCGTGCGCGGCCAGTCCCATCGCGCGGGCGACGAGGTAGAGCGTCTGCTGCAGCGCGCCCACGTGCGCCAGGGTGGTGGCGTACGCGCCGCCGCCGAGCACCGAGGCCATCCGCGGCATCCGCGCGGTCACCGTGATCAGCGCCGAGGGCCGCCGGTGGTTGCCGCCGCCGATCATCGCCATGTCGAGCATGGCGGCGAGGTCGGCCTCGTCGTCGTTGACCAGGCTGAGCCGGTGGTCGAGCGGGTCGTAGTGATAGATCCCGCGGTCGAGCCCGGAGCAGCGGTTGACCGAGACGTACAGCTCGAGCTCGTACAGGCACGCGACGCTGAAGTACGGCCGCTGCGACGCGTTGTGGCTGGTCCCCTTCGGGCCTTGCCCGCTGGGGAAGTGCGCCGGCCCGATCGACCGGATCCGCGCGCCACGGAACAGGAACTCGCCGATCTGCTCGGCGGACAGCACGCCCTCGGTGAATTCGGGGCAGGTGTGGTCGTTCTCCAGCAACGCCGTCAGCGTGGGATCGGTCTCCGCGCGGGCGTCGAGATCCGGCCGGTACAACGCGTAGACCGGTCCTTCGCCGGTGGCCGCCTTGACCACCGGCGGCTTCCCCAGCCCGGGCAGATCGGCCGGACCACCGGGGCGCCAGGTCCGGCTCGTGGTGTGGAACAGCAGTTCGTCCGGGGACCACAGACCGAGTTCGGGATCCTCGTCCTCGGCGAACCCGCCGTGCTCCCCGGCCAGCTGGACGACGCCCGCCGCGACGAGATAGGACACGATCGCGCCGACGACGGCGATCTCGATCCCCGTGGTGGCGGCGATCTCGCCCACCGACTTCGCCGTCGCCAGCGTCGCGGCGACGTGGACCGCCCACGGCTGGTACAGCACGACGCGGTAGCGCGCGGACGGCGACTCCAGTCCCATCCCGTAGGCGTCGGAGCGCAGGGAACAGAAGCGGGACAACCGGATCGGCCGCGCCGCCGGGATCGCCTCCGGCGCGAACACCGGCGCCAGCGCAACCGGGATCACCGACAGCAGCGGACCCCGTCCGTCGGCGAGCCCGAGCGAACGCACCACGGAGCCGCCGAGCTCCTTGAGCGCCTGGCGCAACGCGTCGGCGCCGTCGGCCGTCCAGCTCAGTTCGCCTTCGAGGTCGGGCTCCCGCTCGACCGGCTCCCACGACGACGTCACGTTGGCGAGCGAGATCGGGCCCAAGGCCATCCGCCGCAACGATTCCCGGACCAACGGCTCCGCGTGGTCGAAGTCGTACTCTCCCCAGCGCGTGACGACCACCAGTGAGCCGTCCTCACCGATTTCGACAAGGCTGTCGTCGGTGAGCGACCACAGGGGGATCGTCTCGGCCACGCCGCCGGGGGGATCAGTCCTCAACTGTTGCTCCAGCCGGATCTACAAGAACATGGGGAAGGGGTTCAGCCGGTCGTAGGGAGTCGGTTCGGCGAGCCTGCCGAGCCGCACGGGGACGTCGAACAGCCGGCCGGGGGCGAAGCGGCTCCAGAACGGGCGCAGCCCCGGGACGACCACCCGGACCACCGGAAGGTCGATGTCGGGCCTGGTCTGATCCAGCACCAGCGTCTCCATCCCCAGCGCGGAAAGCTTGCGTACCAGTGATTCCACGTCGTCCCGGACGTCGGACCGCCGGACGAACTTGAAATCCGCGGCCCGTTTCGCCGACCGCCCGGGCGCCGGCAGCAGATACGGCTGATTCGCGACCGTAGCGTGCCGGAGCCACTGCGCCGCATCGGGATCGTCGAGTTCGACGTCGTTCGCGAGCACCGCCGGGATCATCTGGTTGAGCTCGCTGACCGCCCTCCGCAGCGCCGTCCTGGGATCCAGGTGGGCGCCGAAACCCATCATGACGTTCTCGCGGGGCCCGGCGATACTCCTCGACAGCGCGACCATCACCGGGATACCGAGATCCGCCGTCAGATCGAGGACCCACAGTTCGCGGCCGGCCCGCGCGTACTGGCCCACCATCTCCACGGCCCACGGGTCGTCGAACGACGCGATGTCGACGCCGGGCACCGGAAGCCGGTTGTACCACCACATCGCGACGGCGTCGCGTTCGACGAGTTCGAGCAGTCCTTGCAGGATCGCGTCTTCGATACTGCTGCCGGCCGCGCAGCCGTTGGAGTCGGCGCGCATCCCGGTGATCCCGCATTCCAGCGGCACGCCGTAGTAGAGGTACGCCGTCGGCATCAGCTTGCGGCGCTGCTTCGACAGCGACCACAACGGCGTCCAGTCGACGGCGGCCTTCTCGTCGAACCGCTCCGGGACATGTTGGAAGATCGCGTGTTTCGCGTTCCACTCGTCCCGGCCGGCGTACTGGCGTTCGTCGAAGAGCATGCACGTGTTCGGGTGGACGGCGTCGTCGCCGAGCGCGCGGAAGGTGTCGCGGATCCGCAGTTCGTCGCCCTGGTAGTTCGCGGAGAACCGTTCGATCGCCTCGCACAGCGCGCCGACCTCGGCGTCGAGCGGGCTCGCACCCTTGCCGCCGTTGTCCCCGCGCAACCCGGCCTGCAGTCCCGCTTCACCGCGCACGCGGCGCGCGACGTTGAGCCCGGAGCGGTAGGCGTTCACGAACGCCGGCGCCCTCGGGTCGCGGGCGATCTCCTTGATGATGCCGGTGACCGGGCTGACGAGGTGACCGTAGCGGTCGAGCACCTCGACCGGGGTGAGCGTGCGGTGCCCGCCGCCGCCCGACGTCGCCTTCTTGGCCTCCTGCAACACGACCGGCTCGGCCGTCCGCGCGGCGACGATCCCCTCGTCGCCGCAGTCCGGGCACTGCGGCCGCCGCCGCAGTTCGTGCAACCGCCCCTGCAGATCGAGGGTGTCGAGGATCCACACACACTGCTGACCCGGATACCGGTGTCCCGCAAGCCATTTCGACGCTTCGAGGGCGATCAGATGCGACGCGGCGGCGGTCAGCGGCGGCACGGCGGGCATCGGGAACGACGCCGGACCGTCGTGCCCGAGCACCTCCTGCACGCAGGCCTCCGCGTGCCGGTGCCCCCACAGCCGGTTGGTCAGGCAGTTCCAGCACCCGGACCGGCCGGGCTGCATGATCGGGCCGATCCACACCTGCGAGCCCGACGGGCGCGCCAGCAGCCACGGCCGTCCGGTGCGCCGGTGTTCCGCGTCGACCTCGGCCAGCCGCGGGTCCAGGTAGTCGTCGCACAGCACGATGGCGAGTTCCTCGGCCGTGTCGACGACCTCGATACCGCCCGCGGTGAGCGCGTTCGCCACCTGCGAGGTGTCGACGCCGCGGCCGATCGCGGTCAGGCTCGCCGTCGCCGGCTTCGGCCGGGAAGCCACCGTCGACGCGTCGAGCCCGCAGGCGTCCCAGTACGCGAGCGCGCGCTCGTCCACGCTGAGTTCGTCCGGCACACGCAAGGTGACCAGACCCGCCTCGACCAGCCGGGCCAGCACACCGGTGACCTGCTCCGCGCTCATCCCGTCCGGGCAGGCGGACAGCAGTCCGTCGAGGTCACGGGTGCCGTCGAGGAGTGCCGCCACCGAGGCGACCTGCGCGCCACGCATCGCGATGACCCCCTGCTCCGAGAACAGGTAGGCGCCGTTGCCCTCACTGATCTCCGCCCGCAGATGCCGTTTGAATCCCAGACCGCCGCTGATCGAGCCGGACCCGTTCGACACTGCCTCGCGCATGGGAACCCCCGTAGGTCGGTGCGGTCTCCGAATCCTGCTGCGCGCGGGCGTGCACCGGCTAGTGCGTGTTTCACGGGTCGGACATGAAAAACCCATGTTTTTCCGGGACGCACGCACGCGGCGTCTGGTGGACGGCTCACTGGCCCCTGACGGTGCCGCTCTGTCACTGTCGACGTACTGGGAAAACGGGACACGACGCGTATCGAGCTGGAGGGCGCTTGCGATGTATGCCGGATCACGAGTATCGGACACGCACCACGGCTCGGCACCCAACCCGAATCCGGACCTGTCCGCAAGCCCTGTCCGCTTCACCCTGCTCGGCCCGCTCGAACTCACGCGGGACGGGATCGACTACGCGCCGACAACACCGAAGCTCCTTCAGGTGCTCGCGATGCTGGTGATGAGCCCGGGGAAGATCGTGCACATCGACACGATCGTGCAGGAGCTGTGGGCCAACGACCCGCCGCGCAGCGTCCGGACCACGATGCACACCTACGTCTATCAGCTGCGGCGGTGCATCGACGAGAACGACCTCGCCCCGTACGGCGAGACCATGCTGGCGACGAAACCGCCGGGCTACGTGTTCCGGATCGCCCCGGAGCAGGTGGACGTCTTCGAGTTCCAGACGCTGCAGAAGCGGGGCCGGGAGCTGCAGTTGCGGGGCGAGCACGCCGAGGCGGCGAAGTCCTTCCGCGCCGCGCTCGATCTGTGGTCCGGCCCGCCGCTGGCGAACGTCCACTGTGGACCGGTGCTGTCGGCGTACGCGGTCGACCTCGTCGAACAGCGCCGCAGCACCCTGCATCTGCGCATCGAGGCGGACATCTCGGCCGGGATGCGGCACGAGCTGATCGGCGAACTGCGCTCCCTGGTGACGGCGAACCCGCTGGACGAGGCCCTGCACGGCCAGCTGATCCGGGTGCTCGGGCGCAGCGGACGGCGATCCGACGCGCTCGCGACCTACCGCCAGGTGCGGGCGAGGCTCAACAATGAACTGGGCGTGGAACCCTGCGACGAACTCCAGGTCCTGCATCACGACCTGCTCTCCGAGGGTGAGCCCGCTTGAGAAACGCAGTCCCCGCCGGCGGAACGAAAGTGAGGATCGACGCAGATGAGCAGTCGCACCTATGGACAGTTCTGTGGTCTCGCCCGCGCACTGGAGATCATCGGCGAGCGCTGGTCACTGCTCATCGTCCGTGACCTCGTCCTCGGCCCGAAACGCTTCACCGAACTGCAGGCCGGGTTGCCCAAGATCCCGGCGAGCACGCTGTCCGCGCGGCTCAACGAACTCGAGCAGTCCGGCGTGCTCCGCCGCCGTCTGCTCCCCCAGCTCGACGCCGCGGTGGTCTACGAACTCACCGAATACGGCGCCGAACTCGACCAGATCGTGCTCGACCTCGGCCTCTGGGGCGCGCGGTCGCTCGGACGGCCCGCCCCGGAAGACGTGTTCACGCTCGACGCGGCGATCCTTTCGCTGTACACGACCTTCCAGAGCGAGAAGGCCAAGGGCATCCACGCCACCTACGAACTGCACTATCCCGGGAACATGGTCCTGCACGCGATCATCGAGGACGGCGCCCTCAAGGTCGCGGACGGCGCGCATCCCGGCGCGGACGCGACGATCGAACCGCTGGGACCGTTCATCAAGGACCTCCTGAGCGGGGAACTCACCGCCGCCGACGCGCTGCGGACCGGCAAGGTCCGGATCGAAGGCGCCTCGGAGTACCTGGAGCTCTTCACCGAGCTCTTCCACATCCCGGCCGCCCCGCGGCCGTCACCCGGAATTGTCATTCGCTGACCGAGTGACGGCGTTTATCGTTACCCACGGTGTTTTTACCTGGGCCATTCGTTGTCAAGACCGGCCGAATGGCGTAATTCCGCAGGTCAGCTCAGCAATCCGGAGTAACGAAAACCGCCGGTACGCGAGATATCGTCAGTATCCGTCACCGGTCGGACTTTTCGCCCTAGGAGCCCCTTCATGGCCGCACTCGATTCGGCACGTCCAGGCCTACTCGCCTCGCTCAATGGGAAATACCACCGCGCGGCGCTCAACGTCTTCGCGCTCATCGTGGTGGCCCACTGGGCGGAACACCTCGTGCAGGCGTTCCAGATCTACGTCCTCGGCTGGAAGACGCCGGATGCCCGCGGCGTGCTCGGCATCCCCTTCCCGAAGCTGATCAGCTCCGAATGGCTGCACTACGGCTACGCCATCGTCATGCTGATCGCGCTGTTCGCCCTGCGGAAGGGTTTCGCCGGCCGCTCGCGGCAATGGTGGAACCTCGCGCTCGGCCTGCAGTTCTGGCACCACATCGAGCATCTGCTCCTGCTGATCCAGGCGCAGACCGGCTGGCGCCTCGGCGGCGGCACCGCGCCGAGCAGCATCATCCAGCTGTTCATCCCGCGGGTGGAGCTGCACCTGTTCTACAACACGATCGTCACCATCCCGATGATCATCGCGATGCTCGTGCACCGGAAGGCCTCCGCCGTCGAACGGCAGCTCACGGGCTGCACGTGCTCACCCGAAAGCCGGCGTGAGCTGGCGACCACGGCGTCGTGACCAGGAGACTCTTCGCGCTCCTGGCCCTCGTGGCGGCGTGGTTCGGGGTCGCGGTACTCGCCGCGGCCCCGGCCTCGGCCCACGTCGAACTGCTCTCCTCGAACCCCGTCGACGGCGCCCGGCTCACCTCGGCGCCCGCCCAGGTCTCGATCACCCTTTCGGAGAACATCGGCATCCAGCCGAACTCCATCAAGGTCGTCGACCAGCAGGGCACGAACGTCGTCTCCGGACCGGTGTTCCAACCCGGCGACGTCGCCGAAGAGGTCGCCATCAAGCTGGAGCCCGATCTCCCCGACGGCAGTTACCTCGTCGAGTACGCGTTCGTCTCGACCGACTCGCATCCGGTGCGCGGCACGATCGCGTTCGTCATCGGCACCGGTCCCCTGATCACCTCCGCGGGCGCGGTGTCCGCGTCGACCGGCACGGATCCGGTGACCGACGCGCTGTTCACGACATTCCGCTGGGGCTCCTTCCTCGGCGTCGCACTCCTCGGCGGACTGGTGTTCCTCCTGGTCTGCCGCCCCGGCGGCCGGACCGACCCCGCCGCACGGAAGCTGATCACCACCGGCGTGTGGCTCTCCGCCGTCACGGCCGTGGCCGGGTTCCTGTTGCAAGGACCGTACGTCGCGGGCCGAGGCGCCGAAGCGGTCTTCGACGCCGCGCTGATCGAGGCCACGCTCCGGGTCGCATACGGGAAACTGCTGCTCCTGCGCCTCGTCGCGATCGTCGCCCTCGCCTTCATCGCGCGGCGGCTGCTGGCCGGTGACCTGCCGGAACGACTGCGCTCGCGCTACGAGAACCTCGGCATGGCCGCCGGGTTCATCGTAATGCTGAGCTTCTCCGCGACCGGGCACGCGGTGGCCGACAAGATCATGTTCCTCTCGGTCAGCGCCGACCTCGCGCATTTCGGCGCGATGGCCGTCTGGGTGGGCGGGCTGATCCAGCTCGCCGTCCTCCTGCGCGGCAGGTACTCGGCGGAGGAGGCAGAGCCGGCGCTGGCGCGGTTCCACCCGATCGCCACCTGGTCGATCGTGGTCATGGTGGTCAGCGGCGCCTACCTGGGCTTCCGGCTCGTCCCGTCGGTGGAGGCGCTCTGGACGTCGGCCTACGGCATCGTCTTCCTGCTGAAGCTGACCGGGTTCGCCGCGTTGCTGCTGGTGGCGAACATGAGCCGCAACGCGGTGCGCCGCGGCGTCCCGGGCCGCGGCGGCACCGGCGTGGTGACCGCCGACCTGCGGAAACTACGGATCAGCGTCGGGGTCGAGGTGCTGATCGTGGCCGTGGTGCTCGCCCTGGCCGCGGCGCTGTCCTCGATGTCCCCGGCAGGCTGATCAGCGCTCGACCGCCTTGTCCGGCGGGGTGAACGGCCCCCAGGTGAAGGCCCGGAGCCACGGCTCGGGATCGCCCAGCCAGTCCAAGGCGGTGATTTGAGCCGGGCTCCGGCGCCCGGCGAGCGATCGGTAGAGGTCCCCGGGCGGTCCCGAGAGCACCGCGGCGACCGGTTCGGTGCCGGCGATCCAGGTCGCACCCTCGGTCTCGATCCGCATTCCGGGCAGTCCGTGCCTGGTCAGCGAGGCGCCGAGGCCGCTGACGAGCACTTCGAACCCCCGCAGCCAGCCCGCGTGCGCCCCCGGCAAGGGCTCGCCGAGCGCGTAGCGGAGATCCAGTTCGTGGGTGAAGGCGTCCATCACCATGATGTCGCCCCGGCTCTTGCCGTCCCCGTCCGCGGCGAGCAACGTGTCGGCCTCAGGGCCGCGCTCGTTCCAGAGCCGCAGCAATTCGACGACCGAAGCGGTCTCCGGAACCGGACAGGGTTCTCCCCCGAATCGGGTGATGACCCGATCGCAGATTTCGGCCAGATGCGCGAGCAGATCCCGGACAGTCCACTGTGGACAGGCTGGGACGATCCGCTCGCCCGCCGCCGAGTGATCGGTGAGCAGGATCGTGATGTTCTCTCTGACCTGCCGATACCCGTCGGCCGCGGTCGCCGTATTCCAGCCAGGGACCCGAATTCGGCTGCTCGTCACGCGGCCACCTCCAGTAGGGGTAAAGCGATGGTCGTCCATTCTCCCACCACTTCGATGTTCACCCTTCTCACCGCTTGCGCCGGACCGTTCGGCGCAAGATCACCCACCCGTGACGCGTGTCGTTGCGGCTTCAGGCACACTGGGTGGAGAAAGGCCCGTGTGGCAAGGAAAATCGCCCACCGGTGACGGATCGACCACTGTGGAGGTGACTAATGGAAATGCCCGGCTTCGATCTGGCGTGGCGAGGGTTCAATCGCGCACAGGTCCGGGAATTCGTTCGAGAGGTGGAAACCGAGCTGAGGCGCGCGGCCGCCGAACGCGACGAGGCGATCCGCCGCGGTGAAGCTCTCGCCGCCGAACTCACCGCCGCGAAAGAGGAGAACCGCGAACTGAAGGCGAGCGTCGACCGGATAAGCCGGGTGCCGATCGCACCCGACGCACTGCAGGAGCGGTCGCGCCGGATGCTCGAACTCACTCGCGAAGAAGCCGACGACATCATCGCGCGAGCCACCGAAGAGGCCACCAAGGCCGAGGCGGAGCGCAAGAAGGTCACCGAAGACTTCGAACGCGCCATGACGCTGCGCCGGGCCGACGCCATGCGCGCGCTCGCCGCACAGGACGAAGCCGCGCAAACACGCGCCCGGAGACTGCTCGACGACGCCGCCGAAGAGGGCGAACGTCTGGTCTCCGACGCGCGACAGAAGGCCGATGTGGCCCTCCGCCTGCGTGATGACGTGCTGAAACAGCTGGTCGGCGCCCGCGAACTACTCGCGGAGGCCGGTACGGTCCTGACGATCACCGACGAACCGAAACCGGAAGTGCCCGTTCAGCGCCGGAGCAGGCCCGAAGCCCGCGCCGGCACCGAAGCGGCCGCCACCTAGGCGTTGTCGCCCGAGGAATAGACCACCGGCCGGACCTCCATCGCGTTGATATGCGCGTCCGGGATCTGGCCCGCGATCTCGATCGCACGCTCCTTGCTGTCGCATTCCACCAGGTAGAAGCCCGCGAGGTACTCCTTCGACTCCGCGAACGGCCCGTCGGTGACGACGGGGACGCCGTCACGCACCCGGACCACCGTGCTGTCCTTCGGTTCGCCCAGCGCCTGCGTCCCGAGCAGCTCCCCGCTCTCGGAGAGCTGCTTCATGAAAGGGTCGATCCGGCCCATCACCTCGTTGCGCTCCGCCTCGGGGAGGGCGTCCCACGCGGTGGGGTTCATGGTGATCATGATCATGTACTTCATCGGTGTTCCTCCTGGTCATCCGGCCGGTACCCGGCCGCTCACGTAGTGGTCGGAGCCCCTGGACCGTCCTCGACATCCTGGCAGCGTTCTTTTCCGGCCGTCAGGTACGGATACGTGGGGAGGGTATAGTGGACGGCGGCGGGGAACGACGAGGAGAACGGGTGCGGCGATGACGGGCTACGGCAGCGAGCGGGAGGCCTATCTCAAGCGCCTGCGCCGGATCGAGGGGCAGATCCGCGGTCTTCAGCGGATGGTGGAAGAGGACAAGTACTGCATCGACATCCTGACCCAGGTGTCCGCGGCCACGAAGGCGCTGCAGTCGTTCTCCCTCGAACTGCTGGACGAACACCTCGCCACCTGCGTGGTCCAGGCCGCCGCCGCGGGCGGTGAAGAAGCCGACCTGAAGGTCCGGGAAGCCTCGGACGCGATCGCCCGGCTCGTCCGGTCCTGATCAGGCGACGCCGCGGAACCCTCGCAGCCGCAGGCTGTTGGAGACCACGAAAACCGAGGAGAACGCCATCGCGGCCCCGGCGATCATGGGGTTGAGCAGGCCGAGCGCGGCCAGCGGCAGCGCGGCGACGTTGTAGGCGAACGCCCAGAACAGATTGCCCTTGATCGTGCCGAGCGTGCGGCGCGAGAGACGGATGGCGTCGACGGCCGCGCGCAGGTCTCCGCGCACCAGTGTCAGGTCACCGGCCTCGATCGCGGCGTCCGTCCCGGTGCCCATCGACAGTCCGAGGTCGGCCTGCGCGAGCGCGGCCGCGTCGTTGACGCCGTCGCCGACCATGGCGACCACCCGGCCTTCCGCCTGCAGCCGCTTGACGACGTCGACCTTGCCGGCGGGCAGCACCTCGGCGACGACCTCGTCGATCCCCACCTCGGCGGCGACCGCTTTCGCCGAGCCGGCGTTGTCTCCGGTCAGCAGGACGGGCCGGAGCCCGAGCGCCCGCAGTTCCTTCACGGCCTGCTTCGACGTCGGCTTGACCGTGTCCGCCACGACGAGCACACCACGTGCCTCCCCGTCCCACGCGACCACAACGGCCGTCGCGCCACGTTCCTCGGCAGCAGCCTTGACCTGCGCGAACTCGTCGCCGAGGGTGATGCCGTGCCGGTCGAGCAGGGCGGTGCGCCCGGCCAGGACGGTCTTGCCCTCGACCTCGCCGACGACACCCAGGCCCTCGACGGTGCGGAAACCCACGACCGGCGGCAACGCGCCCAGCCGTTCTTCGGCGGCACCGGCGATCGCGCGGGCGATCGGATGCTCGGACGCGTGCTCGACGGCCGCGGCCAGCCGGAGCACCTCGGCTTCACCGTGCACATCCGTGAGGCTCATTTTTCCGGCGGTCACCGTGCCGGTCTTGTCCAGGACGACGGTGTCTGCCTTCCGAGTGGATTCGAGCACCTCGGGCCCCTTGATCAGGATGCCCAGTTGCGCGCCGCGGCCGGTGCCGACCAGCAGCGCCGTCGGCGTGGCCAGGCCCAGCGCGCACGGGCAGGCGATGATCAGGACCGCGACGGCGGCGGTGAAGGCGGCATCCGCCCCGCCTCCGGCACCGAGCCAGAAGCCGAGCGTGCCGACCGCGAGCGCGATCACCACCGGGACGAAGACGGCCGACACCCGGTCCGCGAGCCGCTGGACCTGGGCCTTGCCAGTCTGCGCGTCTTCGACCAGCCGGGCCATCTGCGCCAGCTGGGTGTCGGCGCCGATCCGGGTGGCGCGGACGACGAGCCTGCCGCCCGCGTTGACCGTCCCGCCGACGACGGCGTCACCGGTGGTCACCTCGACCGGGACGCTTTCACCCGTCAGCATGCTCAGGTCGACCGCCGACCCACCGTCGATCACGACGCCGTCGGTGGCGATCTTCTCCCCTGGCCGCACGACGAACTCGTCACCGGTCTTCAGGTCGCCGATCGGGACGCGTTTCTCGGCACCGTCTTCGAGGACTGCGACGTCCTTCGCTCCCAGTTCGAGCAGTGCACGCAGGGCCGCGCCGGAGCGGCGCTTGGACCGGGCTTCGAAGTAGCGGCCGGCGAGGAGGAACGTGGTCACCCCGGCGGCGACCTCGAGGTAGAGGTTGCCCGCGCCGGACCCGCGTTCCATGGTCCATACGAAACCGTGCCGCATGCCGGGTACCCCGGCGGTGCCGAACAGCAACGCGTAGAGCGACCAGAGCGCGGCGGCCGCGACGCCGAGTGAGATGAGGGTGTCCATCGTGGCCGCACCGTGGCGGAGGTTCGTCCAGGTGGCACGGTGGAACGGCCACGCACCCCAGGTGACGACGGGGGCGGCCAAGACCAGCGACACCCACTGCCAGTAGGTGAACTGCCAGGCCGGGACCATCGCCAGCACGATCACCGGCACCGCGAGCACGGCCGAGACCAGAAGTCGCCGCCGAAGTCCGTCGGTGTCGTCGGTTCGTGGTTCGTCCGGCTTGGGCTGTTGAGCGGTGTACCCGGCGGACTCGACGACGCCGACGAGGTCGTCGACCGACAGCGCGCCCGGGAAGTCGACCTGCGCCTTCTCGGTGGCGTAATTGACCGTGGCGGAGACGCCGTCGACCTTGTTCAGCTTGCGCTCGACGCGCGCCGCACAGGACGCGCAGGTCATGCCGCCGATGACGAGCTCGACGCGCTGCGAGGTCTCGACGCTCACGGCGTACCTCCCGTGTGCCCCTCGTGATGTCCTTCGTGCACGCTGGTCGGCACCGACGGTGGTGGCGGCGGTGGCTCCTCGTCGAGGGGCCCGACCGCGGACCCGATCGTCCAGGCGACGGCGAACACCGCGACCAGGGCCGCGGCGAACGCCGACACCTTGACGGGCGTACTCACGAGACGAGCTGGTAACCGGCCTCGGTGACGGCGGCGTCCACAGTTTGGACGTCGAGCGCGGCATCGCTCGTGACGGTTACCTTGCCACTGGCCACGTCCACGTTCACGGCGCTGACGCCCGCGATACCGCCGACCTCCTCGGTGACCGAGGCGGCGCAGTGCCCGCACGACATGCCCTTGACGGTGTAGGTGGTTTCGGCCATCGGTGCGAACTCCTCTACAGGACAAACGAAGCGATCACTTCCTTTATACCCCATGGGGGTAGGGGTGTGCACCGAGGGGGCGGGCACACTGCGGCGATGAGGAAGATCTCCGCCATCGGCATCGGCGCCGGCGACCCCGAGCACCTGACCGTCCAGGCCATCCGGCGGCTCAACGAGACCGATGTCTTCTTCGTCCTCGACAAGGGTTCAGAGAAGCAGGACCTGGTGGGTCTACGCCAGGAGATCCTCGACCGCTTCGTCGAACGGCCCGGCTACCGCGTCGTACGGGCGCAGGACCCCGAACGCGACCGTACTCCGGATGACTACCGGAAGGCCGTCGCGGACTGGCACCGCCTCCGCACCGACGTCTACGAGAACATGATCCGCTCCCTGGGTCCCGATGAGCGGGGCGCGTTCCTCGTCTGGGGAGACCCGGCGCTGTACGACTCGACCCTGACCCTGCTGGACGCGGTGCTCGACCGCGGGAACGTGGAGTTCGAGTACGAGGTCGTCCCGGGTGTCAGCAGCGTGGCCGCGCTGACGTCCCGCCACCGGACCACCATGAACCAGATCGGCCGCCCCGTCCTCATCACCACCGGCCGCCGCCTCGAAACCGGCTGGCCCGCGGACGTCGACGACGTCTTCGTGATGCTGGACGCGGGATGCACGTTCTCGCGCTTCGCGGACACGGGCCTGGAGATCTACTGGGGTGCCTACCTCGGCACACCCGACGAGCTCCTGCTCTCGGGCCCGCTCTCCTCCGCTCTCGCTTCGGAGATCCAGTCGGTTCGCACCGCGGCCCGGTCCCGAAAGGGCTGGATCATGGACATCTACCACCTACGCCGCCCCAGCGACCGCAGTTAGTCGACTACTTGCGCCGGCTCCCGGGGTCGCGCGGCTCACTGCGCTCCGGCCCGCTCCGCTGGGTCTTCGCTGGCCGGGGTCTTCGCTGGCGTGGGGGTCGTGAGTGTTTTGGGTCGTTAGAGCGACCCTTTTCACTCACGAGCTCTGTGTGGTGGCGGGTTGGTCGTGAGTGGCGTTTCGGGTTCTAACCCGCAACGCCACTCACGACCTCCTGCGTCGCTGAGCCCTGCATGGGGGGTGCCGGGGTGCGGGTGGGCCGTGACTCGTGTGCTTAGGCGTGTATGTCGCGTGCTCAGGGACGTGTCTCGCGTGATCGGGTGGACGGGCACGCGTGATGGAGTGGACGGCGCGCGTGATCAGGTGGACGGCATTGTGCCGTCCGTGTGATCACGGGTGTTCGCCGTTCAAGCACGGGTGTGTCGGGGTGTAGGTATGAGAAAAGGGCCCGGGCTCCGGGAGAACTCGTGGTTCTCGACCGGGGCTCGGGCCCTTTTCTTTTTCTTCTTTAAT
>NZ_JACBXD010000073.1 GCF_013870525.1 Amycolatopsis pittospori
TGGCCGGAAACCCCCCAAAACAGGGGGGTACCTTAACTGCATTTCCGCAGGTCAGAGGCCGGAAACAGGCTCATGGCCGGTGATCGACCCGGGAAGCGCCCGGGAGCGCCCCAGGTGAACACCCGGAAGAAACATTGCTCCGAGTACATTGCACCGTATTGAACTCCTCGATTGCTCCGATTAGCTTCGAGTCATGAGCACTGCGGAACTCGACGGCATCTCCGTCGCCTACGACGACCTCGGCAGCGGGCTGCCCGTCGTCCTCGTCCATGGCCACCCCTTCAACCGCACGATGTGGCGTCCCCAGGCTGAACGCTTCAGCCGCGAGGGCTACCGGGTCATCACGGCGGACCTTCGCGGGTACGGCGAGACCACGGTGGTCCCGGGCAAGACGGGGCTCGACGTCTTCGCGGCGGACATCGCCCGGCTCGCCGATCACCTGGGTATCGAGCGCTTCGTGCTCGGCGGGCTTTCCATGGGCGGGCAGATCGTCATGGACTTCCACCGCACCCATCCCGAGCGCGTCGCCGGCCTGCTGCTCGCCGACACCTCTCCCCAGGAGGAGACAGAGGAGGGCAAGCGCGTCCGCAACGAGACGGCGGATCGGATCCTCGACGAGGGCATCGGCTGGTACGCCGACGAGGTGCTGACGAAGATGGTCTCGCCGGAGAACGTCCGCACCCAGCCCGACGTGGCGGCGCACGTCTTACAGATGATGCGCACGACGCCCAAGGAAGGAGCGGCCGCCGCGCTCCGGGGGCGGGCCGAGCGGCCCGACTACCGGGAGAGCCTCACGAAGGTCGCGGTACCGAGCCTGGTCGTCGTCGGCACCGAGGACGAGTTCACGCCGGTCGCGGACGCCGAGTTGATGCACGACCTCATCCCCGGCTCCACCCTGGCGGTGATCGAGGGCGCGGCCCACATGCCTAACCTGGAGCGCGAGGCCGAGTTCGACGCCGTGTTCGCGCGGTTCTTGAAAGAAATTGGGTGATCGTCTCCATGTCCCAGAAGACCGTTTTCGTGACCGGCGCCAGCGCGGGGTTCGGCGTCGAGATCGTCCGCCGGTTCGCCGCGGACGGCGCCAAGGTCGTCGCGGCCGCGCGCAGTAAGGACCGGCTCGACAAGCTGGCCGAAGAGCTCGGCGAGAACGTCCTGCCGATCGTGCTTGACGTCCGGGACGCCGACGCGGTGGCCGCTCTCCCCGGCACGCTTCCCGCCGAGTTCGCCGAGGTCGATCTGCTGGTCAACAACGCCGGCCTGGCGAAGGGACTCGAGCCCGCCCACCGGGCGAAGCTCGACGACTGGGACCAGATGATCGACACGAACATCAAGGGTCTCGCGCACCTCACCCGCGCGTTGCTGCCCGGCATGGTCGAGCGCGGCCGCGGGCACGTGATCAACATCGGCTCGATCGCGGGCACCTACCCCTACCCCGGCGGCAACGCGTACGGCGCGACCAAGGCGTTCGTGCACCAGTTCAGCCTGAACCTGCGCGCGGACCTGCACGGCACCGGCGTCCGGGTGACCAACGTCGAGCCCGGCATGGTCGGCGGGACCGAGTTCTCGGTCGTCCGGTTCGAGGGCGACCAGGGCAAGGCCGACAACGTCTACAAGGGGACGACGCCGCTGACCGCGGCAGACGTCGCCGAGTCCGTCTTCTGGGCGGCTTCGCAGCCGGAGCACGTGAACATCAACGTCATCGAGCTGATGCCGGTGGTGCAGAGCTTCTCCGCGCTCCAGATCCACCGCTCGGAGTAGCCGGTCAGGCAGAGCCTGACCGGTGAGGGTGGCGGCGGGGCGGGCTCTGGGTGAGACCGAACAGGTCGAAGAGCGCCTGCTGTTCCGGGCTCCGCTCGGTCAGCAGGCGCCGTGTCCGCGGGCGGCCGCCGGTCGACGGATAGCGCAGCACCGTCTCCCCGATCCCGGCCAGGCTGTCCATCAGTTCGCGGACCGAGAGGTTCATCCCGGCGCGGTCGGCTTCGCGCCGCATGAGGTGCGTGACCGTCGACGCGAGCACCGTGACCAGCGTGTGCACGGCGATCCGGTGCGGGGTCCAGTCCCATCTCGGCGAAGGACCGGCGACGGCGGCGCCGGTCAGCCAGCGGAACGTCGAGTCGAGGTGGGTCCGGGCGCGGTAGGCGGTGACGACCTCCGAAACCGGCCAGTCGTGGTCGGTGACCAGGACCTGTTTGCCGAAGAACTCGTCGTGCAGCCGCGACACGGCGGCGTCGTCGATCTTCCAGGTCAGCCGGATCTCCCCCGGCCTGGTGCCCGCGAGCGAAGGGGAAAGCACCCGTTCGACGCGGCGGCCGCGGGTGATCCGCGCGATTTCGGCGTGCACCTGGCTCCGGTCGCCGCGATAGGTGCCCGCGGCCAGCGCGGCGTCGAGGCCGGCGAGTTCGCGGGCGGCGGTGCCGAGTTCGTCGCCGAAGGCGCGGGCCTGCGCGTTGTGCAGGGTCTCCGAATGCGTGAGGATCACGCGCCGCCGGACACCCGCGACCACCGCCCTGGTGTCGAACGCGGTCAGCCCGGCGAAGCGCTCCGGATCGACGGGTTTGCGCGCGGACGCCGGTTTCGCCAGCAGGTCCGGATACTCCGATAGAGGTAGAGCGCCGACGAAATGCCGTCCGAGGTCCAGTTGGGCGGCTTGGCCGGCGGTGAAGACCAGCGTGACGTCGCCCGTCGTATGCCGCGCGCGGAGATCTTCGGCGAGCGCGGCGAACGGCGGCGCGCCTTCTCTCGGGTACACGTGCGAGGCCAGCGGGATCGCACCGTCCTTGGTCACCACCAGGCCGAGTCCGGCGAGTTCGCAGCGGCACGGATCGGCCGTGGTGAAGGTCGCGAATTGCGGTACGTCGACGGCCAACGCGGCATCGCCGGTGCCGAGCTGCTCCAGCACGGCGCGGGCGATCAGCGCCTCGACGCGGGAGATCCGCTCCGGGGTGAGCCGTTGCAGTGCTCGCCCGTGATTCGCCAGGTCGGCCTTGACGAACTCCGGCGCGACGCCGTCCTCCCACCAGGACATGAGATCGGTACCCGGCGCGGTCGCCCGGTGCAGGACGGCGAGGGCGAGATGCGTCCCCAGCGTCGTCGCGGCGCGCTGGGGGCCGACGGCCTCGTCGACCCGCCGCACGAAGTCGAGCCGCTCGAGGGTCGCCCACACCGCCGCGACGTCGCCGAAGGTCCGGTGCCGCGCGTCGCCGGGCGCGGAGACGTCGCCGTCCATCGCGCGCCCGATCTCCTCGGCCGTCCCGAGGTAGCGCTGGGACACGACGCGCGGCTCACCGTCGACGCGCGCGGAGGTGACGAGGTAGTAGTACGTCCGTCCGCCGACCTTCTTCCCGACCACCGAAGCCACACTTTAGGTAATACACGCGGGCCCGCTGATCGGCAACCGAGATCAAGCTTTGACCTGCGAAAACAGTGACCACACCCACGTGGGTTACGCGGTGGCGGGATGCACACTGGCAGCTGGAGCAAGTCCGGCCATAGCGTGCGGGAATGGCATCCGACGCTGACGCGACCGCCCCCACCACCTCGGCGATGCGCCGTGCGCTCGCCCGGGCACGCGACGGGAAGACCCTCGACCTCACCGAGGCCTCGATCCTGCTCCAGGCGCGGGGCGACGACCTCAAGACGCTGTCCGACCACGCCTCCCGGGTCCGGGACGCCGGTCTCGTCGCGGCGGGCCGTCCCGGCGTCGTCACCTACAGCCGTTCGGTGTTCATCCCGCTGACCCGCCTGTGCCGGGACCGGTGCGGCTACTGCACTTTCGCGACCGTCCCGGGTCGTGTCGAATCGCCGTTCCTCTCCCCCGACGAGGTCCTCGACATCGCGCGCAAGGGCGCCGCGATGGGCGTCAAGGAAGCGCTGTTCACCCTCGGCGACCGTCCCGAAGACCGCTGGAAAGCGGCGAAGGACTGGCTCGACGCCCACGGCTACGACGACACGCTCTCGTACGTCCGCGCGATGGCGATCCGGGTGCTCGAAGAGACCGGCGTGCTGCCGCATCTCAACCCCGGTGTGCTGACCTGGCAGGACTTCCAGCGGCTCAAGCCGGTTTCGGCGTCGATGGGCATGATGCTGGAGACGACCGCGAAGCGGCTGTACACCGAGAAGGGCGGCCCTCACTACGGCTCGCCCGACAAGGACCCCGACGTCCGCCTTCGGGTGCTTGAGGACGCCGGGCGCAGTTCGGTGCCGTTCACCACGGGCATCCTGATCGGCATCGGCGAGAACTTCGAGGAACGCGCCGACTCGCTCTTCGCGATCCGCAAGGTCGCGAAGACCTACGGCGGTATCCAGGAGGTCATCGTCCAGAACTTCCGCGCGAAGCCGGACACGAAGATGCGCGCGACCCCGGACGCCGATCTCGAAGAACTCGCCGCGACCATCGCCGTCGCGCGGCTGGTGCTCGGGCCGAAGATGCGCATCCAGGCGCCGCCGAACCTGATCGGCCAGCAGTACGAACTGATGCTGAACGCGGGGATCGACGACTGGGGCGGCGTCTCCCCGCTGACCCCCGACCACGTGAACCCGGAACGCGCGTGGCCGCAGATCGACGAACTCAAGCGCCGCACCGAAGCCCTCGGGTTCACCGTGCGGGAGCGGCTGCCGATCTACCCGGAGTACGTCAAGACCGGCGAGCCGTGGCTGGACCCGCGGATGAACGCGCATCTCGCGCCGCTGACCGAGGCTTCGACCGGGCTGGCGATCGAAGAGGCCATCCCGGTGGGCATCCCGTGGCAGGAGCCGGACGGCGGCTGGAAGGAGGCCGGGCGGACCGATCTGCACGTCGAGGTCGACACCATCGGCCGGACCGAGGACCGTCGCAGCGACTTCGATTCGGTCTACGGCGACTGGGCCGAGATCAAGGGCAACATCAAGACCGGGCCGCAGCGGTTCGACACCGACATCCGGGATGCCTTGCGCAGCGCGGAAAAGGACCCCGCCGGACTGTCGGACGACGCGGCTTTGGCACTGCTGCACGCCGACGGGCCCGAGCTGGACGCCTTCACCAAGATCGCCGACGACCTGCGCCGCGAGGTGAACGGCGACGACGTCACCTTCGTCGTCACACGGAACATCAACTTCACCAACGTCTGCTACACCGGCTGCCGGTTCTGCGCGTTCGCCCAGCGGCGCACCGACGCCGACGCGTACACGCTTTCGCTGGAGCAGGTCGGCGACCGCGTCGACGAGGCGTGGGCCGCGGGCGCGACCGAGATCTGCATGCAGGGCGGCATCCACCCGGATCTGCCGGGCACCGCGTACTTCGACCTCGCACGCGAGGTGAAGCGGCGCCGGCCGGACATCCACCTGCACTCGTACTCCCCGATGGAGGTCGTCAACGGCGCTTCGCGGACGAACCTCTCGATCGAAGACTGGCTGATCCAGGCGAAGGAGTCGGGCGTCGACTCGCTGCCGGGCACGGCCGCGGAGATCCTCGACGACGACGTCCGCTGGGTGCTGACGAAGGGGAAGCTGCCGACGTCGGAGTGGATCAAGGTCGTCACCACCGCGCACAAGATCGGCCTCACGACGACGTCGACGATGATGTACGGCCACGTCGACACCCCTTCGCACTGGGTCGGGCACCTGAAGCTGCTGGCCAAGCTGCAGCGGGAAGGCCTGGAACGCAACGGGCGCCGCGGGTTCAGCGAGTTCGTGCTGCTTCCGTTCATCCACCAGAGTTCGCCGATCTACCTCGCCGGTCTCGCCAGGGCCGGGACGACGCTGCGCGAGAACCGCGCGGTGCACGCGCTGGCCCGGCTGCTGCTGCACGGGACCATCGACAACATCCAGAGTTCCTGGGTGAAGCTCGGCGAGGAAGGCAGCCGCGCGGTGCTGCGAGGCGGGGTCAACGACATCGGCGGGACACTGATGGAGGAGACGATCAGCCGGATGGCGGGTGCGGCCAACGGGTCGTACAAGACGATCAGCGACATGCGCGCGATGGTCGAACCGCTGGGCCGTCCGCTGCGGCAGCGGACCACCGAATACGGCACGCCGACCGCGGAGCGGATCGCCGCCTCCGAGGCTTCGGACGGCGTCGCGACCGCGGTCCGGCGGCCGTTGCTGCCGCTTGTCACCTCCTGACGAAAAAGCCGAGAAGGCCCCCTTACCCGCGTTCAGCACCGGGCGAGGGGGCCTTCACTTTGCGTGTGTCACCGGTCACAAGGCGCAGTAGCTCTGGGTCTTTTCTGTGCTAAACCCGAGAATCGCTTCATCTTCCGGGGCAGCCGTCGAGAGGACGTCGATGACCGCGAGCGCAGTCCAGGTGGCCGATACCGTCCGCTATCCGTTGTCCGAACCGGGAAGCCCGGTCTGGCGCGAGATCGTCTCCCGGACCCGCGCCGAACTGCGGGAAACGGGTTGCAGCGTACTGACCGACTTCATCCGCCCGGAGTTGCGAGACGTCCTTCGCCACGAAGGCGCGAAGATCGCTCCGGAGGCGTACGCGAAGGTCGAACGCGTCAACGCCTACAACATCGCCGTCGACACTCCGCTTCCCGAAGGCCATCCCGGCCGCACGATCATGGAACGCGGCAACGCCTTCGTGGCGCGCGACCAGATCCCGGCGACCGCGGTGATCCAGCAGTTGTACTCGAGCCGTGAGTTCCAGCGGTTCGTGGCCGACTGCTTCGAACTGCCCGAACTCCACGAACTCGCGGATCCGCTGTCCGGTCTGGTGCTCAACGTGATCGAACCGGGCCGTTCGCATCCGTGGCATTTCGACACCAACGAGTTCACCGTCAGCATGCTCACGCAGGAGGCCGCCGACGGCGGTGTCTTCGAATACTGTCCGAACATCCGCTCGGAGCACACGGAGAACTTCGACGACGTCCGTGCCGTCCTGGCGGGCGAAGGCGATCACCTGATCCGACGACTCACTCTGCGTCCCGGCGATCTTCAGCTGTTTCGCGGACGCTTTGCCCTGCACCGCGTGAGTAGTGTTCAGGGTGCAACAGCACGCCATTCCGCGATCTTCGCCTACAGCGAGCGTCCTGGGGTCATCGGCAGTCCGGAGCGGACGAGACAGCTGTTCGGCCGGGTCCTGCCCGAACACGTCGCTTCCGCGGCCGTCCGGGGCGATCAGCTGCTCGACTAAGTCAGGAGCCCGGCCCGTGCCATTGGATTCGACCGGCAAGATCTCCTTCGACCACATCTACACCGAGCCCGATCCGCGTGCCTTCTACGGCACCTTGCGCAGGCTGGATTACGACATCCCCCAGCAGGCCAAGGCCTACTTCGCGAAACTGATCGACGAATACCGGACCGAACAGGACGTCAAGATCCCGACGGTGCTCGACCTCGGCTGCTCCTACGGCGTCAACGCGGCGCTGTACAGATGTGACACCTCGATGGAGCGGCTCTACGACCACTACGCGGCCGGCGAGTCACTGAGCCACGACGAATTGATCGCGCACGACCGCCGAATGGTGGAAAGGCTCTCCGTCGGCGATGGAGTTCGCTTCATCGGCCTCGACACCTCCGCGCCTGCTCTCGACTACGCGCTCGCAGCGGGCTTCATCGACGAAGCGATCCACGCGGATCTGGAGAACGACGAACCGACCGAGGAGCAGCGCGCGCTGCTGGCCGACGTCGACATCGTCGTCTCGACAGGCTGCGTCGGCTACGTGACGGAGAAGTCCCTCGTACGCATAGCGCGGCAAAACCGGCCTTGGATGGCGCATTTCGTACTGCGCATGTTCTCCTACGAACCGGTGGCGTCGAGTCTCTCCGGCCTGGAGTACGAGACGGCCGGCATCGACGGTGTCTTCCCGCAGCGAAGATTCGCCTCCGGCGAGGAGCGGGCACAGATCCTGGACAACCTTTCCGTCGCGGGCATCGACCCGCGGGGGCTGGAAGCGGACGGCCGGCTGTACGCGCGGCTGTTCGTCTCCCGCCCGAACGGCGCGGCGGGCGGGCTCGCCTCCGCGCTGAACGCCCTGCCCCTTCGAGATCAAGGATGATCGTGAGCAGTCCGGAACCGTCCACCCGCACCTTCGGCAACGAGGAGGTCCTGCCGCGGGTCCCCGTCCCCAGTCTGGAGGACACCTGCCGCCGGTTCCTCGAGTGGTGCTCGCCGCTGCTCACCCCCGGCGAACTCGCGGAAACCGAAGGTGCCGTCGCGGAGTTCCTCGCGGAGAAGAGCCCGGCGCACGAACTCCAGAGCGCGCTGGAGGCCTACGACAGCAGCGAAGGGGTGCGTAGCTGGCTCGACACCTTCTGGCCGTACCGCTACCTCGGCCGCCGCGATCGGATCGCGCTCAACGCGAATTTCTTCTTCCTGTTCTCCGAGTCCCCGCTGGGACAGCTGGAGCGCGCGGCCGAACTGACCGCGTCGGCGGTGGACTACAAGCTGAAGCTCGACGAGGAACTGGTACCGCCGATCCTGCTTCGCGGGCAGCCGCAATCGATGGTGCAGCACAAGTACCTGTTCTCGGCGACCCGGATCCCCGGCGCCGTCCAGGACACCGCGCGCACGCCGTACCGCGAAGACTGGCCGGGGCCGTCGAGGGCCCGGCACGTCGTGGTCTTCCACCGCGACACCCCGTTCCGGATGGACGTCATCGCGCCGGACGGGCGCCCGTACTCCCCCGAACAGCTGGTCGCGGGGCTGCAGGCGATCGTGAAGTCCGGGAACTTCGTCGCGGATCCGGAGTCCGCGGCCGGGCATTTCACCACCAAGGCCAGGGCGGAGTGGGCGGCGACGCGCGACGCCTTGCTCGCGGCAGGCAACGCGGCGGCGCTCGACGACATCGAGACCGCGTTGTTCTGTGTGTGCCTGGAGGACTTCACTCCGGCGGACACGCAGGAGGCGTGCGACAAGCTGCTGCACGGCGACAGCGGCAACCGCTGGTTCGACAAGGCCGTCTCGCTGATCGTGTTCGAGGACGGTACGGCGGGGATCAACGTCGAGCACTGCGAACTCGACGGAACGACGATCCTCGGGTTCACCGACGCGCTGCTGAGCGGGACACGGCTGGAGCGGCCGCCCGCCGACGGCGTCCCGGCGTCCGAGGTCATCGAGTTCGTCCTCGGTGACGCGCTTCGCGAAGACGCCCGTGCGGCTGCGGCGTCCTTCGCCGCCTACGCCGACGCGACCGCTACGAAGACGGTGTCCTTCACCGACTTCGGCGCGAAGCGGGCGAAGGAGCTGGGGATGTCCCCGGACGGCTTCGCGCAGATGGCGTACCAGCTCGCACACAAGCGGGCGAAGGGACTGACGGGCGCGACGTACGAGTCGATCGCGACGCGGCAGTACCAGAACGGGCGCACCGAAGCGATGCGTGTGGTGACGCCCGAGGTCCTGTGGTTCGTGAAGGTGATGGACGACACGGGAGCCGACCGGCAGACGCGTCAGGCGGCCTTCCGCGCGGCGGCCGCGAAGCACGTCACGCGGGCGAAGGAGTGTCAGGCGGGTGACGCGCCGGAGCAGCACCTGTGGGAGCTGCAGCTGATCCAGAAGCGGCGCGGCGCCGAGGATTCCCTGGCGCTGTACTCGTCGCCCGGCTGGCTGAAGATGCGCAACGACTACCTGAGCACCAGCTCGGCGCCGTCGGTGAACATCCAGTACTTCGGATTCGGGTCGACCAGCCCGCAGTGCATCGGCATCGCGTACGTGCTGCTGCCGGACAAGCTGAACATCTACCTGTGCACGCCGAAGCACGTGGCACACGAGATGGAGCTCTTCGCCGAGGAACTCGCCAACGCCGTCCGTGAATTGCAGGAGTTGCTGGCCTGATCCGGACGGCCTAGTACGGTTCCTTCCGTGCTGGGGAAAGCGATCTTCGTAATGGCGGGAACGGCGTTGGCGGTGGCGGGGTGCAGTGCACCACCGCCGGCGCCGGTCCCGCCGACGGTGCACACCCCCACCGAAGGGCCGGTGGTCCCGGCGGGATGTCTCGACACCGGTGTCACGGTGAGTTCGGGTCCGGTCGACGCGGCCTTGGGCCACCGGGCGGTCGTGCTCACCCTCACCAACTGCGGCACGGCCCCGCGCACCCTCACCGGCTATCCCGAGGTCCGCTTGCTGGACAAGGAAAAGCAGCCGATGAACGTCCAGGTCGAACACGGGACGTCCTATATGGCCATCGACCCCGGCGTCGCGCCGCAGACCGTCCAGCCCGGCGGCACGCTGCTTTCCGTGGTCTCGTGGTCGAACACCGTCACCGTGGGCTCACCGGAGGCGGGCGCGTACGTGACCGTCGCGGCCGCGAAGGGCGACCCGGAACAGCGGATCACGGTCGACACCGACCTCGGCACGACCGGCAAGCTCACGCTGACGGCCTGGAACCCGAAGATCAAGAACTGACCTTTGTGACGAGACCGCACGGCTCTGCGACAGTTCCGCCGCGAGTCCGGGCGAGTGCGACGGAGCGCCCTTACGATCGGTGAGCAGTTCGATCTTGGGGAGATTCCATGCCGCGCATCCTGCTCGTCGAAGATGACGCAGCCCTCGCCGAAGCGCTCACACTGGCACTGAAGGCACTCGGGCACGACATCGTCGTCGCACCGACCGGGGAGCGGGCGCTGGAGGCGCTGTTCACCGACCGGTTCGAACTCGACTTCGTCCTGCTCGACGTCATGCTGCCCGGGATGGACGGTTTCGAGGTCTGCCGCCGGATCCGCGCGCGAAGCCGTCTCCCGCTGGTCCTGCTGACCGCGCGCGGCGACCCGATCGACATCGTCGCCGGGCTGGAATGCGGCGCCGACGACTACGTGGTCAAACCGGTCGAACCGCGGGTGATCGACGCGCGGATCAAGGCGATCGGCCGTCGCGCGGTCACCACTCCCGGGCCCTCGGAGGGGCGGCTGCGGCTGGGGCGCCTGGAGATCGACGCCGGCGCGATGAGCGTGACCCGCGACGGTGTCGAACTGGCGGTCACCGCGACCGAGATCCGGCTGCTCGTCGAGTTCGCCGAACATCCGAACCAGGTGCTGAGCAGGCAGACGTTGTTGAAACGGGTCTGGGACTACGGCTACGTCGGCGACTCGCGGATCGTCGACGCGGCCGTCGCGCGGCTGCGGGCGAAGATCGAGGACGATCCGGCGACTCCCACCGTGTTGAAGACGGTGCGCGGGCTCGGCTACCGGCTGGTGGTCGCATGAGGTTCGGACTCCGCGCCCGGGTGACCGCGGCGGTCGTGGCGGTGACCACCACGGCGACGGCCGTCATGGCCTTCTCCGCGGCCAAGATCCAGGAGGACGACGCGCTCGACAAGTTCACCGCCGCGGCGAAGACCTCGTTCGGGGCGATGTTCGGGCAGGCATGGCCCCATCTCGAACAGTTCATGACGGGCAGCCCCTACGCCTTGGATTTCTTCTCCCAGGGAATGGACAAGGCAGGGGCGGACTGGATGCTGGTCACGAGCTACCCCCAGTCGACCAACGACGATTTCAAGGCGCCCGAAGGGCCTCCCGTAATCGTCAAGTCCGCGTCGGAAAGCTTCGACTGGACGACCGGCACCAGGAACGCGAATCCTCCTGACCGGCGAGCGGCGTTGGAAAGCGTGAAGGACGTGGTCCTTCTGCGGACCACAGGCCCGGGAAAGCTGCTCTCGGCGATCACTGTCGATCCGGCGAGCGGCCGCAAGCTCTTCGTGGTGAGCGCGAACTTCGTCGCGTACTGGGTGGTGCAGTTCTTCGACCTCACCCTGTTCGAGCAGGACCTGGCGGCCCAGCGGTGGAAACTGGTCTACATCGCGCTCGGCGTCACCGCGCTCGGCGTGGCGGCCGCCGTCTTCGCGGCCGGCCGGATCCGGCGGCCGGTCCTGCGGGTCGCGTCCGCCGCCCGGGACCTGGGCGACGGCACCTTCGACGTACGAGTCCCGGTGAAGGGGCGCGACGAACTCGCCGACCTCGCCAGGTCGTTCAACACGATGGCGGAGCGGGTCAGCGAGTCGATCGAGGACCTGCGCGCCAAGGACCGCCAGCAACAGCGGTTCGTCGCCGACGTCGCCCATGACCTGCGGACGCCGCTCGCCTCGATGGTCGCCACGGTCGACAGTCTCGACAGCACCACGCCCGAAACCCGCACCCGCGCGACCGAACTGCTCGGCGCGCAGGCCCGGCGGCTGGCGAAGCTCGTCGAAGACCTGATGGAGATCTCCCGGTTCGACGCGGGTTCCGCGGACTTCCGTCCCGAGCCGGTCGACCTACCGGCGCTGGTCGAGGACGCGATCGGGGCCGGCGTGCCGGAGACGCCGATCGAGGTCAGGAGCACCGGGGACACGACCGTCGTCGCCGATCCGCGCCGCGTCCACACCATCGTGTGCAACCTGCTGGTCAACGCCGTCCGGCACGGCCGTACCCCGATCACGGTGACGCTGGACGGCGAGGTCGACGGCGTGACGATCCGGGTCGCCGACTCCGGTCCGGGGATTCCCGAAGAACTGCTGCCGATCCTGTTCGACCGGTTCGTCCGGGGCGATCACGCACGTCAGGCGACCGAAGGCAGCGGGCTGGGCCTGTCCATCGCCCGGGAGAACGCCCTGATCCACGGTGGATCCTTGGAAGTCCACAATGACGGCGGCGCGGTCTTCACCGTAAATCTTCCACGGGGGTCACGAGAGTGAGCCCGCGCGGCGCGTAGCCGTCGAAGTACGGCATCGGGACGTGCGTGAGGATCAGGAAAACCGCGGTCAGCGCGACCAGTCGGGACCCCTTGAGTTCTCGGCGGTCGAGCCGAAGCCACAGCACGATCGCGAAGTTGCTCACCAGGAGGAAGCCCCAGCGCGCGTCGTCCCAGCCGCCGAACGCGAGCAGGAGCGGTGCGGCGATCGCGGCGACGGGCAGAGCGGCCGCGAGTGAAGGCCGGTGCAGGAGCAGGAAACCGCCGATCACCACGACCGCGATCGGCGTCAGGTAGAGCAGCACGTCGGTGATCGAGTACAACTGCCAGCTCTGGGACTGCGTGCGCTCGAACAGGTTCACCGCGTCGGCCCGGTAGGTGAAGTCCGTTGTGGACAGTTCCCGTCGGAGCTTTTCGACGGCGCCGGGCGCGACAGGTGGCAGCGCGAGGATCAGCATGCCGAGCACCGTGGGCGGGGCGAGCACCGCGCAAGCGCGCCGGACCGGGAACTGCCGGAGCACGACGAAGCCGAACACCGGCAGCACGGTGAGCAGCGCGATCTCGTGCGCCGTCGTCGAAAGCGCGATCAACGCGCTCGCGAGCACCGGCCGGTTGCGGCGCACCGCCCACAACGCCCCGAACAGCAGGAGATACAGCACCTGGTCGAAGTAGCCGACCTCGTGGAAGAGGTAGCCACCAGTCGGGATCAGGAGCCAGCCGACGATCACCAGGCGCCGGCCTTCGGTACGGCTGCGGAAGAACGCGAACGCCACGGCGGCCAGCAGTCCACCGAGGACGGCGAAGCTCGCGATCGCGAAGACCAGGTAGTCGTTCCCGAACGGCTTCAGGAGGGTGCCGACGAGGAAACGCCGGTGGAAGCCGTCGGTCAGCGAGACCGACTGCAGGGTCGCCACCCACTCCCCCGGCGGCCGGAACCCGGTGTACCCCGCGACACCGGTCGCGACCAGGAACAAGGTCGTGATGCTTCGTCGCGGGGTCTTCTCCGGAACGGCCGCGACGACGGGCGGCCGATCGAGCAAGGTGGTCATGACGTCAAGCTAGGAACGGATCATGCTCCTGCCTCGACAGTCGATCACCGGTTCCGCACGGCTTCGTCACATCGTCATCGACGTCAGGACAGCCTGGTCGGAACCCGGGGCCACGTACGCCGTCCGGTCCTTGCCATTCGTGGGCATGCGGCAGGAGAACCACGAAACCTTGGCGGGGATCAGCGCCTTCAGTCTTTCCGGGGTTTCCGGCAACTGGTCGACCTGCGAGCACTCATACCAGCTCAGGACCTTCGGGACCACGCTCGGACCGAGTTTCACCAAGGCGGAGAGGCGGTAGTCGGTCGGACCCGGCGCCGAGACCCGCCCCTCGGCGCCGCCCATCTTCTCCTCGACCCACGAGGCCTCGGAGATCTTGCCGAGTTCCGGGAACGTCTTGGCGACGGGTCCCGGATCGGTGTGCAGAGCCGCCGTCTCCTCCGGCGGCGCGGGATCACAGGCCGCGATCAGGACGACCGTGGCCGTGATCCCCAACGTCTTCCCCACAGTGCGCATGGGGACATCTTCGCTCAGGCGGTGAGTTTCAGGATGTCGATTCCGCGAGTGTTGTCCGCGACATAGACGTAACCTTTGTGCCAGTAGGGCGCCCACGCGGCGGCGTCGGCCGGCCGGAAGTAGGCGATCTGCTTCGGGTCGGTCGGGTCGCTGACGTCGAGGAACCGCGTGCCCTGCGAATAGAACGACTGCACGAGGATCTTGCCGCGGATGTCGAAGTAGTGCGCGGAGCAGTCGCCCGTCGTCGGGTCGCTGCCCTCCTGCCCTGCGACGCTCCAGGTGCCGACGGACTTGAGGCGGAACGGCTTCTCCGGCGTCGAGCGCCAGCCCTCACCGCTGTAGGAACCCTGCAGCGAGGAGATCGTCAGCACGCCGTCACCGGCACAGCCGTCGAGGAAGCTTTCTTCGACGGCGTAGATGAGGTCGCGGCCACGCCAGCGGCCCGAGTCCGCGCCTTCGGCCGACCGGTGCCCGGCCGGGTGGAAGCTGTTGTGCATGAACTTCGACGGCGCCGCCGTCTCCTCGATCCCGCCGCCCGCGTAGGGGATCGGCTCGAACGCGGTCGCGCGCCGGAACTTGCCCTGCACCGGATCGCGGTGGTAGCCGCTGGTCCAGTAGCCGCGGACGCCACCGCGACCGGACACCCACGCCACACCGTCGTCGTCGACCTGGACGTCGTGCACGTAGTCGGTCTTGCCGTCGTTGCGGGCGAGTTCGATCGGGTTCGGGAACGTCTTGGGGTTACGCGGATCGCGGATGTCGGTCACCCAGATCGGGCGGCCACCCCAGTCCGCGGGCTGGTTCGCGGCCTTCGCCGGGCCGCCGGTCCAGAGGTACTTGCAGTCGTCGACGCAGCTGGTCGTGTGACCGGCGGGAACCTTGGTGTAGCTCAGAATGGCCGGTTTGTCCGGGTTCTTCAGGTCGATGATGTAGATACCCGATTCGCCGGTCTGCGTGGTGCCACCGTAGGCACGCGGGTCCCGAGCGAGGAACACGAGCTTGCGCTTGGTGTCGACCTCGGTGTCCTCGGTCTCCCACAGGCCGGGCAGGCTGACCTCGCCGATCAGCTTCGGCGCCGCGGGGTTCTTCGTGAGGTCGTAGACCTTCAGGCCGAATTCGCCGGAAACCGCCATGACGTCGCGGTGGCCGTACTGCAGGAATCCCATCGCGATGGCGCCCTGCGCGTCGGGCACGTTGCCGACGGCCTTGACGTTCTTCACCGCGCCGGGCTCACCCGAGACCCGGACCTTCTCACTAGCGGGCTTGTCCTCTTCGCCGCAGGCCGCGGCGGGCAAACCGGTGGCGATCAGGGTCGCGGTGACCGTGGCGATCGCCAGGGTTGAACGGAGCAACCAGTTTCCTCGCACAGAAACCTCCCAGGCTGGTCCCCGCACCCTATGACCCCCGCTTTGCCCGGCACAACCGCCGATGGTCGGTGTGGGACTGCTATGACATGACCATGCGCTTGCGTCTTCTGGCCCCGCTCCTCGCCGCCGCCCTGATCGTGGCCGGCTGCACGGAATCCGGCGAATCGCCCGCTCCGGACGTCCTCCGGGTCGGCCTGGCCGCCCCGGCGACGTTGCTGCCCGCCGACGTCCGCGACCAGTCCGGGCGGATGCTCACCGGTGCGTTGTGGACGCCGCTGGGCGACTACGACCCCGCGACGGGAAAAATGACGCCACGGGCGGCGGAATCGGTCACCAGCGCGGATCGGACGACGTGGACGGTCAAACTCAAGGACGGCGGGAGGTTCCACGACGGCACCCCGGTCACCGCGAAGTCCTATGTGGACACCTGGGCGGCGATCGGCAAGATGAACTGGCAGGCGTCGAAGGTGGTCAAGGACCTCCTGCGGGCCAAGGAGATCACCGCACCGGATCCGCTGACCATCCGGATCGTCCTCGACCGGCCGTCCGGCCAGGTCCCGGCGCTGCTCTCGTCGCCCGCGCTGGTCCCGCTGCCCGAATCGGCACTCGTGTCGCCGGACTGGGACGGGTTCCTCGCGCGGCCGATCGGCAACGGGCCGTTCCGGCTGGACGGCGGCTGGCAGCCGTCGGGCGGGAAACTGGTCCGGGTGACGGACGCGCCGGGCAAGGCGCGCGTGATCGAACTGAAGGTCGGTGACGCGGCGGCACAGTACGACGAGGTCAAGGCCGGGAAGCTCGATCTCTCCACGGTGGTCCCGGGCGATCGGCACGAGGCCATGCACGCCGATTTCGCGCAGCGGCACGTGATGTGGGCGCTGCCCAGCGTCTCCTACCTCGGTTTCCCTTTGACGGCCGAGCATTTCTCCGACGCGACCGTCCGGCACGGCTTCGCGCTCGGGATCGATCGCGCCGCCCTGGAGGCGGGCGTCCTGGGCAAGCAGGTCGACCCGGCGAAGTCGCTGCTGCCACCCGCCGTGGCCCCGGGGGAACGCAGCAGCACCTGCCGTCCCTGCACCTTCGACGCCGGAGCGGGGAAATCCCTGCTGACCCAGGCGGAGTTCCCCACCGGTTCGGCGGTCCACTTCGGACAGCCGCAGGCGAACTGGCTGCGGCCGCTGGCCGAACAGAGCGGCGCGGCGGTCGGCGTCCCGGTCGCTTCAGATCCCGGCAAGGGGCCGTTCGCGCTCGACCTGAATCTCATGACGCCGAGCCCGCAAGAGGTCCTGAGCGAGATCGTGAAGGCCACCGGCTACCAGGGCGACAGCTTCGCCGACCTGCTGAAATCCGCCGAGGAGACCGAATCCGCCGACAGCGGCGAGATCTACCGGCTGGTGGAGAACCAGTTGCTGCGGGACCTCCCGGTGGCGCCGCTGTGGTCCGGGCACGGGCACGCCGTCTGGGCCGAGCGGGCCGGCGACGTCAAGGCGACGACGTTCGGGGGCGTGGATCTGTCAGCGATTTCCCTGCGGTAGCCCGAGAGTGCGGTTCCCGGCGACGACGTCGATGAATGCCGAGGTCAGCGGGTCGGGCGTGCTCCGGCAGTAGGCGGCGAGGGTGCGCCGGATCGCCGGATCGGGGCGCAGGACGCGGCCGGGGAAACCGCCGGGCAGGACGTTGGCCGGAACCAGCGCGGGCCCCAGACCGGCGGCCGCGAGGACCGGCGCGGCCGCGGTCTGTTCGGTCCGGACGGCGGCCCTGGGCTGGAATCCCGCCGCCGCGCAGGCCTGGTCGACGAGGTCCGCCAGGCCGTTGCCCGGCGCGTAGTGCACCCACGCGCAGTCGGCGAGGCTCGCGAGGTCGACCGTGCCGGTGCCGTCGTCCTCGCGCGGTCCGTCGATCGGCAGGACGACGACGAACTCCTCGGTGCCGAGTTCGCGGACCGGGCCTTCCCAGCCCGCCGGTACCGGTCCGACGGCGACGTCCGCCTCCCCCGCGGCCATCGCGTCCCGCAGTTCGTCGGCGTGCCGGAACTCCACCAGGCGGACGTCGACGTTCGGCCGCTCCCGCCGCCACACCCGGAGCGCCGCGGGCAGGACACCCAGGCCGACCGAGTAGACCGTCGCGATCTGCAGTTCCCCGGCTTCCAGCCCGGACGCCTGCCGGGCCGCGCAGCGCGCGCGTTCGGCGTCGGCGAGGGTGGCGCGGGCGTGCGGCAGCATGGCGCGCCCCATCGGGGTCAACCGGACACTGCGCGGCAGCCGTTCCAGCAACGGGCCGCCGACGCCCTTCTCCAGGGCGCGCACCTGGTGCGACAACGCGGGCTGCGTCACGTGCAGCATCTCCGCGGCACGGGTGAAGGAACCGGTGTCGACGACGGTCACCAGGTATTCGAGCTGCCGCAAGCTGGTCATGCACACAGTTTATCGGAGCGGTGATATCTATGCCTTGGACTTATCGCCACGGCCGGGCCAGGCTCGGTGACATGAACGAAGAACGCAAGGTCGCCCTGGTCGCCGGCGCCAACGGGGTCATCGGCAAGAACCTCATCGCCCACCTGGAGACGCAGCCCGGCTGGCGCGTCATCGGGCTCTCGCGGCGCGGCGGTCCCGGTCAGATCGCCGTCGACCTGCTCGACGCGGACGACGCCCGCGAGAAGCTGGGCGACCTGGACGACGTCACCCACGTCTTCTACGCGGCTTATGTCGACAAGCCGACTTGGGCCGAACTGGTCCCGCCGAACCTGGCGATGCTGACCAACCTCGTCGACGCGATCGAGCCCGCCGCGCCAGGCCTGCGCCACATCAGCCTCATGCAGGGCTACAAGGTCTACGGCGCCCACCTCGGCCCGTTCAAGACGCCGGCGCGCGAGACCGACGCGGGCCATATGCCGCCCGAGTTCAATGTGGACCAGCAGGACTTCTTGGAACGACGCCAGGAAGGGAAACCCTGGACGTGGTCGGCGATCCGGCCGTCGGTGGTCGGCGGGACGGCGCTGGGCAATCCGATGAACCTCGCGCTGGCCATCGCCGTCTACGCGTCGATCTCGAAGGAACTCGGGCTGCCGCTGCGCTTCCCCGGCAAACCCGGCGCGTACGACAGCCTGCTGGAGATGACCGACGCCGGACTGCTGGCGAAGGCCACGACCTGGGCCGCCACCGGCTCGATGAACGAGGCGTACAACATCGCGAACGGCGACCTGTTCCGGTGGAGCGAACTCTGGCCTCGAATCGCCCGCTACTTCGACCTGGAGGTGGCGCCGCCGCTGCCGATGTCGCTGAACGTCGTCATGGCGGACAAGGAAGAGCTGTGGACGTCCATCGCCGCGAAGTACGGCTTGGAAGTGCCCTACAGCGCCGTTTCGTCGTCGTGGGGCTTCGCCGACTTCGTGTTCAGCTGGGACTACGACATGTTCGCGGACGGATCGAAGGCACGGCGCGCCGGTTTCCACGAGTACGCCGAGACTTCCGCGATGTTCTTCCGGCTGTTCGACGAGTTCCGGAAGGCGAAGGTCATTCCCTAGCCGCGCCCGATGTACGGCATCGTGGTCGCCGTGATGGTCAGGAACTGGACGTTCGCGTCCAGCGGCAGCCCGGCCATGTACAGCACGGCGTCCGCGACGTGCCGGGAATCGAAGGTCGGCTCGGCCTTGACGCTGCCGTCGGCCTGCGGGATGCCGTCGGCCATCCGCAGCGTCATCTCGGTGGCGGCGTTGCCGATGTCGATCTGTCCACAAGCGACATTCCAGGCCCGGCCGTCGAGGGAGATCGACTTCGTCAGGCCGGTGACCGCGTGTTTCGTCGCGGTGTAGGCGATACTCGCCGGACGCGGGGCGTGCGCGGAGATCGAGCCGTTGTTGACGATGCGGCCGCCGCGCGGGTCCTGTGCCTTCATCATCCGCACCGCCTGCTGCGCGCACAGGAACATTCCGGTGAGGTTCGTGTCGACGGCGCGTTTCCAGTCCGCGAAGGACAGTTCGTCGACGGTTCCGCCGACCGAAACCCCCGCGTTGTTCACCAGCAGGTCGAGGTGTCCCCACGCGGCGCGGACGGCGTCGAAAAGGGCGGCGACGGAGTCGGGGTCGGAGACGTCGGTGGGGACGGCGAGCGCCTTCGCGTCGCCGTCCGCGGTCTCGGCGAGGGCGTCCGCGCGGCGGCCGGCGAGCGCGACCCGATAGCCCGCGCCGAGTAACGCGCGGGAGATCTCGCGTCCCAGCCCGGATCCCGCCCCGGTGACGATCGCGGTCTTACCGTTGCCCATCGATCCTCCTCGAAGCCGTTCTTCGAGGCCCAGGCTAGAAGAACGGCCCGGTGCGTGCGCACCGGGCCGTTCTTGTTCTGCCGGTGTGCTACTTCTTCGGGGCGACGCCCAGCGCGGCGAGCGCCGGGTCGGTCATGATCACGCCAGCCCCGGTGACCGGGTCGAAGCCCGGGGCGCCGAGGTCGATCGCGGTCGAGGTCAGCGCGGAGCGGATCTGGGCCGGGGTCGCGCCCGGCTTGCCCTGCAGCAGCAGCGCGGCGATGGCGGCCGCACTCGGCGCCGCGGCCGAGGTCCCGAAGAACGGCTGGAATCCGGTCACCGAGGTGGCCACGCCGTCGGCCGCGGTGATGTCCGGCTTGTTGCGGATCGCGCCGCCGGTGGCGGACACGTTGCCGGGGGTGATCACCGAACCGTCCGGGTTGTAGAACTGCTTGCGGCGGCCGTCCGAAGTGAACCGCTCCCACTTGCTGGCGGCGGTGAACAGACCCGGGAACGGGCCGGTCGGGTTGGCCGGGTCACCGGTCTCGAGCGCACGGCCGAAGGCACCGGCGGCGGGGGCCGCCGCGACACTGAACGCGTTGACCGCGGCCGAGTGACCGGAGGTGACACCGTTGGTGCTGAAGGCTTTCAGCGAACCCGAGGCGACGAAGCGGCCGCGGATCACGTTGAGCGCGATGAACCGGTCGGCGCCGCTGTACTTGACGACGGCGACCTTGAAACCCGTGCCGGTGGCCGGGACCTGGGCGATCTCGTACGGGTTCTGCGTGCCGTTCTGCGAACCCTCGCTGGAGGCGACGACCGAACCGGACGAGTTCAGGACGAACAGGTCGTAGTCGCTGGTGGCCTTGGCCCACGGGTCCGACCAGAACAGGGTGACGTAGCGGCCGAGCGAGCCGGGCGAAAGCGCGTTGTACAGCTGGGTGGTGCCGCTCGGGTCGAAGTCGTGCGGCGTCCCGGTGATCCCGGAGATCTTGCTGCTGGAGCCGCGGAAGTCGCCTTCGTAGTAGCCGCTGGTGCCGTCGGTGAGGTTGCCCGAGTTCCCCGCGGAGGAGAAGTAGAGCGCGCCCGCCGCGGTCACGTCGTTGACGGCCTGCGCGACCGGGCCGTCCTGGAACGGCGACTCGTCGAAGTAGGAGACGTCGTCGACGATGATCGTGCACTTGCCGGTGGTGCGCAGCGCGCGGATGTTGTCGGCGAAGCTCTGCTCGCTGGTGAACGCGGTCGCGAAACCGAGCGCGGCGCCGGGCGCCATGTCGTGGATGATCTCCAGCATCGCGGTGCCCTCGTCACCGCTGCCCGCCTGGCCGGGGAGGACGTCGACGGCCGGGAGTTCACCGGCGGTCTGCGACGCCTGGAGCGACTTGATGCCGTCCGAGAGCACGCAGACCTTCTGGCCCGCGCCGGTCACGCCGTACTTGGTGCGGGCGGTGTCGTTGCCGTGCGCCTTGTCGCCCTCGGCGACCTGCAGCGCGGCGGCGGCCTGAGAGGCGGTGGCCTGACGGCGGTCCTGCGGCGCGGATTCGTTCCAGGTCATCGCCTGGGAAGCGGCCTTGACCTCGGCGACGTCGCCACGTCCGGCGATCGCGTCGACCGCGCCCAACGGGAGATCGGCGCGGATCGCGCCGGCGGGCGAGGCGTAGCGCACGGAGCCACCGGCCGCCTTGACGGCGTCCACAAGCGACTGACCGGCGCCCTTGATGTCCACCGCGACGGTGCCGGCGTTGCTCACGCCCAGCCCGGTCCGGTATTCGGGCAGCTTGCCCGCGAGACCCTTGTCCGCGCGGAGACGCTTCTCGATGACGAGCTGGCTCGACTGCTTGAGCTCAGCGGGCGTGAGGCTCTTCTTGATGCTCTGCAGTGCGGTGATCCCGGCCTGCGTACGCGCCTCTTCCGACGGCTGGGCGCCGGAAACCGCGGTCGACAGCAGCAAAGCACCGACCGCGACCGGAACCGAGCATGTGACCACTCGGCTGAATCTGCTCATCGATCTCTCCCTGGATTAGCGCCCGGCTAAAGCGCTAGACGGCGTGACACCCCGTCACGGAAATCCCTTCGGCTGCCCGAATGAATTACCCACGACCGGGTGTAATGGAGAGAATGTAAGCAGCTACCGGTGATCAGTCCACCGACCAAAGTCTGGATCGGGCGAAGATCCACATCGTGAGAGTGCGTCCAGCCCGAAAAGACCGAATTCCCGGCCCGACAGGGAAACCGGCGGCTCGGGGCGACCGGTCGGATCATGAGTGGGATTCGGGTTATCGAGGGGGTAAGCAAACGTGGCGCGGCCCGGTCGAGGGTGACGCGACACCGCACTCGGGTGCTTAAAGACGGATCTCGCGTGATCAGAACCCGCACACCCGAGTGCGGCCTCCAGGCACGCGAATCACGTGCCTGATCACGCGAATCACGTCTTCACTCCACCGCCGACCACCACACAACACCGAAGAGTTATCGCGACTGGAGCGACGTAACACCCCGCGCAGGTCGGACGAGTTCCTTCCGCAGGTTCCACCTCGAAGCGGGAGAGCACCATGAACGACGCGTCCGAGCCGTACTTCCACCCTGCGCCGGCACCGCCCGGGCCCAAGCGCTGGCCCTGGGTTCTCGGCGCCGTCGTCGCGGTCGCGGCGCTCGCGACGACGTTGACCCTCGTACTCCTGGGCAACGAACGCGGCGGGAACGTCCAGTCCGGCGCAGCACCGAAATCGACCGGATCACCTTGCCGGAGTCAAGATCTGAAGCCGCCTTGCCAGGGCGTCAACGGCTGGGTCCTCGCCGACGGCTCCTACGAGAGCACCACCCGGACGACGCCGCCCGCCTACGTGGCACCGACGACGACCAGTCTCCCGCCGCTCACCCCCGCCGATTTCACCCTGGAACCGAAGACCCACTCCAAACAATGCTTCGGTTCCGCCGGCTGCGTCGTGGTCGTCGAACCCGCCGTGACCTACAAAGGCACGGACACCATGCTGGGTCACGGCATGTGTTCGATGACCTACGACATCACGGGCGACAAGTCGGGCACGGTCACCGACACGCTCACCTTCGTCGGAACGAGCGTGTCAGTCCACCGCTCCGTGCTTTCCACCCCGTCGTCGAAAACGAAGGTGTCCATCACCATCGTCGACGTTTCCTGTAACTGAGCCGCCTTAAGGGAACGTCAGTACGACCTTCCCGCGCCCATGGCCCGTCTCGATTTCCCGGTGTGCCTCGGCGGCCTCACCGAACGGATAGACCCGCCGCACCAGGAACCGCAACTCCCCCTTGGCATACAGCGAAGCGAGCATCCCCAGCCGCTCGGCCGACCGCGTCCCGGTGACCACTCGCGCGCCGAACTCGGGCGCACGGGCGTGGTCGACCAGGGTCAGTACCCGATCCGGGTCCCCGGCCAGCTCCAGCGACAGATCGAACGCCACGCCGCCGGCGCCGTCGAGTGCCGCGTCGACGCCGGAAGGTGCGAGGGCTCGGACCCGGTCGGCGAGTCCGTCGCCGTAGACCACCGGTTCGGCGCCGAGCGAGCGGACGTAGTCCTGGTTCGCCTCGCTCGCGGTGCCGATGACCTTCGCGCCCCGCAACACGGCGAGCTGGACGGCGGCGGTCCCGACCGCGCCCGCCGCGCCGTGGATCAGCAGCGTTTCCCCGCGGGCGATCCGCAGGGAGTCGAGCGCCAAGTACGCCGTCTGCGTCCCGGCGGTGAAGCCACCCGCGACCTCCCAAGGCATCTCCGGTGGCTTCGGCGTGACGTTCTCCGCGGGCACCACGATGTACTCGGCGTAGGCCCGCACGGCGGTGAACCCGAGCACCTCGGCCCCCGCGACGAGGCCGGTAACCCCGGAACCGACCTCGTCGACGACCCCGGCGAACTCGTTCCCCGGGACACGCGGCCAACGCAGCTCGAGCCCCGCGGGTTCCCAGCCCGCCCGCACGGCCGCGTCGTACGGCTGCACCCCCGCCGCCTTCACCCGCACCCGGACCTCTCCCGCCCCGGCGTGCGGCTCCTCCAGCTCCAGCACCCGGAGCACCTCCGGACCACCGGCTTCCGTGAACGCGGCCGCTTTCATGTCGTTCCTCCAGTGCCGTTCCCCAGTTGTCGTGACCACCCTCGTATCTCCACTTAACTGGAGGTCAAGACTTGTCGGTGTGACGTTCTAAGCTGCGCACGTGACGAGCTACCGCATCTCCAGGGCAACCGCTTCCGACGCCGGCAGGTTGACGGCGCTGATGCACGAATCGGCCGCGTACCAAGGGGAGTACGCGCCGATTCTCGAGGGCTACCAGGTCACCGAGGACTACCTCGCCACTCACCCCGCGTACGTCGCCCACGCCCAGCGCGAGGTGGTCGGCTTCTACAGCCTCATCGAGTACCCGGCCGAGCTGGACCTGCTGTTCGTCGCCGATTCCGCCCAGGGCACGGGCATCGGCGCCTGGTTGATCGAGCATATGCTCGGCCGGGCCGCGGACCTCGGCATGACCGAGATCCGCGTCGTCTCCCACCCGCCCGCCGCCGGGTTCTACGAACGGATGGGCGCGCGCCGCGTCGGCGTCATCCCGCCCCAGCCGCCGAAGATCACCTGGGAACGCCCGGAACTGGTCTTCGACGTCAAGCACTCACCGCGCGACTGAACCGGTCGATCAGTTTGCGCAGGTGCCCGGCGAATTCCGGGGAGTCGACGACCTCGAAGTCGGTGTCGAGCAGGCCCAGGTAGAGCGCCAGGAACTCCAGCGTGTCCGCGCCCGCTTTGAGCAGGCACGAATGCTCGTCGATGGCTTCGACCACGACGGCGGGCGGCACTTTGGCGACGGCTTCGGCCGCGGGCGCCCGCAGCCGGATCGTCGCGTGATGCCGCCACAACGCGGCGCCGACCCCGCGCTGCAGGTAGGCGACCACACCTCCTTCCGGAGGTTCCCGCTGCTCGAAGCGTCGCCCGTTGGGAGTACGCGGGCGCACCCGATCCGCCCGGAAGGTGCGCCAGTCCTGCCGGTCGGCGTCCCAGCCGACGAGGTACCACCGGCGGCTCATATGCACGACGCGATGCGGTTCGACCTGCCGCCGCGTCTCGGATCCGTTGTGCCCCACGTAATCGAACCGCAGGGTCTCGCGGTCGCGGCAGGCGTTGGCGATGACCGTCAGGACCTCGGCGTCGACGGTGGGGCCGCCACCCTGCACCGCGAGCGTCGCGGAATTCAGGGCTTCGACGCGGTGCCGTAGCCGCGAGGGCAGCACCTGTTCCAATTTCGCCAGCGCGCGGACCGACGTCTCCTCGATCCCCGCGATCGTCCCGCCCGCGGCCGTGCGCAGGCCCATCGCGACCGCGACGGCCTCCTCGTCGTCGAGCAGCAGCGGAGGCATGGCCGCGCCCGCCCCCAGGCTGTAACCGCCCGAGACACCGGGTGTGGCGTCGACCGGGTAGCCCAGTCCGCGAAGCCGCTCGACGTCGTTCCGGATGGTCCTGGTCGTGACGTCGAGCCGGTCCGCCAGTTCCGGTCCCGACCAGTTCCTTCTCGCCTGCAGCAAGGAGAGGAGCCGCAGCAGTCTCGCCGAAGTTTCCGCCATGAATTCCACCCTGCTCGCCAACGCGGAACGAACCTTTCCGCAATTGCTCCTAACTTAGCCCTCATGAGCGAAAACACCGAGATCAAGCCCTTCCGCATCGCCGTCGACCAGGCGGATTTGGACGACCTGAACGAGCGCCTGAGCCGCACCCGCTGGCCGCACGAGGTCACCGGCGACTGGAGCAGAGGCGTCCCGGTCTCCTACCTCAGGGGACTCGCCGAGTACTGGGCCGACGGGTTCGACTGGCGGGCGCAGGAGGCGGAGCTGAACGAGTTCCCGCAGTTCACCACCGAGATCGACGGCCAGACCATCCACTTCCTGCACATCCGCTCGGCGAATCCGGACGCGCTGCCGGTGATCCTCACGCACGGCTGGCCGAGCTCGCCGTTCGAGTTCCGGAAGATCATCGGCCGGCTCACCGACGAGTTCCACCTGGTCATTCCGTCGCTGCCGGGCTACGGCTTCTCGACGCCGGTGCGGGGACCCGGCTGGGGCAACCTGTTCCGCGTCGCCCAGGCCTGGACCACGCTGATGGATCGCCTCGGCTACGAGCGTTTCGGCGTCCACGGCACCGATGCCGGCGCCGGGGTCGCGGGGATCCTGTCGATGATCGCCCCGCACCGCGTGGTGGGCGTGCACCTCACCGGGACCAGCGCGGGTATGCCGTTCGGCCCGGGTGTCGAACTCGACGGCCTTTCCGAGAAGGACCGTGAACGCGGCGAGCGGTTCAACCGGTTCCAGTACGACGGCCTCGGCTACCTGCACCTGCAGGCGACCCGCCCGCAGACGCTGGCCTACTCGCTGAACGATTCGCCGACCGGCCAGCTCGCCTGGATCGTGGAGAAGTTCGCCGAATGGACCGACCCGGCCAGGGAACTGCCGGACGACGCCGTCGACCGCGATCACCTGCTCGCCGTCGTCAGCCTGTTCTGGTTCACCGGCGCGGGCGCGTCCTCGGCGCATGCCACGTACGAAGGCATGGAGGTCTACCGGCAGCTGTCCCAAGGCGGCTGGGACGAGGGCGCCGAGACACCTGCCGGTCCGCCGCGCGGCGTAGCCGTCTTCGCCGGGGACACCACGATCCGGAGTCTTCAGGACGGTCCGCTGGAGCACTGGTCCGAGTACGACACCGGCGGCCACTTCCCGGCGATGGAGGTCCCCGGCCTGCTCGCGGAAGACCTCCGCACCTTCTTCGGCAAGCACCGCTGATGGCGACCGACGTGGTGACCCCGCGAGCACTCAACCGCGCGACGCTGGCTCGCCAGCTGTTGCTCGACCGCTCCGACCTGTCCACCGTCGCCGCGATCGAGCATCTGGCCGGCCTCCAGGCGCAGGCGCCCGACTCCGCCTACGTCGGCCTCTGGTCCCGGCTGCGGGATTTCCAGGCGGACGAGCTGGCGACGCGAGGTCGTCCGGTCGACGCTGATGCGGGGAACGGTGCATCTGGTGACGGCCGAAGACGGCCTCGCCCTGTGGCCGACCATCCGGCCGGTGGTCGAACGCGCCTTCCTCGGCCACTACGCGCGAACGATCACCGCTCTCGACCTCCGCGCGATCAGCGAAGCGGGACGGGAGCTGCTGGCCGAGCGGCCCCGTACCCGCGCCGAGATCCGGACCGCGCTGGCGGATCGGTGGCCCGGCACCGACCCCGCCACGCTCGCCTACGCGGTCAACAGCCTCCTGCCCACCGCGCATGTGACACCGCGCGGACTATGGAGGCAGAACGGCCCGGTCGCCCTGGCGTTGCTCGACGAGTGGACCGGCAAGCCGGTCGCGGACGGGATCTCCCTCGACGATCTGGTGCTGCGCTATCTCACCGCGTTCGGGCCGGCGACCGTCCGCGACGCGCAGACGTGGTCGGGACTGACCAGGCTCAAGGAGGTCTTCGAACGCCTCCGGCCGCGGCTTCGCACCTTCACCGATATCGAGGGCAAGGAATTGTTCGACCTCCCGGACGCGCCGCGGCCCGATGCCGAAACCCCGGCCCCGCCCCGATTCCTGCCCGAATACGACAACGTCCTGCTTTCCCACGCCGACCGTGCGCGGGTGATCCCGGACGGCCGTCGCGTGCCGCTGCCACCGGGAAACGGAGGCCGGAAGGGCACGCTGCTCGTCGACGGCGAATTCCTGGCCGTTTGGGCGATCGAAGGGGCGACACTGATGATCGAGTCACGAAAACCGTTGCGAGATCAGGATTCGATCACCGCGGAAGGCGTCCGGCTCCTGGAATTCGTAGTACCGGGCCAGAGCCACGACGTGCGTTTCGGTATCGGCGAGTAACCATTCAGGGGGCAATCGAGCCACTTGCCGTAACAAGCGGTGGCGTTCGGGCGAAGCATTGCCGCAAGGAGCCTGAAGGGAGCGGGCCATGGGCAAGAACTACGGATTCATGACGGTGCTGGCGGGGCTGAGCGCGCTCGCGGTCATCGCGGTGGCGGCGGTCATGCGGTACCCGAACACCTCCGACGTCACGGCGGTGATCACCGCCGCGGGAACCGTGATCGGCACGGTGGTGGGGGCCTTCTTCGGGGTGAACGCGGCATCGGCGGGACGTGTGAAGGCCGAAGAAAGCCGGGACCAGGCGACAGCCGCCCTGGTGAAGGTCGCCGGCGAAGCGGACAAGGGCAGCGACGTCGCGAAGGCGGCGATGGAAGGCGTCAGCTGATCGGCGGTCAGCCGAGCGCGTCGAGGAGGGAGAGGTCCGGCGGCACGAGGGTGGTGGAGAGCACCAGTTCGCGCAACAGGTTGTCGTTCAAGGCGTTCCCCACCGGTTCGCCGACCTCTTCGCGCCGCAGCCCGTAAACGCCGCCGGCCGAAAGCCGCGCGCGGACGTCGATGACGACGTGCTCGACGCGGCGGCTGGTCCAGGTCTCGTCGGGCCGGAGTTCGCCGAGCACCTCCGCCGTCTGCTGGCGGGACAGCGGCTGCGGGTTGAGGTCGTGCAGCAGATAGCGCTGGCCGAACACGACCAGCACTAGCCGTTCGTCCGCGCTGAGGCGCCAGCGGCGGGGCGGGACGGTGACGTCGCCGTGCCGGGTGACGGGCTGGCCGCCGTCGGGACCGGCGACGTACAACTCGAGCAGATGCTCCCGCCTGCCCGAACCGCGGACGAACAGCGGCGTGTAGCCGTCCGTCAGAGGGATCGGCTCCTCGCCGTGGGAGAGCCAGCGGGAATTCGGCATGCGGATGGGCAACTGACCGGTGTTGCTGACCCACCACTGTCCACTGCTGAAGTTCAGGAGGCCGTGTTTGCGGCTGACCTGCAGATCGTTCTCCCCCACACAGACGTCGACCTGCGGCCTATTGCGCCCGAAGGAGATCTCGCTGCCCTCGCCCGGGTCGACGGACACGCCGCCCGCGAGCGTGAGGGCGAACACCGCGCCGGGAGCCGACCGGGGCACACCGAGCGCGAGGCTTTCGTGCGCCGTGGTGAGCCGCTTCATCCTGCCTCCTCCTGTCCGTCGGCAGTATGCGAGACGCTGCCGGGGACCCGTCCCCGGCCTACGATGGTCACGGGAGGGCGATCATGACGCAACCACGGACCCGGATCTCCGCCACCGTGCTCGGCAGCCCCGAACCCCGCGCGCTCGCGGACTTCTACGCGCGGCTGCTCGGCTGGCCGATCACATACGAAGAACCCGGTTGGGTGATGCTGAAGCCGCCGGGCGGCGGGACGGGCCTGTCCTTCCAGCACGAACCCGACCACGTGCCGCCGGTCTGGCCGCCCCAGACCGGTGCGCAGCAGATGATGCTGCATCTGGACATCGGCGTCGACGATCTCGCGAACGCCGTCACCTGGGCACTCGAAGGCGGGGCGACGCTCGCTTCGACCCAGCCCGAGGACGACGTCCGCGTCCTGCTGGATCCCGACGGTCACCCGTTCTGCCTATTCCTCGCGGAGTTCTGACACGGCGGTCGTCGCTCGGAAATCCGTAGTGTGGGGACCATGATTGACTTCTCCAAGGACACCGTCTTCAAGCTCACGCCGTGCAAACCGAAGGACATCGAGCCGACGGTGCAGCCGATCATCATCGCCGGGGAACAGATCGTCTCGTCGTTCAAAGCGGTGCGCGACTTCGTGGTGTTCACGAACAAGCGGCTCATCGCGGTGAACGTCCAAGGCATGACCGGCAGGAAGAAGGACTTCACTTCCTTGCCGTACAACAAGATCCAGGCGTTCTCCATCGAGACCGCCGGCACCTTCGACCTGGACGCCGAGCTGGACCTCTGGTTCAGCGGCCTGGGGAACGTACGCCTGGAGTTCCGGGGCTCAGACATCCGGGCGATCGGCCAACTGATCGCCACCCACACGCTCTAATCCCGCGTTTAGTCGACTACTTGCGGTCGAGGTGCGGGCCGCGGTGGGTGTCGGGTCCGGTGGGTCGTGAGTGGCGATTCGGGTTCTAACCCTATTCGCCACTCACGACCCCCTTCGCGACTCGCCTCGCAAGGGTTCCCAATGTCGCATTTGAGACGCTCAGCGACTCAAATGCGACATTGGGAACCCCTCAGGGAAGACAACGCTGCAGTGGGTGCCGAACCGCGCGGCGAGTTGCGAAGGGCGCCTTCGCGTGACCAGAGGGACGGCACGCGTGTCCAGGCGGACGGCGCAACGGGTCGTGAGTGGTAAGGGCGGTTAGAACCGTCCTTACCACTCACGAGTCCCGACCGAAGTCTTACATGTTGATCATGTGGCCGGCGAGGCCGTGGACGGCTTCCTTCACTGCTTCGCCCAGAGTCGGGTGGGCGTGGACGTTCCGCGAGATCTCGTGCACCGTCAGGTCCCACTGCTGCGCCAAAGTGAGTTCCGGCAGCAGTTCGGTCACCTCGGGGCCGATCAGGTGCGCGCCCAGAAGCTCGCCGTGTTCACCGTCGCTCAGGATCTTCACGAAGCCGACGGCTTCACCGAGGCCGTGCGCCTTTCCGTTGGCGCTGAAGGGGAACTTCGCCACCTGGACGTCGAAGCCCTTTTCGCGGGCTTGTTCTTCGGTCCAGCCGAAGCTGGCGATCTGGGGCTGGCAGTAGGTCGCGCGCGGGATCATGACGAAGTCGAGTTCCATGGTCTCGGCGCCCGCGATGGTTTCGGCGGCGACGACGCCCATGGACTCCGAGGCGTGTGCGAGCATGAGTTTCGCGGTGACGTCGCCGATCGCGAAGATGTGCGGGACGTTGGTGCGGCCGCGGGAGTCGATGGCGATCGCGCCGCGCTCGGTCAGTTCGACGCCGGTCTTGTCCAGGCCGTAGCCCTCGGTTCGCGGCTGGAAACCGATGGCCTGCAACACCTTGTCCGCTTCCAGGACCCGCTGTTCGCCGTTCTTCGACACGGTCACGAGCACGTTGTCGCCGGTGTCGTCGATCGTCTCGACCTTGGTGGAGGTCAGCACCTCGATGCCGAGTTTCCGGTAGCGGCGCGCGAGTTCGGCGGAGACCTCGGCGTCTTCGAGCGGGACCATCCGGTCGAGGTACTCGACGATGGTGACCTTCACACCGTAGTTGTGCAGCACGTAGGCGAACTCGACGCCGATCGCGCCCGCGCCGGCGATGATGATGCTCTCCGGCAGTTCGTTTTCCATGATCTGCTGCTCGTAGGTGACGACGCGTTCGCTGCGGGTGGTCCCCGGCAGCAGGCGCGCGGTCGCGCCGGTGGCGATCACGCAGTGGTCGAAGGTGACACGTTCGCCGTTGACCTCGATGGTGTTGGCGTCGAGGAACGTGCCGTGTCCGTCGTACTCGGTGATCTTGTTCTTCTTCATCAGGAAGTGCACGCCCTTGACGCGCCCGTCCGCGACCTTGCGGCTGCGGTCGAAGGCGGCCTGATAGTCGAAGGTCACCTTCCCTTCGACCTGGATGCCGAACGACTTCGCTTCCTTGGTCACGATGTGCGCGAGTTCGGCGTTGCGCAGCAGGGCCTTCGACGGGATGCAGCCGACGTTGAGACAGACCCCGCCCCAGTATTTCTCCTCCACGACGGCCGCGCTCAGCCCCAGTTGCGACGCCCGGATCGCCGCCACGTACCCGCCGACACCGGCCCCCAGGACCACGACGTCATAGTGTGCACTCATACCCCGAAACCTACCCCTCACCGGGACGGTCCGAAGGGTGAGAATCCTCGCTCAGACGGCAGGCCGGGAGCCGCGGATCTCCACCAGCAGGTCGGTCACGGCGGTCATGATCCGCTTCGTCGCCTCCTCCAGCACCTCACGCGACGGCGAAGGCGTTTCGAGGTCCGAGAGATCCACCGGCGGGCCGGCGACGAGGTCGACGGTCTTGCGGGGGAAGGCCCGCGGCAGCACGGCGTCGGACGGCAGCAGGTGGTGCGTGCCCCAGTTCGCCAGCGGGATCACCGGGACGCCGGTTTCCAGCGCGATCCGGGCGATGCCGGTCTTGCCGCGCATGGGCCACCCGTCCGGGTGATCGGTGAAGGTCGCCTCCGGGAAGATGACGACGCATTCGCCCTCACGGACGGCGCTGACGGCGTCGCGGTACGCGTCCGACGCGGTGGCCGCGCCGCGGTAGACCGGGATGTGCTTGCCGGAGCGCATCACCGAGCCGACGAGCGGCGCGTCCCACAGGCTCGCCTTGGCCAGGTAGCGCGGCACGCGGCCGTGAGCGAGGCAGTACGCCGTCACCGTGGTCGGGTCGGCGAACGAGAGGTGGTTCGACGCCACCAGGAATCCACCGGAAGCGGGCAGGTGTTCGCCGCCGCGCACCCGGAAGCGGGTGAACAGCACCAGGAACGGCCACACGACGTTGATCGCGAGGCTGAACCAGAACCCCCGGCCGGCGCGGGCGAAGCGCCGGCCGAAGGCGATCATCTGGCGAAAGGTCAACAAGTCACCCGAACCGGGTGTCAGTGCGGTCCAGCGTTCGCGGGGTCTCAGCGCCATGGAGGTAATTCGTAGCCGAACACGCTCAGGTTCGGCTGAAACCAGGCGCGAACGCGGCGCGGATCACACGCGCTCGAGGACCACCACGGGGATCTCACGGTCGGTCTTCTTCGCGTACTCGTTGTAGTCCGGCCACACCGCGGCCAGCTTCTCCCACAGTTTCGCGCGCTCGTCACCCTCGAGGGTCCGGGCCCGCGCGGTGAACTTGTCCGCCTTGACCTGGGCCTTGACCTCGGGATTCGCCTGCAGGTTCTTGTACCAGCCCGGGTCCTCCGGAGCCCCGCCCTTGGAGGCCACGATGACCGGGTTGTTCTCGTCGTCGAACTGGTAGATCAGCGCGAACTTGCGGTCCTCGCCGGTCTTACGGCCCTTGGTGGTGAGGACCAGGCAGGGCGCGCCCTTCTCCCAGTCGTGTCCCACCTCGCCGTCGGTCTCTTCGTAGCGACGGACGTGCTCGTCACCGAAAAGCATGTCTGCGTTCCTCTCGTCCTGGGGTACACCAGCGCCCTGCCAGTCTGACGCGAACCGGTCGGTCGCGCTGATCAACTCGTGCAGGGTGCCGGGCTCGTCGAACGCGTGACCCGAGTCGCCGACCATCACCAGTTCCGCGCCGGGCAGCACCTGGCTGAGCTCCCACGCGGTGATGGCCGGGGTGACCACGTCGTAGCGTCCCTGGATCAGAACGCAGGGAATGCCCCGGAGCTTCCCGGCGTCGCGGAACAGCTGGTCTTCGGCCAGCCAACCGCCGTGCCGGAAGTAGTGGTTCTCGATCCGCGCGATCGCGAGGGCGAACGACGGATCGGAGAAGGCTTCGATCACTTCGTCCCGCGGACGCAGTTTGACCGTTTCCCCTTCCCAGCGGCTCCACGCCATCGCGGCCGGGCCGTGCACCGCGGGATCCGGATGGTGCAGCAGTTCGTGGTAGACCTCGATCAGGTTCTCCTGGCGGCGCGAATACGGCACCGGGTCGAGGAAACGCGACCACGCCTCGGGGAACAGGAAGGCCGCTCCGCCACCGTAAAGCCATTGCAGTTCCTTGACCCGCAAGGTGGCGACGCCGCGCAGGACGAGTTCGGTCGTCCGTTCCGGATGCGTTTCCGCGTACGCCAGCCCGAGCACACTCCCCCATGAACCGCCGAACACCATCCAGTGTTCGATACCGAGATGCTCGCGCAACCGCTCGATGTCGTCGACGAGGTGCCAAGTCGTGTTGACCGAAAGATCCGCGTCCGGCGTGGCACAGTTCGGGGTGCTGCGACCGCAGCCCCGCTGATCGAAAAGGACGATCCGATACCGCCCGGGATCGAAGAGTCTGCGGTGTCTCGGGCTCGAACCACCTCCCGGCCCACCATGCAGGAAGATCACCGGTTTGCCCTCGGGATCGCCGCATTCCTCCCAATAGATCTCATTGCCGTCACCGACGGGCAACATCCCTTGGACGTAAGGTTCGATTTCCGGGTAAAGGCCGAGCATGTCCGCCACTATGCCCCAAACGCCAGCTTGGAGGTTCGATGAAGGCCCGCCCCCACGTGACGCTGGAAGATGTCGCGCGCACCGCGGACGTGTCACTCGCGACAGCGTCCCGCGTACTCAACGGCACCGCCACCGTCCGGGGAGATCTCCGCGAACGGGTGATCGCCGCGGCCGCAGACCTCTCCTATACGCCCAATGCTCACGCTCAGGCTCTGGCCGGTGGCTCACAGCCAACCGTCGGAGTGATCTGTCACGACGTCGGCGACCCGTATTTCGCCGCGATCGCGGGCGGCGTCATGCGCGTGGCGAGTGAAAACGATCTTTTGGTGATGCTCGCGAGCACGTTCCGCGATCCGGCCAAGGAAGTCGCGTACGTCTCGACACTGCGGGCCCAGCGCGCGTCGGCCATTCTGCTGATCGGTTCGGCCTTCGAAGACAAGACTTGGGAAAAGGCGATGGCCGCCGAACTCGAACCGTACCGGCGGGGCGGCGGGCACGTCGCCGCGGTCAGCAGGCATCGTGGGCTCAAAGTGGACACCGTCCAGCCGGACAATCGGGGTGGCGGCGCCGAATTGGCCAAGGCGCTGCTGGGGCTGGGGCACCGGCGGTTCGCCGTGCTCGCCGGGCCCCGCAAGCTGACGACGGTCGTCGACAGGCTCGACGGCTTCGCGGCGGAGCTACTGGAAAATGGCGTCGAACTCGCGGAGGACGACGTCGTCGAGGCGGCGTTCACCCGCGACGGCGGTTACGAGGCGATGGAGAAGATCCTCGCCCGGCCCCGGAAGAACCGGCCGACTTGCGTCTTCGCGGTGACCGACGTGATGGCGATCGGCGCGATGTCGGCACTGCGCGACGCCGGGGTTTCGGTCCCCGGCGAGATGTCGCTCGCCGGTTTCGACGACATCCCGGTAGTGCGCGATCTCACGCCGGCGCTGAGCACGGTCGCGCTGCCGCTGGAGAAGCTGGGCGAACGGGCCATGGACCTGGCGCTCAAGGCGTCGCCCGGGGCCCGTCCGCGGGTGGTGCGCATGTCCGGCGAGGTCGTCCTGCGTTCCAGCACCGCCTCCCCCGCTCGCTGAAAACCTTGTGTACGGCCCGTGCGGTGACCTACCGTGGTTCGAGAAAGCGCTTTCTCACGCTCGCGCCACGGAGACTCGATGACCTTGATCGCCCTGCCCACCGCCGACGGCGGACTGGCCGACTGGACGCCGCAGGGGGCGGAAACGCCCGCGAAACCGGCGTCACCGCCGTCCTCCCGCGTCGCCTACGCCGCCGCGCACGTGGTCGCCGACCCGCTCGCCGCCGCCGATCCCGAAGAGGGCGCGGTGCTGGACTGGGACACCACCTTCGCCTTCCGCGAGCACCTGTGGTCCTGTGGCCTCGGTGTGGCCGAGGCGATGGACACCGCGCAGCGCGGGATGGGCCTGGACTGGGCCACGACGAAGGACCTCATCCGGCGCACCGGAGCCCTCGCCGCCGGACGGCCGTGGATGGCCGGCGTCGGCACCGATCAGCTCCCCGGCGGCGCCGCGACGCCCGAGTCCATTGTGGACGCCTGGCGCGAGCAGCTGGACCTGGTCGGCGAGGCGGGTGCGATCCCGGTCGTGATGGCCAGCCGGGCACTGGCCGCTTCGGCGTCCGGACCGGAGGATTACCACGCGGCGTACGGGAAACTGCTCTCCGGCGCGGACCGCCCGGTCCTGTTGCACTGGCTGGGCGAGCAGTTCGACCCGGCGCTCGCGGGCTATTGGGGTCACGCCGACGTCCGCGAGGCCGCCAAGGAACTCGGCAGGCTCTGCGCCGACCACGCGGGCGCGATCGCGGGCGTGAAGGTGTCGGTGCTCGACGCCTCGATCGAGACCGAGTTCCGCCGCGCGCTGCCCGAAGGCGTCGCGTGCTACACCGGCGACGACTTCAACTACCCGGAACTGATCGCCGGGGACGAACAGGGCCACAGCGAAGCACTTCTGGGCATCTTCGACGCCATCGCGCAGGTCGCCGGCGCCGCGCTCGCCCGGCTCGACGAGGGCGACACCGCCGGATTCCGCGGCCTGCTGGACCCGACGGTGGCGCTGAGCCGGGCGATCTTCCGCGCTCCCACGAGGAACTACAAGACCGGCGTCGTCTTCCTCGCCTATCTGAACGGGCACCAGGACCACTTCCGGATGGTCGCGGGCCGCGAATCGGCCCGGTCGATCACGCATCTGGCCGAACTGCTGCGTCTCGCGGACGCCGCCGGGGCGCTCACCGATCCGGAACTGGCCGTCGCGCGGATGCGGCCGCTGCTGGCCGCGGCGGGGGTCTCCTGATGGACCGGTTGAGCCTCAACCAGATCACCACCAAGTCCTGGTCGCTGCCCGAGGCGGTCGCGGGCTGCGCCGAGGCGGGCGTCCGCTGGATCGGCCTGTGGCGGGACAAGGTCGCCGAGACCGGCGTCGAAGAGACGGCCCGCTTGCTCAAGGAGTACGACGTCGGTGTCTCCTCGTTGTGCCGTGGCGGGTTCTTCACCGGGATCACCCCGGAAGGGTCCCCTGTGGACGGTGTCGCGCAGACCCGTGAGGCGATCGACGAAGCGGCCGCGCTGGGCGCGGACGTCCTCGTCCTGGTCGTCGGCGGGGTGAACGGCGACCTCGTGACGTCGAGGCAGCGGGTCGCCGACGCGGTCGGCGAACTGGCGCCCTATGCCGGCGAACGCGGGGTCCGGCTGGGACTGGAACCCCTGCACCCCATGCAGTGCGCCGAACGTTCCGTGCTGTCCACAGTGGACCAGGCGCTGGCGATCGCGCTGGAGCATCCGGCCGACCAGGTCGGCGTGATCGTCGACGAGTTCCACGTCTGGTGGGATCCGCGGATCGAGGAGTCGATCGCGGCGTCGGCGGGCCGGATCGCCGGTTTCCATGTCTGCGACCAGAAGGTGCCGCTGACCGACACGTTGCTCGGCCGCGCGCTGCCGGGAGACGGCCCGATCGACCACCGGCGTCTGAAGGCGTGCGTCGAGGCCGCCGGGTACAGCGGGCCGATCGAGGTCGAGGTGTTCGACGGCGATCTGTGGCGACGTCCCGGCGGCGAGGTGCTCGCGGAGACCGTCAAGGCCTACCGCGACCACGTTTCCTGACGAAAGTAAGGGTCGCCGCTGCCCAAGGTCGGCTGTCCGGGTGGCCGTTGCTTCGTACCGTTCGCGGTATGAATCAACGGCTGCTCTGGTGGCTGGGCACAGCGCTGCTCCTGCTCGCCGTCCACACCGACTGGAACGTCCCCCTGGCCGCCTGGGTGTTCCCGGTCTTCCTGCTCCGCTACGCCCGGCGGGCACCTGCCCGGCGCGCGGTCGTGATGGTCGGCTCGTCCCTGCTGATCGGGCAACTGTTCTGGCTCGGTGTCACCGGGCTGCTGTTCGTGATCTCCGCGCTGCTCGCGTTCATCCTCCTCACGCTCCTGCAGACGGCAGCGTTCCTCGCCGACCGCCTGCTCGCCGACCGCGCGGGGCCACTGAGGACGCTCGTGTTCCCGGTGACGCTGGTAGCGGGCGAATACCTCTTCACCTTCACCGGATTCGGCGACTTCGGCGCGCTCGGCAGCACCCAGTCCGGGAACCTGCCGCTGCTCCAGGTCGCGTCGGTGACCGGCGTCTACGGCCTCACCTTCGTCCTCGCGTGGTTCGCCTCGGTGGTGAACACCGTTTGGACGGAAGGATTCCCGCCGGTCCGGCGCACGGTGCTCGTCCACGCCTGCGTCCTCGGCCTGGTGTTCGCCGCGGGCGGCGCGCGGCTGCTGTTCGACGTGCCCACGACCCAGACGGTGCGGATCGCGGGGATCAGCCCGTCATCGGACGCGGACCGGGCGAGCTCCGCCGCGCTGGACCGGATCGGTGTGAAGTATTGGCGAGCCCAGGAAGTGAGCACGGCCGACCCGGTCGCCGTCGGCGCCGCCTTCGCCCCGGTCACCGAGAATCTGGTGGAACTGACCCGTAAGCAGGCCGCGGCGGGCGCGGAGATCGTGGTCTGGCCGGAAACCCACGCCCGGGTGCTGGAACGCGACCAGGCCGCGCTGCTGAACCGGGTCGGCGTGGAGGCCAGGCAGGCGGGCATCCACGTGGGACTCGCGTACGCGCTTTATACCGCGCAGGCCCCGTACATCCGGAACGTCGCCGTGCTGGTCGGGCCGACCGGCGAGGTGGCGTGGACCTACGACAAGACGCATCCGACGCCGATGGAGCCGATGGCGCCCGGTCCCGGCATCGTGCCCACCACGGATTCGCCGTACGGCCGGCTCGCGACGGTCATCTGCTACGACGCCGACTTCCGGGACCTGACGCGCCAGGCCGCGGACAAGGGGACCGCGCTGCTGCTCGTCCCCGCCAACGACTGGGAAGGATTCGCCTCGCTGCACGCGGAAAAGGCGACGTTCCGGGCGGTGGAAAACGGTTACTCGCTTTTCCGCCACTCCACCCACGGGAAATCCACAGCTGTGGACGGTCAGGGCCGCGTGCTCGGCCACGCCGACCATTTCCGCACCGGCCAGCAGACGCTCGTCGCGGATATCCCGGTACAGCCGCGAACACGGACGGTGTACGCGTCGATCGGTGACGTGTTCGCCTGGCTGTGCCTCGCCGCCGCCACACTCTGTCCTTTGTGGACATACACGCGGAAACGCACAGGGAACCGTTAGCGCCCTGTTACAGAAGGGGTGGTCTTCGTAACGTCTTAGCCGAAAAGAACAGTGTTCAACGGTTAAGCTCCCCCGCATGCCGAAGCTGCTGGTGGTGGAAGACGACGACGCGATCGGCGGTGTCCTCGAATCGACCCTGCGACTGCACGGTTACGAAGTCTCCTGGCAGCGTGACGGGCGCACCGCGCTCGCGGCCGCGGCGGCCGACGACATCGACTTCGTCCTGCTCGACCTCGGTCTGCCGGATCTGGACGGGGTCGAGGTCTGCCGTCGGCTGCGCGCCGCGCTTCCCGGCGCCGTCCTGGTGATCCTCACCGCCCGGCAGGAGGAAATGGACGTCGTCGTGGGTCTGGAGGCCGGCGCCGACGACTATCTCACCAAACCCATCCGCCTCGGCGAACTGCTCGCCAGGGTGCGGGCGCATCTGCGACGCGGGACCGCTCCGCCGGAGAGCAGGCCCGCGATCGCCGTCGGGCATCTGCGGGTGGACACCGCCGGACGGCGGGTCAGTATCGGCGGACGGGAGATCTCGTTGCGGGCCAAGGAGTTCGACCTGCTCGCCCGGCTGGCCGAGCAGCCGGGCGTCGCGGTCAGCCGGGACACGCTGATGTCGGAGGTGTGGGACGCCCACTGGTACGGCTCCACGAAGACGTTGGACGTCCACATCGCCGCGCTCCGGCGGAAGCTGACCGAGTCCTCGCCGTCTCCAGAGCAGGCGCCCCGGATCTCCACGCTGCGAGGCCATGGTTACCGCCTCGAACAGCCCTTCGAGGCTCAGTAGTCGCGGAGGTCTGAGACCTCGTCGCGGGCCGCGAGTTGCGCGATCCGCGCCGACGCCGCCACGCAGGACGCGATCACCACCGCCGCCAGCATCCCGAAATACCCGTGGGGTCTGGGTGCGCGCTCGGCCTCGGAGAAGAGGACGAACAGCACGCCGAGCAGATGCCCGGCGACCAGTCCCCCGCCGCCGACGATCAGCGCGTCGCCCGCGATGAACGTGGCCACCTGGCGGCGTTTCCCACCGAGGGTGCTCACGATCAGCAGGTCGCGGCGGCGTTCGTTGAGCGCCAGCCCGAACGACGGTCCCGCCGCGGCGGCCGCGAGGAGCAGGGACGCCACCAGGTCGACCTTGGCCGCGCCGCAGCCGTCCTTGGTGAAGGCGGTCGAGATCGCGAACGCCACCGCCAGCGCGACCAGCACCACCGACCGCGCCAAGAGCGCGCTCCGCCACGAAATGGACAACGCGAGGACACCGGCGAGCCCGGACACGATGGGCCTGAGCAGACCGCCGATCACCCGCTTTCCCTTGCGCAGTCCCAGCTCCACCAGCCGCCAGAGCAGCATCGTGCCGCCCGCCCAGCCGAGCAGCGGCCAGAAGACCGCGAGCGCGAGCAGGATGAAGTCGAGGCCGTAGGGCGCCCACCACGGCGGCCCGTCGTCGCTGGGGACGAAATACCACTCGCGCAGCACCGGGGGAAGCACGGTGAGTGCCGCGACGAGCAGCCCCGCGGCCAGCAGGAGAACGATTTCCCAGCCGAAGGGCAGGCCGGGTTCGGTGAGGAAGCCGCAGGCCAGCGCCAGCACGATCCCGAGGACGCCGCCGGTCAGTCCGGCGACGGCGGCTTCGGCCGACGCCAGCCCGAGCACCTGACCGCCGGTCGCGCCGCGGGCGCG
>NZ_JACBXD010000074.1 GCF_013870525.1 Amycolatopsis pittospori
GGCAGCAGCGGCAGGTCGAGGCCGAGTCCGGTCAGCTCGCGGACGTGCCCCTCCGCGTCGCTGGTCAGTTCACGTAGATCGGCGACTGCTTCCTCGGCGACCTCGCGGTCGACCACCGGGCCGCCGCGCACCAGGAGAGCGCCCGTCGAGGCGGCCAGGGACCAGTCGACCATCGAACGCGTCTTGGTCGGCGTTTCCTCACTCACTCTTATGACGCTACCCGCTGAAAGGCCGAATTCCGCCTCGACTTCCTCACGCTCCGATTCCGGTCGCTCACCGAACTCACCGGCAACCGCATTTGTGCAGGGTCGCCGCGACGACGTCGAGCGCGGCCCGGCCCTTGTCCTGATCCGAGCCGGACGACATCAGCGCGAAGACCAGCATCCGGCCGTCGGTGTCGAGCACCACGCCGGCCAGCGTGTTCACCCCGGAGAGGGTGCCGGTCTTGCCGCGCACCCAGCCGCGGCCGGCCGACGAGTTCGGATCGCCGTAACGCTTCTCCAGCGTCCCGCTGCCGCCCGCGACGGGAAGGCCCGCCAGCAGCGGACGCAGCTTCGCCGTCCGCGGATCCTTGCCGTCCGGCGCCGCCGCGACCGAGAGGACCTCGCTGAGCACCTTGGCCGGGATCTTGTTCTGATCCGAAAGGCCGCTGCCGTCGTTGATCTGGACACCGGTGAGGTCGAATCCGGCCTCCTTCAGCACGGCCAGCGTCGCCTTCGCGCCGCCGTCGAACGACGCTTCGCCGCCCTTCGCGAGCGCGATCTGGCGGGCGAGGACGTCGGCGAGCATGTTGTCCGAAAGCTGCAGCAGCGAGTTGGCCAGCTCCGGAAGCGGCGGCGACTTGACCTCGCCGAGCACCTTCGCACCCTTCGGCGCCGTCGTCGTCCCACCGGCCTGGGCTTCGAGTTTGCCCGCGATCTTCTGGGTCAGCGTCGTCGCCGGGTTCGCGATACGGGGAGCGTGGTCGTTCTTCGGATCGGTGCGGCCGCCGTCGGCCATCACCGGGAAGACCGGCGCCATGTAGGTGTTCCCCGGCGCGGTGTCCTCCGGATCCCAGCCCTTCGCGGACGTCGGCCCCTTGAACAGGCTCGCGTCCAGCTGGACCTTGGTGATCTTGCCGCCGGAGGCCTTCTTGACCTGCGCGACGAGGTCGTCGACGTGGGCGGCGCCCGGGTACAGCGGCGAGTCGGTGCCCAGTGGCAGCGAGGTCAGTGACGTGTCGCCGCCCGCGACGAGGATCGCCGTGCCCGGGTCCGCGCCCTGGACGATCTTCGTCGGGATCTGCATCCCGTGGTCCAGTGAAAGGAGCGCGGCCGCCACGACGAGGATCTTCGTGGTCGACGCCGGGGTCAGCGGAGTGCCGGAGTTCTTGTCCCAGAGCACGTCACCGGTCGCCGGGTCGACGACGACGCCGGTGAGCGTGCCGAGATCCGCGGAACCGGCGGGCCCCTTGAGCGCGGCCGTGAGGCCCGCCTTGGTCGGTGCGGCGCCGTTGATGTCCGGACCGTGCAGGACGCGGGTCACGCCGGCGGGCTTCGGGATGTCGCCCTTCGGCGCGTTCGGCGCCCAGGGCAGGCCGAGCCGGTTCGACACCTTCGGCATCGCGGAGGCGCCGCCCAGCCCGGCGAGCAGCAGGACGACGACCACACTCGTGATCACCAAGACCTTGCGCTTGCGCTTCTTGGGCTTCGGCGCGGGCGCGGCTTCGGTCTCCGCGGCAGGGGGCTCTTCGGAAGGCGGTTCGGACTGCTGGATGCCGACGGTCGCTTCGGAGTCGAAGCGCTCTTCGGACGGCTCGATGCGGACAGGCCGCGCGTGCATGGTCGCGGAGGGGACCTGCGCCGGACGCGGCGGCTCGACCCGGATCTGCTCCGGACGGCGCTGCGGCTGCGGCTGATCCAGGCGATGTTCGATCCGCTGGGGTTCCTGGCGCTGGGGTTCCTGGCGCGGGGGCTCCTGGCGTTGCGGCTCGGGTCTCGACGGTTCGGGCCGCGGTTCGCGGCCCTGCGGCGTACCCCGGTCGAACTGGTCCCAGTCCGGCGTGTCCGCGCGCTGCGGCTCGACGGGTTTGACGAAGACCGTCTTCGGCGCCTCGGGCTCCTTCGGCTCGACAGGCGTCGCGGGCTCGAAGGCGGACCATTTCGGCGTCGGGGTCACCGGGACGTCGGGTTCTTCGTCGTCATCGACGTCGACGACCGGGTTGAACCACGAACCACTTTCGGGTGTGACCTTGGGCACTGTCAGCTCTTCGGTCTCACCCTGCGCGAGCCCCGAGATAGGCAGCCAGGCCGTCGCCTCTTCGCCGCTCGCGGCGCCCTTGGGCTCGGCGGATGAGGTGTCCTTGTCGTCCGACGGCCACATCGGGACATCGTTTTCCGGCACGCAACACTCCTTCATCCACCGACCGGGGAAGGGGCCAAGCTCACATACGACCACATCGATGCGACCGCCCGAGCCCCCGTGGTCCACACTAGTGAAGACAGGACCATGATTTCGGTGAGCCGTCCGCGACGGCGGGGCGTACCAAAGACGAGAGCAGCGAGGCCGGCGTGGAATTCGACGTCACTATCGAAATCCCCAAGGGGGAGCGCAACAAGTACGAGGTGGACCACAAGACCGGGCGCATCAAACTGGACCGCACCCTGTTCACCGCCACCCAGTACCCCGCCGACTACGGCTTCATCGACGACACCCTCGGCCAGGACGGCGACCCGCTCGACGTGCTGGTGCTCGTCCAGGAGCCGACCTTCCCGGGCTGCCTGATCCGCTGCCGCGCGATCGGCATGTTCCGGATGACCGACGAGAAGGGCCCGGACGACAAGGTCCTCGCGGTCCCGACGAACGACCCGCGCCTGGAGCACCTGCGCGACATCCACCACCTGAACGAGTTCCACAAGCTCGAGATCCAGCACTTCTTCGAGGTGTACAAGGATCTGGAGCCGGGCAAGAGCGTCGAGGGCTCGAGCTGGGTCGGGCGTTCCGACGCCGAGGCCGAGATCAAGCGTTCGCTGGAGCGCGAGACCGACCGGCTGGCCAAGGAGGCCGTCGACGGTCCGTCGGCTCACTAGTTCTCCGAACCGAAGGGGCCCTTCATCGCATCTGACGCGGTGAAGGGCCCCTTCGCGTTCCGCCGCAGTTAGTCGACTACTTGCGGCCGTCTCAAGCTCCGGCTAGGCCGAGTAACCCGGGATCGGGAAGGGCGCCAGGAACTCGCGGATCTCGGCGGCGATGGTGTCCAAAGCGGACTGTTCCTCGCCCGCCGCCGCGGTGACCGTGCGGTCGATCCAGTCGGCGACCTGCACCTGGTGCTCCGGCCGGAGCCCGCGGGTGGTGATCGCGGAGGTGCCGAGCCGGATGCCGGACGGGTCGAACGGCTTGCGCGGGTCGAACGGGACGGTGTTGTAGTTCAGTTCGATGCCGGCACGGTCCAGCGCCTGCGCGGCGGGCTTGCCCGGCACGTTCTTGTTCGTCAGGTCGATCAGCAGCAGGTGGTTGTCGGTACCGCCGGACACGAGGTCGTAGCCGCGTTCCACCAGCGCCTCGGCCAGCGCCTGCGCGTTGGCGACGATCGCGTGCGCGTAGTCGGAGAACTCCGGCTTCTGCGCCTCGCCCAGCGCGACGGCGATCGCCGCGGTGGTGTGGTTGTGCGGACCGCCCTGCAGCCCTGGGAACACCGCCTTGTCGACGGCCTTCGCGTGGTCGGCGTCGGAAAGGATCATCGCGCCGCGCGGGCCGCGGAGCGTCTTGTGCGTGGTCGTGGTGATGACCTGGGCGTGCCCGACCGGCGACGGGTGCGCGCCACCGGCGACGAGGCCGGCGATGTGCGCGATGTCGGCGACCAGGACGGCGTCGACCTCGCGGGCGATCTCCGCGAACGCCGCGAAGTCGATGGTGCGCGGGATGGCGGTGCCGCCGGCGAAGATCAGCTTCGGCCGGTGCTGCAGCGCGAGTTCGCGGACCTGGTCGAGGTCGACGCGGCCGGTCTCCTTGCGGACGCCGTAGCGCACCGGCGTGAACCACTTGCCGGTCGCGGACACGCTCCAGCCGTGCGTGAGGTGGCCGCCGTCCGGCAGCGCCATGCCGAGGACGGTGTCGCCCGGCTTCGCGAACGCGAGGTACACGGCGAGGTTCGCCGGGGACCCCGAGTACGGCTGGACGTTGGCGTGGTCGGCGCCGAAGACGGCCTTCGCGCGCTCGATGGCGAGGGTCTCGACCTGGTCGATGAGCTGCTGGCCCTCGTAGTAGCGCTTGCCGGCGTAGCCCTCGGAGTACTTGTTCGTGAGCACGGTGCCGGTCGCTTCGAGCACGGCCTGGGAGACGTAGTTCTCGGACGCGATCAGGCGGATCTTGTCGTGCTGGCGCTTCGCCTCGTCCTCGACGAGGCCCGCGATCTGCGGGTCGGCGGCGGCGAGCGCGGAAAGTTCGGGCTGGTGTGTCATCGGACGTACTCCTGCCAGAGACGGCCGAACCCAGGCGCGCGGTACCGGCCTCGTCGTCGCTTCCCGGTGGTGCTCCACCTCAAATGGCGCCAGTCGCTGGTGCGGACCAGACTAGTGCACCCCGCTGGAGCGGGACTCGGCATGCGGACGATGTCCGGCGCACCATCGGCGGCTGCATCCGGAGGTGCGGTCACAGAACGCCTGTGCGCAGACGGCGCAGCGTTTGACCCGCCGCCAGCCGCCGAAAGCGACCAGTTCCGCGAGCCCGGAGGCGCCCGAGACCAGGTCTCCGCAGCCCGGCCACGGCGTCACCTGCACTACGCGCCAACCGTTTTCCGCGACGACCAGCCGGGGCGCGGCACCGGTGCCGGCGAGGATCCGGTTGAGCCGATTCGCGGCCGCCTGTTCGTCGGGAAGCGCGGCGACCACCCCGGCGAGCCACGGATTCCCTTGCGCCAGCAGCCTTTCCGCGACCTCGAGTTCCGGGTCGAGGTCTCGGAAAGGCGGGACGATCACATGCTTGCGCGTCACGGTTCTTCGATCGCGACACCCATCGACCGGGCGGTGCCCGCGATCGTGCGCATGGCCGCGCCGAGGTCGCCGGTGTTGAGGTCCGGCAGTTTCCGTTCGGCGATCCCGCGCAGCTGCTCCTGGGTCAGCTTCCCGGCGACCTCATGCCCTGGACGACCGGATCCCTTGCCGCCCAATGCCTTCTTGATGAGGAACGACGTCGGCGGGGTCTTCAGCCGGAGTTCGAAGGAGCGGTCTTCGAACACCGACACGACCACCGGGATGATCTCGCCGCGCTGTGCCGCCGTGGCCGTGTCGTAGGCCTTCTTGACCTCGACGAGGTTCACGCCGGTCTGGCCGAGCGTCTTCCCGAGGTCGACCACCGGCGCGTTGCCGGCGGCCAGCTCGAGCGTCGCCTCGTGTGTCTTCTTCTTCGACTTCGGTGCCATGCGCCGAAGCTATGGTCTCCAGTTACTGGAGAGTCAATCGATCTGTTTGACGCTCTCCGCGTGCCTGCGCGCGAGCTCCTGGTAGATGACGGCGTTGTGCTCGACCCAGCCGCGGGCGGTGCCGTCGAGCGGGACGTGTTTCTTCGCGGGGCTGCCCATGGCGACGGTCTCGGGCGGGATGACCATCCCCGGCGTCACCGTGGCACCGGCCGCGACCAGGGCCTTCGCCCCGATCTGCGCCTTGTCGAGCACGGTCGAGCCGTTCCCGATCAGTGCCTGCTCGCCGACCGTGCAGTCGTGCACGAGGCATTGGTGGCCGACGGTGGCGTTCTTGCCGACCTCGGTCACACCGCCGTTGACGTGGATGACCGAGTTGTCCTGGATGTTGGCGCCCTCGCGGATGAGGATCTTCCCGAAGTCGGCGCGCAGGACGGCGCCGTACCAGACGGAAGCGCCCTTCTCGACGACGACGTCGCCGATCAGGGTGGCGGTGGGGGCGATCCACGCTTCGGGATCCACCTGGGGGCGGTGCCCCTCGAATTCGAACAGCGGCATGCCCCGCACCCTATGCCGAATATCCGTGAAGGCCTCCTTCCCTACCTTGAGGGTCGGGAAGGAGGCCTTCACGGACAGCGGGCGGAGATCAGCCGATGGCGGTGTTCAGGAGGAGGTCCACGGCCTTGTCGTTACGCGTGGTCTCCCGGACGATCACCTCGTCGGGCGGGTAGAAACCGGGGTTCGAACCCCGCGGGTACATCTCGAAGGTGAAGCTCAGGATCTTGTGGGTGCCCCACATCCAGTCGTCGATCGTCCCGTCCGTGATGTACAGGTCGCTCGACTGCTGCGGCGTGTAGCCGTTGGTCGCCGCCAGCTGCCTGCCCAGCTGTTGGAAGCGCTGCGCCTCGGCCGCCGTCATCCCCGGCGCGGTGTCGTTGTACGTGAAGCCGAACGGCCACAGGACGAGCTCCGAATAGGTGTGGAAGTCGATGCTCGCCTTGATCTGCTGGACGCCGCCGATCTTGCGCGAGTTGACGAAGTTGGACACGGCCCTGGTCTCCGGGGCGGAGAACGCCGAGGGACCGCGGTAGGTCTCGCTGGTCGTCGAGCCCGACGAACCACCGCAGCAGCCCCAGTTGTAGGCCCAGTTGCGGTTGGGGTCGGTGCCGTTGCCCTGGCGGTTCTTGCGCCAGTACTTGTAGCTGCCGCCGGAGATGTCGTACTCCGAGCCGTCCGGGTTGACGTTCGGGATCACGTAGATCTCGGTGCTGTCGACGAAGCGCTTGATCGCCGGGTCGGAGGCGTAGCCCTGGGTGAACCGGTTCACGATCCGCAGGCACATCTCGGTGGTGAGGTGCTCGCGGGCGTGCTGGTTGCAGGTGAAGAGGACTTCGGGCTCGTTCTCGTCGGTCGCGACGTTGTCGCTGATCTTGAGCATGTTGAGCGCGCGGTTCTGGTACGAGTTGCCGACGCTGCTCAGGCGCGCGATCGAGCCGTAGTTCGTCTGCGCGTTGCGCAGCTCTGTCGTCACCTCGGCGTAGTTGTGGAAGCCGGAGTCCGACGGCGGGAAGTCGTTGATCGCGTTCGTGCCGATCTTCTCGGACCGGTCGACGACGCCGCGCTGCTCGACGCGGAAGCCGAGCGCGCGGATCTTCGCCGCGTCGGACTCCTCGCCGACGATCGTCGTCGACGAACCGGAGGTACCGAAGACGTCGACGCCCAGCCGGGAGATCTGTGAGCGCTGCTGCGCGGTGCCGGTTCCGAAGACCTCGTAGATCTGGACCTGCGCGTCCGCGGCCTGCTGATCGGCGGTCGCCGGACTCGCGGCGACCGGGATCGTGAACGCAGCGACGGCCGCGATCGCCACGGCCATGCACCGTCTTATGCGCATCGTCGTCTCCTAGCTCTCAGGCAAGGGAAGGGAACCTCACCATGGCCGGAGCCGGACGGACCGAACAATCCGTAACGGTACGGATCTAATACGTATCTCTACCCGTAGTTCGCGAAACAGAGCGCTTCGATGTCGCCACGCAGTGCGGCGAACGGCCGCCGCCGGACGCGCTGCTGGACGATGGCGCCGAGCAGGTAGGACAGCAGCGCCCTGGCCCGCGCGCGGGGGTCTTCGACGTCGAGCGGCGCGAGCAGTTCCGCGAGCAGTTCGGTGATCGACGTCAGCATGACGTCGATGGCCTGCGGGTGCTGCGCGCGGCCGGCGGCGATCCAGTACTCGAACCACAGGAAGGCCGCGTTGGGACGGCCGGCGAACTCGGCGAGGAAGGCCTCGAGCGCGGCGAAGAGCCGCTCATCCGGGTGATCGTGGCGGTCCGCGATTTTGCGCAAATCGGCCGTGAACGTTGTGATGTGCGCCGCCATCGCCCGGTCGATGAGGACGTCGATGTCCGCGAAGTAGTAATGAATCGCACTTTTCGTGAGCGGCCCGGCGTCCGCGATCGCGCGGACGGTGCAGCCCGCGAGCCCGTCCCTGGCGAGCACGACCCGTGCCGCTTCGACGATCTGCTCCTGTTTCTGCAGCTGATTGGGCGAGAGCCGCTCACTGCGGCCGGGCAACACGGTCACGAAGTTCCTTACACCAAGTCGTCAGGACAGGAGCCCTGAAGCTTAGGCCGTCCGTCCCGGCCGATCACAGCGGGTGAAAATATCTAGGTGGCTAGCGGCCGTTCCGTAGCGGACAATGCGCGGCATGGTGACCACAGGGGACAACGGGTTCAGCCCGGCGGCACGCCGGCAGCTGGAAAAGGAACTCGCCGATCTGCGTGCGCAACGCGACGCGATGGCGCCGCTCGTCGGCGAGCAGGAGCGGACCGGCGACGCGGCCGATCAGGCGGAGGTGCTGGATCGCGCGGAGGCCGCCGCCTACCTCGACCGGCGCATCTCCGACGTCGCCGCGAAGCTCGAGCACGGCGGGCGCAACAGCAAGGGCCTGCTCCCCGACGGCACCACCGTGAAGCTCAGGTTCTCCAACGGCGACGAAGACGAGCTCCACATCGTCACGATCCCGGGCGAGGACGCCGACGCCTCCACGGTCACCTCGGACAGCCCGCTCGGCCTCGCGCTCGTGGGCGCGAAGGAGGGCGACGAGATCAAGTACCGGACGCCGCGCGGCGAGACCTCCGCGACCGTCGTCACCCTGAAACCACCCGCCTGACCTCGGTACAGGTGGCCTTGAGCAGCCCGGCGCAGGTTGTGAAGGGCACTTTCGCAACACGAGCCCCCTGACCCAGCGGGCCCGACACCACACTCGCGCAGGTCGGCAGTGGGTCGTCCCACCGCCGCCCTGGCCTGCCTGCGTACATGAAGGGGTCCTTCACCGCGCCTTGAGCGCGCGACCGTCGTGACCACTGGTGCTTCCGTGGCGGCTGTGGCGATCGGGTAGGTGGTGAAGGCCTCCTTACCTACCCTCAAGGTAGGTAAGGAGGCCTTCACGGACCGGACGCCCCTGGCCCTCACCCGAATCGCCACTCACGACCGGCCCTCCGCGAAGGCGTAGTCGTCGAGGTCGAAGAACCGGCTCGTCACCATCGTTTCCAGCGTCGGCGACGCCCGGAAGGGGACGTCCCCGTTCGCGTCGAAGTAGTAGGAATTCGCCAGCGAGCAGCTGTCCTGGAAGAACACCTGATGCTTGCGGCGGTCCAGCATGGTCTGGAAGTACTTGTCGTTGGCCTCGGCCGTGACCTCGACCCGTGTCGCGCCGGTCTTGCGCGCGTTGCGCAGGCACCGCACGATATGCGCGGTCTGCGTCTCGATCAGGTTGAAGTACGAGGAACCGTTGTAGCCGTACGGTCCGAGGATGGTGAACAGGTTCGGGAAACCGGGCACGCTCACCCCCTGGTATGCCTGGAAACGGTTCTCCTCCCAGAACTTCTCCAGATCGGTGCCGCCCGCGCCGCGCACGGTGAACGCGGGCATGTTGCCCTTTTCGAAGACCTTGAACCCGGTGGCGAGCACCAGGACGTCGACCGGATGCTCGGTGCCGTCGACGGTGCGCACCCCGGACTCGGTGATCGCGTCGATGCTCGTGGTCTCCAGCGTGACGTCGTCGCGGTTGAACGTCTGCAGGTACTCGTTGGAGAAGCTCGGCCGCTTGCAGCCCAAGGCGTAACGCGGGGTGAGCTTGTCACGGGTCTCGGGATCCTTGACCGCGCGACGCAGATGCGCCAGCCCGATCCGCTCGCCCGCCCCGGCCGTCGGCAGCAGCTTGTGGAAGTGCGCGGCCAGCGGGAAGGTGAGTTCGACCAGCGCCTGGCTGGCCAGGCGGGAAAGCCGTTTCGCGCCGGGCAGCCTTCGCAACGCGAGCTTCGCCGGCCCCGGTAGCGCGGCGTCCGGTTTGGGCAGGCACCAGATCGGCGTCCGCTGGAACACCGTCAGGTGCCCGGCCTCCGGTGCGATGGACGGGATCACCTGGACCGCCGACGCCCCGGTGCCGACGATGGCGACACGCTTACCGCGCAGGTCGACGCCGTGGTCCCAGCGCGCGGTGTGCATGACCGTGCCGCCGAAGTCGGCGAGGCCGTCGATGTCCGGCGGCTTCGGCTGGGTGAGCACACCGGTGGCGCCCACGACGAACCGCGCCGTCGTCGACCAGCCGTCGGCGGTTTCGACGCGCCACAGATGGGTCTCGTCGTCGAAGGTCGCGGCGACGACCTTCGAGCCGAGGCGCGTGCGGCGGCGGATGTCGTACTTGTCGACGCAGTAGTCGGCGTACGCCTTCAGTTCCCGGCCCGGCGCGTAGACCCGCGACCAGCCGGAGATCTGCTCGAACGAGAACTGGTAGCTGAACGACGGGATGTCGACGGCGACACCCGGATAGGTGTTCCAGTGCCAGGCGCCGCCGACGCCGTCGCCCTCCTCCAGCATCAGGAAGTCGTCGAAACCGGCTTTTTGGAGGAGGATCGCGGCGCCGATCCCGGAGAAGCCGCCGCCGATGATCGCGATCTCGTGGTCGGGGGTCATGCGGGCAGTCCTTCCTTGGCGAAAAGCGAACTCGCGCCGAGGACGACGACGTCGGCGTGGTGCTCGATGCCTTCCGCGGTACGGATTCCGTGGGGAGCGAAGGCGTAGACGGGCCAGGTGACGAGTTTGCAGCCCGGCCGGCCGAGGGCGCCGTAGTAGCCGAGCCCGGGCGCCGTCTTCCGCGAACCGAAGCGGCGGTCCGGCGTCAGCAGCCGTCGGATCCACGGGTCTTTCACCTGCCAGCGCAGGAAGACGCGGGCGACGGCGATGCCGAGGACGCTCGGGCCGGGGACGGGCATCGGCACCACCCAGTCCGGCTCCTCCTGGAACACCTTCACCGAAAGCGCGGTGGCCGCCACCTCGGGCACGATCTGCGCGGCCTCGCGACCGGGCGCGACGACCGCGACCCGCTGCCCGGCGAAGTCGTGCCCGAACCACTCGGTGCCGCGCAGCACCTCGCCGCGGAATGCGCCCAACGTCATGACGCGACCGGTTCGTGGGTGATCTCCTCGGTCCACGACTGCGGCTTGCCCAGCAGCTTCGCGGGGATCAGGCGGGTCGCCTTCACCATCGGGTCGGCGAGGAACCGGTGGTAGACGTGCGAGCGGTCGACGATCATCGCCGCCTGCGCCTTGAGCACGTGATACGCCGGGATGCGCTGGGTGAACTCGCCGCGGCCGCCGATGGTGGAGAACCGCTTCACCGCGTTGTACAGCTTCTTCTCCGGCAGGCCCATCGCCACGATGTTGTCGCGCATCTTGTTGATCAGCGGGACGAACACCACGATCAGCCCCAGGACGATCTGCGGTTTCAGCGAGCCGATGGACTCGGTGAGCAGCTTGTGCGTCGGCCCGGCGCCGATCAGTTCCAAGACCTCGAAGTCGGCCGTGATGTGCCGCGACTCGTCGGAGTTGATATGCCGGAACACCTGGTGGCACACCGGATCGGAAACCTCTTCGAGCAGGAACTTCACCAGTGCGCCGTCGAGCGCGCATTCCAGCAGCGGGATGAGCGTGGCCAGCGCCGTCAACGGCAGGGTGTCGCCGAAGTCGTCGAGGACCTTGATGGCCAGCTTGACGTTGATGTTCGGCTCGGGCATCGAGCCGTTCTCGTCGAGCATGCCCCAGCGCTTCATCAGGGCCAGTTCGGCGTTGGCGTGCTTCTGTTCCTCGGCGTGGAAATACCGGTAGATCTCCTGGATCTCCGGTGTCGGCGCCTTCTTCGCCAGCGACGCGAACCCGCGGGCGCCGACGTGCTCGATCCACACGAGGTCGGCCATGAACGGCCGCATCTTGGCGCGGAGTTCGTCGGTCATCGTCTCCGCGCCGGGCGCGTCCCAGTCGATGTCGGCCAGCGACCACTGTTTGTCCTTGATGGTCTGGAGCATCGCGGCGAAGTCGTAAGCCATCACTTCTCCTTTTCGGCGGGCAGGAACCGGCCGAGGAGACCGGCGATCCGCGTGTACGGGACGGGCACGAAACGCTTGGCGTGCCAGAGAAGCTGCGCGTCGGGTTGCGGCACCACGTACAGGCGGCCGCGATCGTGGGCGTCCAGCGTCATCTTCGCGACTTTTTCGGCGGAGAACCCGACCACGTCGGAGACCCGCCGCGCGAGGCCGCGCGCCTCGGCGTCGATGAGTTCTCCGCCGAAGATGTTGGTGCGGACGAAGGTCGGGCACAGCACGGTCACCGCGACACCGGTGCCGGACAGCTCGGCGGCCAGTGTCTCCGAGAGGCTGACGACGCCCGCTTTGCTGACGTTGTAGGCGGCCATCCTCGGCGCGGCGGTGAACCCGGCGGCCGAAGCGACGTTGATGACGCCGCCGGATTTCGCCGTCCGCATGGCGGGTACGAAGGTGTGACAGCCGTGGATCACGCCCCACAGGTTCACCCCGAGGGTCCGCTGCCAATCGGCCAGCGGGGCCTCCCCCACGACCTTGCCGCCGGCCCCGATCCCGGCGTTGTTGACGACGAGGTCCGGGTCGCGGCCGAGCCACGAGCGGGCCTGGTCCGCGAGTTCGGCGACTTCCTCCACAAGGGACACATCGCAGGCGACGGCGACCGCCTCACCCTTGCTTTTCAGCTGCGCCACGGTCTCTTCGGCCGCTTCGAGGTCGATGTCGGCGCAGACCACCCGGCTGCCACGCCGGACGAGTTCGGCCGCGATCGCCCGCCCGATGCCGCTGCCGGCCCCGGTGACGACGGCGTGCGCGCCTTGGGTCCGTTTCACTAGGCCGCCCTTTCGATGGCTGGAAGGTTGTCCGTCAGGAACCGGCAGGCCCGTTCCATCGCGGGCGCGGCCTCCGGGATGAACCGGGTCAGCGCCTGGAAGACGTGCATCTGCCCGGGGACGACGTCCAGTTCGCAGTCCGCTCCCGCGCGGCGCAGCGCCCTGGCCAGTTCGATGGCGTCCGCGGCGAGCATTTCGCGGCCACCCGCCTGGATGATCGTCGGCGGGAAGCCCTTGATGTCGTCGAAGGCGAACCGCAGCCGCGTGGAGCCGGGGTCGGCGTCCACTGTGTACAGACCGACCAGCCGGGCGGCCGCGGCGGCGGAGATCATCGGGTCCGGACTCATGCGTTCCCGTTGGGCGGCCAGGGAGAACGTCACGTCGAACAGCGGCGAGAAGAGCGCGAGCGCGGCGGGCGGCGCTTTGCGTTCCCGGATCAGCTGCGCGGCGAGGTCGACAGCGAGATGCCCGCCCGCGGAGTCACCCGCGACGAGAATCCTTTCGTACCCTTGGGCGACCAGCCGGTCGTACGCCGCACGGACGTCGTCGGCGGCGTTCGGAAACCGGTGCCGGGGCGCGAGCCGGTACTCGCAGGCGAAGACCGGCAGCCCGGTCCCGGCGGAAACCCGCGTCGTCAGCCCGCGATGGGTCCGGGCGGAGCAGAGCGCGTACCCGCTGCCATGGACGTACAGGACGACGCTGTCGCCGTCGACGACTTCGGGGGCGCGGACCCACTCCCCACGGATCCCGGGCTCGATCCGGCTTCCCTTCAACGGCGGCGAAGCCAGCCACAGACTCGTGGCGATGAACCCGCGTGAGAACGCGATCCCGGCACGGTTGGCCGGGACCGCCGAGGCGATCGGCCGCACGAAGACGGACGTCAGCGAAGCTGCCAACGAGGCTCGCAGGCCATTCTGCGGTCGCATGCCCTCAGAATGAATCCGACGGCACCTGCTGTCAAGATGGAGACGTGACCGCGTCCCGCCGCTACAGCGGCAAAACCGCAGACGAGCGCCGAGCCGAACGACGACTCGCCCTGCTCGGCGCCGCGATGGACATCTGGCAGGAACAGGGCTGGGCGGCGGTCACCATGCGAGGCGTCTGCGCTCGGGCGAACCTGACCGACCGGTACTTCTACGAGAGCTTCGCCAATCGCGACGCTTTGCTCGCCACCGCTTGGGAACAGGTCCGCGACGAGACCCTCCAGATGGTCTTGGACGCCGTCGCCTCCCGGATCGAACAACCCGCCCTGGATCAGCTTCGCGCCGCTGTCGACGTCGTCGTGCACCACGTCCAGGAGGAACCCGCGCGAGCTCAGATCCTGTTCGGCGACCACTCCGGCAGCGCGGTGCTGGAACAACTGCGACGGCAGACCGTCCAGGACACCACCGGCCTGCTCATCGAACTCGCGCGACCGCATCTGAAGCCGGACGTGGACGGACTGGAGTTCCGGGTGAACGTCCTCTTGGGAATCGGCGGCTTCGTCGAGATCATGCTCGCGTGGCGCTCCGGCCTGCTCGACGCCGACGCGGACACGCTCGTCGAGCACCTGACCGGAGTGGGCACTTCGCTGTCGGGGATGTTCCTCAAGGGGTGACACCGACGGGTGAACTTCCCCGCCGGATACGCGGGCCGTCCCGGAAACGGGTCAGGGCCCCATCCGGAGTGTCCGAATGGGGCCCTGACCTGGGAGCCGCCTAGGGGAATCGAACCCCTGACCTATTCATTACGAGTGAATCGCTCTGGCCGACTGAGCTAAGGCGGCAGACATCGGGCTCGCACCCGATGACGAAAGTAAGTGTAGCGGAGGGGTTGAACGTCACCTTCTCCGGCCACCGTCGTTAGGGTCCTATGACGCCGGTCTCAGTCCCCCAAGATCGGCCCATCCCCACTGGAGGACCTGTTCATGCGGCAACGACTGCCCCGTGTGCTGGCGCTTCCGGCCGCCGCGGCCCTGCTTTTGCTGACCGCGGCTCCGGCGACCGCCCAGACGATGCCGACCACGCCGATCCCCGATCCGGCCAATCCGGGTCAGCCGCCGATGTCGGCTCCGATCGGTCCGCAGCCGACCGGCCGCGCGGTGGGCGACGCGGGGGCCGCGCTCGGCGTGCTGCGGCTGCTGCCGAACGCCGTGCCGACCAGCGCGATCCTGCCCGGCGCCGGCGAGATGCTGCCGAAGCAGTCCGTGCTCGAAGCCGGGATGGGGCTTTCGAGCGCACAGGCCAACTCCGAGGCCTACCTGAGCTACGAGAAGTCGATCGCGCAGTCGTCGCCGTTCGGCCTGTCTGCCGCGGGCAACGCGCCGCAGACACCGGGCAGCCTCGTGCAGACGGCGTTGCCGGACAACCCGAAGCCGATCAGCGGCGGCCTCAACGCGCCGAAGAACCCGCTGTTCAACCTCGGTCTTCTCAACGGTGAAGCGCACGCGCGCTGGAGCCCGACGCTCGGCCCGTGCGTCGGCACGATCGCCGACTCGAGCACGTCCATCGCGAACCTCTCGCTGCTGCCGACCATCCCGAACATCCCGGGTGCCGAGCAGCTGACCCAGGCGAGCGAGCAGCTCCAGGCCGGTCTCAAGGGGCTTCCGGGTCCGCTGGCGAGCCTGGGCGGTCTGCTTTCGGGGACCAGCGCCAGCAGTGACGGCAAGGGCGCGGTGCTGAGCCTGCCGAACACGCTGTCGTCGCGTTCCGTCGTGCGGCTGGTCGACATCCCCGGCACGAAGAACAAGGCCGTCGAATCGACGTCGACCCTGCAGGCCGCCAGCATCGAACTGCTGAAGGGCACGCCGCTGGGCCTGACGATCAAGGTCGCCAGCCAGCCGACGCTGCGCGTCACGTCGACCGGTGACAAGAAGACGTCGAAGGTCGAGTACTCCGCGCCGGTGCTGCAGATCGTGCGCGGCGACAAGGTGCTGTTCACCCTCGACGCGAACAACCCGACCAAGGACATCCCGATCGGCATCCCGCTGCCGTCGCTCAAGCAGGTGCCGGGCTTCGAGCAGCTGAAGAACGTGCCGGTCATCGGCGGGCTCGCGGAGCTGATCAACGGTGCCACGAAGCAGCTTCCGGGCGGCGAGGCCGGCAACGGGCTCACCCTCGACCTCGGTGTGCTGAAGCTGTCGATCGCCGGGCTGAACCAGAAGTCCAGCGACATGACGTCGCCGATCAAGGGCTACCAGGTGGGCGCCTCGGCGCGACTGCTGGACCTGCAGATCCTGCCGACCTCCGCGCTGCAGAAGGCGCTGCCGCCGGAGGCCGCGAAGAACCTGCCTTCGTCGCTGGCTCAGGTCTCGCTGGGCGAGCAGATCGCCCGGGCTTACGCGCCGACCGGTGGTGTCGAATGCGGTACGACGTCCGCTCCGCCCGCGGGCAACAACGGTGGCTCGGCGCCGAAGGGCCCGGTCAAGAACCTGGCCTACACCAACGCCGCCTACGACACGGTGCCGATGTTCTGGACCGGGACCGCGATGCTGCTGATCGGTGTCGTCCTCGTGGCCGCGATGCCGGGACGGCGTCGGCTTTCGGTGGTTCCGGTTCGGCTGTCCTCGCCGTCTCCTTCGCCTTCGGGGAAGGACGACCCGGACTTCAAGCCTTCGCCGCGACCGCGCACCTAGACGGGGCGAGGAGGGTGATGAACGGTCCTTTCACGCCTTGCCCCCGCGTGGGAGGCCCGTTCGTACCGCCCTCGGTCGCCTGATTCTCGCCTGAAGTACATGAAGGCCCCCTTACCTTTGCGCTGGACGCAGGGAAGGGGGCCTTCATGTACTCGGCAAGGCGTGAAGGACTCATTGCCACTCGCGGCCGGACCCGAATCCACTTCACTTACCCACAGCACTTATCCACAACGTCCCCAACCTGTGGACAACTCCCGTGACCAGCGCTTTCCCGCCCCCATCCCCGGTAGACTGGACTCGGGGTCGCCCCCCTGGGACGGGCGGGGGGCTGGGGTAGGGCCGCTGAGGTACGACGCGTGAAGTCAGTCAGCCTTGGCGCAGGGTGGTGACCATGGCTTCGACGGCGATCCGCGGTTTCACGTTCAGGTCGATGGCCTCGCGGCATTCGAGGACGGCTTCGAGGCGGCGCAGGATCGAGTCGGGTGCCCAGGCGGAGGCGGCCTGCGAGATTTCCGACGCGTGGTCGGGGTGGTTCAGGGTCGCGCCCGCCGCGCCGCTCGCGGTCACGAGGACGTCCCGGTAGAACGCGGCGAGGTCCACCAGTGCCAGGTCGAGGGTGTCCCGCTGGGTCCGGGTCGCGCGCGACTTCTGGCGCTTCTCCAGTTGCTTGACGGCGGCCTCGGCGGCTCGTTTCGCGCCCCCGACGCCCTTTCCGATGCCATCGCCGCCCATGGCGGTGCGGAGTTCGGAACGTTCGGCCTCGTCGCGGACCTTGCTCTCCTCGCCCGCGTCGGCCTCCGCCGCGCTGATCAGCTGATCGGCGCAAGTGAACACATCGGACGGACGGCGCAGGCCGAGCGGGATCCGCAGCACCGTCGCGCGCCGCTGCCGTGCGGCCTCGTCGGTGGCGAGCCGCCGCGCACGACCGACATGTCCACTGGAGACGGACGCGGCCCACCGCGCCCGCTCGGGTTCGATGCCGTCCCGTTCGATCAGCACCTGCGCGATCGCTTCGGACGGCGGCGTCCGCAGGGTGACCAGACGGCACCGCGAGCGAATGGTCACCGAGACGTCGTCCGGGTGATCGGAAGGCGCGCACAGCAGGAAGACCGTGCGGTCCGGCGGCTCTTCGACAGCCTTCAGCAGAGCGTTCGACGCGCCTTCGGTCAGCCTGTCGGCGTCCTCGATGATCACCACCTGCCACCTTCCGGTGGTCGGGCGGCGGGCCGCGGCCTGGACCAGCGAGCGCATTTCGGCGACGGAGATCGAGAGGCCTTCGGGTGCGACGAGTTTGACGTCGGCGTGCGTGCCGGCGAGCACGGTGCGGCAGCCGGGGCATTCCCCGCAGCCGGTGCCGGTGCTGCACTGCAACGCCGCCGCGAAGACCCTGGCGGCGGTCGAGCGACCCGATCCGGGTGGCCCGGTGACCAGCCACGCGTGGGTCATCGCCCCGGGCGCGACAGGCTGGTTCTCGATGATCCGCGCGGCCGCCATCGACGCCGAAGAAAGCGTGCGCGCGGCGGGCTCCTGGCCGACGAGCTGCTTCCAGACACCGATCAGCACAGGGGCTTCCGTCATCTCGCCTCGACCTTTTCCTCCGCCGGGGCCAGCCCGGCGAGCCTGCCGACGAGCACCGCGCGGACAGCGGCCCGCACCCGGTCGCTCACTTCGTCTTCGGTGCCGTCCGCGTCGACCACGACATACCGGTCCGGGTCGGCGGCGGCCATCTCCGTGAGCAGATGCTGCACCCGCCACTGCGCGTCCAGGGACTCCGACTTCCGCATCACCGTGCCGGGATCGGCGTCGAGCAGGACGGTGATGTCGGGCCGCAGCCGGTTGGTCGCCCAGTCCGCGAGCCCTTCGAGTTCCTGGCTGTCCAGCCCGGCGACCGCGGACAGATGCGCCAGCGGCGAGTCCACGAACCGTTCCATGACGACGACGGAACCGGCGTCGAGCGCGGGCTGGATGTCCCGTTCGACGATGTCCGCGCGCACCGCGGCGGCGGCGAGCGCCTGCGCCCGCGCACCGGTCAGCGAAGCACCGGAAAGCAGCTTCGCGAGCCGCTGGTCGTCCAGCGCCGGGTCGGCCGCCAGGACGACGGGACGCGTACCCGCGCGCAGCCACTCGGCCAGCCGCGCGGCCTGGGTCTCGGTGTTGATCGCCCTGGTGCCTTCGAGCGCGATCAGCAGCCCGTTGACGCGGCGCGGGCTGCGGCGCAGAGCGTTGCGGAGGTCGGCGAGGATCGGCTCCGCACGCCGGTCGTCCATCTGCCGGTAGGCGATGATGCCCGCGAGCAGGGCCAGGACACCGCCGCCGATCATCACCGGCCGCGTGCCGTCGATCGTGATCGTGCCGCCCCACAGGCTGAGCTCGGTCTGCTGGACCGCGCTGATCACCACCGGGACCAGGATCGTCGAGCCGAACAGCACGATCTTCATCAGCGACTGGTAGATCGCGTTGATCCGGCCGCGGATGGCGTCCTCGATCCGCGAACCGATGATCGTCACCCCGGTCAGGAACGCGGTCCCCGCCCAGACACCGACAGCGGCCACCGCGACCAGCGATACGGCGAGGTGCGGCGACAGCGCGACGACGATGAGACACAGCCCGGCGGCGACGATCGAGAGGCCGAACAGCCGGTCGTGCGCGAGCCGCCGCGCGAGCTTCGGGGCCACGGCCATACCGGTGGCGAGGCCGAGGAAGACGGCGAGGACGAGGAGGTTGAACGCCGCGTCACCGGCGAGCAGGCTCGACGAGTACGGCTTGGCGGAACCGATCACCGCGCCACCGGCCGCGAAAGCGCCGAAAGCGCCGATCATCAGCCCGCGTACCAACGGCGTCGTCCGGACGAACCGGGCGCCGTCGGAGATCATCTGCCGGAAGCCGAACTTCTCCTCGTCGGCCGACTTGACCTTGGGTTTGTCCGTCGAGTGGACGTTGCGCAGCGAGAGTTCGGGGATCCGGGTGGCGATCACGATCGCGCTGGTCAGGTACAGCAGACCGGTGATGACGACGGCGACCTTCGCGATGCCGAGCTGGGCGTCACCCTGGAAGAAGTGGAACGTGGTGTTACTACCGGTGAGCACGGCGTTCGCGCCGGCCGCGGTGATCACCGCGAGGCCGTACGTCATCACCATGCCGAGCTGGTTCGCCGTCTCGACCTGATCCGGCCGGCGCAGCAGGTTCGGCACCGCCGCGTCCTTCGACGGGATCCACATCATCGAGCAGCAGCCGACCAGGAAGTTCCCGACGAACACCCACCACGGCGTGCCGACGAAGGCGATCGACAACAGGAACCCGCACCGGCCGAGGTCGCAGAGCACCATCACCTTGCGCCGGTCGAACCGGTCGGCGAGCAGCCCGCCGAGCGGTGCGAACAGCAGTCCGGGCAGCAGCGACGTCAGCACGACGCCGACGAACGCGAAGTTCTGCGCCGCGTAGCTGTCGGTCAGCTTGGTGACGAGACCGGTCAAGGTCAGCAGGTTCAGCCAGTCCGCGACGCTGCACAGATAGGTGACGCCCCAGAGCCGGCGGAACGGCTTGATCGCCAGCACCCGCCGCACGCGGTGGATGGTGGAGGCGTCACGGTTCGTCGGTCCACCCGTGCCCGCTTCGGGCACTGACTGCACGCCCTCGCTGATACGCCCCACCCCACTAGTCACGCGGCGCCGGACGACCCGGGTATGCGCCGAGTCCCCCGACCGTACGGCCAGGGTATCCCGATGGGTGACGTGAGGAGGGACGGGCCCGTCCGGCGCTACCGCCGGACGGGTTACGAGAAGATCCCCGCGATGCTGTTGAACAGGCTGGCCAGCAACTGGATGGCGAGGATCGCGAAGACGATCATGAGCGCGACCGCGATCATCACACCGGCGGTGTTCGAGGACGGCTTACCCAGCCTCGGAAGCTGCATGGAACGCTTCGCCCGCCGTACTTGGACCTCGTCCTCTTCATCGACGTCGACAGGCTCCTCCGGCTTCGGCCGACGAGGCTGACGTAGCAGCTGCGGCGGCCTCGAAGGCCACGTGCGCTGCTGGGGCAGGATCCCGATCGGCGTAGCGCCTTGCTCACCGACCGTGCTGACGATCTTCGAGGGCGGCAGACCGGCGGACTGCTCGGCACCCGGCGTCTGCGCCGGCTGCTCGTCCGCCAGCATGGCCGCGTTGACCATCCGGCTGACGACTTCGGGATCGTGCTGGACCGGCCCTGGGACCTTCACGTGAATCTCGTCGCCGGTACCCGACGGAGTGTTTTGCGCCGCCGGATTGGTCGTGACCAGGCCGGATAGCGGATCGGCGAAGGTATCGCCCGGAGGATCTGCCTGTGTGCCGTCGCCTTTCGCGATTTCGGGGGCATCGAAGAAGGGGGAGTCGCCCTTCCCGCTCATGGTGACCACCTCACTACGGAATGTCCTCTGCTTCCAGGGTAACCACCTCGGCCCGGCGCACATCCGCCCAATGGGCCAGATAAATGTCACGCGCGGCGAGGCTGATCTTCACATCTTCCAGCAAAGGCTCGAAGAAAGAACGCCGGTACCGAGCATCTGTCGCGGTCGAAGCGGCGAAGTACAAACCGGAGAAAACCGCAAGGAAAAGGGAGACATTGATGAGCGCGGAACTCACCGGAAGGGGGACACCCAGCAGTGTTCCCGGCTCGGACACGCGGCCGGCGAACTCCGTCACCACCTCCGGTTGAAGGATCAGCACCCCGAACACGACGAAGAAGGCGAACACGAGCGCGCCGAACGCCACGATCTGCACCGCCTGGGCGAAGAACAGCACCAGTGTGATGTTCAGCCGCTCCATCCTGGAGAGCGCCACCCGCCTCGGCAGCGGAGCGTCGTCATCGTCGAACGGCGTGCCGCGCAGGACGGCCGCCCCCGGTTCCACGGTCCAGGACTTCAGCTCGGTCATCTCGTCGGACAGCATCGAGATCAGGAACACCGCGCCGATCACCGTCAGGAACCCGACCACCAGCCACAACCGGCCGGGGCTGAGCCGTTCCACCGCCTGCCACAGCTCGGCGGTGAAGAAGCTGAACATCACCACCAGCAACAGCAGCGGCAACGCCCGCGACGCCAGCGTTCCGATCGCCCTGACCTGCGCGACCGCACTCCGCGCGGCCCAGGTCAGGATCGAGCCGACACCGATCCGCACCAACAGCGTCAGCAAGGCCAGCGCGGCCAGATTGGTGAGCATGGCGAGCCACAGCGGGTCCTCCCACGACACCAGCCCGGTGAGCCGCTCGCCGAGCGGCAGCACCAGCACCCAGAACCCGATCGTCGCGGCCATGACGGCCAGCCGGACCCGAGTGCGGTGCAGCGCCCGGAGCAGCTTCGCCATCAGGCGGCCCGCGACCACCGGCACCACGACCACGGCGAACGTCAGCACCAGCACACCGAGGACGTAGGCGACGCCGCTTTCGCGCATTCTCGCTTCGAGCACGTCCGCGGGGACGTCGAGCAGCTTCAGCAGCCCGGCCAGCAGCAGGTCGAGCAGGCACAGAAAGACCACCCCCGGCGTCGACCGGCGCAACATGCCCGCCCCGCGCCTTCGCCGGTGGATGACCATCGGCAGCCCTCGCCGCCGGAACCACGCGTCCGCGGCGCGCCGGTCCAGGTCCATACCCGCCCTCCCCCTCGTCCATCGCCCAAGGCGGCTACGTCCGGCTCAAGTCCACCGCCTCGTGCAGCCAGCCGGCCAGTGCCCGGCGGTCCATTCCACCGAACATCAGCCACCCTTCGGAAGGGGCGGCGTACAACACGAACCTCCCCAGATCGTTGTCGACGATCACGAAGCCGTAGTCCGGATACTCGGCGTTCAGTCCGCCGAAGGCGACCAGATCGAGGATCGCCGTCCCGGTCCGCGGCCTGCTCAGCATGTCGCCGACCAGGCCGACCTCTTCCTCCTGACCGCTCAGCGGAACGCCGTGCTCGTCGATCCGGATGCGCATCGGTGCCACTTCACCGGCGGGGACATGCGGGAGCCCGCCGAAGACCCGGGCGCCCAGTTCGCCGAATTCGCTCAGGCTGAAGGTGGTCCGCCGCCCGGACCGCATCCGCCAGACGACCGCCTGCTGGCCGTCGCCGTAGCAATCGACCCGCACCGCGCGGGGCGCGGACGCGAAGACGCCGGTGAGCACGCCTCGCACCGAACCCCGCAGCATCACGCCGTGCATCTGGACCGCGGCGGGATGGATCTCGCCGTTCTCCATCAGCCCGGCCTCTTCGAGCAGCGCCGCCTTGGCCGCGTACCGCTCGGCCTGCGCGACGAGGTCTCCCGGTTCGTCGTAGGACGGGCACAGCCGCCGGATCTCGTCGTCGGTGACCTCCGGGTCGTAGCCCAGGTACACGCTCCGGCGCTCGGGCACCGCGCGCAGCACCGGCTCGGCGGCGCGCTTCATCAGTTCCTTCACCGTCGGCTCACGCATGGTTCTGCACCGCCTTCACGATCCATTCCTCGGCCATCGACCGGCTGGCCGGACCCCAGGTGAGCGTCCAGCGGCCTTCGCTGTCCATCGCCGCACTGAACTGGTAGCGGCCGAGGTCGTTGTCCACCAGGCCGAACGCGCCGTGCGGATACTCGGCGAGGATGGCGTTCCGCACCGCGAGATCGACCAGGACCGTCCCGTGACGCGGACGCGAAGCACCCTCACGGATCACCTCGACGGCTTCACGCGCCTGCACGGGGATCAGCCCGCCGGCGTCCGTCTCGATGCGCACGGTCTCGCCAGGGCCCGGTGGGTGATCGGGCAGCCCGTCGAACACCCAGCCCGGCAGCGCGCTGAGGAAACCGGACCGCAGCCGCGCTCGCCTGCCGAGCTTGTTCAGCACCGTGGTGTAGTCCTCGTCGCCGAAGAACCGGACCTCCCAAGGCTCCGCGCGCGACGGGAAGACCCCGGTCACCACACCGCGGATGAACCCGCCGCGAAGTGCGCGGTAAAGCCCGACGGCCTCGGGCGTGACCTCTCCGCCGGGGGCCAGCCCGATCGCCGCCATCCCGCTCACGAACCGGGTGTACTCCTCCACCTCCTCGGCCAGGGTGAGCCCTGGAGTCGGCTCCTCGTCGGCCAGCACGGCCGGCACGGCGAGTTCCGGGTCGTAGAACTCCATCACCGAGGGACGCTCCGGAACCTCGGCGGCCAGCGGGGCGATGACCTCGTCGATGACGTCGAAGACAGCGGTCGTTGAAGTGCTCACCTGACCATTGAACACCCTGGTACCGACAATTTTTAGAACTTTTGTTCGAACGGGTGAGGTCGTTCGGCGAGCGGTCGGTGAGCGGTTCCCGGTGGACAGTTTTGCTCAGCTGAGCTATTTTTTGCTCATGCAAGCAAAAGCGAAGTCGTTCACCGAGAGTGCCAGGCGCGCACAGATCGTGGCCGCGGCCATCGAGACGATCGCCGAGCTCGGATACGGCCGCGCGTCGTTCGCTCAGATCGCGAAGCAGGCGAAGCTGTCGAGCACCGGCCTGATCTCGTACCACTTCGCGAACAAGGAAGAACTCGTCCGCACGATCCTCGAAGACGTCTTCGGCGAGATCGGCGCCTTCATGGCGGAGCGGATGAGCTCACCGGAGTCCGCGAGCGCGGCACTGCGGACCTACATCGAGGCCAACCTGGAGTTCGCCGCCGCCCAGCCCATCCGGATGCGGGCGCTGCTGGCGATCTTCGTCGGCGGCGCGCTCGACTACGACCCGGCCTCCGAGCAGCGCGCGCTGGAGCCGGTGGAACGGATCCTGCGCTGGGGCCAGGAGAGCGGCGAGTTCCGCGAGTTCGACGTCCGCGTGATGGCGACGACCATCCGCCGGTCGGTGGAAGGTCCGGTGTTCCTGCTCGCCGGGCCGTCGGAACTGGATCTCACCGCCTACGCCGAGGAACTGGTGACCCTCTTCGACCTCGCGACCCGAAGGCCGACATGACCTCCGTGATCCGCCAGTGGGGCATGGTGCTACTCGAAATCGTGGTGCCCGTGGCGGGGTACTACGTGCTGCGGGCCTTCGGCATGGACGTCCTGTTAGCGCTCGCCCTCTGCGCGCTGCCGACCGTGCTCTTCGTGCTGTACCGGGCGATCAGGCTGAGGAAGGTCGACACGTTCGCGATCTTCGTGCTGACGATCTTCGCGGTGAGCGTCGGCGTCTCGTTCGTCACCGGCAGTCCCCGTTTCATGCTGGCGAAGGCCGGCTGGTTCACCGGCGCGATCGGCGCCGCGTTCCTGGTGTCACTCCTGTTCACCAGGCCGCTCGCCTTCACCCTGGCCCGCTCGATGCTGGCGAGGAGCCCGTGGGCCGAGACCCTGCGCGCCACCGAATGGAACGACCTGTGGCCGCGGCACCGCTGGTTCCGGCGCGCCTGGCGCGTCGCGACCGTTCTCTGGGGCGTCGGACTGCTCGCCGACGCCGCCGGGCGGGTCCTGATGGCGTACGCGCTCCCGGTCGACGCCGTTCCCGCCCTCGGCACCGCGTTGTACGGCGTCACCTTCGTCGCCGTGCAGGTGATGCAACACCTCTACTTCCGCCGGGTGGGCCTGTGGCGCCGTCTCGCGGAGAAACCCGTCCACACCTGACCGAAAGGGAATCCCATGCACCTGTTTTCGATCCTCCTCGCCGGCCTGATGACGATGCTTCCCGTCGCCACCCCGCCGGACCCGCTCGTCGCGCGCACCGACGCGGGTCTGGTTCGCGGCAAGGAATCCGGGCCGACCCGGACGTTCAGCGGGATCCGGTTCGCAGCGCCGCCCGTCGGCGAGGACCGCTGGAAGCCACCACGGCCGCCGGAGCCCTGGAAGGGCGTCGCCGACGCCACGAAACCGGGGAACTTCTGTCCACAAAGCACCACCGGCGCTCCCCTTACCGATGAGGACTGCTTGTTCCTCAACGTCACCGTGCCACGTGACGCGGGCGGCCGACGGCTTCCGGTGCTCGTCTGGCTGCACGGCGGCGGCTACACGAGGGACGCCGGGAGCCTCTACGGCGCGCAGCGGCTGGCCGATCAGGGCGGCGTCATCGTGGTGACGACGAACTACCGGCTCGGCGTATTCGGCTACTTCGGACATCCGGGACTCGCGGGATCCGGTGATTTCGGCCTGGCGGACCAGCTTTCCGCGCTGCGCTGGACGCAGCACAACATCGCGTCGTTCGGCGGGAATCCCGGCGACGTGACGGTGGCCGGGCAGTCCGCCGGCGGGATGAGCACCTGCGCGCTGCTGACCTCGCCCGCCGCGACCGGCCTGTTCCACAAGGCCGCGATCATGTCCGGCTCGTGCCTGTTGAACTGGCCGCCCGGTGGCCTGATCCCGAACCAGGACGCGCAGACGCCGTACTCACCACTCGCCGAGACCGAGGCCGACGGCAAGGCCGTCGCCACGAGTCTCGGGTGCACGGGTCCGGCGGCGGTCGAGTGCCTCCGCCGCCTGCCCGCCGCGGATCTGTTGCCGCATACGCAAACCTTCGCCAACCACCTGACCTACGACACGCCTCTGCTGCCGTCCGATCCCGCGAAAGCGTTGCGCCACGGCGCTTACCACCGCGTTCCGGTCATCTCCGGCGGGACGCACGACGAAATGCGGTCGTTCGTCGCCGGCGTCGCGATGGTCAAGCCGATCACCGAGGAGCGTTATCAGGAGTTCCTGCGCAAGGCGTTCGGCGAGTACGCGGACGAGGTCGGGGCGAAGTATCCGTCGCGGGACTACGAATCTCCTGCGATGGCGTGGGCGACGGTGACCACCGACCGCTCGTGGGCCTGCCCGACGGCCGAGGCGGACCGCGTGATGTCCGAACGTGGTCCCGTTTACGCCTACGAATTCGACGACAAGAACGCACCCAACGTCAACGGCGTCGAGGCTCCGGGCCTGCCGCACGGCGCGGCACACGCCCTCGACATGGCGTACCTCTTCGAACTGGGCGGATTCGACCTGATCGAGCGCCCCGAGCAGAAACGCCTGTCGGACCAGATGATCGCGTACTGGACCGCTTTCGTCCGCACGGGTGATCCGAACACGCCGGGTTCACCGCGCTGGGACCCGTACGGCGGCCGCGGTCCGGTGCTCTCGCTCGCCCCGGACGCGATCAGGCCCACCGATCACGACGTGGATCACCGGTGCGGCTTCTGGGCTTCTGTCGGCTCGTGACGCTCCGCGCCCGGATGCTATGAAAGGCCCGTTACTTGCAAATTTTGCAAGTAACGGGCCTTTCATAGCGCGCTTGTGCGAGAGCTAGCGCTACTTCGTCTTCGTAGCGGTGGAACGCGCAGCCGGCTTCTTCGCGGCCGTTGTGGACTTCGCGGCCGTCGTCGACTTCGTCGCGGTGGTCTTCTTCGCCGCGGTCTTCGTGGCCGTCGTCTTCGACGCCGTGGTCTTCCGCGCCGGAGCCTTGCGCTTGGGCGCCGGGCCCTTCGCGCGCTTCTCCGCCAGCAGTTCGGCGCCGCGCTCGGCGGTCAGTTCCTCGATGCTGTCCGACTTCCGCAGCGTCGCGTTGTACTCCCCGTCGGTCACGTACGGGCCGAAGCGGCCGTCCTTGACCACCATCGGCTTACCGGACACGGGGTCGTCGCCCAGTTCTTTGAGCGGCGGCTTCGCGGTCGCGGAGCGTCCACGCTGCTTCGGCTCCGAGTAGATCTTCAGAGCCTCTTCGAGAGTGATCTCGAAGAGCTGATCCTCGGTCGTGAGCGAACGCGAGTCCGTGCCCTTCTTCAGGTACGGCCCGTAGCGCCCGTTCTGCGCCGTGATCTCGTCGCCGGACTCGGGGTCCTTGCCGACCACGCGCGGCAGCGAAAGCAGCTTCAGCGCGTCTTCGAGGTTCATCGTCTCGATAGACATGGACTTGAACAGCGAACCCGTACGCGGCTTCGGCTGCTTCGCCTTCGCGGCCTTCTTCTGCGCGGCAGTCGCGCCTTCGGGCAGCGGCTCCGGCTCGGGAAGGAGCTCGGTGACGTACGGGCCGAAGCGGCCTTCCTTCGCCACGATCTCGTGCCCGCTGACCGGGTCGGTGCCGAGCACGCGGCCTTCCTGCGGCGTCGCGAACAGCTTCTCCGCGAGTTCCAGGGTCAGCTCGTCCGGCGGCAGGTCCTCGGGCAGGTTCGCCCGCTGCGACGTGCCGTCGACCTCGCGTTCGAGGTACGGGCCGTAGCGGCCGACGCGCACGACGACGGTGTGGCCTTCGGGGTCGCTGAACAGCGGGATCGAGTTGATCTCGCGGGCGTCGATGTCCTCGACGCCGGAGCCGACCAGCTTCTTCAGCCCACCGAGCCGGCCGACGGAACCGTCGACGCCCATGTCGCCGCCGAAGTAGAACTTCGACAGCCACTGCGTACGGTGCTCGTCACCGGCGGCGATACGGTCGAGTTCGTCCTCCATGCCGGCGGTGAAGTCGTAGTCGACCAGCCGCTCGAAATGCCGCTCCATCAACCCGATCACGGCGAACGCGACCCAGGAGGGAACCAGCGCGGAACCCTTCTTCCATACGTAGCCGCGGTCCTGGATGGTCTTGATGATCGACGCGTACGTCGACGGGCGGCCGATGCCCAGCTCTTCGAGCTTGCTGACCAGGCTCGGCTCCGAGTAGCGCGCGGGCGGCGACGTGGTGTGCCCGTCCGGGCTCAGCTCGGACGCGGTCAGCGCCTGGTCCTTGACCAGCTGCGGGAGACGGCTCTGCTTGTCGTCCGCCTCGCCACCGCTTTCGGTGTCGACGGCCTCGACGTACGCCTTGAGGAACCCGGCGAAGGTGATCGTGCGGCCCGAAGAGGCGAAGGTGACTTCTTCGCCGCTGGTGGCGGTGCCGACGATGCGCACCGACATCGTGGTGCCCTTCGCGTCCGCCATCTGCGACGCGATCGTGCGCTGCCAGATCATCTCGTAAAGGCGGTACTCGTCGGTGTCCAGATCCTTCGCGACCTGGCCCGGCGTACGGAAGACCTCGCCCGACGGACGGATCGCCTCGTGGGCTTCCTGCGCGTTCTTCACCTTGCGGGTGTACTGGCGCGGCGACGGCGAGACGTATTCCTTGCCGTACAGCTGCGTCGCCTGGCTGCGCGCCGCCGAGATCGCCGACTCCGACAGCGTCGTGGAGTCGGTACGCATATAAGTGATGTAACCGTTCTCGTACAGCTTCTGCGCGATCCGCATGGTGCGCTCGGAGGTGAACCGCAGCTTGCGACCCGCCTCCTGCTGCAGGGTCGAGGTCATGAAGGGCGCGTACGGCTTGCGGGTGTACGGCTTCTCTTCGACGCTCGCGACCTTGAAGTCACGGTTCTTCAGCGCCTCGGCCAGCCGGACCGCGTCGGCCTCGGCAAGCACGCGGATCTCGTTGTTCGAGGAGGTGCCGGTCTTCAGCTGACCGTCCGAGCCGAAGTCACGGCCGGTGGCCAGACGCGCGCCGTCCACGGCGATCATCCGGGCCGGGAAGGTGCGAGGCGCGGCCTCGGCACCGGCATCCATCGTGGCGGAGATGTCCCAGTACGACGCCGAGGTGAAGCGCATGCGCTCGCGTTCCCGCTCGACCACGATTCGGGTCGCCACGGACTGCACACGGCCCGCCGAAAGCTTCGGCATGACCTTCTTCCACAGCACGGGCGAGACCTCGTAGCCGTAGAGCCGGTCCAGGATGCGGCGCGTCTCCTGCGCGTCGACCAGGTCGCCGTCGAGCTCACGGGTGCTGTCGGCGGCGGCACGGATCGCCTGCTCGGTGACCTCGTGGAAGACCATCCGGCGGACCGGGACCTTCGGCTTGAGGGTCTCCAGCAGATGCCACGCGATGGCTTCGCCCTCGCGGTCGGGGTCCGTGGCGAGATAGAGCTCGTCGACGTCCTTCAGCAGGCTCTTCAGCTCGGTGACCTTGGACTTCTTGTCCGGGGTCACGACGTAGAGCGCCTTGAAGTCGTTGTCGACGTCGACACCCAGCCGCGCCCACGACTCGCCCTTGTACTGGGCCGGCACGTCGGCCGCGCCGCGGGGAAGGTCCCGGATGTGCCCGACGGACGACTCCACGACGTAGTTGACGCCGAGGTACGGGGCGATCTTGCGGGCCTTGGTCGGCGACTCGACGATCACCAGCCGACGACGGCCCGCGCCGTCGTCCGACGCCGCGGTCTTCTTCGTCCGTGCTCCTGCCACGCTGTCCTGCTCTCCGCTCATCTTCGGCGCCTTCGCGCCGCCTCTCGACCCGTCAGTGTGCACGCTCATGCCGCCCGGACCACGTCTAGGTGGCACAACACGCCGCCGATCGTGTGTCCAGCGCATCGCCGCTGACCTCGCCGATGTTTCCTTTCAACACCTAGCACGTGATGTCGGACACGTCCGCCTGGGGTGCCGCGTGATCACCCGAACACCCTCCGTTCGACGGTGGTGGCTCCCTTCCGCCAACGCTTCACTTGATGTCCACGCCGACCCGAAAGGACTCCACGTGACCCGACGACTCCTCGGCACGCTGTTCGCCATGCTGACCGCATCCGCCCTGGTCGGGGTGACCCCGGCGGAAGCCGCCACGACCACCTTCGCCGGAACGGTGGCCTTGTCGAACTGCTCCGGGTCGGTGGTGAAGCCGCCCGAGGCGAGCCTTTCCGACCCGGCCCTCGTCCTCTCCAACGGGCATTGCCTCCAAGAAGGTTTCCCGGACCCTGGAGAAGTAATCGTCAACCAGCCGTCATCACGGACCTTCAGCCTGCTGTCCAAGGACGGCCGCTCGTCACTGGGCACCCTCAAGGCGAAGAAGCTGCTCTACGCGACGATGACCGACACGGACGTCTCGCTGTACCAGCTCAACACCAGCTATTCCCAGATCCAGGCGTCCTACGGTATCGCCCCGCTGACGCTCTCGCCGACCCGTCCGTCGGCCGGCGTCGCGATGGACGTCGTCTCCGGTTACTGGAAGAAGATCTATTCCTGCAACGTCGACGGCTTCGTCCACGAGCTGCACGAGGCGGACTGGGTCTGGAAGGACTCGATCAGGTACACCTCGGCGTGCAAGACGATCGGCGGGACCTCGGGGTCGCCGATCATCGAGACCTCGACCGGCAAGGTCATCGGCGTCAACAACACCGGCAACGAGAGCGGCCAGCGGTGCACGATGAACAACCCGTGCGAGGTCGACGCGGCCGGGAAGGTAACCGTGCGGAAGGGCATCAACTACGGGGAGCAGACCTATCAGCTGACCTCTTGCCTTTCGCGTAGTGAGCTGGACCTGGCGAACCCGAACTGCAAGGCGCCGAAGCCCTGATTCCCCTCGCTCGAGTGCTATGAACGGCCCGTTACTTGCAAATTTTGCAAGTAACGGGCCGTTCATAGCACTTGGTGAGCGTCAAACAGCACGAACGACGGGGACCAGGCTCGGCCAGGCCGGCTCCGCCCCGGCGGGCGCGTCACCGATCAGCTCCAGCACGTGCGCCAGCCGCCGTCGGCCCGTGACCCGCAGAAACGCCTCCTCGCCGCGCTGCACCTTCGCCGGTACGCCGAGCTGCGCGAGCGCGCGGATGAGCCGCTCGTGCGTCTCCGGCGCCTCCGGATCGAGCGCGAGCAGGTAGCCGTTGCCCTGAGGGCTGCCGCCCGCCAGCGCCCACATCCTCAGCATCGCCCCGTCGAGCCGGAACCCGTCCGGCAGCACCTTCTCCTCGCCCCGGCTCCACCGCCGCTCCAGTGGCAGCAGATCGACCCGGAACGGCGTTCTCACCAGCGGGCGTCCGCATTCGGCGGCCGAGACCTGCGCCTCGGCACCACGCCGACGGCATTCACGGGCGAGAGCACGCGCCCGCCACTGCTCGTCGACCACGGCGGACAGCCGTGCCGCCGTCCGCCCGAAGCCCGCCATCCGGCCGGGCCCGCACAGCACACCGGCGAGGTCGGCGAGCCCTGGCCCGCTCGCCTCCGCCGAGAAGAGCGAGATCGTCCCGTCCACCCGGACAGAATAGAACACAAGTTCGAGTCATGGCCAGTGATAGTCCGGTGACTCAACGCGGTTGTTTCACCAAGTCCTGGCAAACCGGGATCCGGCTACTGGCCGTGGCGAGCTGAGGCACGTCGTTAAGGCCCCTGAGAAGGTCCAGGCGGTCCAGTTCGTCGAGCGAGGTCCGGGCGTCGCGAAGCGCCGTCTTCGTCGTCTCGGAGTCGGTTGAGGAGTCGAGACGGTGCCGGACGTCGTCGGCGCGGGAGCGGATGCCGTCGAGTTGGGCGACGGCGGCCGTCCGCGAGGCGTCACCGCCGGCGACCGGGGACGGGCCGATGGTGCCGAGTGCCGCCGACGTGCGCCTCAGCCCGTCGGCCACCGAGGCCATCAACTGACTGGACGTCCGGGAGGCCTGCTCGGGCGTGCTCGGATCGACACTGGGCAACGTCGCCATCGTCCGCACGAGCCCGCCGACCGCGCCGCAGTATCCCTCCGCCCAGGCGGAGGCGGGATCGGCCGCCGACGGACTGACCGTCGCGAGGCCTTCTTGTCTTGCGTGGGAAGTCACCGGGGGCTGCTGCCCGCACCCGGCCAAGCCGAGCCCGATACTTGTTACCAATGCGGCAAGGACGGTGGACCGCGGCCGCACGAAAACACCTCCCGACCTGACGACTTCCCGGCTGGCCCCCGACGGTACCGATACCGGGGGGCATTGCAAATCAACGTGACGACAAGAACGCTCAGGAAGGCAGCTTCTTGCAGTTCGGCGCCTGCTGGGCCAGCGACTTCAGCGAAGCGTTCGTTTCCAGCTGCTGGAACGGATCGGGCATGTCGTTGATGTCGGACCCGATCTTCCGGAACGCGACCCCGGCCTCCGCCGTGGCGATCTTGTCGTCCTTCGCCGAGGCGTCCAACTTGGACTTCGCGGCGACGACCTGGTCCCGGATCGGGGTCAGCGCGTCCACGATGCTCTTGCGCGCGGCTTCCGCCTCCGGGCTCGGCGGCTGACCGAGTCCCCGCAGACCGTTGACGGCGTTGTCGAAACCGGGCGCGAACACGCCGAAGGCCTCATCCATCGCCTTGCGGGCACTCCCGACGTCACCCTGGTCGACGTCGGGCATCTTGAAGTCGCCGATCTTCGCGAAGTCGATCAGCGAACCGCAGAAACCGTCCATCCAGGACCCGCCCGCCGCTGCGGCGGGGGAAGAAGGAGAAGGTGCGGCGGTGGGCGTCTCGGCGCCACCACAACCCGCCAGCAGGAACGCGGCGGCGAACAGAGCGAACGAACGCCTCACGGCAGGGACTCCCCGGATCAGGATCGGTGTGACGCGCAGAGATTAACGCGCGCCGGACAGACGCCGGGCCCGCCACAGGAACGTGGCGGGCCCGGCGGTGGAACTTTTCGGCGCTACGCCTTCGCTTCCGCGGGCGTGTCGGAAAGAACCGACTCGCGACGCTTGGAGACGACGATCGCGGCGACGATGATCGCGACGGCCACCAGCGAGATCCCGATCCGGATGCCGACGTTGGCGTCCGCGCCGATCGAGAACTGCACGACCGCCGGAGCGATCAGCACCGACACCAGGTTCATCACCTTGATCAGCGGGTTGATCGCCGGACCGGCGGTGTCCTTGAACGGGTCACCCACGGTGTCACCGATGATGGTGGCCTCGTGCGCGTCCGAACCCTTGCCGCCGTGACTTCCGTCCTCCACGAGCTTCTTCGCGTTGTCCCAGGCACCACCGGAGTTGGCGAGGAAGATCGCCATCAGGGTGCCGGAAGCGATCGCACCGGCCAGGTAACCGGCGAGTGCGCCGGTGCCGAGGCCGAAGCCGACCGCGATCGGAGCGAAGACCGCGAGCAGACCGGGTGTGGTCAGCTCACGCAGCGAGTCACGCGTGACGATGTCGACGACCCGGCCGTATTCGGGACGGGTGGTGCCCTCCATGATGCCCGGGATGTCGCGGAACTGGCGGCGCACTTCGTAGACGACCGCGCCGGCGGCCCGGGACACCGCGTTGACCGCGAGACCGGAGAAGAGGAACACGACCGCCGCACCGACGATCACGCCGACGAGGGTGTTCGGGCTGACCACCGAGTTCACGAAGAAGTTCACCGCGCTGGTGCTCGCCTCCGCCGCCTCCGGGATCGACTTCAGCGCCTTGCTGATCGCGTCCTGATAGGACCCGAACAGCGCCGTCGCCGCGAGGACCGCCGTGGCGATCGCGATGCCCTTGGTGATGGCCTTGGTGGTGTTGCCGACGGCGTCGAGTTCGGTGAGGATCTGCGCCGCGTCCTCGTCGACGTCACCCGACATCTCGGCGATGCCCTGCGCGTTGTCCGAAATCGGGCCGAAGGTGTCCATCGCGACGATGACACCGACGGTGGTGAGCAGACCGGTACCGGCCAGCGCCACGGCGAACAGCGCGACGCCGCCACCGAGCAGGTACGCGCCGAAGACGGCCGCGCTGATGACCAGGGCGGTGTACACGGCGGACTCGAACCCGACCGAGATACCGGCCAGGATCACCGTCGCCGCACCGGTTTCCGAGGACTTGCCGACCTCCTTGACCGGCTTGTGCTCGGTGCCGGTGTAGTAGCCGGTGAGCTTGAGGATGATCGCCGCGAGCACGATCCCGATGATCACCGAGATGGTCGCGATCAGCGCCGGGTTACCGGATTCGCTGGTGGCACCGCTGGTCAGCTCGGAGAACGAACCGGGCAGGTAGACGAACGCCGCGATCGTCGAGAGCACCGCGGAAATCCCCGCGGAGATGTAGAACGAGCGGTTGATCGTGACGAGACCGCCTTCGCCCGCCTTGGCCTTCGTGATGTAGACACCGATGACCGCGGTGATCACGCCGATGGCGGGAACGATGAGCGGGAAGATCAGGCCGTGCACGCCGAAGGCGGTGCTACCCAGGATCAGCGCCGCCACGAGCATGACCGCGTACGACTCGAAGAGGTCCGCCGCCATCCCGGCGCAGTCGCCCACGTTGTCACCGACGTTGTCGGCGATGGTGGCCGCGTTGCGCGGGTCGTCCTCGGGGATGCCCTGCTCGACCTTGCCGACCAGGTCCGCGCCGACGTCGGCGGCCTTCGTGAAGATACCGCCGCCGACACGCATGAACATCGCGATCAGCGCGGCACCGAAACCGAAGCCCTCCAACACCTTCGGAGCCTGTCCGGTATAGACCAGAACGACCACCGCGGCACCGAAGAGGCCGAGACCGACGGTGATCATGCCGACGACGCCGCCGGTGCGGAACGCCAGTCGCATCGCCTTCTCGCGACCGCCGGTCTCACGCGAAGCGGCCGCGACACGCAGGTTCGCCTGCGTCGCCAGCCACATGCCGAGGTAGCCGATCGCGAAGGAGAATCCCGCGCCGACCAGGAAGAAGATGGACCTGCCGATCTTCTCGTTCCAGTCATCGGCCGGCAAAGCGAAGAGCAGCACGAACACGATTCCCCCGAAGATCACGAGGGTGTTGCGCTGCCGTTTGAGATAGGCAGCCGCGCCTTCCTGCACTGCCTTCGCGATGTCCTGCATCTTGGAGGTGCCCTGGCCCGCGGCCAGCACCTCCTTGAGCAGAACGTAGCCGATGACCAGTGCGGCAAGGGCGACCACGGCGATTACACCGACGATGGTGTAACCACCTCCGGAGAGCGTGAGTTCGCCCTCCGCGAGGAACTGCCGGGACATTCGTCCTCCTGGAGACGTCGCCGTTGGCCAACGACGATCCGCCGATGGAACCGGCGGCTCGCGCGCTGGCATGGGGATCTGAGCCGAGCGTCACGCTAGTCGCACTGCAAGGCACGTCTCACATGACGCTCGCCACAGACGGTGTGGATTGCGGGAGTGTATTGGTAGTGGGATGGAGGACGGCAAGGCGTCCCCGCCACCGCACGTTCCGTTACCTTGTGAGGCTGGTCACTGTATCGATCATCCGCGGACCCTCCCGGTGTGCGATCCGGGCCCGGGCGGCCGTTTTCTGTCGGGGCCCTGTGCGAAGCTCGGAAGGTGGACGGCACCGCGGAATCCGGGAAGGGCAGGCGGCTTCTCGACCGCGCGACGGCGGGGATCCCGGCTTCGCTGTACCCGGTCACCCATGTGGCCGAGCTACCCGCACGATCGGCCGATTCCGTGGACTGGCCGGAGTGGGCGGCGCCGCCGGTCGTCGAAGCGCTGACGGCGAACGGGGTCACGGCGCCGTGGCGACATCAGGCCGAAGCGGCGTCACTGGCGCGCGAGGGCAAGCACGTCGTCATCTCCACCGGCACCGCTTCCGGTAAGTCGCTCGCGTACCAGTTGCCCGTGCTGTCGGCGTTGACCGAGGACGAGCGGGCTTCCGCGCTGTACCTCTCCCCGACCAAGGCGCTCGGCGCCGACCAGTTGCGCTCCGTGTCCTCTTTGGACATCAAGAAGGTGCGCGCGGCGTCGTTCGACGGCGACACCCCACTGGAAGAGCGTGACTGGGTCCGCGCGCACGCGAACTGGGTGTTCACGAACCCGGACATGCTGCATCGCGGGATCCTCTCGTCGCATTCGCGCTGGTCCCGGTTCTTCCGGCGGCTCTCGTTCGTCGTCGTCGACGAATGCCACAGCTACCGCGGCGTCTTCGGCTCCCATGTGGCGTTGTTGCTGCGCAGGCTGCAACGGGTCGCCGCGTACTACGGCGCTTCGCCGGTCTTCGTCCTCGCGTCGGCGACGACAGCGGACCCGGCCGCGTTCGCGTCGAAGCTCTCTGGGCGGGACTGTGTTCCGGTCACCGAGGACGGCTCGCCGCGGGGCGCCCGCACGGTGGCGTTGTGGGAACCCCCGCTGCTGTCCGAACTTTCCGGCGAGAACGGCGCACCGGTGCGGCGCTCGGCGGGCGCCGAGGCCGCGCGGATCCTGGCCGAACTGGTCATCGAGGGTGCCCGTTCACTGGCGTTCGTCCGGTCGCGTCGAGGCGCGGAACTCACCGCGCTCGCCACCCGGCGGATCTTGTCCGAAGTGGACGGTGCACTGGCGGAATCCGTTGCCGCTTATCGGTCGGGCTACCTTCCGGAGGAGCGCCGCGCGCTTGAAGCGGCGTTGCTGTCCGGACGCCTGCTCGGGGTGGCGACGACCAACGCGCTCGAACTCGGCGTGGACATCGCCGGACTGGACGCCGTGGTGCTGGCCGGCTACCCGGGCACGCTCGCGTCGTTCTGGCAGCAGGCCGGACGGGCCGGGCGCGCGGGTGACGCGGCACTGGTCGTGTTCGTGGCCCGCGACGATCCGCTGGACACCTATCTCGTGCACCATCCGGCCGCGATCCTGGACCGGCCGGTGGAGGCCGCCGTCCTCGACCCGTCGAACCCGTACGTGCTGGGACCGCAGCTGGCCTGCGCCATCGCCGAACTCCCGCTGACCGAACCGGAGGTCGCGGCCTTCGGCGGTGACTCCGCGCGCGCCGTCCTCGCCGATCTGGTCAGGGAGAAGATCGTCCGCCGCCGCACGAGCGGCTGGTATTGGACCTCGCGCGACCGGCCGCACGCCGACGTCGGCATCCGCGGTTCGGGTGGAGAGCAGATCGCCGTGGTGGAGGCCGATTCCGGGCGGATGCTCGGTACCGTCGACCCGGGTTCCGCCTGCTACGCGGTGCATCCCGGCGCGGTGTACCTGCACCAGGGTTCGTCCTACGTGGTCGACGAACTGGATCTGGAGACCGGTCTCGCCCTGGTGCACGCGGAGGATCCGGACTGGACCACGTCGCCGCGGGAGATCGTCGACATCAGTGTGCTGCGCACCGAGGAAAGTCAGGTGCACGGCGGGGTCACGGTGAACCTCGGCGAGGTGTCGGTGAGCTCGCAGGTAGTCGGCTACTTGCGGCGTCGTCCTTCGGGTGAGGTGCTGGATCAGACTCCGCTGGATCTGCCGGAGCAGAGCCTGCACACCCGCGCCGTCTGGTACACGATCTCGGCGGAGCTGCTCGGTGTTTCCGATGGCCCCGGGGTCGATGGCTTGGCGGGGACCGGGGGCCATCGGGCGGGGACCGAAGTTCTGGAGCCGGTGGGGACCGGAGGCTCCAGGGTGGGGACCGAGGATTCCGGGGGCGTGGGGGCTGCGCCCCCACAGGGTGTCGAGCGGGAGTTCGGCGAGCGCTCTGCGCGAGCAGAGCTCTCCGACTCCCGCTGCGGGACACCGGGGACGAGCGCCGAGTTGGATCCGGCGCGCGTCCCCGGTGCCCTGCATGCCGCCGAGCACGCGGCGATCGGCCTGCTACCGCTGTTCGCTACGTGCGACCGCTGGGACATCGGCGGGGTGTCTACCGCGTGGCACGAGAACACCGGGGAGGCGACGGTGTTCGTGCACGATGGCCATCCCGGGGGTGCGGGATTCGCCGATCGCGGGTTTGCCGCAATTGTCCCTTGGCTGGCCGCAACGCGGGAGGCGATCGTTTCCTGCGAGTGCCCGGCCGGCTGCCCGTCCTGCGTCCAGTCGCCGAAGTGCGGGAACGGCAACGATCCGCTGGACAAGGCGGGGGCGGTGGCCGTTCTGGACACCGTGCTCGGGGCGTTGCGTCAGCACGGGTCCCAGTAAGGCCACTGGGTGGCTTTGGAGTTGTGGGTTGATCAGGCGGCGGTGGTCAGGGTCGCCACGGGGGTGGCGGTCCTGGCACCGGCCAGCGCACGGACGAGCACGTCGTGCACCTCGGCGGCCTCGGGCAGCTGCCAGCCCCAGACCTCCGGCTTGACCCGCCAGTGCACGACACCGTGCTGGAACGGCGACGGGGGCAGCGGGATGTAGTCGTTCGCGCCGTGCCACTGGATCGAGGCCTGGTCGGCCAGCTCCCGCGGGATGCTCGTGGCGACGGTGGTGAGGAACAGCCAGCGACCGTTCGGCATCGCGACGATCGGGGCCGGGTGACCGGTGGCCCGCAGCAGGCGGGCGGCCGCCTTGCCGAGCTCGTCGTCGACCTCGATGGCGTCCAGCACGGTGCCGGTGGCCACGAGCAGGCTGTGCGTGTCGTCGCCGAACCACGTGGCGACCTCGTGCGGGTGGGTCTCGATCAGTTCACGCCAGTTGTCCTGCGCGGGGACGGGACGCCGCCAGGTGAGGTCGTCACCCTCGGCGGTGAGCGCCGCGGGCTCGGCACCCGGGAGCACCGGCCAGCCACGCCAGGCGAGACCGATCGCCTCCGCACGCATTTCGATACGGAAGGCGCCCCGCCAGCTGTCCGGCCAATTCGCGTCCAACATTACTGTCCCTGCCTCAGGTCAACTCTGTCCTGTGTCTGTCTCTGCCGCGCCGGCTCCGGCGAACTTTTCGAAGTGGCGCACATCTCAATAAACGGCAAGTTGCACATCGGGAGAAGACCTCGCGCGACAACCGGCGGTTACTTAGCGATGAACGCGCGGTAGTCCGACCGGACGGACCGAACACCGGGCGTCCGATGAACGGGCGTGCGCGACCGGCGCGATGCCGTTCGTCGCAGCCGAGCAGGGGATCCAGGCCCGGTGAACCCGCTCGCGACCGGCGGTGTGCGGCCGTTCGGCGGAGCGCTGATCATGCATTCGACCGCTCGCCGCGCGTCAACGACCGCTGCTCGCGCCAAGCGGTTACTCGCCCGTACTCCTTGCCGGTTACCGCCGGGCGACCGTTCGCCGTGCGACGTCCGTCACGGTGGCCGGTCGACCGGTCCCGCCCGGGCGCGCGCTTCCGGGGGCCTGAAGGTCGCCAAATGTCCCGACAGCACTGACCGCACCTCGACCAGGGCGTCACCCCTGTCCCAGCGGCAGGTCAGCAGTGTGACCGACATCCGGACCGTGACCTGTCGTGCCCGCTCGCAGGCCGCGACAGGACCGTCCGTCGCGTGCGAGGCCGCCGCGAGTGCCGCCAGATCGGCGGCGGCCTCGGTGTGGTGCCGGGCCGTGACGGCGGCGCCGATCCAGAAGGTGAACGCCGCGACGCAGACCAGGACGGCGGCGATCGAGGCCGCCCACGCCGTCGCGAAGCCCCTGTCGTCCGTGCTCACGGCCCGCTCCCCGGCTCGGCGATCGCGAAGGCGCGGGAGCGCAGCCGGACGCCCGGCAGCAGTCCGGCGACGGGTTCGGCCTCGACGCCGGCGGTGATGGCATCGCCTTCGCGGACGACGTCCAGCCGGGCTCCGCCCGGCGCTATCTCCCGTACGGCCTGTTCGGCGCGGGCGGGTTGCCCGCGAGCGAGGAGCCGGGCGGCCTCGCGGGCCGCGTCGGTGCAGCGGACCTGATCGGCGGCGACCCCGACCCCGGCCAGCAGGAGAGCCGAAACGAACGTCAGCGCGACGATGCCGAGCGCGGCCTCCACCGTGACGGACCCGCGGTCGCCTCGCATCAGGACTTCACCGACAAGGCCCGCTCGATGAGCGCGGTGATCCCGGCGACGACGGCTTCGCTGTTGACGATCAGATAGAGGACACCGGCCAGCGCGGCGGCGGCCAGGGTGGCGATGGCGTACTCGACGGTCGCCATGCCGTCGTCGTCGCGGAAGGTGGGGAGGTTGCGCATGGAAGTGCCTTTCGTGGGAAGGGTCTAGAGGACGCCGTCGAGCCGGGCGGCGAGGCCGAGCACGACGGGCAGGACTCCGAGGCAGAGGAACGCGGGCAGGAAGCAGAGGCCGATCGGTGCGGCCAGCAGGACTCCGGCCCGTTCGGCGCGTTCCTCGGCTTCGGACGAGAGCGACTCGCGCAGCCGTACCGCGAGGTCTCGGGCGT
>NZ_JACBXD010000075.1 GCF_013870525.1 Amycolatopsis pittospori
ACGGGACGTCGCCGATGATCACGGCGGCCACCGCCCGGCCGACCGTCTTGGGACGGCCTCCGAGGCGCACCCGCGCGGTCACCACGAGGCTTTCCGCGCGGATCCACTGTTCGTCGGCACCGGCCGCCTCGGCGAGCGCGGCCGCGCGCTCCCCGAGGACCAGAGCGAGCTCGGGCGCCCTCAGGTGCAGGGCGTCCGCCCGTTCGATCAGCCTTCCGACAGCGGACAAGGTTCCCCCGGTAACAGCCGTCCGCCCGCCCACCATGGTGGTGGGCGAGCCCGGCCGTTGACGCTTGCTGGCTTCCACGGGGAACCCCCGGCCCTCAGTCGCGGGTCAGCTTGCGATGGGTGACGCGGTGCGGACGAGCCGCCTCGGCACCGAGACGCTCGACCTTGTTCTTCTCGTAGCCCTCGAAGTTACCTTCGAACCAGAACCATTGCGAGGGGTTCTCGTCGGTGCCTTCCCAGGCGAGGATGTGCGTCGCGACCCGGTCGAGGAACCACCGGTCGTGCGAGATGACCACGGCGCAGCCGGGGAACTGCTCGAGAGCGTTCTCCAGCGAGCCCAGGGTCTCGACGTCCAGGTCGTTCGTCGGCTCGTCGAGCAGGATCAGGTTCCCGCCCTGTTTGAGGGTCAGCGCCAGGTTCAGCCGGTTGCGCTCGCCACCGGAGAGCACGCCCGCCGGCTTCTGCTGGTCCGGACCCTTGAACCCGAACGCGCTGACGTAGGCACGCGAGGGCATTTCGGTCTGCCCGACGTGGATGTAGTCCAGCTTGTCCGAAACCACCTCCCACACCGTCTTCTTCGGGTCGATCCCGCCACGGTTCTGGTCCACATAGGACAGTTTGACCGTCTCGCCGATCTTGACCACGCCGTCGTCCGGCTCCTCGAGCCCGACGATCGTCTTGAACAGGGTCGTCTTGCCGACACCGTTCGGCCCGATCACGCCGACGATGCCGTTGCGCGGCAGGTCGAAGGACAGCCCGTCGATCAGCACGCGGTCGTCGAAGCCCTTGCGCAGCTTTTCGACCTCGACGACCACGCTGCCCAGACGCGGGCCCGGCGGGATCTGGATCTCTTCGAAGTCGAGCTTGCGGTGCTTGTCCGCCTCCGCCGCCATCTCCTCGTAGCGGTCGAGGCGGGACCGCGACTTGGTCTGGCGCGCCTTGGCGTTCGACCGGACCCATTCGAGTTCGGACTTCAGCCGCTTGGCGAGCTTCGCGTCCTTCTTGCCCTGGACTTCGAGGCGCTCGCGCTTCTTCTCCAGGTACGTCGAGTAGTTGCCCTCGTAGCCGACGACGCGGCCGCGGTCGAGCTCCATGATCCACTCGGCGACGTTGTCCAGGAAGTACCGGTCGTGGGTGACGGCGAGGACTGCGCCGGCGTAGTTCGCGAGGAACTGCTCCAGCCACAGCACGCTTTCGGCGTCCAGATGGTTGGTGGGCTCGTCGAGGAGCAGCAGGTCGGGCGCGGACAGGAGCAGCTTGCACAGCGCGACCCGGCGGCGCTCACCACCGGAGAGGTGGGTGACCGGCTCTTCCGGCGGCGGGCAGCGCAGGGCGTCCATCGCCTGCTCGACCGCGGAGTCGATCTCCCACGCGTCGGCGTGGTCGAGGTCCTCCTGCAGCTTGCCCATCTCTTCCATCAGCTCGTCGCTGTAGTCGGTCGCCATGAGCTCGGCGACCTCGTTGAAGCGGTTGAGCTTGACCTTGATGTCACCAAGGCCCTCTTCGACGTTTTCGCGGACGGTCTTCTCTTCGTTGAGCTCCGGCTCCTGCATGAGGATGCCGACGCTGGCGCCAGGCTGGAGGAAGGCTTCGCCGTTGCTGGCCTGCTCGATCCCCGCCATGATCTTCAGAACGGTGGACTTACCCGCGCCGTTCGGCCCCACCACGCCGATCTTGGCGCCGGGGTAGAACGCGGTGCTGACGTCGTCGAGGATGACCTTGTCCCCGACGGTCTTGCGCACCTTCTTCATGGTGTAGATGAACTCGGCCATACAAGCGATCGTAGAGCGAGCCGATCAGGACCTTGACGGCGGTCACCACCGAACTACCCACAGTCAGCCCGATATCACTGAGGGAGCATCAGGGAGCCGAACCCACGGGTGCCTCTTCGAGCGCTTTGACCATGGGATTGCCCGGGGGCGGCGACGGTACCGGTGTCACCCGCGCCTGGTCACGGCCGGTCCTCCGGATCTCGGCCGAACAGCGCGCCAGGTTGGGGCCGAGGGAGAAGGCCTCAAGCTCAGGTAGACCCAGAGGTGCCGGGATCTCCTCCGCGGTCTCGGCGCCGCGCAGTCGTCCGGCCACGATCACCGGATCCCCCTTGCTCAAGCAGGTGAAGGCCGTCATCGCCAGTTTCCGCCAGCAGGTGACCTTGACCGCGAGCTGCCGTCCCTCGCCCCACTCGCCTCTTTCCTTGTCGTACCGGCGTTCGACACTCCGCAAGCCGAACGACACGACGTCGTGCCCGTGCACCCGTTCCGGATGATGGACCGGTTCGCTGGTCAGGTTGCCGATCATGGTCACCCACGTTTCGCCCGTCGCCATCACATTCGCCTCTCTCCTCGATCCGGGCCGTTCCCGGTTTCTCGCTTGATCCCAGACTGCCGTGGATCAAGGAGCGAGAAGGGGCGCGATCGGGATCTGTGGACAACTCCCGGCGATGTGGGCTACCTGTGGACAACTCGGGCCGAGGGCGGGAAAACGCCGGCCGGATGTGCTACGAGCCTTGGCCCGGACCCCGGCCCTGATCCGCGAGTTTCTTCAGCATCGCGTTGTAGGCGTTGAGATCCTCGTCGCCGGTGACCTCCTCGCGACGGTCCCGCCGCCGGGCTTCCCGCTCGTCCTGACGCGCCCACTGCACCAGCAGCGCGACCAGCACCAGCAGCACCGGCAGTTCGCCGGACGCCCACGCGATGCCGCCGCCGAGCCGCTGATCGGTCAGCAGGTCGGTGACCCACGGCAGCTTCAAGCCTCGATAGAAGTCCTGCCCCAGCACGGTCTGCATGCTCATCAGCGCGATACCGAAGAAGGCGTGGAAAGGCATGGCGGCGAACATCATCCCCAGCCGCCCCAGCGGCGGGATCCGGCGCGGCGCCGGATCGACGCCGATCACCGGCCAGTAGAAGACGTAGCCCGCGAGCAGGAAGTGCGCGTTCATCGCCAGATGCGCCCAGTGGTAGTTCAGCGCCGCGTCGAACAGGCCCGAGAAGTACAGGCCGTAGAAGGAACCGACGAACAGCAGCAGCGCGACCACCGGATGCGTCAGGAACCGCGAGATCGGCGAGTGCACGGCCGCGAGCAGCCATTCACGCGGTCCCGGCGGGGCTTCCTTGCCCGCCGCCGGGAGCGCGCGCAAGGCCAGCGTGACCGGTCCGCCGAGCACGAACAGCACCGGCGCCACCATGGACAGCAGCATGTGGTTGCCCATGTGCACGCTGAACATCGCGGGCGCGTACCGCCCGATACCGGACGACGTCGCGATCAACAGCACGAAACAGCCCGCCAGCCACGAAACCGTCCGGCCGGTGGCCCAGGTGTCGCCGCGGCGCTTCAGACGGCGGACACCGGCGATGTACAGCCCGGCGAGAACGATCGCGAGGGTGCCGTAGACGAGGTCGAAGCGCCAGTCCGTGAGCAGCCGGAGGACGGTCGGCGGACCGGACAGGTCGTAGCCGATCAGCAGTTCCGTCGTCGACGGCTGGGTCAGCGATTCCTGCGGCGGCGGGGTCTTCGCGAGCCCCGAGGCGATGCCGATCGTGATGAACATGATCAGCACTTCGACCGCGGCGAGCCGCAGCAACTGGCCGCCGCCGGCGCCGTCGACCAGTCCCGCGACGCCCTTCTGCCGTTGCTGGTGCCCGAAGACGCCGAGCAGCAGCAAGGCGACGATCTTCGCGACCACGAGCAGGCCGTAGTCGGTGGTGAGCAGGTCGCCGATCCGGATCCGCACCAGCGCGTTGACCAGTCCGGAGACCGCCATCACGAGCCAGCAGACCAGCGCCAGCTTGGAGAACCGCGTCGCCGCGAGCTTGAGGTTCTCGCCCCGGCGCCAGCCGAGCGCGAGCAGCGCCACCAGACCGCCGACCCACAACGCGGCGGCGACCAGGTGGTACAGCAGGCTGTTGGTCGCCAGGTCGTGCGAACCGCCGCTCGCGGAATGCCCGGTGACCGCGACCGGGATCAGGCCGCCGACGGACAGGAAGAAGACCACCGTCGTCCAGCCCCAGGTCAGGGCGAGACGGCAGCCGAGCGCGACCAGCACCGCGATCAGTGCGGTGAACAGCCATGCCTTGGGCTGCTCGATGGCGTCCACGAGGTCCATCAGCACCTGCGGCGAGAGGACCTCGGTGAACGGCCGCCCGGCGCCGTCGGCCGCGGAGAAGAAGATCGACGCGGCGGCGGCGAAGAACCAGACCCACGCGGCGACGCCCGCGACCCGGATGGCCGCGTAGCCGTCCGCCGCGAGAGTGCCGGACTTCTGCGGCGGGACGAGGAACGCGGCGAGCAGCAGCGAACCCACGCACAGCACGGACGCCGCCTCGGCCAGCACCCGGACGACGGTGATGCCGTAGCGCGTCACCAGCCCCGGATCCGGCAGGCCGGCGATGACGTAACCGGCGCCACCGGTCAGCGCGACCAGGCCGACGGCCACCACCGCGGCCAGGAGCGCCCCGATCGACACCAGCGGCAGGACACCGGCCTTCCGGGAGGGTGGGGCCGGTTTCGTCTCGGGGTCTGAAGGCACGTCACGAGGGTATGCCGGGCGCACAAGGGGCAAGATGGCGGCGTGCGGATCATCCTGCTGAGGCATGCCGAGTCGCTCGGCAACGTCGACGAGCTCGCCTACACCCGGATCCCCGACCACGCCCTCCCGCTCACCGACGTCGGCCGCGAGCAGGCCAGGCGGGCGGGTCCCGAGCTGAAGGAACTCCTCGACGGCGAGCGCCCGGCGGTGTACGTCAGCCCTTATCTGCGGACGCGGGAAACGTTGCGGCTGCTGGACATCCGGAGCGCCTGCGAGCGGATCGTGCCGGAGCCGCGGTTGCGCGAACAGGACTGGGGCAACCTGCAGGATCCGCTGGAGCAGGAGGTCCAGAAGCAGCGTCGTCACGAGTTCGGGCACTTCTTCTACCGGCTGCCCTTCGGCGAGTCCGGCGCGGACGTCGACGACCGGGTCGCGGCCTTCCTCAGCGAACTGGCGGCCTGCGGCGAAGATCACCCCGAGACCGTGCTGGTCGTCTCGCACGGCCTGACGATCCGGCTGCTGTGCCGCCGGCTCTTCGGCTGGAGCATCGAGCTGTTCGAGTCCCTGTCGAACCTGACGACCTGCGAATACCGCGTCGTCGAGTGCAAGGGCGACGAATGGACGCTGGACCGTCCGTTCCGGCAGTGGCGGGACTCACCCGACGGGGAGACTCAGGACTGAAGGCCCGAGAAGCACCACCCTGGTGCCCAGGCCCGGGGTGGACTCGATCCGCGCGAAGCCACCGATTTCCGCCATCCGCGCGATGATCGAGTTCTCGAGGCCGAAGCCCCTCCGCCGGTCGCCGACGTCGAAACCGGCGCCGTGATCCCGCACGGTCAGGGAGATCCCGCCGCCGATCTCCTCGACGCTGACGACGGCCCGCCTGGTCCCGGAGTGCTTCAGCGTGTTGCGCAAGGCTTCCCTGGCGGCGTCGTGCAGGGCCGCGGCCGTCTCCTCCGAGAGGTCCGGACCACAGTCGTCCTGGACGACGACCTCGACCCGCAGACCCTCGGCTGCCATTTCGGCGGCGAGCAGGCGCAACCGCTGATGCAGCCCGGCCGGCATCGCCGGCTCGTGTTCGAGGCTGATGCGGATGCGCATCGCCTGGGCGCGCGCGGTGCGGCGGACGCGGTCGAGGCTGGCCGCGGGGTCGAGTTCGTCGGCGGGTGCGGGGATCGCGAACGACTCCATCACCTGCAGGACGGTGTCGTGGACGTCGCGGCGGTGCCGCTCCCGTTCCGCCGCCCGGCCTTGCTGCTCCCCGAACCCGAGCGCGAACCGCATCGCCGCGCCGACGAGGCCGACGATCGCGAGCGACGCCACCAGAGCCGTGCCGAGCGTGAGGAACAGGCCGAGCGAGGAGCCCGGGGGTGTCACGAAGTCCAGGGCCACCGCTCCCCCGATGACCAGCGCACCCGCCACCGCGCCGCGCAGCAGGGTCCAGATCATCACCGTGCCCATCAGATGGGTCCAGGTGATCGACGCGATCCACTCCTCCTGCGCGACGAACGCGGCCCCGAGGGTGAGGAACACCGCGAACCCGGCGTCGGCCGCCGGCAGCCGACGCGTACTGGCGGGATCACGGTCGGACCAGCGGAAGATCCAGGCGATCTCGGCGACGTTCGGCACGAGGTGCAGGGCGGCGATCGTCCACAGCGCCGGTGACGAGCCGAAACCCGCCGCCCACAGCGCCTGGACCAGCATCACCAGCCGGAACACCACCGGGACGAGGACGAGCCTCGGCAACGTGGTCTGCACCAGCCGATCCGGGATTCCGGGGACCTGGTGACGACCGGTCAGGACCCCTACGCCGCCGCCGAGCATCAGCACCCTCACGCCGTCCTCCCCCGGATCAGCCACCCTGAAACAGCGACCTGGTCGCATTCATTTCAGTTTACGAGCAATCAGCTTGCCCGCGTCTCGGCGAGGATGTCAACGGCCGACGGGCAAGGACTCCTCCTCACGTTTCCGCGCCCGCGCGGCGGCCAGGGCCGACGGGACGATCAGCGCGGCGGTGAGGCCGACGAAGAGGAACGACACCGAAAGCGACGTCACCTGCGCGATTCCGCCGATCAGCGGCGGTCCGGCGAGGAATCCGGTGTACGCGATCGCGGTGACGAAGGCCAGTTCTCGCTCTCCTCCGGTGCCGTCGGGACGTTTGCCCGAAGCACCCGCGAGGCTCAACGCGATCGGGAAGGCCGCCGCGAGTCCGGCGCCCGCCAGCGCGAAGCCGACGAAGCCGAACACCGGCAGGCGGGCCAGCGCGGCGAGGACGAGCCCGGCCGCGGCGATCCCGGCACCCACCGCCAGCGCACGGGTCGCGCCGAACCGGTTCTGGAGCCAGGCACCCGCGAGCCGCGCGAGCGCCATGGCCAGGGCGAATCCGGAGTAGGCGAAGGCCGCCGCGCCGTCCCCGACCCCGTGGGCGGACGTCATCAGCAGCGCGGACCAATCCGAACTCGCGCCCTCCGCGATCGCCGAGAACAGCGCGATGGCGGCGAGCAGCCACAACACGGGACGCTTGATGGGCGGCGTCTTCGGCTTCTCGACGGGCTCGGTGTGCGTCGGCCGAGCGCCCGGCACGGCCGCGATGACGAACGCGAGTACGACCAGCGCGCCCAACGCGGCGACGGTCAGATGCCTGCCCGGCGACCACTGGTGCGACGCGGCGAATCCGGCGGCGACGGAGCCGGCCAGCGCGCCGAAACTGAACCCCGCGTGCAGCACCGGCATGATGGCCCGCCCATGACGGCGTTCGACCTCGACACCGGCGACGTTCATGGCGACGTCCAGCGCGCCGACGCTCGCGCCGAGTACGAACAGCGCCCCGGCCAGCAGAGGGACCGACGTCGCGAAGCCGATCATCGGCAGTGCCGCGCAGGCGACGATCGTGCTGCCCGCGACCACCGCGCGGGCGCCGTGCCGTTCGATCAGGCGACCCGACACCGATGCCGCGATCAGCATGCCGACGCTCGCCCCCAGCAGGGCGAGGCCGAACACACCCGGTGAGGCGTTCACTCGTTCCGAAAGCGCCGGCGTCCGCGGCGCCCAGGAACCGAGCGCGGCCCCGTTGAGGGCGAACACGACGAAAACGGCCGTACGGTCACGCATAAACCCCAGTCTCCTTCCGCTTCCTGTTCTCCCAGAATGACTTAAGCGCTTCAGAAAGTCCACCGGTTCCCGCACGGCCTAGACTGCACCGGTGACCAGCACGCGACGGCGAAGGCCGACGTTGGACGATGTCGCGGGCGCCGTCGGAGTGTCGCGCGCGACCGTTTCCAACGCCTACAACCGGCCCGACCAGCTGTCCGCCCAGCTTCGGGAAGAGGTGCTGCGCGCGGCCAAGAAACTCGGCTACGCCGGGCCGAACCCGACCGCCCGCAGCCTGGCCACGAGCCGCACCGGCGCGATCGCCGTCCTGCTCGACACGAATCTTTCGACGGCGTTCTCGGATCCCGCGCTGTCGGTCACCCTCGACGCGCTCACGACAGTCGTCGACCCCGAAGGCCACGCCCTCCTGCTGCTGCCCGGAGACGGCGAGAGCGGCGGCCCGCGCGCGGAGCGGATCCTGACCGCGCAAGCCGACATCGCGGTGGCGTATTCGCTGGCCGACGGCGCGCCGGCGCTGACGGCCGTCCGCGACCGGGGACTTCCGCTGGTCGTGATCGACCAGCCGCACGTCCGCGGCGCGGCGCGGATCGGGGTCGAAGACCGGGCGGGCGCGGCCGCGGCGGCCCGGCACCTGCTCGACCTCGGGCACCGGCGGATCGGGATCTTTTCCGCGCAGTGCCTCTCGGCACCTCGCGGCGGCGAACTGAGCGCGGAAGAGGCCGGGAACAGCCGGTTCCACGACACGCGCGAACGCCTGGCCGGCTACCTGGAAACCCTGGCCGAGGCCGGTGTCCCGCTGGCGGACGTGCCGATCTGGGAGGCGTCCGGGATCTCGGTCGAAGGAGCTCTCCCGAGCGCATACGGCCTACTCGACCGGCATCCGCGGCCGACCGCGCTGCTGTGCATGTCGGATCAGCTGGCGCTGGCGGCGATCTCGGCCGCACGGCACCTGGGCCTGTCCGTCCCGGGTGATCTTTCCGTCGTCGGATTCGACGATGCCCCGCCCGCGCGGTGGTCCGAACCACCGCTGACCACCGTCCGGCAGGATCTGGCGGTCAAGGGCCGGGTGGCCGGCGAACTGATACTGGGCCTGCTTCGCGGCGACAAGGCACCAGCTCCCGCCCAGATACCCGCCGAACTGGTCGTCCGAGAGTCCACCGCACCCGCCTAGGGCGTGTTTCATAAGTCTGTTCGATGGGCTTCGTGATCCAGGTGGTTCCTGGCGGTGCGGGCGGATCGCCCTCGTACCGGGTCGTACTCGGGCGCATCCGCCCGTGCCGTCAGGGGCCGCCTGGGCGCGAAGACCGCGAACCCGACTTGTGAAACACGCCCTAGCACCCCATTCCGGACCGCACAAGGCGGTCCCGGCGATATGTGGACAACCCGCCCCGATCGAGCGGCGGACAACTACTTATCCACAGAAGTAGAAATGCGGGCTGACAAAGCCTTCCCGGCGAGCCATCGTGGAATCACACATTCACCGGCGACCGGAAAGCCGCCGATTCACGGGGGAGAACCCAGCCATGCAACGACGTTTGACGAACCTGCGCGCACGCCTCCCGCACGTCCTCCTGCTGACCATGGTCGGCCTGCTGACCAGCGCCGGAGTCGCGAGCGCCGCCGCCGCACCGCCCGACCCCGCCTGCCAGAAGGGCGAGTTCTGCGTATGGGCCGACGAATCCTATGGCGGCGACGTACAGAAATTCGACCTGCGCACCTCGAATCCCGAAGAATGCATTCCCCTGCCCGAAGACTTCGACGGACATTCGTTCGTCAACCGCCTGAGCCGGGACGTCACGATCTACCAGAGTGAAGAGTGCACCACCGAGGGAGATTTCATCACCTATCCGGGTGGCGGCACCTACGTGCCCCAGGGACCGTTCGTGATCCGAGCCCTCAAGATCTGGGACTGACCACCCCCGACGGTTCGTGCCGGTCGCTCGCCGGGGAGTCGACTCGCGACCAGCACGAACCCTGGGGCCGCTCCCCCGAAGCGGCCCCCGCCCGTGAGCGCGTCACACCGCGTCGCGACGCGCTCACGGGCGTTCCAAAAAACGGTGGGCTCGACCTGAAACGATCTGGCGGTGTCGAACGATCGACAGGTTGGCGACGGCTAAGCTGCCGAAGCTGGGCGACACCCAACGTCGCCGACGTCGGCCCTCGTAGCTCAGCTGGATAGAGCAAGAGCCTTCTAATCTCTAGGTCGCAGGTTCAAGTCCTGCCGGGGGCACGCCGCCAGGGATAACCCCTGGTCACGAAAGTGATCAGGGGTTCCCTTATCTGTACGGTCCACCACCCGCCCACCGGATTCGGTGGGCGGGGCGAGCCGAGTACGGGTGGGTTCCGGACTTCCGGCCCAGTGGGCGATAGGCCGAATGCCCGCCGGATCCCTCGGCCGGGGCACAGGCGACCTCGATCACGATTCCGCAGGACTCGTACCGTCAAAGTCCACCGATATTTCTCGGCCCAGTGCCAGTAATTCACCAGGCCGCTCGGTTCACAATGGACGCCGGGCCACACCAACGCCCTGCACCCCAACGCCGGTGGCCCAGCCGGGCTTTCAAGCGCCGAGGCTCCGGAGCGCCACGAGCACCTCGTCGGTGACGCCCAGACCGGCTTCGACCTCGGTCACCTTCACCGCGACACGCCGGTGCGTCGCCCGGCCGCGGGCGCTGAGGTGGACGAGTACCCGGCGCCGGTCGGCGGCGTCGACCTCACGGTAGGCCTGCGCGGTGGTCACCAGCTTGTCGACGACCCTGGTCAGCGTCGGCCCGGTGGTCAGCGTCAGGTCGGCGAGGTCGGCCATGGCGAGGCCGCCCTTGCCGCTCAGCGCGTCCAGCACCAGCCACTGGTCCAGGGTCAGGCCCTCCTTGGCGAGCACCTGCTCCACCCTGGCCGCGACGGCGCGCGCGGCGCGGGTGAGCGAGCCGGTGAGCGACCTTCCGGCGGTCGCGACGCCGCGTGTCCCCATAACCCGTCCCCTTGCCAAAACCGGACACCGTCGCAATACTTCCAGGTGAAAGCATTTTGACCTTACCGGGCCACCGCACGGAGCGCCATGCCCCTTCGCCTCGCCACGCGGACCCGCGACGACACCTGGCGGGTGGCCATGGTGGTCCCGTTGCAGGGTCCCGCCGGGCTGTTCGGCCCCTCCTGCGAGGCGATCACCGACCTGGCCGTGCACGAACTCAACGAATCCGGCGGCATCCTCGGCAGACAGGTCGAGGCCGAGGTGGTCGACGGCGGCGGTACGCCCGCGCAAGTGGCCGACGACTTGCGCAGGCTCGTCGACAGCGGACAGGTCGACGCGGTGTCCGGCTGGCACATCTCGTCGATCCGGCACGCGCTCGCGCCGGTCGTGGCCGACAGACTGCCGTACGTGTACACGTCGCTCTACGAAGGCGGCGAGCGACGTTCGGGCATCTTCTGCACGGGCGAGACGCCGCGCTGCCAGATCGAGCCGGCGTTGCGCTGGCTGCGCGACAACCTCGGCGCCCGCCAATGGTTCGTCGTGGGTGACGACTACGTCTGGCCGCGCCGGTCGGCGCGGGCGATCCGGCAGTACGCGAAGGATCTCGATCTGCGCATCACCGGCGAGGCGTTCGTCGGACTCGGCGCGGGTGACATGTCCACAGTGGTCCGTTCCGTCGAACAGTCCACAAGCGACGGTGTACTCATGTTGCTGGTCGGGCAGGACGCGGTGCGCTTCAACCGCGCCTTCGCCGCGCAGGGACTCACCGACAGGCTCGTCCGCTTCAGCCCGCTGATGGAGGAGAACATGCTCCTGGCCAGCGGTGCGAACGCCACCGGGAACCTCTACGTCTCCGCCGCCTATTTCCGCTCCATGGTCACCGCCGACGCCATGGACCTGCTCGGCCGCTACGTCGACCGCAACGGACCCGGCGCGCCGGCGCTGAACAACGCGGCCGAATCCTGTTACGAGGGGCTGCACACGCTGGCGGAACTCGTCCGCCGTGCGGGCACACCGGAGCTGCCCGCGCTCAACGCGGCGATCGACGGTGTCGCGTACCACGGGCCGCGGGGCACGGTCGAATTCCGCGGACAGCAGGCCGACCAGCACGTCCATCTCGCGGTCGCCGACGGCTACGACTTCGAAGTCCTCACCCGGCTCTAGGACCGGCGCTCTTGACGGGCGCCGGCGCACCACATACTTTCATCTGGAATTATTTCATGTGACGCGTAATACGCGGAGGTGAGCATGGGCAATGTGGGCCTGCTCTACGTCGGCGCCGCCTTGATGATCAACGGCCTGATGTTGCTCGGCCGGATACCACCCCGTTCGGCGGCGGTGCTGAACCTGTTCGTGGGCGCACTGCAGTGCGTCACCCCGACCGTGCTGATCGTCCAGGCTGGCGGGAACCCGGACGCGATCCTCGCGGCGTCGGGGCTGTACCTGTTCGGTTTCACGTACCTGTACGTCGGCATCGCGAACCTCGCCGGCCTGCAGCCCGAGGGCATCGGCTGGTTCTCGCTCTTCGTGGCGGGCACGGCCGTGGTGTACGCGGGAATCGCGTTCTGGCGCGACGACGATCCCGTGTTCGGCGTCATCTGGCTGTCCTGGGCGCTGCTGTGGACGTTGTTCTTCCTGGTGCTCGGCCTCGGTATGGAGCGGCTGACTCGGTTCACCGGCTGGACGGTCCTGTTGCTCAGCCAGCCGACCTGCACGGTTCCCGCCTTCCTCGGCTTGACCGGCGCCTACCGCAGCGATGGCGGCACCGCGCTGCTGGCCGCCGCGATCGCCGTCGCGCTGATCGCGACGGCACTGGTGCTCCAGAAAACCCCTTCGGAGATAAGGAGTCCTCATGCGACACGGTGACATTTCCGCCAGCCCGGACACGGTCGGCGTAGCGGTGGTCAACTACAAGATGCCGCGGCTGCACACCAAGGCCGAAGTCCTCGACAACGCCCGCAAGATCGCCGAAATGGTGGTGGGCATGAAATCCGGCCTGCCCGGCATGGACCTCGTGGTGTTCCCGGAGTACTCGACCCAGGGAATCATGTACGACCCGAAGGAGATGTACGAGATCGCGGCCACGATTCCGGGCGAGGAAACGGAAATCTTCGCCGCCGCCTGCCGCGAGGCGCAGACGTGGGGCGTCTTCTCCATCACCGGCGAGCGGCACGAAGACCACCCGAACAAGCCGCCGTACAACACCCTCGTGCTCATCAACGACCGGGGCGAGATCGTCCAGAAGTACCGGAAGATCCTTCCGTGGTGCCCGATCGAGGGCTGGTACCCCGGCGACGAGACCTACGTCAGCGACGGCCCCAAGGGGATGAAGATCTCCCTGATCATCTGCGACGACGGGAACTACCCGGAGATCTGGCGCGACTGCGCGATGAAGGGCGCCGAACTGATCGTGCGCTGCCAGGGCTACATGTACCCGGCCAAGGAACAGCAGGTACTGATGGCCAAGGCGATGGCGTGGGCCAACAACTGTTACGTGGCGGTCGCGAACGCCGCCGGTTTCGACGGCGTCTACTCCTACTTCGGCCACTCCGCGATCATCGGCTTCGACGGCCGCACGCTCGGCGAGACCGGCGAAGAGGAGTACGGGATCCAGTACGCGCAGCTTTCGGTGTCGGCGATCCGCGACGCGCGCACCTACGACCAGTCGCAGAACCACATCTTCAAGTTGCTGCACCGGGGTTACACCGGCGTGCAGGACGCGGAGGAGGGCGACAAGGGCGTCGCGGACTGCCCGTTCGACTTCTACAAGCTCTGGGTCACCGACGCCAAGAAGGCGCAGGAGAACGTCGAAGCGCTCACCCGGGACACCATCACTCCTCCGCACCCATGATGAGGACGGTCAGCCGGACACCCCGTGACGTGTGGAGGAAACTCAGCACCAGCGGGACGAGTACGAGGGCGATATAGGTCCACAAGGGCCAGTGGTACAGGTGGGTCAGGTGCCACGTCTCCTTGAGGGCGATGAAGAAGGCGCCCGCGCACACGATGAACCAGCCTTTGGCCTTGTTGGCGAAGGTGGTCATGGTGCGCCGCTGGCCGGCCGTGAGCGTCTTCATGAACTCGCGCTGCACCTTCTTCCGGCGACGGCGTTCCTTGATGACGGCCACCGGCGGCACCAGCCACCACCAGCTCGACGTGGGGGTGCCGCCGGTGGGACGGCGCGACTGGACCGAGCGCAGGTCTTCGAATCGCTCGCTCTCCTCGCGGAGTTCTAGGGCGCCCTGGTACATGGGCCCGGCGACCAGGAGCCAGCCACCGAGGAAGGCGGACCAGGCGACGACGTACTCGATGTGGATCACCCCTCCCTGGATCACCGCACGCCGTGATCCTTCAGCGGCAGCGTATCGGCCCTAGGATCGGCGGGATGGACAGGATCGACAGCGGCAGCCGGGTGATCGCCGCACCGCCCTTGACCGTCTACAACGCACTCCTCGACCGGGAGTCCCTCGAAGCCTGGCTGCCACCAGAAGGCATGCGCGGCCGGATCGAGCACTGGGACCCGAGGCCCGGCGGCGGATTCCGGATGACCCTCACCTACCTCGACGCAGCCGGCGCTCCCGGCAAGAGTTCGGACGCGACGGACGTCGTCGAGGTAGGGTTCGCCGACCTCGTCCTAGCGGAACGCGTGGTGCAGCAGGCCGTCTTCGAGTCCGAGGACCCGGCTTTCGCGGGCACCATGACGATGACCTGGGACCTCGTTGCCACCGGTGACGGCACCGAAGTGACCGTCACCGCGACGGACGTGCCGTCCGGCATCGGCCAGGCGGATCACGAGGCCGGGATCGCGTCCTCACTGGCCAATTTGGCGTCCTTCGTCGAAGCGAGCTGACGTCCGGACGCGGTGGCGATCGCGGCGAGGACGGCCATCACCAGTGGCACGACCAGTGCCGCCCGGAATCCGCCGAGCGCGGCTTCAGGCGTGTCACTTGTCCCGGCGGCGCTGACGGCGGTCACCGCCGAAAGCCCGAGCGCGGCTCCGAACTGGAAGGATGTGTACAGCAGGCCGCCCGCCAGTCCCTGCTCGTCCTCGGCGATGCCGTCGGTGGCGACGATCGTCAGCGGTCCGTAGGCGAGCGCGAACCCGAGGCCCAGAAGGATCATCGACGGGAACATCGCCGCGTATGTCCAGTCCAGGCCCAGCGGCAGGAAGAGCGCGTACGCCACGATGGCGAGCAGGAGACCGCCGAAGATCACCCGTATATTGCCGAATCTCGCCACCAGCCGAGGGGTCAGCGTCGGTGCGAGGATCGCGTCGATCCCGGTCGCCAGCAGCGCCAGGCTCGTCTCGAGTGTCGACCATCCCCGGAGTTCTTGCAGGTACAGCGTGACGAGGAACTGGAAGCCGAAGAACGAGCCGGCGTAGAGCAGCGCACTGACGTTGGCCCGCACCAGCTGCCCCGACCTCAGGATGCCGAGCCGCACCAGCGGCGCGGGCGAGCGGCGTTCGATGGCCACGAAAGCCGCCAGCGCGGCCACTCCACCGGTGAAGGACGCGACCGTCCAGCCCCAGTCCTTTCCGGGGTGTTCCAACCGCACCACCGCGTACGCGATCAGCAGCATGGCGGCGGTCACCGTGACCGCACCGGCGAAATCGGCGCGCCGGGGAGGGCGTTCCCGGGCAGGCGGCTCCTTGATGAGCCACAGCGCGGCGGCCAGGATGACCGCGGACAGCATCACCGGGGTGAAGAACACCCAGCGCCAGTCGATTCTGGTCAGCAGCCCGCCGATGACCAGGCCGAGCGAAAAGCCGCCCGCCGCCGTACCGGCGTAGAACAACAGCGCTTTGGTGCGGTTCGGGCCTTCTTCGAAGCTCGTGGTGATGATCGACAGGCCCGCCGGGGTCATGAAGGCCGCCGCGACGCCGCTGACGAACCGGGCCAGCAACAGCATCCAGCCCTCGGTGGCGAACCCGCCGAGCCCGGAGAACACGAGGAACACCACCAGCCAGGTCAGGAACATGCGGCGGCGGCCGTACATGTCGGCGGCACGCCCGCCCAGCAGCATGAACCCGCCGTAACCGAGCACGTAGGCGCTCACCACGCCGCTCAGCGTCGCGGTCGACAGGCCGAGTTCGGCCCGGATGGACGGTAACGCCACGTTCAGCATCGCGACGTCGATCCCCTCCAGGAAGATGGCGCCGCACAGCACCAGGAGCACGCCCCAGGCCCGGCCGCCCATCTTGTCGGCGGCGCGCGGCGGCGTTTGCGTGATGGTCAAGGTCGCTCTCCCTCAGTGAAAACGGAACCGACGGTTACTCATCAGCCGGTCGGTTCCCTCTTGTAACCAAGGGGATCTTCCGTCACCATCGAGGACCATGGAAGAAGGCACTTTGAACTCACCCAGTCGTTGTGAACTCACCGAGGAGGACTACGAGGCCTTCCAGTGGGACACGCGTGAGGACTGCGAGGTCCGCCAGATCCTGGACCGGGTGGCGGACAAGTGGTCGCTCCTGGTGATCGCGCTGCTCGACCGCAACACCCTCCGGTTCACTGAGCTGAAGTACAAGATCGACGGCATCAGCCAGCGCATGCTCACTACCACGCTGCGTCACCTCGAACGCGACGGGATCGTGGAACGGACCGTCTATCCGGTCGTCCCGCCCCGCGTCGACTACGCGCTGACGCCGCTGGGCATGACGCTGCACGAGACCATCCAGTCGCTGGTCACCTGGACCGAGGAACACCAGAGCGAGATCGCCGCCGCGCGTGCCCGGTACGACCAACGCGTCGACGCCTGAGGAGTCGCATGGCCACACTGTCGGGCGGGGATCCGTCACTGCTGCGACGGCTCAACTCCATTGCGGTCCTGCGGGCGCTGTACGCGGCCGAAGAACTCACGCTCGCCGAGCTGGTGAAGGCGAGTCAGGTCTCCCGGCCGACGGTCGAGGAGATCGCCGCCGACCTCGGCGAACAGGGGCTGGTCGAGGAGGTGCCCCTCTCCCCCGACGCGCCGAGACCGGTCGGCAGGCCCGCCAAGCGGTACCGGTTCCGCCCCGAAGCGGGGCACGTCGCCGGTCTCGACGTCGGCCCGCACAAGGCGTTGTGCCTGGTCGCGGACCTGCGAGGCGACGTCGTCGGACGGGCGAGGGCCGAACTCACGCCGGAGATGGGCGCGCCCGACCGCCTCGGCGTCGCCCACCAGGTGCTCGGCGCCGCCGTCGAGGGCTACGCGAACGTCCGGGTGCTCGGGGTCGGCACCACCGGTGTCGTGTCCGGCGGCAAGGTCGTCCGAAGCGACCGCCTGCCCGGCTGGGCCGGCCTCGACCTGCCTGCGGAGTTCGGCGGCGGATGCCCGGTATTGGCCGGGAACGACACGAAGCTCGCGACGCTGGCCGAGCACTGGCGCGGAGCCGCGCACGGTGTCGACGACGTCGTCTACGTGCAGGCCGGGCGGACCGTCTCGCTGGGCCTGCTGCTCGGCGGGAAACTGCACTCGGGCCACAACGGCGCGGCGGGCGAGATCGGCGCGCTGCGGCAGGTCGGCTGGTACGCGGCGCTCGACCGCTTCCTCGCGTTCGGCGACGGTTCAGGCTCCGCCGAAGCCACCAAGCGGGTCTTCGAAGCCCTGCGTGGCGGCGATCTCGAGGCCGAGGCGATCGTGGCCGCCCTCGTGACCGACCTCTGCATCGGCGTCGCCGCGACCGTGCTCACCGTCGACCCGCAACTGGTGGTGATCGGCGGCGGGCTCGCACAGGCCGGTGACCTGCTGACGACGCCGCTGCGCACCGAACTGGCCCGGCTGTGCCTGTTCCCGGTGCGCGTGGAGACGTCGATGCTCGGCGACGACTCGGTGGCCCTCGGGGCCGTCCGGCTGGCGCTCAGCCGCGTCGAGAGCGAACTGTTCAGCGTCGCGGACGTCGCCTGAGCAGGCTGATCGCCACGATCAGCACGGCCACCGCACCGCTGGTGAACAGCTGTGTGCGCGCGTCGGCGTCCGTCCACATGAGAACCAGGACACCCGCCATCGCGACCAGCGCGACCCAGCTGAGCCACGGGAAACCCCACATCCGCACCGGCAGGTCCGCGGCCGTGCCGTCACGTTCCGCCGCTTTCCGCAACCGCAGCTGGGACACGGCGACGAAGATCCACACCAGCAGGATGTTCGCCCCGATGGCGTTCAACAGGAACGGGAGCACGTGCTCTGGGGCCAGAAAATTCAGCACTACGGCCACGAAGCCGAACGCGACCGACGCCAGCACCGCCGTCCGGGGCACCCCGGCTCCGGACAGCCGCAGCATCGCGCGCGGCGCTTCCCCTCGTGAGGCCAGGGAGAACACCATGCGCGACGCGCCGTAGAGGTTCGCGTTCAACGCCGAAAGCAGCGACGTCAGCACGACGAAGCTCATCAGCAGTGCCGCGGACGGCACCCCGATCCGCTCCAGGATCGTCACGAACGGGCTGGCGTTCGCCGACGCGGATTCCCACGGCAGCAACAACACCATCAACGCGACCGAGCCGACGTAGAACAGCAGCAACCGCACGATCACCGTGCGCGTGGTGCGGCGGATCGAATCCGCCGGATCCTCGGACTCCGCCGCGGCGATGGTGACCAGTTCCATACCGCCGAAGGAAAAGGCGACCGCGAGCAGACCGGTCAGCACACCCTGCAGCCCGTTCGGCAGGAACCCGCCCTGTCCGGTGAGGTTGCTCAGGCCGACCGGTGACGTCCCCGGCAGGATCCCGAACACCGCCAGCGTGCCGAGCACGAGGAAGCCGACCACCGCGGTCACCTTGATCGCGCCGAACCAGAACTCGAACTCGCCGAACGAGCGCACGGCGAACAGGTTCACCACGGTCAGCACCGCCATGAACAGCAACACCCAGGTCCACTGTGGAATCGCGGGTAGCAGGCCGTTCGCGATCCCCGCCGCCGCGGTGGCTTCGGCGGCCACCACGACCACCAGCAGCGACCAGTACAGCCAGCCGACGGTGAAGCCGGCCCAGCGTCCGAGAGCCTTCTCCGCGTACACCGAGAACGAACCACTGCTCGGCTCGGCGGCCGCCATCTCGCCCAGCATGCGCATCACGAGGACCATGAGCAGGCCCGCGACCACGTAGGAGAGCAGGATGCCCGGGCCCGCGGTCTTGATCCCCGCGCCGGTGCCGACGAACAGACCGGCCCCGATCGCGCCGCTGATCGCCAGCATGGTGACGTGCCGTCGCCGGAATCCGTTGCCGAGGGACCGGGTCTCCACTTCGGTCACGGGTTCGGCGGGACCTGGTGCGGGCATGGTGGATCCATTCGTCTGCGGTACTCGGTGCTCAACCGCGGGACAACTCTTCCAGCCGCTCGTGGAGCCGGTCGACGTGGTCCTCGCTTTCGGGCTTCATCAGCACGCTACGCAGGACGCGCGCGCCGTCCGCATCCGCGTCCGCGCCGGTGTGACGCAGGCCGAACTGCCGATCGCTCACCCGCAGCGTGCTGAGGAAGACCGGATCCTTCGCCGCGGCCATGCCGTTGCGCATGATCCGCGCGCTCGCTTCGTCGATCTTCGACAGCGAAAGCGGTTCCGTGCGCGGGAAGTACGTGACGATGTCGAGTTCCGGTGACTGGTACAGGTCGAAGCGCTCGGAGTCCTCCAGCAGTTTCGCCCAGCGCAACGCCGCCCGGCGGCCGGCCGCGAGCACCCGGCCCAGCCCGTCGGGGGTCGGCGGCAGCACCCGGAAGGTGAGCCACAACGCGGCGGCCGCCGCGCCGGCCCGCGAGCATTCGAGGCTGATCTCGCCGAGGTGCAGGTCTTCCGAGGTGAAGTAGGTGTACGGCGAATCGTGCAGGTAGAACCGGCCCGCCGAGGGATCCTTGAACAGCACCGCGCCGCAGCCGTAGGGCTGGAGGCCGTGCTTGTGCGGGTCGACGACGATCGAGTCGGCCTCGGCGATGGCGAGCCACGGCTCCTCCGGCAGTCCCTCGGGACCGTCCAAACCGGACAGAAGCCGGAAGAAGCCCCCGTAGGCGGCGTCGACATGGATCCGGACGCCGTACCGTTCGCGCAGCGCCAGCGCTTCGTGGATCGGTTCGACCGTACCCAGCGCCGTCGTCCCCGCGGTGAGCACGACGGTGCCGATCTTGCCGGTCCGTAGCAGCTCTTCGAGCGCGTCGAGATCCATCGCCCCGCGAGCGTCGACAGGGACCGTATGCCCCTCGACGCCGAGCACACCGCACATCCGGCCGTGTGTGTAGTGGGCCTCCGAGCTGTAGGCGATCCCCTTGCCCGGATGCAGTTCCCGTGCCACGAAGAGCGCTTCGAGGTTCGCGATCGTGCCGCTGGTGGTCAGATGTCCCAGATGCTCCGTGTAACCGAACATCGTGGCCAGCTCCGCGACGACCTCGCGTTCCATCTCGGCCGTCGCGGGCCCGCCGTCGAGAGCGTGGTTGTTGGGGTTGATCAGCATCGCGGTCAGATAGCCGACCACGGCGGCCGGATGCGGCGGTTTGAGCATCTGACCGGCGTAGGACGGGTGGAAGAACGGATAGTTGTCCTTCAACCGCTCGGTGAGCTCCTCGAACGCGGTCTCGAACCGCCCGTCCGGGATCTCCAGCGACGGATGCCGCCGGACAGGGGTGAACGTCTCCGCCCACGCCTCGTTCGACGTCAACGCCTGACCGAGCCAGTACCGGAAGTCCATCTGGGCGCCCTTCGATCGTTCGGCTCCAAAAAACGTAGGAGCCGCCGGAGGTTCCGCGCAACCGTCTTCGGTAGGGCTCAGCCCCGGCCGGCCGCCGCCTGACGCCGTTCCTCGCCCTTCTCCTCCAGTTGCTTGACGATCTCCCGCAGCGAACCGGCCAGCGCGGTGCAGTCCGCCGGGCTGAGCCGATCGGTCACGAACGCCTCCTCCTGGTTGAACTCGGGGAAGAGCTCCCGCATGAGCCGTTCACCCTCCGGGGTGAGCGCGAGCAGCACCAGCCGTCCGTCGTCGGGGTGTTTGCGCCGGGTGACCAGACCGTGCGACTCCAGGGTCTTCATCACGCCGGTCAGCGTGCCTTTGGTGATCCCGGCCTCCGCGGCGACGTGCCGCGTCTCCTTCTCGCCGAAGATCCACACCACCCAGAGCACCACGAAAGCCGTCCAGGTGAGCCCCGCGGTGCGCAGGACCGAATTCTCGAAATGCAGCCGCACCGCCGTCGCTGCGCGATGGAGGTTGGCCACCGCCTCCATCCGTTCCCACAGCAGAGGGATTCCGCCCAGCTTGGCCCGGACGGCGTTCTCCGTCTCGGCCAGCGTGTGATACCCGGTCAACAGCCACTTCCTCACCGGAAAGAGGGCGTGCACCCCTACGCGCCCGATCCGCCGATCGTATGCGGAACGGGCGTCGTCCACAGTGGTCTTTCCGGGTCGACCTCTAGGCCACGGAGACGAGGGGCTCCAGCAGATCCCGTCCTGTTTCGGACAAGGTCGCGGACATCCGGCAGCCAAGGGACCCTCCGCCGGAGGATCGGATCAGCCCGGCGTGGGCCAGCCGTCGGGCGGTGCCCTGGTCGGTACACGGCAATCCGTCGACGTAAAGGTCCGGCTCGCTGCTGACGGTGATCTCGGCTCGGCCCTGGGCGACTGCTCGCAACATCGCCAGGGCGCGAAAGGACAAGTCTTCGGTGTTCATTCGGGGTCACTCCTCCACCCGAAGGGTTTCCCGCTCAGCGGAGCTCAAACATGAGCCGGTTCACCTGGACGGTACGGCCGCGCGGTGCTCGGCGATGTCGCCGAAGAGGTCGCCCAGTTCCTCGACCCGCTCGATCACCTGCTCGGCGGTGAACAGCAGGTCGGCGGCCTTGCGGCAGGCCTCGACCTCCTCCCAGGTCACCGGGGTGGACACGGTCGGGAGGGCGCGGCCGCGCAGCGAGTACGGCGCGATGGTGGTCTTGGCGGTGTTGTTCTGGCTCCAGTCGATGAACACGCGGCCGGGGCGGATCGCCTTCGTCATCCGCGCGACCACGGTCTCCGGCGACCGGCGCGCGAGTTCCTCCGCGATCGCCTTGGCGTACTCGGAAGTACGCTCCTCGGACCGGGTCCGCACCGGGCAGTACAGCTGCATTCCCTTGTTGCCGCTGGTCTTCGCGTACACCGTCAGGCCGTCGTCGGTGAGCAGCTCGCTGAGCATCTCGGCGACCCGGCAGCAGTCCACGACGTCCGCCGGCGGTCCCGGATCGAGGTCGAACACCAGCAGATCGGGTGGTTTCCGCGCGCCCCGCGGGCCGACCGTCCACTGTGGAATATGTAGTTCGAGCGCGGCGAGATTGGCCGCCCACATCAGCGTCGGGAGGTCACCGACCACCGGGTAGTCGAGCGACTCCTCCCCACCCCGGCGACCGCGGTTGGTGAGCCGCGCGGTGCGGACCCAGTCGGGCGCGTGACGGGAAACATTCTTCTCGTAGAAGGGTTCGCCGTCGACGCCATCCGGGAAACGACGGAACGTGGCGGCGCGATCGCGCAGATGCGGGAGAAGGACGGGGGCGATGCGGCGGTAGTAGTCGAGGACCTCGCGTTTGGTGAAACCGTGCGCCGGGTAGAGCACCTTGTCCAGATTGGACAGGCTCAGCCGCCGACCCTCGACCTCGACCGTTATCCGCTCTTCAGGCACCCTTCGACGATAGATCACCGGAGGGGTTTCCGGGGTACCGTGAGGCATGAGTACCGTGCCGGACGCGATCGCCCCGATGCTGGCGACCGACGGTGACCTGCCCACCGGCGGGTGGGGTTACGAGTACAAGTGGGACGGCTACCGCTGCTGCCTGCGCGTCGCCCCCGACGGCGAGACGCGCCTGACCAGCCGTCGCGGCATCGACATCACGGCGACGTACCCGGACCTGACCGGCGAAGCCCTCGAAGGCCGCGAAGCCGTCCTCGACGGCGAGATCGTCGTCCTCGACGACAAGGGCCGGCCGAGCTTCCCCATGCTGCAGACGCGGCACCTGCGCACTCCGGACGCTTCACTGCTGGAGCGCAGCCCGGTGCACTTCTTCGCCTTCGACGTCCTGCTCCTCGAAGGCACGCTCCTGCTCGACGAGCCCTACAGCGCCCGTCGCGAGCTCCTGACGTCACTGGGCGGGGGTGGCCGCATCGTCATCCCCCCGGGCTACACCGACGACGACATCTCCCCCGACCAGCTTCTCGAAGTCGTCCGGCAACACGGCCTCGAAGGGCTGATCGCGAAGAAGCTCGACAGCCGCTACTACCCCGGTAAGCGGACACGCCAATGGATCAAACGGGCGCTGTGGATGACGCAAGAAGTCGTCATCGGCGGCTGGCGCCCCGGCGAAGGACGCCGCGCGGGCACCCTCGGCGCCCTGCTGCTGGGCGCGCACGACGAATCCGGCGAACTGCGGTACATCGGTGACGTCGGCACCGGATTCAGCGACAAGGTCCTCGACGATCTCCACACCCGCCTCGCTCCCCTGGAACGGAAGACACCGCCGTTCGACTCCGAGGTCCCGCGCGAACGGGCCCGGGGCGTGCGGTGGGCGGAACCGGAACTCGTCGGGGAGGTAGTGCACCGGAACTGGACGCCGGACGGACGGTTGCGGCATACGACCTGGCGGGGGTTGCGGGCGGATAAAGGGCCGGAGGATGTCGTCCTTCCGTCATGAATGGTGGTTCCGTTTGGAGTGAGCCGCCCGAGGTCATTTCCGCGTCGCCGTGCCCGGTCAGGGTTCTTCCGCCGAGCACGCAGACCGCCGATTGCCTCAGCGGCCTGGGGGTCACCGCCGAATCTTGCTCGGGGCGGTCGTCGCGAACTCAGGCGGACTCCTCATGGACCACGGCTGGCTGCGCGTACTCGGGAGCGGGACCGAGCCCTTGCCCAACGTCCTGAGCGCGCAGGATCTCGGCCCCGGCCGGCTCACCGTCGCCTACGACGTACTGGACGGCCGATTCGCGTGGATCGCCGAGGGAGACGGGAACCCACGATCCGCTACCTCGCTCCGGACGACCTCCAATGGCAAGACCTAGAGCCGGGCTACGCGGCTTGGCCGAACGCCATGCTCGGCGGAGCGCTCGATGGGTTCTACAGCACACTCGCATGCGACCAAGAAATTCATACCTTGCCGCCGCTCTGGACCGCAGAGGGAACGACCTCTCGATCGCGTCGAGGAAGGCCACTCCTTTGACGGATCTTCCTTCGCTACTCTCTCCGGCCTGACCTCTTGAATTAGGGTCGCCTCTTGACAGCTAGGCGTTCATTTAACCCTGTCGGATGATTGATGCGTGTTCGAATTTCACGGGAATATAAGTAGCACAGGTGTTCGACTGTCGGGTATCTTTGATGTCGTGGCCAGCGAAAACAGTCCCCAGGCAGCGTGCACCGAGTGGTGGCGTGTCGATACTGCGACGCTGCATGCCCGCAAACAGGAAATCGAAGTCCTGAAACGCCGGTTGGACGCGGAGCAGTACGCGATCTTCGCGGAACTCAATACGCGCGGGATTCGTGGTTGTTATGGGCATTCGACGTTGATGGGCCTGATCCTGCAGGACTTCCACGTGTCGGAGAAGGAAGCCTCAGCCCGCGCCGATCGCGCTCTTGCCCTGCATCCCGGCGTAGCTCTCGGCGGCGATGTCGTGCCCCCGCTGGCACCGTTGACTGCCGACGCCGCCGCCGAGGGCGCGATCGGTGGCGGCCAGATCGACGCGATCATCGGCGCCCTGGCCCAGGTCCCCTCGTTCGTGCCTGAGGAGGATGTCCGCGCGGGGGAGAAGATCCTGGTCGATCTGGCTCGCCGGGCTGGCCCTAAGGAGATCGTCAGGGCTGGGCGTCGGATGCTGGACACGATGGACCCCGACGGTAAAGAGCCTCGTAACGAGGACCCGAAGGACGCTCGTCCGGAGTTGCGGTTCATCAAGCACCGGGACGGCACCCTCGGGTTCGCCGGAACCCTCGACCTGGAGATCTACGCACGGTTGAAGTCCGACCTCGACCCCCTGGCCAAACCCCACAAGGCCATCGACGGCGTCCGCGACCCTCGTACTCAAGGTGAACGCTACGGAGACGCGTTCTCCGACTACGTCCGGATGAAGACCGCCAGCCCCGACATCCCCAGCCAGGCCGGGGAGTCGACCCAGATCCTGGTCACCATGTCCTACGACGACCTGATGAACGAGGTCGGCGATGGTCTTCTCGACCTGGTCGGCCCGATCTCGGCTACCGATGTCCGGATCCTCGCCTGCGATGCCCGGATCCGGCCCGTCGTGCTCTCCGGTGCCGGACAACCCCTCGACGTGGGGCGATCGAGTCGCTCTACCACCACGCCGCAGAAACACGCGTTGAAGATCCGGGACGGTGGTTGCGCGTTCCCCGGCTGCGACATGCCCGTGCAACGGTGCACCGCCCACCATATTGTTTTCTGGCGCCATCGAGGCGAGACGAAGATCGACAACCTGGTGCTGCTGTGCACCAAGCATCACCGGCTGATCCATAAGAGCGAGTGGAAGGTGCGGATCGCCCAAGACGGACTCCCGGAGTTCATCGCACCCGCCTACCTCGACCCCACCGGCACACCTAGACGCAACACCATGCATCTGCGGGTATAGGCCGATCCCCCAGCGTGCTTTCGTTGCCTTGCCCGCACTGGCCCCGGTCAGGCCTGCGGGGTGAGTCGATTTGTGCTGATCGTGCCCCGCCGCCGATGCGTCGTTGTCGTCTTGTCGGCAACGCTCAAGGACCATCGGAGGCGCGACCGGCACTGTGAGAGGACGCAACACGATGCACCTATGGACATAGACAGTCCACGGCCCGGGTGGGCACTTAATTGAAGGGCAACTCAACCATAGAATGCAGAGCTCGGCGTCGCGGCGGACTCGCCGGTGAGCCCCGGACGCCCACTCACTGTCCATAAAGGACATTCTTCGTGACGTCAACGCCCGATTTAGGCTATTCATGCCATTTCAGCAGCGGGTCGTGAGTGATAAGGAGGGTTAGAACGACACTTACCACTCACGACCCGCCCGAGAACTGGACATTTATACGTCAATCGGACATATGCTCACTCTCAAGCGTCCTTTGTAGACACTCAAGGAGCGACCGGACTCCATCGGGCAGTCCGGGCCCGCGTCACGAACCTCCCAGCCGACGCAGGCGACAGGCGACACGACGGAACGGGCGGCACGGGCGAATCCCCCGGCGATGCCCGCCGATCAACCCCGGTCTGCGGCACAGGAACCACGCCCCACATCCGAAAGCCCGCAGACGAACATCCTCCTGAAACACCCCGGCGGCGCCGAATCCGTCGCCCGGCCAAGAAACCCTAAAGACGACCCCGGTCAGCGAACCGCGCCAAAGCATCCAGCTTCCAGTCCCGCTTCACGTCACTTCCCCGGTGTCCCGAACCGTCGTCGATCAACAGGTCCGCGCCGGGCCAGGCCCGAGCGAGTTCCCAGGCGGTGTCCACCGGGCAGCTCAGGTCGCGGCGTCCGTGGATCAGGACACCGGGGATGTCGCGCAGCGAACCGGCGTCGCGGATCACCGCGCCGGGTTCCAGCCACCCCTCATGGGAGTAGAAATGTGTGACGATACGAGCGAACGCGATTTCCCACTCACTGATCGGACCATTGTGGACGGTCGCGCCCGGCTCCAGCGACAGCACGGTGTCCTCCCAGGTGCACCACGAGCGGGCGGCTTCGGTGCGCACGAGTGGGTCGGGGTCTTCCATCAGCCGCGCGTAGGCCGCGACGAGGTCACCGGAAAGGTCACCACGGAAGCGCGCCCACGCCTCCGGGAAGAACCTGCCGACGCCGCGATACAGCCAGTCGATCTCGGAGCGCCGCGTCGTACTGATAGCGCTGACCACGATCTCCGTGACCCGCTCCGGATACCGTTCGGCGTAGACCAGCGCGAGGGTCGCGCCCCACGAGCCACCGGTGACGAGCCAGCGTTCGATGCCTAGATGCTCGCGCAGCCGCTCCATGTCGGCGACGAGGTGGTCCGTCGTGTTGTGCCGCATGTCGGTCGCCGGGTCGCTCGCGTGCGGGGTGCTGCGGCCGCAGCCGCGCTGGTCGAAGAACACGGCTCGGTAGCGGGCCGGATCGAACATGCGCCGCATACTCGACGTGCACCCCTGGCCGGGGCCGCCGTGTAGCATGACAGCAGGCTTCCCGGACGGGTTTCCGCAGGTCTCCCAGTAGACGAAATTGCCGTCACCTACATCGAGCAGCCCTTGGTCATAGGGCTCGACGGGCGGGAACAGTTCGGCCATCGCCCCAGGCTACCCAAGCTGATCAAGACTGTCCGTGAGACAGCGGAAACACTTTCGCCGCAACGAAGTTCAGCACACCGGCCCTTTCTTCTCCGCGCTCGGAGGTGGAGATTCGGTAGTGACAAGGAAAACCACCTGAGACGGGGATTCATGGCGGCTTTCGGCACGAACTTCACCCTTGGCGTGGAAGAAGAGTTCGTCCTCCTCGATCCGCTGGACGGCTCGGTCGCCCTTCGCGCCCCAGACCTGCTCGAACACCTCACCGCCGAACCGGGTGTCACCGGCGAGTTGATGCGGTTCCAGATCGAGACGGCGACCGAAATCTGCCAGAGCCTGGACGAGGTGCGCGCGGAATTGACGCGGCTGCGGCAGAACGTCGCGAAGGCCGCCGAGGCCGACGGCTGCCTGATGGTGGCGTCAGGGATCCCGCCCTGCGGCCTCCGGCCCGACGCGATCACGCCCGCGCCGCGTTATCAGCGGCTGGCCAGGGCGTTCCCCACTCTGATCGACGAAGCGGGCACCTGCGCCTGCCACGTGCACGTCGGTCTGCCGTCACGGGACATCGGCGCGCGGGTGCTCGCCGGGTTGCGGCCGTGGCTCGCGCCCCTGCTGGCGATCAGCACCAACTCCCCGGTCGAGAACGGCGTGGACTCGGGGTGGGCGAGCAGGCGTTATCCGCTCTGGGACCGGTGGCCGACGGCGGTGCCGCCCGACGAATGGACCGGCGCGGCCGCGTATGACGACAGTGTCGGGGAGGCGCTGCGGGACGGCTCCGCACTCGACACCGCCGGCGTGTACTTCTACGCGCGCCTCTCGCCGCGGCACCCCACGGTGGAGGTGCGGATCGCCGACGTCTGCCTGTCCGTCGACGACGCCGTGCTCCTCGCGGCGCTGGTCCGCGGCCTGGTCGCCACCTGCATCGAAGCGGCCACGCTCCCGCGAGCAAGGAACGCCCGGATCGGTGCGGCCCTCTACGCGGCGGCCCGCAAGGGGCTCGACGGGCCCGGTGTCAACGCCTTCACCGGCCAGAAGGCAGATCAGCGGGACCTGATCGGGGAACTCGTCGACTTCGTCCGCCCCGCGCTCCGGATCACCGGGGACATGGACGACGTCGAGCAGGCGCTCGACTCGCTTTTCGAGCACGGGACCGGCGCGTCCCGGCAACGTGCGCTTCTCGCGAAAGCGGCTTCTCCCGGCGAATTCGCCGCGGATCTCGCACTCGCGACGATGAACGTCCCGACCCGGTAGGTCAGAGCCAGCCGGATTCGCGGGCGATCCGGACCGCGTCGACGCGATTGCGGGCGCTGAGTTTGGACACGATCGTCGTCAGATAGTTCCGCACGGTGCCGGCGGACAGGAACAACTCGGCCGCGATCTCGGTCGGCTCGGAACCGACCGAGGCCAGCCGGAGCACCTCGATCTCGCGGGCGGTCAGCGGGCATTCCTCGCTGTCCCAGGCCGCGAGCGCCAGATCGCCGTCGACGACGCGGCGCCCGGCGGCGACCCCGCGGACGGCGTTGGCCAGCCTGTCCGCCGGAGCGTCCTTGCGCAGGAAACCGTTGACCTTCGCGGCCAGGGCCCGCCGCAGGGTGCCGGGACTGCCGAGACTGGTCAGGATCAGCGTGCGGACGCCGGGCAGTTGTTCGTGCAGTTCGGCGGCGGCGGTGAGCCCATCCTTACCCGGCAGATCGATGTCGATGAGCGCGATGTCGGGGCGCGCGGACTGCGCGAGCGGGAGGATCTCGTCACCGCTGGCGCATTCGGCGACGACCTCGATATCGGCTTCCAGGCCGAGCAGCGCGACGAGGGCCCCTCGGACAATGTGCATGTCCTCCGCTACCAGGACCTTGATCATCGACCCCATCTGCCTTTCGCCTGCGCCTCGCCCCACGAGCCGACAATACTATCCTCACACACCTGTCCCGCGAAATGGAAACCGGCCCTTGACCGCCGCGGGGGGACGCGGTCAAGGGCCGGTTCTGTGTTGCCGCGGGAATACGTTCTTCGGACCGCGCCAACACGGCCGGGGGACTTCCGGCGTGAATGCGCTACCAGGAATTTTGCGTCCGTAGACCGCGTAGATCCAGTGTTCGCACCATCGCCGACCTGTGGTTTTCGCATGGTCCACCCGTGAGGGCCTGCCCTGACCAGGGCCTCGACGAGCACCGTGAAATTTTCACGTCGGCACACACATGAATCCATATCCGCCGGTGAATCAAGCACTTCAGGAGAAGCGGCGGCGAACACTACTGTCGGAAACCGCAAAGCACGCCAGAATTCCTCGAGCGAAAGGACGGTACAATGGATGAGACTGTCCGGCGAGCCGTGGAGCGAGCCATTGGGGCCATGAACGAAAAACTGGGCGAAGAGCTCACTATCGACGACATCGCCCGCGCCGCGACGTTCAGCAAATTCCATTTCACCAGGGTGTTCCAGCAGGCCACCGGCGTCTCACCGGGCCGTTTCCTCTCCGCGCTGCGGCTCGACGAGGCCAAGCGCCTGCTCCTGACCACCTCGATCACGGTCGCCGACATCAGCCACCGCGTCGGCTACAACAGTGTCGGCACCTTCAGCACGCGGTTCAGCAGCCGCGTCGGACTCTCCCCCTCCGCGTACCGCCAGCAGGGCGGTTTCCAGCACCGGCTGGCCGGCGAACCCCGTCCCGGAACGAAACCGGCGATCGTCCGCGGTTTCGTCTCGGCGCCGCCGGAGATCTCGCCCGGCCTCGTCTTCGTCGGCCTTTTCCCGACGCGCATCCCCGAGGGCGCGCCCGTGCGCTACACGGTCATCGAAGCCCCCGGCCCGTATCACCTCACCGACGTCCCGGAAGGCACTTGGCACCTCGTCGCGCATTGCGTGACCGGGCCGCTCACGCGCCGCGGCACCGGGTACACCGGCCACCACGGCCCGATCACCGTCGAACCCGGCGTGACCGCGCGACTGGCGGACCTGCGGGTCCGTCCCAAGCGCCTGTTCGACCCGCCGGTCCTGCTCGCGCTCCCCGACCTCCGGCACCGGCCGGAGCCGTTCAAGCACGCCGCCTGATCCTCACCTGGGTGTCATGAAAGGGTCTTTCAAGACGTTCTCCGTCTTGAAAGACCCTTTCATGACATCTGCGGAACCTCAGGCGGAGAGGCGGCCCGCCGACGGCGCGAAGCCCTCGCGGATGTTCGCCCGCCAGAGTTCGTAGGCCGGCGTCCCGTCGGCGGCGTTCTCGACGACCTCGGTGCCGTCGGCCAGGTCGACGGCCTCCTCGATGCTCAGCCCGGCCAGCGTCCGCGCGGCGCGGCGGGTGTGCGGCGGCACGAACGACGAGAACGTCCGCGCCTTCACCGCGAAGACGACGCCGAGCCCGAGTTCGTCCTGGTGCTCGCCGGCCGACACGCGCAGCGCTTCCAGCCCCTTCTGGTCGCAGCCGCCCGCGAACGTCGAGGCCAGCCCGACCCCGCTCCACAGGTCCGGACGGCGTTCGGCCGGGAAGCGGTTCACCGCCGCGGCGACCTTCACCGGGTCGGCGCCGTTGATGAACCACAGCGCCCGCCCGATCCCCTGGTCACAGGCGCGCGGGAAGTACACGGGCGCGCCCGCCCACGCGTACGGCTTGGGGACGAACTGCTCGTCGACCCACTTGCGCGTGTCGAAGTAGGCGCGATCGAACGCGTAGCCGTCGACGGCCAGCCAGCTCATCGTCGGATGGAACGGGACGCCGTCCAGATCCGGCAGCACCTTCTTCCACAGCGGCCGGGGCAGCCGCGCCATCGCGAACCCGATGCCGATGTAGGTCAGGAACACGTGCGGGAGGCCGGGGCCGCTCATCAGCTCGGCCGTGCGGTCCTTCCGGCCGCCCGGCATGACGTCGAGGATGGTGAACGCCATCGCCGCGCCCTCGTAGGCGAACCCGCGCATCTCCGGTTCGACCATGTCCAGCCGTCGCTCGGCCTCCCAAAGCGCCGGGCCGTCGATCCCCCATTCGAACCCGCAGACCACCGACTGCGGGATGGACTCCAGCCGGGCCGTCGCCGGCGTCGGCGGCACCCCGAACCCGCGCCCCTCGAAGCCGACCGAGGCCAGCGAGGGCGCGAATATGACCTTGCGCAGGGCACCCAGCAATGAGCTCATCACATACGTCCTTTGTGGATTGTGGCGGCTTCGCGCGCGAATCTCGGCTCTTGCCGAGGAGACCACGCCGCGATCGACGGCCGATCGAGGTCGTCGCGAGAGGTACCCCGGTACCGCCGAACAGTCGATTCCCCGGTCCCGCCAATGGTGAATTCACCCGTTCGCCGATCGAATTCACCGGGGTGGAACGTACTCACGAGGGAATGGAATGCACTTCTGACGGCATTTTTACCGTCTTCTGACCTGACACTGGGTAATCGATCGGTCGCATTTTCATGATCTACGAAGCTTCGGCATCGTCGCAGCTCACCAGGGTCTTGATCGCCCGAGCAGGGCTCCAGAAAAAGCACAACCTTGCATCGTGCGATTCCGATTCACTCTTCCGGGTTTGCTATGTACACTGAGAGTTAGCACTCTGGGGAAGAGGAGGTCGGAGTGATCCGAGTCCTATTGGCCGAGGATATGCACATGGTCCGCGGTGCCTTGGTCGCTCTGCTGAATCTCGAGCAGGACATCGAGGTCGTCGCCGAGGTCTCCTCGGGCGACAAGATCCTTCCGATGGCCGCCGAGTACCTCCCGGACGTCGCGATCATCGACATCGACCTGCCCGCCAAGGACGGACTCGCCGCCGCTTCCGAGCTCTACCAGCAACTTCCCTGCGTGCGCACGCTGATCCTCACCTCGCTCGGCCGTCCGGGCACCGTGCGCCGGGCGCTCGACGCGAAGGTGAACGGCTTCCTGCTCAAGGACGCGCCCGCCGACAAGCTCGCCAACGCCGTCCGCTCGGTCGCCATCGGGCGCCGGGTCATCGACAGCGAACTCGCGCTGTCGGCCTGGGAAACGGAAGATTGCCCGCTGACGCCGCGCGAGGTCGAGATCCTGCGCCTGGCCGCGAACGGGCGCACGGTCGCCGACATCGCGGCGGAGCTGTTCCTGTCACCGGGAACCGTGCGGAACTATCTGGCCACGGTGGTCACGAAACTCAACGCCCGCAACCGGGTCGACGCCATCCGCATCGCCACCGATTCCGACTGGCTCTGACGGCGTCATCCGCTCCGCGCGCGTCTTCTCTTTTGCCACAACCGGTTCGCCGCACCAGGTCATGACGATCGCATACGGCACAACGAATAAATCACGGCCCACCGGGTGTTTCCGGCACTGTTCCGAAGGTTCCGCCTCTGTCACTGTCACAGAGGGGGAGTCCGCCGGAGGGGCAGGGGATGCACGCGATGAGTACCGAACCGGGAGACGCGGCAGGCGCGGCGGTGCGCGCGCGGCTCCTCGGCCCGCTCGAACTGCACGCCGGCGGGGTCGATCGCGCGCCGACAACGCCGAAACTCCTGCAGCTGCTGGCGATGCTGCTCATCCGTCCCGGCAAGACGGTCCACGTCGACTCGCTGGTCCACGAGCTGTGGAACGACACTCCGCCGCGCAGCGTCCGCCGGACCCTGCACACCTACGTCCACCACCTCCGCCGTCATCTGGACCCGGACGGCACCGACGCCGACCCGGCGGGTGGCCTGCTCGTCACCAGCCCACCCGGCTACCGGCTCGACGTCGACCCGGCCGTGGTCGACGTGTCGGAGTTCCAGCGCCTGCACCGGCTCGGCCGCGACCTGCTGAGCGACGGCGACAACGCCGCCGCCGCACACGCCTTCCGTACCGCACTCGACCTGTGGTCCGGTCCCCCGCTGGCCAACATCCACTGTGGACCGACCCTCGCCGCCTACACCGTCTATCTGCTGGAGCACCGGCGCAACGCCCGTGACCTGTGGATCGAGGCCGAGATCCGGGCCGGGCGGCACCGGGAGATGCTCGGGGTGCTGCGGTCGCTGACCACCGCGAACCCCCTCGACGAAACCCTGCACGCCCAGCTGATCCGCGCGCTGGGACTCAGCGGCCGTCGCAGTGACGCCCTGGCGTCCTACCAATGGCTGCGGGCGAGGCTCGACGACGAACTGGGGGTGGAACCCTGCGCCGAACTGCGAGAGCTGCACCGCGAACTGCTCTCCGAGGGACATCCGATCCGCTGATCGCCGTACCGGCGAACGAGTACCACCCCGTCACCAGATCCAGGAAGTTGAGGAGTCAAGCATGACCGCTCGCACCTACGGCCAGTTCTGCGGCCTCGCCCGCGCGCTCGAGATCATCGGGGAACGCTGGTCCCTGCTCGTGATCCGCGACCTCGTGCTCGGCCCGAAACGTTTCGACGAACTGCAGCAGGGGCTGCCGAAGATCCCGACGAGCATCCTGTCGACCCGGCTCAACGAACTCGAGCGGCACGGCGTCCTCCAGCGCCGGGTGCTCTCGCAGCTGGACGCCGGGGTGGTCTACGAGCTGACCGAGTACGGCAACGACCTCGACCAGATCCTGCTGCAGCTGGGCCTGTGGGGCGCCCGGTCGCTCACCGACCCGGCGGCCGACGACCTGTTCACCCTCGACGCGGCCATCCTGTCGCTCTACACGACGTTCCAGCCGGACGAGGCTCACGGCGTGGAGGGCTCGTTCGAGCTTCACTACGGCGATCAGATGATCGTCCACGCGGTGGTCGAGAACGGCGCGGTGACCGCGGGCGAAGGGCCGCATCCGGACCCGGACATCGTCATCGAGCCGCGCGGCCCGCTGATGCTCAAGCTGCTGAACGGCGAACTGGACGCGACCAGCGCGCTCACCTGCGGCGCGGTGGCCATCAAGGGCGACCCGTCGCACCTCGAGCTGTTCACGCGGCTGTTCCACATCCCCTCGGCGCCGTCGAAGGCCGAAGGGCTCGTCACGCACTGAAGACGCTTTCACGGTGGGACCGGGGCGACCGGTCCCACCGGCGGTTATTCGAAGCGGGAGGGATCGCCGGCGCCACGCCGCACGATCTCCGGTTCCCCCGACGAGAAATCGATGACCGTGGTGGGTTCGACGCCGCACTCACCGGAGTCGATCACCGCGTCCACCACGTGCTCCAGCCGCTCCTTGATGTCCCAGCCCTGGGTCATCGGCTCCTCCTGGTCGGGCAGCAGCAGCGTGCTCGACAGCAGCGGTTCGCCGAGTTCCCCCAGCAGTGCCTGGGTGACCACGTGGTCCGGGATGCGCACACCGACGGTCTTCTTCTTGGCGTGCATCAGACGGCGTGGAACCTCCTTCGTGGCCGGGAGGATGAACGTGTAACTGCCCGGTGTGGACGCCTTCACCGCCCGGAAGACCGCGTTGTCCACGTGCACGAACTGGCCCAGCTGGGCGAAGTCCTGGCACACCAGGGTGAAGTGGTGGCGGTCGTCGAGCTTGCGGATGCTCCGGATCCGGTCGATGCCGTCCTTGTTCCCCAGCTGGCAGCCCAGCGCGAAACAGGAGTCCGTCGGGTAGGCGATGAGCCCGTCCTCACGGAGGATGTCGACGACCTGTCCGATCGCGCGCCGTTGCGGATTTTCCGGATGTACGTCGAAATACCTGGCCATGCGCCGAGCTTAGGGCCCCGCGCCGCCGCGTACACAGTGGAGTACTCCGAGCGGGCACCACGGCCGTCTTCCATCGTGGCGTGTTGCGAGATCGTCCGCGTGGTGTGAACGACCCGCACCCGCACGGGTGAGTCACGGGATTTTCCCTGTCTCCAGTGGGGAAAACGTCTCCTTGTTCGTCGTTCTCCCTTACCCGGAAGGACCAACCGGGGTAACAAGCATGGGTTAGGATCCGAATACACCGCGATGGAAGGTCGTGCAGCGCCCGGCCACGGCCGTCGTGAGGGCGAAGCACAACATACGTAAGACGTCTCCTGTTACCACTGGAGTGCCTGTGCCGGAACAGCTCGCGGTGACCGCCGAACCACTGGGGACCGCCGGGATCGACCGGCGCCCCCGTCGGGCGTTGTTCCTCGCCGGGCTGATCATCACCGTCGTCTTCGTCAACTCCTGCCTGTTCGGCCTCCTCGCGGTGCTGTTGCGGCCCGGGGTGGACTTCTGGCAGGGCTTGCTGGCGGTGCTGTACGTCGGCCCTGTGCTGGCGATCCAGCTGCTCTACTTCAGCCGCCCGGCGGTCCGGCTGGACACCAGGCTCGCGAAGGCCATGCTGGTGGTCCAGGCCTGCCTGGCCTATCTGCCGACCCTGCACTTCGAGGCGGCGCTGAGTTCGCTGACCACCCTCGCGGCGGGCAGCGCGCTGCTGCTGTTCCGGCCGAGGACGGGTTGGACGGTGTTCACCGTCTTCATGGCGTGCACGACGTGGATCCTGTGGACCTACGACGACACGTGGCAGGGCGCGGTCTTCGACAGCATCACCGCGGTGTTCTACGCGCTGGTCGTCTACCTGCTGACCTGGCTCGCCCGGCTGGTCACCGAACTGCACCAGGCCCGGACCGAACTGGCCAGGCGCGCCGTGGCCGAGCAGCGGCTGGCGTTCGCCAGGGACCTGCACGACCTGCTCGGGCTGAGCCTTTCGGCGATCGCGCTCAAGGGTGAACTCGTGCACCGGCTGCTGCGCAAGTCGCTGGACCGGGCGCGCGAGGAACTGGCCGAGATCACCGGGATCGCCCAGCGCACGCTGTCCGACGTGCGCTCGGTGGCCAGGGGGTACCGGGAGCTGTCCCTGGACAAGGAATCACGGACCGCGGTCTCGCTGCTCTCGGCGTCGAACGTCGCGGTGCGAGTGGATCTGGAGCAGGTCGAGCTGCCGGTGAAGCTGCGCACCCTGCTGGCGAAGGTGCTGCGGGAGGGCGTCACGAACGTGCTCCGCTACACCGGTGTCGAGCACTGCGAGATCACCGTGCGCACGAACGACGGCCGGGTCGCGCTGGAGATCGTCCACGACGGGACGGCGCACGAGGACGTCCCGGAGGAGACCGCCGAGAGCCTGCGTGCGATCACCGAGGAGGTCGCCGGGCACGGTGGCGAGCTGACCGCGGGACCCGACGAGGCGGGCCGATGGCGGCTGCACGCCGAACTCCCGGTACCCGAACGGGCCGAGCCCACCGAGGCGGCGCTGGCCCAAAGTCCCGGCCACTGGTCGCGGATCGACGCCAGGAACGTCCAGTGGACGCTGACGGTCGTCTTCATCCTCTTCGGTCTCTCCGCGCTGACGCGGGCCTTCATGCTCACTGAGGACGGCTGGTACCTCGCGCTCATCGCCGGGTATCTCACCGCGCTGATCACGCTGCAACTGTCCTATTTCGCCCGGCCGAACGTCCGGCTGCGCTCACGGCAGAGCTACGCGCTGTTGTTCGTCCAGGCCTGTCTGATCTTCCTGCCGCTGATCCCGCTCGGCAGCGCCTGGGTGAGCCTGCCCAGCCTGTTCGCCGGTACCGCGCTGCTGGTGCTGCCCCCGCTCGCGGGGTGGACGGCGTTCGCCGCGACGGCCGCCGGCGTGGTGCTGATCCGGATCCAGTTCGGCACGGATTTCCTCGGCGGCTTCTACAGCTTCGCGTCCATCCTGAACACCGGTCTGATGGTCTTCGGTCTGATCTGGCTGATCCGGCTGGTGACGGAACTGGGCGAGACCAGGAAACGGCTCGCCGAGGTCGCCGTCGCCGAGGAGCGGCTGCGGTTCGCCCGGGACCTGCACGACCTGCTCGGGATGAGCCTTTCGGCGATCGCGCTGAAGAGCGAGCTGACCAGCCGGATCATGGACATCGACACCTCGCGGGCCTCCGACGAGCTACTGGAGATCCTCGGGCTGACCAGGCAGGCGCTGACCGACGTCCGTTCCGTCGCGAGCGGCTACCGCGAACTCTCGCTGGACCAGGAGTCCCGTTCGGCGCAGGCGGTGCTGGTGGCCGCCGACGTCCAGGTGCGACTGGAGATCGAGCACGACGACCTGCCGGCGACGGTCCGTACGGTGCTGGCCGTGGTGCTGCGCGAGGGCGTGACGAACGTGTTGCGGCACAGCAAGGTCGAACGCTGCGAGATCGCGGTACGGCGGTGCGGCGAGGGTGTCACGCTGGACATCGTCAACGACGGCGTCGAGAACGGGCGGCCGCCGGAACCGGAGAAGCCGGTGCGGGTCGAAGCCGCGGGCAGTGGCATCACGAACATGTCCGACCGCGTCGCCGGACTGGGCGGCGAGCTGACCGCCGGCGTCGAACCCGACGGCCGGTTCCGGCTGCGTGCCGTGGTGCCGGTCTAGGGCTTGTCAGATCCAGCCCGACTCCTTGGCGATGCGGATCGCGTCGACCCGGTTGCGCGCGTTGAGCTTCGAAACGATCGTGGTCAGGTAGTTGCGCACGGTTCCGGTGGAGAGAAAGGCTTTCGCGGCGACTTCCAGGGTGTCGCGGCCTTCCGCGGTGAGGCGCAGGACGTCGATCTCGCGGGGGGTCAGCGGGCATTCCACGGTGTCCCACGCGGCCAGTGCCAGATCGCCGTCGACCATCCGCCGTCCGGCCGCGACGCCGCGTACGGCGTTGGCGAGCTTCTCGGCGGGAGCGTCCTTCAACAGGAACCCGTTCACCTTCGCCGCCAGAGCCCGGCGGAGCGTGCCGGGTCTGCCGAGGCTGGTCAAGATCAGCGTCCTGACCTCGGGGAGCTGCTCGTGCAGCTCAGTGGCCGCGGTGAGGCCGTCCTTACCGGGCAGGTCGATGTCGATGACCGCGACCTGGGTGCGCGAAGTCCGCGCGGCGGCGAGGATCTCGTCACCGGACGCCACTTCGGACACCACTTCGATGTCCGGCTCGAGCCGGAGTAACGCTACAAGTGCCCCCCTGACGATGTGCATGTCTTCCGCCACGAGAACTCTGATCACCATCGCGCCGCCCCTCCGCGCACGGCCCCCGTGACCCCAACATAAACACGGCCGGACAGAACGCGTTCCACCGTTCGGGTGGTGAGTTGCGCCAGTCAAGGGACGTCCACATCGTGGAAGGTGCGGCAAAAGAGTCACACAGGTACGGAATCCGCAGTCGGTCGGTTACTTTCCGTCACAGTGTCTCGGCGTCGCGGCGGTATGCGCACCGCCAGGAGCGCGGCCACCGCGAGCACGACCGCCAGCATCAGGAACGTCGTACGCGCCGCCTCCGGTTGTCCGGCGGGGAGCCGGGTCTGGAACAGCACGCCCGCGACGGCGGCGCCGAGTGCGGAACCGACGTGGCGGGCGGTGTTGAGGACGCCCGACGCGGCACCGGCGGAATCCGGTGGGATGGTACGCAGGGCCTCGGTGGTCGCGGGGGCGATGGCGAGCCCCTGCCCGACGCCGACGGCGATCAGCGGGGCCACGAAGACGGCGGCCGTCGAGGTCGCGTCCGG
>NZ_JACBXD010000076.1 GCF_013870525.1 Amycolatopsis pittospori
AAGGCCGCGGCCGCCGCTGCGCGGGGTGCCGCGGAGAAGACCGCGAAGCGCAACCCGATCCCGACGTTGAAGGCGGCGTTGAAGCCGGTCTTCAAGGGCACGGACCTGGTGTCGTCGTCGCCGTTGACGCCTGCTCGGGTGGTGCAGTCGTTCAAGGCCAACGTGCAGGATTCCGGCCGGGTGTTCGACTTCTTCAAAAAGCAGGTGGTCGGGGACGGGAACGTCATCCAGAACGTCGCCGAGACGGTGACGGCGGTGTCGGAGATCGCCCAGTCCGGCGCTACTCCTGAGGATGCTCTTGGCGTGCTTGGTGGTTTCGCCGGGCGCAACAAGGGGCGGGGTAAGCACCACGACGAGTCGTCCGGTGGGGCGGATCCGGGTTGTGTCAGGAAGAACAGCTTCGATCCGAGCACTTTGGTGGTGATGGGCGACGGGTCTCGTAAGCCGATCAAGGACGTCAAGGTCGGGGACAAGGTCCTGGCGAAGGATCCGACGACGGGGCGTTCGGCTGTTCGTGTGGTGACGGATGTGCGGTCGCATGCGAGTCAGCGGACGTTGGTCGAGGTCGGTGTCGCGAGTGGTGCCGATCGTGGGTCTGTGGTGGCGACGGATGAGCATCCGTTCTGGGTGGCTTCGGAGAAGCGGTGGTCGAACGCTGTTGATCTGAAGGCCGGCCACCGGTTGGAGACCGGGGATCATCGGGATGCGACGGTCACGGGGACGCGGTCGTGGTCGGAGACGCGGCAGGTCTACAACCTGACCGTCGATACCGACCACACGTACTACGTTGTCGCAGGTCAGACACCTGTCCTCACGCACAATGAGAGCTGCACTGTGGGACGATGGATGTCGGAGGGAGAGCATCAAAGGATGGTAGACACCGGGATGGTTCAGGCCGGAAGTAGTGGTACTTCGACTTACGTCGCCAACCCCGCTGATCCTGATGCGTATCGGAAGGAAGCTGCCCCGGGATCGATTTATGTTGAGTTTGATGTACCGTGTTCCTGCTTGAAGAAGGCTGGTAAACCCGGGTGGGCCCAGATTCCAGGTCCGGAACATCCTATCTACTCGAAGCTTAACGAGAAGCGTGGCCTTCCGAAGCCGGAGATGCCCCGTTTTGAGAATCTTAGGATTGTTGATAGAAAATGAAAAACTCTCTTCCGTATTTGCTTGAAGTCAAGCTTGGCAAGATGCGTCCTGCGATTGAAGAATCGGGCTTGGTGGTCGAAGTCTTCGACTCCTTGAAAGGGCTGGAAAAGAATTCCTTCGGTGTCTATGTTGGAAACGGAGACAAGGGCTTCTATTTAACCGTTTGGGGGTCGGGAGAAATGCAGGTTTCAACCATTGACTACAATTCGGATTCCGAGCCGCGCGAGAAGTACTCCCGCGATGTGGCGGCTAGTCAGATAGAATCAGAGATTCAAAGATTGATGGAATGGGTGTGCGGCACTAAGGGGGCTGGAGAGGGCTGACGTGCAAGGCTGGGATAAATCCACCTGTTCCATGCGGAATTTTGCAATTATTCAGCGTGACTCGCCTGCTTGAAGACGTCGAGGAGGAAGTCGGTGATCTCGATCAGACTCCTCGGAAAGAGTCCGTCGCGGCCCGGATCGCGGCCAGCATCCCCGGATCCGTAACCGCATGGCCTGCCGCCTCCACCAGCTCCAGCTTCGAGTCCGCCCAGGCCTGATGCAGTTCGTAAGCCGTCACTGGCGGGCACACGGCGTCGTATCTCCCCTGCACGATGACACCCGGGATCCCGGACAGCTTCCCGGCTTCCCGGATCAGCTGCCCGTCCTCAAGCCAAGCTCCATGGCAGAAGTAGTGCAGCGCCAGCCGCGCGAAGGTGACGGCGAAGTCCGGCGACGCGTACTGGTTGTGGAACGCCGGATCTGGCCGGAGGCAGACTGTCGCGCCTTCCCAGACGCTCCAAGCGACAGCCGCGCGTTCCCGGATCGCCTGATCGGGGTGATAGACGAGTTCGCGGTAGGCCGACATCGGGTCGTCGCGGCGCTCTTCGGGGATCGGTGCGAGGAACGCTTCCCACTCACGGGGGAAGAGGTTCGCGGCGCCGCCGCCGTAGATCCAGTCGAGTTCACTGCGGCGGACGGTGAAGACGCCGCGGAGGATGAGTTCGGTGACCCGGCTCGGGTGGGTTTCGGCGTACGCGAGCGCGAGGGTCGCGCCCCAGGAGCCACCGAAGACCTGCCATTGCTCCAGATTCAGCCGTTCGCGCAGCTTTTCCATGTCCGAGACGAGGTGCCAGAGGGTGTTCACCGACAGGTCGACGTCCGGTTCGCTGATGTGCGGCGTGCTCTTGCCGGTGCCGCGCTGGTCGAACAGGATCACGCGGTAGGCGTCGGGGTCGAAGTGCCGCCGGGCCATCGGCGAAATGCCGCTACCAGGGCCTCCGTGCAGGACGACCACCGGTTTTCCGTCCGGGTTCCCTGCCTCCTGGCAGTAGATCCGGTGCCCGTCGCCGACGTCGAGCATGCCCTCGGCGCGTACGTGGATCGGCGGGTACAGGTCGTCCATAAGGACACTCTGCCTGAATCGGCGAGTGTCCGAAGGGTGGGGGCCCGCCCCCGCCGCCGGGCTGAGCGGGCCCCCGGTCTTCGGTCGCGTCAGCAGCCCGTCGTGGCGGCCACGTTCGCGAATCCCTTCCCGGCACCGGTCACCTTGTTGCTCGCGCAGACCTTGTTCCCCGTAGCGGCCTTCACGAGATAGAAGCCGTACGCGTAGCTGGACTGCACGTCCGCGGTGTTGCCGGAGAAGGTGTTGTTGCGGCCCCAGCCGTCGAGCTGGACATGGACCTCGAAGCCGCCGTAGGTCGCGTTGTGCACGAAGACCTTGCTGCCCCGGTTGTCCGCGACCACGTAGTTGTTGCCCTTCATGTCCACCCAGCTGTCGGCGAAGTGCTCGCCGCTCTGCCCGGTCCCGTCGAAGACGTTGCCGCGCAGTTCGCCGCCGGTGGTGCCTTCCTTGATGTCGATCGACTCGGCCCGCACGTTCGGGCCGATCTTGTTGTTCAGCGCCTTGTTGCGGTCGCTGCGGTCGGGTGTGCCGCCCGGCCAGTTGCCGTTCGCGGAGCCGAAGTAAATGCCTTCGCCGTAACCCGCGTACTCGCGGCCGGTGTCGGTGACCTCGGAGTTCTTCACGACGTTGTCGGTGCTCGTGTACTGGAAGTGGATGCCCTCGTGGCCGACACCGGTGACCTTGACGCCGTCGACGACCGTGTTCTTGACGCCGGTCGCCATCAGCCCCTTCTGGCCACCTGTGATGGTGAAGCCGGTCAGGTTCCAGTAGCTACCGGTCAGTTCGAGGGTGCGGCCGGCGGAGGCCTTGATGACCGCGCTCCTCGGGCCCTTCAGTGTGATCCGGCTGCTGGAGGTGCCGCTCTTCGCCGCCTTGAAGTTCCCGGTGAAGGTCGTGTCGGCCGCGAGCTCGATGATGGTGCCGGAGGTGACCGAAGCGAGTGCCGCCGACAGCTCCGCCGAAGTCCCTACGCGGACTGTCGCAGCCTGTGCGGGGTACGCCGCCAACGTCGCCAGCATGGCGGCACCGGTCGCGATGGCCAGGACCCGCTCACGAACACGCATCCGTTGTCCTCCTCGTCGAGGGATCGAAGCTCAGTCGTGGCGGCGACGGGCTAGACGTTAAGCCTCTTTACGAATGCGAGTCAAGGACATGATTGAAGTTCATATATGTGAACAACTAAAGGAGGGTGGGCCGCCCCGAAAAGAGAGCAAGGGACCTTTGCTATCGCTTTGGGTCGCGCTCTGTCCGTGAAGGCCTCCTTCCCTACCGTGAGAGTAGGGAAGGAGGCCTTCACGGACGTTCGGGCTGCGAGTGGTCAAGGCCGTCAGACGTGACGAGCGCGAGAAGAGAGCAAAGGTCCCTTGCTCTCTTTCTACAGGTCGGGGCCGCGTCAGTCGTGGAAGGAGTGCTCCGCGGCCGGGAATTCGCCTCGCCGGACGTCTTCCGCGAACGCGGTCGCGGCGCCCGCGAGCACCCCGGCCAGATCGGCGTACCTCTTCACGAACCGAGGTGCTTTCCCGCGCCGAAGCCCGGCCATGTCCTGCCAGACGAGTACCTGCGCGTCGCAGTCCGGACCGGCGCCGATGCCGACGGTCGGGATGGTCAGTTCGTGCGTGATCCGCTTCGCGGCTTCGGCGGGCACCATCTCCATGACGACCGAGAAGGCGCCGGCTTCTTCGAGAGCCGATGCGTCGGCGAGCAGCGCGTCGGCCGCTTCACCGCGTCCCTGGACTCGGTAGCCGCCCAGATTGTGTTCACTCTGCGGAGTGAATCCGATGTGTCCCATCACCGGGATGCCGGCCGACGTCAGTGCCTCGACGTGGGGTGCGAACTTCCGTCCGCCTTCGAGCTTCACCGCGTGCGCGCGGCCTTCCTTCATGAACCGCACCGACGTTTCCAGCGCCTGCTGCGGCGAGAGCTGGTACGAGCCGAACGGCAGGTCGGCCACGACCAGTGCCCGCTTCACCGAGCTGGTCACCGCGCGGACCAGGGGGAGCAGCTCGTCCACGGTCACCGGAAGTGTCGTGTCGTAGCCGAAGACGTTGTTCGCCGCGGAGTCCCCGACGAGCAGCACGGGAATGCCGACCTCGTCGAACAGTGCGGCGGTGTACATGTCGTAGGCGGTGAGCATCGGCCAGGTTTCGCCGCGTTGCTTCATCTCGCGAAGGTGATGAACCCGGACTTTCTTCCCCGGCGCGGCCTGGGGCGCGGCGCCGGTCCCGTATGGGGCGGTGAGTTCGCCGGTGTCCTTTTCGGTGGCAGACATCCTTGTCGACCGTCCTTCCCTCGAGGCCTCGAAGAGGTCCCCGGGTCGTGGAGCTGAACAGTTCAAAGCGTGACACGCGGGGATGAGGCCCCCAAGGCCCTGCGACCAGCTTCACACCGCGGTGTCGGCGCAGCGTCACGCCCGCGGATGACGAAATTGAGACCAGAGGATGATGATCGTTGACAACCACACGGGGTTGTGTGACGTCAAGTAATAGCAGCTGTCGATCACCTGTGTGTACCGCGAAAGGCCAGAATGGGAAACCCAGCGAGCCGTGTCTCGCCGTGGAAGGCGAGGGCGGGCGGCATCGTCGCCACCCTCGTGCAGCTCGCGGCCGTTTTCTCGGTGATCCTCCTCCTCGTGGGCGGCGTGAAGGGGCCAGTGCTCAAGGCCGGCGACATCGCCTTCTCGGCACTGAGCATTCCGACGAACGCGAGTCTCGTGATCGTCCTGCTGCTCGTCGTCCTCGGCGCCGCGCTCCGCCGCCGTAAACGCGCCGCGCTCTACACGCTGCTGCTGTTCCAGTTCGGCGGACTGGCGGTGACCCTGGCCTTCCAGGCCGCCCTCCTGTGGTGGCCCGAGCTGCTGAAACTCGGTCCGTGGCAGGTCCGGCACATCCCGCACCAAGTGTGGGTGCTGGCCATCGCCGACCTGATCTCGATCGGCATGATCGGGCTCCTCTGGATCCTGCGGCCCGCGTTCCCGGCCCGGCTCGCGCCGAGTGCCTGGCGCGACGGCCTCACCATGCTGTTCGGCGGACTGGCCGCGGTCATCCTCGTCGGCTGGGGCCTGAGCGAGGCCTTCCCCGGACGTCTCGCCGACACCTGGGAGCGGTTCGCGTGGGTGGTCAACCACACGACCGGCGAGAACATCCAGCTGCGTCGCGTCGGAATCGGCGAGGGACCCGCCTGGCTCGATCTCGTCCTCGACCTCAGTGCGACCGCTGTCGCGACGGCTGCGCTGTACACACTCTTCCGCGGCGTACGCAGCCGTCGCTTGAGGACGGACGAAGAAGAACTACGCGTACGCCGCCTTCTCGCCGAACACGGCGAAGACGACTCCTTGGGATATTTCGCCACTAGGCGGGAGAAGAGCGTCGTCTTCTCGCCGAACGGCCGCGCCGCCGTGGCCTACCGGGTACTCGCCGGCACCAGTGTCGCGAGTGCCGACCCCATCGGCGACCCCGACGCCTGGCCCGACGCGGTCCGCGCCTGGCTGAACGAAGCACGCACTTACGGTTGGACGCCCGGCGTGCTCGGCGCGAGCGAACGCGGCGCGAAGGTGTACGCCGACGCGGGTCTGCGCGCGCTGGAAATCGGCGATGAAGCGGTCCTCGACGTCCGCGACTTCAGCCTCGCCGGTCCTGAGCGCCGCTCGGTCCGGCAAGCGGTCAAACGGATCGAGCGAGCCGGATACAGCACGAAAGTCCGGCGGCACAGCGAAATCCCGGCCGACGAGATGGCACAGCTGCTGCTGCAGGCGCAGCAATGGCGCGGCGCGGAGACCGAACGCGGCTTCTCGATGGCGCTCGGCAGGCTCGGCGATCCGAGCGACGGCCGCAGTGTGATGGTGGAGGCTTACGACGCCCGAGGCGAGCTTCGCGGCATGCTGTCGTTCGTCCCGTGGGGTCGCCGAGGCCTTTCGCTGGATCTGATGCGGCGTGACCGGGACGCCGAAAACGGGCTCAATGAATACATGATCGCCGAGGTCGTGGCGGCGAGTTCGCATCTTGGCGCGCAACGGATTTCGCTGAACTTCGCGATGTTCCGCGCCGTCTTCTCCGAGGGCGAGCGGATCGGTGCCGGGCCGGTGCTGCGTGCCTGGCGTGGTGTCCTCAGCATGGCGTCGCGCTTCTTCCAGCTGGAATCGCTCTACCGGTCCAACGCCAAGTACGGACCGGATTGGGAACCGCGGTTCCTTTGCTACTCCTCGGCCCGCCGGTTGCCGCGGGTCGGCATCGTCGCCGGCGCACTCGAAGGATTCGTCCCGACAGGACGGTCGGGACGGGCGCTGAAACTGGAGACCGTCACCGACGAGTTCGTCGCCGAAGTCCACCGCATCGAGGCGAACGCGGCCACTCCGGCGCCGAAACAGGTGCGGCGTCCGGAGCAGGTCCGCGTGCGGATGGCGAAGCTGGATCGCTTGCGGGAAGCCGGAATCGATCCGTATCCGGTCGGTTTCGCCCGCGAGGATCTGCTCGGCGAGGTCGTCGCCAAGTTCGGCGACCTGGGCCCCGACAGTCACACCGGCCACCGAGTCCGTGTCGCCGGCCGGGTGCTCGCGATGCGCAACCTCGGCGGGCTCTGTTTCGCGCGGGTCAAGGACTTCAGCGGCGAGATCCAGCTGATGCTCGACGCCACGGTGCTCGACCTCGGCGGCTGGCGGCACGGGGTCGATCTCGGTGACCACGTCGGCGTGAGCGGGCAGGTCGTGACGTCTCGGCGTGGCGAACTTTCCGTGCTCGTCGACGAGTGGACCGTCACGGCGAAGAGCCTGCATCCGTTGCCGGACAAGCGAAAGGGCCTCACCGACCCGGAGACGCGGGTGCGTCAGCGCTACCTCGACCTCGCGGTGAACCCGGATTCGACGGCGATGCTGCGGATGCGCTCGACCGTGGTGCGCGCGGTGCGGGAGCGGCTGCACCAGGGCGACTACCTCGAAGTCGAGACGCCGATGCTGCAGACCGTGCACGGCGGCGCCAACGCGCGCCCGTTCGTCACGCATATCAACGCCTACGACATGCGGATGTACCTGCGGATCGCGCCCGAGTTGTACCTGAAGCGGCTGTGCGTGGCCGGGGTCGAGCGGGTTTTCGAGCTGAACCGGAACTTCCGCAACGAAGGTGTCGACGCGACGCACAACCCCGAATTCACCATGTTGGAGGCATACCAGGCGTACGCCGACTACAACACGATGCGGACGTTGACGCGGGAACTCGTGCAGCACGCCGCCGAAGCCGCGTACGGCGCTCAGGTCGTGCGTCGGCCCGGTCCGGACGGGACGGTCGTCGAGTACGACATCTCCGGTGACTGGCCGGTGATCCCGGTGCATGAAGCCGTTTCCGCGGCGCTCGGGGAGAAGATCGACGCGGGCACTTCGGTCGACGAGCTCCGCCGGTTGTGCCGCGCGGCCGGGGTGCCGGTGAACGAGGAGGCCGGTCACGGCGATCTCGTGCTGAAGGCGCATGAGCACCTCGTCGAGGGTGCGACCGTACTGCCGACCTTCTACACCGATTACCCGACCGACGTGTCGCCGCTGACCCGGCAGCACCGGGTCGATCCCCGGCTGGCCGAGCGCTGGGACCTGATCGCGTTCGGCTCGGAGGTCGGCACGGCGTACACCGAACTGACCGACCCGCTCGAACAGCGGCGGCGGCTGGAGGCCCAGTCACTGCGCGCGGCGAGCGGGGACGTCGAGGCGATGGAACTGGACGAGGACTTCCTGCTCGCGCTCGAACACGGCATGCCCCCGACCGGCGGACTCGGCATCGGCATCGACCGATTGCTGATGATGCTGACCGGGGCTTCGATCCGGCAGACGGTGCTGTTCCCGTTCGTCCGGCCTCAGGGGTAGCAAGGGACCTTTGCTCTCCTCGTGCCCGCTGACCTGCGGAAAGAGAGCAAGGGACCTTTGCTATCGCTTGACGGCGGTGATCGGCACCCGCTTGTACCCGGACACGAAGTTCGACGTGATCCGCTCCGGTTTGCCCGCCGGTGCGAAGTCGTGGAACCGGCTCAGCAGTTCCTCGAACAGGATCCGGATGCTCATCCGCGCCACGCTGTGCCCGACGCAGTAGTGCGGCCCGATGCCGAACGCGAGGTGCTTGTTCGGTTTGCGCCGGATGTCGAAGGTGTCCGCGTCCGGGAACTGTTCTTCGTCGCGGTTCGCCGAGCCGAGCCAGACGACGACCGCGTCGCCGGCGGCGATCTTGGTGTCGCGCAGGACGACGTCTTCGGTGGCGTAGCGCAGCATGTGGTTGACCGGCGATGACCAGCGCAGTGCCTCTTCGACGGCGGTCTGCCCGGCCTCCGGATGCCGAGTCCAGTCTTCGAGCACACCGGATTCGATGAACTCCGCGAACACGAAGTTCGGCGCGTGCGGCGTGGTCACGTTCGCGCCGAGGAGCAGGCTGTAGCAGTTCGCCACGATCTCGCTCGACGACATGTGCCTGCCCTCGAACTCGGTCGAGATCAGCACGCTGAGCAGGTCGTCGCTGAGGTGGTCGCGCCGGAACGACACCAGGTCCTGGAAGTAGACGAACAGTTCCCGGTGCGCGGCGGCGAGCGTCGCGTCCTTGCCGTCCGCGATCTGGAACTCGGGATCGTCGGCGGCCACACAGGCGCTCGTGAGCTTCGTCAGCCACGGCCAGTCCTCTTCGGGCAGACCGATCATGCGCCCGGTGACCGCCATCGGCATGGTCATCATGGCCTGCGCGAAATCGAAGACGCCGCCATCACCCAGTGGGGTGATGAGATCGAGCACCAGCTCCCGGACCATGTCGCGCTGCTTGTCCACCGCGCGGACCGCGAGCGCCTTCTTCAACCGCGCCTGCATGATCGTGTGCCGCGGCGGGTCGGTGACGACGAGTTGCTTGCCGCCGGCCGGATCGTCCATGCCGAGCAGTTCGAGCATGGTGCCGCGTTCGGAGGTGAACAGTTCCGTGGTGCGCATGACGAAGTCGGTGTCGGCGAACTTCACCACCGACCAGAAGCCGCGATCGGCGTCGACCTGATGCCAGGTCAGCCCGTCCTGTTCGCGCAGTTCACGCCATATCGAATGTGCGTCCCCGTCGGCGTACAGGAATGGGTCGACCAGGTCGGCGCCACCGAAATGCACCGGACAACCCCTGGTGGTGTCCTCGACCGTCATGCGCGCGTTCCCTTCATTCCACGACGAACCGCGATGCTTTATCCGCACCCGAACGGCACAGTGATTACGTACGCCGAACACCTCAGTCGCCATTGCGCCCAATGGGCTAATGAATAAGAGGGCGACAGGTCGCTCAAATGGAGGAGGCCGGACATCCTTGTGCGGCCCTTCCTTTGACAGCGCAACACTTTACCAACAGCACTTTGCTGCCCGTGTTGCTTCAACCCCAGATGTCGGCCGAGTCAAGCACGCGTGTTCGAGCAGTGTCAAGGGTGTCCGAATCACTGCTTTCGTCGTTCAGCGGTGGGAAGTCCACGAATGGACGAGTTGACAGTCCCAGCAGTGCCCTCGTAGCGTCGTGATGGCAAATGGGGGTTCGATTTCTGGGGGGAATTCAGCCACCGCGTGAATGTGGTTCCACTTTTCCGCTGTGCCTTTATTCCTATTGTTGATGCTGTTCACCGACCGGGGGAAGCGGCAGAATAATGCCATCTGAATCGGCCAGTCTCTGGCATGTCGCCACGCCCACCCAGCAGGGCATTTGGATCGTCGACCGGATCGACCGGCTGCGGCCGACGTACCTGATCCCGTCGGTCATCGAATTCACTGGACCGCTCGACCACGCCGTGCTGGCGGACGCCGTCAGCACGGCTTTGGCGCGGCATCCCGCCCTGTGTGCGCGATTCCGGCTCGAAACCACCCACCGCCGGGTGGAGTACCGGACCGACGGCGAGCCCGCGGAGGCCGGTTTCCTCGACGCCGTGGAGGAGGACTGGACCACTGACGAGCTGAAGCGACTCGTGGAGGTTCTCTGCTACACGCCCTTCGATCTCGGTGACGAGCCGCCGGCGCGAGCGGAGATCATCCGTGTGGGCCCGGAAACGACGCTCTTCGTGCTGACCGTGCACCACATCGTCTTCGACGCCACGTCGCGGAAGCTGCTGCTCGACGAGATCGGCGAGCTCTATCGCGGTGCGCTGGCCGGCGAGGAAGTGCTGCTCCCCGAACCGGTCCACCCCGCGCTGGTGCAGGTACCGATCCCGGAAGGCGAGCTCGCGCCCCGGATCGCGGAAGCCGTCGAGCGTCTGCGGGGCGCTCCGACCACGGTGGACCTGCCCTACGACCGCCGTCCGGACGCCGAGCTGTCCATGATCGGCGCCGACGCCCGCACCGGTTTCGACGCCCACGTCTCCGCGCAGGTCCTGGCGGCGGCCGCGGAAGCCGGCTGCACCGCGTTCATGACCGGCGTCGCGATCCTCGCCGCGACCCTGGCGCGCCGAGGCGGGCAACGCGACTTCCTCTTCTCCGTGGTCTGGCCCGGCCGCGACGACCCCGTGTCCACGGGCGTCGTCGGGATGTTCATGTCCACCCTCGTCCTGCGGATCCGCCTCGACGAGAAGACGACTTGGCGCGAACTCCTGCGTGAGGCCAGGAACTCCGGCATGGAGACGTTCATCGACGCCGACGTCCCGTTGGACGCGCTCGCCGCGGAACTGGACGACGAGCGCGACGTCGGCAGGCTGCCGCTGACCCCGGTTCTGGTGAACCTCGCCGAAGTACCCGCGCCCTTCGACCTCGCGCCCGGCGTCGTCGGCCGGTTCAAACCACTGGAACCCCAGTACAGCAAGTGGGATCTCGCGTTGTTCGTGCACGTCACGGCGGACTCCCGCTTGGAACTGACCCTCGATTACCCCGCCGATCTCTTCACCGACAAGACGATCGACGGCCTGCTTCTCGATCTGCGGCGCGGTGTCGCGGATCTCGCCCGATCCCCGGAGGAAACCGTGCTCAAGCCCGCCACCGAAGCCCTCGACCTCGAAGACCCGGCCGTGCGCCTCGACCTCGTCCGCGGCGTTTGGAGCGAGGTGCTCGACAACAAGGAGTTCGGCGACGACGTCAGCTTCTTCGACGCCGGCGGCGATTCGCTGCGCCTGGTGGTGCTGGTGGAGAAGCTGCGCGAGGTGTCCGGCCGGATGGTGAAGACGGTCGACCTGTTCCGCGCCGGAACCGTGCGCGGGCACGCCGATCTGCTGGTCAACGCGGAGAAGAAGCAGGCAGGCGGTGGACGCGGCAGCCGTGAGCGCCTGCTCGGCGCCGTCCGCGAACGGCGCGCGGTCGAACCGCAGTCCTGACCCCGGACCAGCCAGCCCATCCTCGCGACCGGAGTGAGCCATGACGTTCAACGAGTACGCCGCCGCCGTCCTCGGCCAGGACATCGAGGCCGGCACCTTCGCCACCACCAGTTTCGTCGGCCTCGGCGGGGATTCGCTGCGCGCACTGAAGCTCGCCGCGATCACGCAGGAGAAGCTCGGGCTGCGGATCCCGGTGGCCGCGCTGCTGAGTGACATCCCGGTCGCCGACGTGTTCGCCGACGCCGTCCCCGTCGGCGGGCACGTCCGCGGGGGAGCACTTCCGGACGAAGCGGTTTCCCATGCCCAACGCGGTATGTGGCTGATCGAGCGGGTCACCGGGGGATCGCCGTACAACCTGGTCTTCACCTGTTTCGTGGAGCGCGGGACGCTGGTCCCGGAGCGGTTCGAGCGTGCTGTCGCGCGGACCGTGTCCAGGCATCCAGGACTGCGCACGGTCTACCGGGGCGACGGGGACGACGTCGTACCCGAGGTGCTCGACCCGCACTCCCCGTCGATCGAGATCCATACCTGGGACGGGGAAGCGGGAGAGTTCGAAGAACGCGTGCGTTCGCTCGCGGCCCGGCACGGACGGCGCCCGTTCGACCTGGCCGACGCCCCGGCGTACCGGTTCCTGCGGGTCGAAGGCACCGCGGGGGGTCAGGCCGTCGTGCTGGTCGCGCACCATATGGTGCTCGACGGCTGGTCGGTCGGCCTGCTGCTGAACGAGGTGTTCGCACAGTACGACGCCCTGGCCACCGGGGCGACCGAGACCGCAGGGGAGCCCGGTGTGTCTCCCCGGGTTCTTCTGCGCCATCAAGAGGAAGCCCGCGCCGGCGGGGAATGGGACCGGCAGGCGGAGTTCTGGATCAAGCACCTCGACGGGGTGCCGTCGATCCTGGAACTCCCGTCCGACCGGCCGCGTCCCCCGATCCAGGACGCGGCGGGCGCGCGGAGACCGGTCGATTTCGGCGCGTCCGCGAGCGCGGCGGTCTCCGAACGGGCCCGCGCGCTGGGCATCACGCCGTTCGCGTTCCTGCTCGGTGCCTTCGGTTTGGCACTGAGCCGCTGGACCGGGGCGCGTCATCTGCTGGTCGGCGTGCCGCTCACCGGCCGCGGAAGCGCGGATCTCGAAGAACTCGTGGCGGTGGCCGGGAATCTGGTCCCGGTCCGGATCGACGTCGCCGAAGACGCGAGCGTCGCGGAGTACCTGCGTTCGGTGCACCAGTCGCTCGGGCAGAGCATCGACGCGGGCGACCTGCCCTTCGACGAACTGGTCACCCGGCTCGGGGTCGAACGCGCACTGGGCTGTCACCCGCTGGTCCAGGTGTCGTTCGGCATGCATGATCAGCTTGTCCCGCAACGGATCACGACCTCGGACGCCGCGCTGCGCGTCGAAGAGGGCCATGGTGGTGGCGCGCAGTTCGACCTCTCGCTGCTGATCGGCCGGTCCGAACCGGCGCTGGGCGGTCATCTCGAATACGCGACGGCGGTGTTCGGTTCCGCCGACGCCGAAGGGTTCGTCGCCGACTTCCTGGCCGCTGCCGAACAGCTCGCCGCCGCCGGTGACGTCGCTGTCGAGGAGATCCGGTGCCTGTCGCCGGAGCGGCGGGCGCTGCTCGACGGCATCAACCAGACCCGGGAGGATTTCCCGGCCACGTCGATCGACGAACTCTTCCGCGACGTCGTGCGCCGGAACCCGGACGCGATCGCGGTGCGGGAAGGCGAAGTCCAGCTGAGCTACGGCGAACTCGCCGCGGCCGCCGCACGTCAGGCGCAGCTGCTGCGTCTGGCCGGTGTGCTGCCCGGTGACCGCGTGCTCGTCGGGCTGGACCGGTCGGTCGCCGAAGCCGTCGCGGTGCTCGGCGTCGTCTGGGCGGGCGCGGCCTACGTCGGTGTCGATCTGAACGTTCCTGTCGAACACTCGGCCAAGATCGTGAAGTCCGCCGCTCCCACCGCGGCGCTCGTTCCCGCCGGGCATTCCGAACGCCTTCGTGAACAAGGGATCTTCGTGGTGGACTCCTGGGAGCAGTCCTGGGATGAGCGGGAAACCGTCGAGCCGCCGGTGGATCCGGACACGACCAGGCTCGCGTATGTCGCCTTCACCTCCGGCTCGACCGGACAGCCGAAAGGCGTCTGTGTTCCGCATCGCGCGATCGTCCGGCTGGTGCACGAGGCGGATTACGTCCGGCTCGGCCCGGAAGAGCGGGTGCTGCGGCTCTCCCCGCTCGCGTTCGACGCGTCCACTTTGGAGCTTTGGGGCGCGCTGCTGACCGGGGCCACGCTCGAGGTCTACCCGGCGGGCCTGCCGACGCCCACCGAACTCGGCGAATTCCTGCTGGACAACGAAGTCACCGTCGCCTGGCTCACCGCCGGCCTGTTCCGCCTGGTCGAGGAGTTCGCGGGTGACGCGTTCGCCGGACTGCGGCAACTGCTCTCCGGCGGCGACGTCGTACCGCACGAACACGTCGCCCGGGTGCTGCGGCGATTCCCCGGCCTGGTCATCACCAACGGCTACGGGCCGACCGAGAACACCACCTTCACCACGACGTATTCGGTGACCGACGCCGACGAGGTCGACGGTCCGCTGCCGATCGGCACGCCGTTGCCCGGGACGCGGGTGTACGTCCTGGACTCACGCCATCGGATCGTGCCGCCGGGTGCGGTCGGCGAGCTGTACACCAGCGGACTCGGCCTCGCCGACGGCTATCTCGGCGACGAGGCGGAAACCGCTCGCGCGTTCGGCGAGTTCTCGCCGGACGTACCGGAACGCCTGTACCGCACCGGGGATCTGGTGCGCATCGACACGCGGGGCCGGGTCCGGTACCTCGGCCGTCGCGACGACCAGGTGAAGCTGCGCGGCTACCGCGTCGAACTGTCCGCGATCAGCGACGCGCTCACCGCGGACCCGCGCGTGCAGGACGCCGTCGTCGCGGTCACCGACGGGGACAGCGCGGAGAAGCGGTTGATGGCCGCTGTCGTCCCGGTACCCGGCACCACCTTCGGTACCGCGGAGCTGCGCGATGTCCTTTCAGGACGGTTGCCGACCTACATGGTCCCGACGCTGTGGGCGCTGGTCGAGCGGATCCCGGTGACGGGCAACGGAAAGGTCGACCGCCGCGCCCTGGCCGCGATCGCCGTCCCGGCGACCGCCGCCCCGAAACGGGAGAACGACCTCGGCCCGGCGATCGCGATGTTCACCGAGGCGATCGGCGAACCGGGTGAGGCGATCACCCCGGAGACCGATTTCTTCACCGTCGGCGGGAATTCGATGGCGGCCATCCGGCTGGTGACGCTGGCCAAGGAACGGACCGGGGCGATCCTCAAGGTCCGTGACTTCCTGCGCGACCCGACGCCGGAAGGCTTGGGCAAACTGCTCGCGAGCGCGTCATGACCGCGGCCAAACAGGAGCCGATCGCCGTCATCGGCATGGCGTGCCGCTATCCGGGCGCACCCGACCTCGGCCGGTTCTGGTCGTTGCTGCGCGGGGGAGCGGAGGGCATCAGCCGGCTGGATCCGGAGGACATCCTCGCCGGCGGCGGTGACCCGGATCTGGTGCGGCGCCCGGAATTCGTCCCGGCGATGGGCCTGCTGACCGGGACCCGCGGGTTCGACTGGACCTACTTCGGCTACAGCCGGGCGGAAGCGGCGAGTATCGATCCGCAGCAGCGGGTCTTCCTGGAATGCGTGGTGGCGGCGCTCGACGACGCGGCCGTCGACCCGGCCCGCTTCCCCGGCTGGATCGGCGTGTACGGCGGGGCCGACCAGGTCACCGCCGAGCCGGACGGCGAACTCGGCGAGCTCGCACGTTACATCGGGCTCGGGCCCGACTTCCTGGCGACGCGAGTGGCCTACAAACTCGGCCTCCGCGGCCCCGCGGTCACCGTCCAGACGGCGTGCTCCACCTCGCTGACCGCCGTGCACATGGCGGCCGCGAGCCTGCGTGGCGACGAATGCGACCTCGCGCTCGCGGGCGGTGTCGCGGTCATCGGCGACGGCGAACGCGGCTACCTGCACGAACCCGGCGGGATCCTGTCCCCGGACGGACATTGCCGCACGTTCGACGAACAGGCGGGCGGCACCGTCCCGAGTGAAGGCGTCGGCGTGGTCGTGCTCAAGCGGCTGGCCGACGCGCGGCGCGACGGAGACCGCGTGCTCGCGGTGATCCGCGGTTCGGCGATCAACAACGATGGCGCGGAGAAGATGGGTTACACCGCGCCTTCGGTCGAGGGACAAAGCGAACTCATCCGCTACGCGCAGCAACTGGCCGGCGTCGACCCGCGCGACATCGGGTACCTGGAGGCGCACGGCACCGGCACCCGGATCGGTGACCCGATCGAGGTCCAGGCGCTCACCGACGTCTTCCAGGCGGAGACCGACGCCGTCGGCTGGTGCCGGCTCGGCGCGGTCAAGAGCAACCTCGGCCACACCGGATCCGCCGCCGGTGTCGCGGGCCTGATCAAGGCCGTGCTCATGCTGCGGTATCGGGAACTGGTGCCGTCGGTGCACTTCAGCCGACCGAATCCCTTGCTGGAGCTGGACTCCACGCCGTTCGTGGTGAGCACGCGCACGGAACCGTGGACCGGTCGCGAAGGCAGGCTCGCCGGCGTCAGCTCTTTCGGTGTCGGCGGCACCAACGCACACGTGATCCTCGAAGAGGCGCCGACCAAGACGGCATCGCCCGTGCGCGGCGGACGTCGCGTGCTGACTTTGTCCGCGGCGGCGCCGGAAGCCCTCGGCCGGATGCGCGCGAACCTCGCCGAGCATCTGCGCACCACACCGGACCTGAACCTGCCCGAGGTCGCCGCCACCCTGGCGTCGCGCCGCGTCTACCAGCACCGGCAGACCGTCGTCGCGGACGACACCGCCGAGGCTGCCGCCCTGCTCGCCGCGCCGGGGGCGTCCGTGCCCGGAACGCTCGACAAGGTCGCGTTCGTCTTCCCCGGGCACGGCCTGCTGACCCATCCTGCAGGTGCGGCGGCCCACCGGCTGCTGCCCGGATTCCGGGACGGTTTCGACGAAATCCGTGACCTCGTAAGGGAACGGCACGGACTCGACCTTTCACCGATCGTCGCCGAGGACGCCGATCCGGCCTGGTTCTCCCAACTCGTGCCGCATCAGGTCGGGCTGTTCGCCGTCGGCTACGCGCTGGGCAAACAGCTTTTCGAGCTCGGGATCCGGCCGTCCGCCATGCTCGGCAACAGCATCGGCGAGTACGCGCCCGCCGCGCTGGCCGGCGTCTGGGCGCTGCCGGACGCCGTGGATCTCGTCCACCTGCGGGCTTCCGCGATGCTGGCCACGCGTCCCGGCCGGATGGCCGCCGTCGGCGCCGATGCGGACGACCTCGCGAATCGCTTGGTACGCGACGGGTTCGGCGAACTTTCGCCGGCCGTGCGCGGTCCAGGCCGCGTCGTCGTCTCGGGTCCGGAAGCGGAGATGACCCGGCTGCTCGACGGCGACACCCTCGCCGGGCTCGACGTCCGGATCCTCGACATCCCGCGCGCCTTCCACAGCACGCTGATGAATCCCGCTGCGGACAAACTGGCCGAAGCCGTCGCCGCCGCGCCGAACTCGGTGCCGCGGATCCGGCTGGTGTCCAACACCTCGGGTGACTGGGCGGATCCGGAGTCGTTACGTGGCCCCGAATACTGGGCCGGGCAGTTGCGCAGTCCGGTCCTGCTGGAGGCCTGCGCGGGCACCCTGCTCGCGTCCGACTGCGACACCTTCCTCGAACTCGGGCCGGGAACTTCCATGCTGGCCACACTTCGCCGTCACGCGGGCTGGAAGCCAGGCCATGTCACCGTGCCGCTCTTGGGACGGGCCGAGGACGGCGAACGCGGTGTGCTGCGAGCGCTCGGTTCACTGTGGGAACGCGGTGCGGACGCCGTCACCGGGCTGCTGGAGAAATCCGGTCACCCGGTCTCGCTGCCGACTTATCCCTTCAGTGACGAGGCACCGGAACTCGCTGCCGCGCGCCGGAGGCCGGCACCGGCCAAATCCACTATGGACAGACCCGGTGAGTCCACGGTGGAGCAACTGTGGTGCGCCGCGCTCGGTGTTCCCTCGGTGGACGCTGCGGACGACTTCTACGCCTTCGGCGGTGAATCGCTGATGGCGGTGAACCTGATGTCGAAGATCCGTGAGCGCACCGGCGCGTCCGTGCCGGTGGCCGAGTTCGACGAGGAAGCCACCTTCGGCCGCCTGTCACGGCTCGTCGCGGAACGTACGACGGATTCGGGGCCGCGGCACGCCGTCGACGTCGTCACCTTCCACGAAGACGGTCCTGGGCGCCCGCTGATGCTCATCGCGGATTCCGCCGGCAGTGCGCTCAGTTATCGCGCGCTCGCCGAGGAACTGGCGGGATCGCGGCCGGTGTACGGGCTCGAAATCGCGGTCACCCAAGAGAAAAGCATCGACACGATCGCCACCCACTACGTCGACGCGGTCCTGCGGACACAGCCGTCCGGGCCATACGTCCTCGGTGGCTGGTCGTTCGGTGCGGTGCTGGCGCACGAGGTCGCACGGCAGCTGATCCGGCGAGGCCACGACGTCGACACGGTGATCGGCCTCGACGGTTTCGTGCAGGGACGGCGTGATCTGCCGATGGCCGTCCACCCCGATTTCCTGCTGAGCCACGGGCGGACCCTGGTCGACGCGGCCTTCGGGTTCGGCGTCGTCGGCCGCGAGGTGCGGCGTAATCCCGCGTTGCGCACCCAGTTGCTGGGCAAGGCACGCGCGCTCGTGCCGTACCGGCCCCCTTTCGTTCCCGCCAGGGCCTTGGTGTTCCGGGCGGGTTCGGACCGGCGAGGGGCCGCAAGGCTCCGAGCTCGTCTCGCCCCGCTGTACGGCGGCGGAGTTCAGGTGCTCACCACCCCCGGCGATCACTGGTCACTGCTCACGCAACCCCATGTGGGCGCCCTCGCCCGCGAACTGCACGGCGCTCTCGCGGGCGCCGAGAGGATGGATCATGTCGGCTGAATCCACAGCGACGAGTCAACCCACCGTCACGGCGGCGCCGGAACCCCCGGTCCGGGAGAAGCCGCTCTTCCGCAACCGTGATTTCCAGGCCATGTGGATCAGTCAGTTCTTCGCCGCCTTCGGCAAGGAAGCGGCGGAGATCGCGTACCCGCTGCTGATCCTCGCGACCACCGGATCGGCGACCTACGCCGGTGCTGTCGGCGCGGTGCAACTGGTGGTGGCCGGGGTGATGTCCCTGCCGGGCGGCAGCCTGACCGACCGGTTCAACCGCAAACTGATCATGATCGTCTGCGATCTGGCGCGGTTGGCGCTGCTGACGTTGTTCGCGGTGCTGGTGATGAGCGACGGCGTCAACATCTGGCTCACCTTCGCCATCGTGATCCTGTCCGCCGCCTGCCTCGGCGTGTCCAACCCGGCCGGGATGGCGGCGATCAAACAGCTGGTGCCCGCGTCGCAACTGACGCAGGCGACCGCGCAGAACCAGATCCGGTTCTTCGGCGCGACGGTCGCCGGCCCGCCCGTCGGCGGTGCGCTCTTCGCCCTCGCCCGGGCACTGCCGTTCTTCGCGGCCGCGCTCTCGTTCCTCGCGTCCGCGCTGATCCTGGTGCTGGTCAAGAAACCGACCCAGGCACCGCGGACCGTCGAAACCAAGGCCGCGCCCAAGGGCAGCATGCTCGACGGCTTCAAGTTCATCGTCAAGCAGCCGATCATCCTGACTCTGGTGCTGTGGGCGATGGGGTCGAACATGGCCTTCAACCACTCCGGGATGTTCCTCGCCCTGATCGCCACCGCCCAGGACCGCGGCGCGTCGGAAGCCCTGATCGGGACGACGCTCGCCATCGCGGGCGGCGGCGGACTGACCGGCGCGCTGCTGGCCGGGATCGTCCTGAAGTACGTTCGCCCGCCGGTGATCATGGCCTACGCCATCTGGATCGGCCCGGTCGCCGCGGTGCTGCTGACCTTCGTCCCCGGCACGTTGCCGCTGGGCATCATCGTCGCCTGCATCTTCCTGCGCGCCGGTGTCGTCGGCGCCCTGATCTACGGCTACATCGCCGCGCTCGTCCCGGACAACCTGCAGGGCCGCGTCATCGGCGCGGTGATGTTCGTCGGCATGATCGCCCAGCCGATCGGCATCTTCGCCGTCGGCGCGATCTTCGACCTGGCCGGGCCGACGTGGGTCTTCGTCTTCATGGCCGTCGCCGGGACCCTGTTCGCCCTCCCCACCCTCAGCAAGCGGATCCGCACCCTGCCCGCCCCTGAAGAACTCGCCAAGCAAACGACTTCGGAGGATGGAAAATGAGTCTGGAAACCCCTGAGCAGACCTCCGCCCCGCTTCCCGCCGAGTTCTGCACCCACCCCGGCCCGAACCCGTACGAGGGATACGCCGAGGTCCGGGGCACCTGCCCGGTGCGGCAGATCGAATACCCGCCGAACTCCGAGGCGTACGTCATCGCCGACTACGAAACGGTGAGCAAGGGATTCGCCGACCGCCGGCTGTCGAAGAGCGTCGACCACGCGCCGGGCTGGTTCCGGGAGGCGCTCGAACAGAGCAGCCCGATCCTGATCAAGAACATGCTCACCGCCGACCCGCCGAAGCACACCCGGCTGCGCAAACTGGTCGGCAACGCGTTCGTGCCGCGGCGGATGAACGAACTGCGCCCGCGGATCCAGGAGATCACCGACGACCTGATCGACGCGTTGCCCGACGAAGGCGTCGCCGATCTCTACAACGACTTCGCGCTGCAGTTGCCGATGCGGGTGATCTGCGAATTCCTCGGCGTCCGCATCCAGGACTGGCCGCTGCTGCACGACTGGGGAATGGTGCTCAGCAACGCGCCGTACCTCGACGAGGAAGGCAACCGCCGGCTCAAGCAGGTCAGCGACGACGTCGAGAAGTACCTGCTGGACCTGATGGCCGAGCGGCGCGCGGATCTGCGCGAGGACCTGGTCAGCGTCATCCTGAAGACGGCCGACGCCGACGAGGCCTACAGCGACGAGGAGATCGTCTCCACACTGATCCTCCTGATCATCGCCGGTCACAAGACCACCGCGAACCTGGTCGGCAACGGGATGCAGGCGCTGCTGCGGCATCCGGACCAGTTCGCGATGCTGAAGAACGACCCGGACCTGGTGGCGACGGCGATCGAGGAGTTCCTGCGCTTCGAAGGTCCGGTTTACCGTGCGCCGCAGCGGTTCGCGGCCGAGGACCTGGAGCTGTGCGGACAGCGGATCGGCAAGGAGAGCGTCGTCCACCTGCTGATCAACTCGGCCAACCACGATCCGGAGGTGTTCGAGGATCCGGAAAAGCTGGACATCACGCGCAAACCGAACCGGCACCTCTCGTTCGGGGTCAACGTGCACTTCTGCCCCGGCGCCCCGCTTTCGCGGGTCGAGGGCGCTGTCGCGTTCACGACACTGTTGCGGCGGCTGCCCGGGCTGAGTCTCGCCGTGGCGCCGGAGGATCTGCCGTGGCGGTTCGACAACTCGGCGAGCCGCGGACTCGAACGGCTGCCGATCCGGTACGACCGGAAGCTGCCGCGATGACCTTGTTGGTGTGCCTGCCTTTCGGCGGCAGCGGCGCGGCGTTCTTCCACCCGTGGTCGGCCTTCGCCACCGACGGTCTCGAAGTCGTGCCGATGCGGCTGCCCGGCCGGGAACGGCTGATCGACGTCGAGCCGTATCGCACGGTGAAGGACGCCGTGGACGCGTTCGTCGAAGATCTGGCCGACGTGGCCGACGGGCAGGACGTGGTGCTTTTCGGGCACAGCGTCGGCGCCGTCCTCGCCTACGAACTCGCGCACCGGCTGGCGCCTTCGGTGTCCGTCCGGCATCTGTTCGTCAGTGGGTCGCCCGGACCCAGTACCGAACGGCCGCACGAGATCCGCGCGTCCGTCCGGGAAGACGACGACGCTTTCCTCGCGCAGGTCCAGGTTCTTTCCGGGCATGTCGATCAGGCGCTGTACCACCCGGATCTGCGTGAACTGCTGCTCCCGGCGTTGCGCGCGGACGTGACCATGCACGAGAACTACGTCCCGAGCACCACCGAACCCCTCGCCGTGCCGATCACGGCGTTGCGCGGCACCGGCGACGAACTGGTTGCCGTGGAAGACATCCGCGAATGGGCGGCGTTCACCTCCGCCGGATTCGCAGCCGTCGAACTCCCCGGCGAACACATGTACGTGGTCGATTCCGGGGAAGCCGTGATGAATCTGATCCAGAACGCGATTCGTTCCGATAGCGTTGTGTGAGCACCTGATCGCTCGCCAACCGTGACCTGCAGGAAGTGATGGGACCCATGAAATTTCGCACGATCGGCCTGAACCCGGACACGCGGCGCGAAGTGAGCGCGCTGGCACTGGGGGCGATGCCGTTCGGCACCGGCGTCGACGAGGAGACGTCGTTCGCGATCCTCGACCGGTTCGTCGAGGCGGGCGGTTCGTTCGTCGACACCGCGAACAACTACGCGTTCTGGCACAACGGCACCCAGGGCGGCGAGAGCGAGGCGCTGCTCGGCCGGTGGCGCGCGGACCGCGGCATCGGCGGTGAGGTCACCATCGCCACCAAGATGGGTGCGCGGGCGAAGACCGCGGGCATGAGCTTCGCCGACACCGGCAAGTTCGAGAACATCGAAGGCCTCTCGCCGAAGGCGATCAAGGAAGCCGTCGACCGCAGCCGGGAAAACCTCGGCGTCGACAAACTCGACCTGCTCTACGCGCACGTCGAGGACCGGTCGGTTCCGCTCGAAGAGACCGCCGAGGGCTTCGCGCAGGTCGTCGCCGACGGTTCGGTCGGCCTGCTGGGCGTGTGCAACCACTTCCTGTGGAAGGTGGAACGCAGCCGCGCCCACTCCGCCGCGAAGGGGCTGCCGGGTTACGACGTGCTGCAGTACCAGCACACCTACCTCCGCGCGCGCACCGACCGCCCGGCCCGGCGCTCGCCCGAAGGCGCCAACGGGTTCGTCACCGGTGAGACGCTCACCTACCTGAACGAGAACCCCGGTCTGTGGCTCGTCGCGTACTCGCCGCTGCTGTCCGGCGCGTACGTCCGCGAGGACAAGCCGCTGGAATTCGACTACGACCACCCGGGCACCCCGAACCGCCTCGCCGCGCTGCGCGAGGTCGCGAAGGAGATCGACGCGACCCTGAACCAGGTCGTGCTCGCGTGGATGATCGGCGGCGACGTCCCGGTCATCCCGCTCGTCGGCGCCTCTTCGGTCGCCCAGCTGAACGAAAGCCTCGAAGCCGTCGACATCACCCTCACCGAGGAGCAGCGGGCGAAGCTGGACGACGCCGCCTGAGCCACCCCACGTGAGGAGCAAGGGACCTTTGCTGCCACTCTCTTTTGGAAAGTGGTAGCAAAGGTCCCTTGCTCTCTTCTTGGGCCTGTCACGCCTGGCGGGCCTTGACCGCTCCACGCCCACCTCCTCGACGTCCCGCCTTGCTCCAAGCGCTCAGCCCGAACGTTCGTGAAGGCCTCCTTCCCTACCCTCACGGTAGGGAAGGAGGCCTTCACGGACAGAGCACGACCCAAAGCGATAGCAAAGGTCCCTTGCTCTCTTCCCGGGCCTTCCCCGCCGAATTTGCCGCGGGGCGCCGACGCCGGATGTCATGATCCCCTTCCCGATGGAAGGAGCCACCATGGCTGGAAACGTCCCCCCGGTCGCCGACGAGCGCGAAGGTCTCCTCGCCTACCTCGAGCAGCAGCGCCACGTCCTGCGCATCGCCGCACACGGCCTCACCGAGGAACAGGTCAGAGCCGTCCCGACCAGAAGCTCACTGAGCGTCGGCGGCCTGATCAAGCACACCGCGTTCGTCGAAGACGGCTGGATCGACATCATTCTCCAGAAGCCCTCGAAGCCGATGGAAGAGACGATGAAGGACTACGAGGCCGGCTACGTGATGACGCCGGACGAGACGATCGAGGGTGTCTTCGCGCGCTACGACGAGGTCGCCCGCCGTACCGCGGATGTCATCGCCGGAATCGCGGACCTCGGCCAGCCGGTGCCGGTGCCGCAGGGTGTGCCGTGGTACCCGCAGGACGTCGACGCGTGGTCGGTCCGCTGGGTCCTGCTCCACATGATCGAAGAGACCGCGCGGCACGCCGGGCACGCCGACATCATCCGTGAGCACATCGACGGCGCGACGGCCGTTCCGCTGATGGCCGCCGCGGAGGGCTGGCCGGAGACGCCGTGGCTCAAGCCCTGGTCGCCGGCTCAGAACGGCTAGAACAACGTCGGTTCGTCCGCCAAAGCGCCTTCGATGACCAGCATCCGGCGCTTGGTGGCGACCCCGCCGCGCGCGGAGAACCCGCCGTCCTTGCCACCCGCGGCCAGCACCCGGTGGCACGGAACGATGATCGGGAACGGGTTGCGCCCCATCGCCTGCCCCACGGCCTGCGCGCCGCCGGGCATGCCGAGGATGTTCGCGATGTCGCCGTAGGTCAACGTCTTCCCCGCCGGGATCGAGCGGATGAACTCGTAGACCCGGTGGTGGAACTCCGGCACGCCCTCGTAGTCGAGTTCGACGCCGGTGAGGTCCGTGCGCTCGCCGTCCATCAACGACACGACGCCGTCGATCGCACGCCGCACTTCGTCCGGCGGCGTGGACTCGACCGCTTCCGGCAGGCGTGCGGTGAGCCGTGTCCTGGTCTTTTCCGCGCTGCCCTCGGGTAGCTGGACCGCGATGACCCCGCGTTCGTTCCACGCGATGCCGCAGTCGCCGATCGCGGTGCCGAACACGGCGTAGCCCGGTGCCGTCATGCCGCTCAGGGTACGAGACCGGTCCGACAGTTTCGGCTTCGCCGCTTTTCGGGCGACAACGCCCCACTGCCGTGTCCTGGAAGCGGCGGCTGCGATAGGACTATGGGCATGAGCGACCTCGTGCTTGATCACCTCGTCTACGCCGGGCCGAATCTCGAGGAGGCTGTCGCGCGCGTCGCCGACCTGACCGGCGTCACGCCCGTACGCGGAGGCAGGCATGTCGGGTTCGGCACGGCCAATTATCTGGCCGATCTCGGTGCCGGCGCTTATCTCGAGGTGGTCGGGCCCGACCCGGAGCAATCCGGGCACACCGGGCCGCGCCCGTTCGGTGTCGACGAGCTGACCGAGCCCGCCCTGGTCACCTGGGCCGCACGCGTGGACGGCATCGACGCGGCGATCGCCGAAGCACGCGAAAGCGGCTACGACCCGGGGGATGCCTTCGAGATGTCGCGCACCACCGACGACGGCGAAGTGCTCTCCTGGCGCCTGACCGGTGCTGGCGGCCTCGACGGGCTCGCGCCGTTCCTCATCGACTGGGGCAGCACCCCGCATCCGACGACGCGGGGGCTCCCGTCGATCCCGCTGCTGCTGGTCACCGGGGTCCACCCCGAGCCGGCCGCGGTGGAATCCGCGGTCCGGGCGCTCGGGATGGACATGCTCGTCCGGCGTGACGCGACGCCCGGCCTGGTGGCCGTGCTCCAGAACTCAGCGGGGAAGCAGGTCGCGCTGAGCTGAGCGGGCCACGACGGTGCCTTCGCGCCAGCCGTTGGTCATCGGCAGCCGCCGGTCCCGCCCGAACGCCTTGAACGTGATCTTGGTGCCCGGCGGGTACTGGCGGCGCTTGTATTCGGCCTTGTCGACCATGCGCACGACGCGATCGATGGTCTCCGGCTCGAAGCCCGCGTCGACCAGGTCGACGTACCCGCGATCACCCTCGATGTAGTCGTCGAGGATGTCGTCGAGCATCAGGTAGTCGGGCAGCGAGTCGCTGTCCAGCTGACCTGGCCGCAACTCGGCCGACGGCGGTTTGGTGATCGAATTCTCCGGGATGGGCGGGGTTTCGCCGTTCTTCTCCGCTTCGGCGTTGCGCCATTTGGCCAGATGCCAGACATGCGTCTTGAACAGGTCCTTGATCGGCGCGAAAGCACCGACGGCGTCGCCGTAGATCGTCGAATAGCCGACGGCGAGCTCGGTCTTGTTGCCGGTGGCGAGTACCAGGTGACCGTCCAGATTGGACAGTGCCATCAGCAGCATGCCGCGCACGCGCGCCTGGATGTTCTCCTCGGCGAGCCCGGTCAGCTGAAGCTGCTCCACGTAGACCTTGACCATGTCGGCGATCGGCTCGACGCGGTAGTGCGCGCCGATGCGGCGGGCGAGCTCCGCGGCGTCGCCCTTCGAGTGCTCCGATGAGTACTCCGAAGGCATCGAGACGCCGTAGACGTTGTCGCCGCCGAGCGCGTCCGCGGCGAGCGCCGCCACGACCGCCGAGTCGATGCCGCCGGAGAAACCGAACGTCACCGACGAGAAGCCGTTCTTGTGCACGTAGTCGCGCAGGCCGACGACGAGCGCGTGCCACACCTCGGCCTCGTCCGACAGAGGCTCGCTGATCGCCGACTCGGTGAGCGGGGCGTACGTCGGAACCGGTTCTTCGCTGAGCACACGGCGCTTGACGCGCAAGCCCTCGAACTCGCCCTCGGCGGTGTGCCCGCCCGCGGCCGGATCCATGTCGACGACGAGCAGGTGCTCGACGAACTGCGGCGCGCGAGCCAGAAGCTTGCCGTCGGCGCCGACCACGATCGAGTCGCCGTCGAAGACGAGGTCGTCCTGGCCGCCGACCTGGTTCGTGTAGACCAGCGGTGCTCCGGCCTCGGCCGCGCGGCGCGCGATCAGAGGGAGACGGATGTCGTCCTTCGCGCGCTCGTACGGCGAAGCGTTGGGCGCGACCACGAGGTCGACCCCGGCCTTGCCCAGCGCGGAGATCGGGCCGCCGTCCTGCCAGACGTCCTCGCAGATCACCATGCCCACGTCGACGCCGTGGAAGCGGACGATCTCGAGGTCTTGGCCCGGTTTGAACCACCGGTGCTCGTCGAAGACGCCGTAGTTGGGCAGGTGGTGCTTGAACTGGCGCGCGACCACTTCACCGCGGTACAGCGCCGCCGCCGCGTCGCGCGGTCCGGTCTCGTCGAGGTCGAGGTACCCGATGTAGGTGAGCACCTCGCCGCAGCCCGCCTCGTCGAGGCGGCGGGCGAGCGCTTCGACCATCTGCTTCGAGGCGGAGGCGAAGGTGGGGCGCAGGGAGAGATCCTCGACGGGATAACCGGTGAGGGACATCTCCGGGAAGACCACGATGTGGGCGCCTGCTTCGGCGGCCTTGCGGGTCCATTCGACGGTGAGCTCGGCGTTGCCCTCGAGGTCCCCGACGGTGGTGTTGACCTGGGCCAGTGCGATGCGCAGTTGCGGCATGCCGACATTCTCACCCACCGGCGTCCGCGGGGACGAGCGGATGTGCCGAATCGCCCACCTGGGTCTCGACCGCCGCCGGGGGAGCAAGGGACCTTTGCTATCACCTGGGCACTGACCTGCGGATCCGTCGAAAAAGAGAGCGGGGGACCTTTGCTGTCACTTTCCCGAAGAGAGTGATAGCAAAGGTCCCCCGCTGTCGCGACAGGACCGAGCGCTACTTCCGCTTGATCATGCTCCGCACCTTCTTGATGGTCTGCTCGAAGTCGGAGTCGAACGGGTTGTCGTGCACCAGGTAGGTCCACGTCGTGTTCGCCCGTCGCACGCCCGCGTCGCCGAGATCGATCCCGTCATCGGTGATCTCGGCTTCTTCGAGCGTCTTCGCCGACCGCTCGGCCGCCCCCGGGATGATCTTGTGGAACTCCGGGATCGCCGCGCGGTGGAACTCGTCGATCGGCGTCTCCCGCGCCAGCGCCCGCAGGTGGATGCTCTCCCGCACGTCGGTCAGGAACGCCAGGTGGTCCGACCACAGCTGGTCGATGTGGAACAGCAGCACCTCCCGGCACAACTGTTCGACGCGAGCCTCGTCGTCGACCTTCTCCGACAGCTCCTTGAACTTCTCGGGCTGCGCCTTCTCCAGCACCTCCGCCGCGTGCGCCGTCCGCAGCACCTTGTCCCGGTGCTCCAGCAGCTCGCCGCGCTGCCGCTCGATCAGCCGCGTGTAGCGCCAGGTGTTCCGGTGGATCTCCAGGTCGACACCCTCGGCGACGCGCTGCGCGTGGTTGATCTGCCGCAGCGCCGCCGGGTCGGTGATCTCCCCGCTGCCCACGTCGGAACCGATGCCCTCGGGCACGTCCGGCGCGTTCGACAGCACGAGTTCGTCGTTCAGGCTGGCGAAGAACACCGCACTGCCCGGGTCACCCTGCCGCCCGGACCGGCCGCGCAGCTGCCCGTCCAGCCTGCTCGACGGGTAACGGGCGGTGCCGATCACGTGCAGGCCGCCCAGTTCGACGACCTCGTCGCGTCCGTCGCCGTCCTTGCCGCCGAGCCGGATGTCGGTACCGCGACCGGCCATCTGGGTCGAAACGGTGACAGCGCCCTTCTTGCCGGCGTCGGCGATGATGGCCGCTTCCTCGGCGTCGTTGCGCGCGTTGAGCACGACGCATTCGAGCTCGACCTTCGCCAGCTTTTCCGCCAGCTCTTCGGACTCGGCGACGTCCTGGGTGCCGACCAGGATCGGTCGCCCGCTCTCGTGCACCCGCCGGATCTCCTCCTCGATCGCGCGCAGCTTCTGCGACGGCGACCCGAAGATCCGGTCTTCCTGGTCCTCGCGGATGTTCGGCGTGTTCGGCGGGATGACCGCGACCTCGAGCTTGTAGAACTCGCGCAGCTGTTCGGCGACCGCGACGGCGGTACCGGTCATGCCCGCGACCTCGGGGTAGCGCGCGAGCAGCGCCTGCACGGTGATCGAGTCGAGGATCTCGCCCCGGTCGGTCGCCTTGACCTGCTCCTTCGCCTCGACCGCGGCCTGCAGGCCGTCGGGCCAGCGCTGCAGTTCGGCGACCCGGCCGCGCGCGGCGTTGATCAGCTGCACCTTGCCGTCGCGCACCAGGTAGTCGACGTCGCGGGTGAGCAGCGCGTGCGCGTGCAGAGCCACGTTCACCGCGGGCAGCCGGTCGGAGCCGGTGTCGTCGTAGAGGTTGATGTCGTCGCCGAGAGCCTTCTCGACCACCGACGCGCCTGCCTTGGTCAGCCAGGCGTTGCGGCCGTCGGCGTCGGTCTCGTAGTGCAGACCGAGCCGCAGCCGCCGGACGATGTTCGCGACCTCTTCGTCGGCGTCGGTGTGGTCGATCGACCCCGCCATCACCAGCGGCACGCGGGCCTCGTCGACCAGCACGGAGTCCGCCTCGTCGACGATCGCCACCTCGGGATCCCGCTGGACCAGGTCCTCTTCGCGGGTCACCAGGCGGTCGCGCAGCACATCGAAGCCGATCTCGCTGACAGCGCCGTACGTGACTTCTTTCGCGTAGGCCTCGCGGCGCTCGTCGCGCGAGTGGGCCGGCTCGATCCAGCCGACGGACACGCCGAGCAGGTCGTAGATCGGTCCCATCCACTCCGCGTCACGGCGGGCGAGGTAGTCGTTCACCGTGACGACGTGGACGTGCTTGCCGCGCAGCGCGTATCCGGCGCCGGCCAGCGCGCCGGCCAGCGTCTTGCCCTCACCGGTCTCCATCTGCACGATATGCCCGCTGAGCAGGCCCATCGTGCCCAGCAGCTGGACATCGAAGGCTCGCTCGCCCAGCGCCCGCCGCGCGGCCTCACGGCCCAGCGCGCAGACCTCGACCAGCTGGTCGTTGCCGAAGGACGTGGCTTCGCGAAGCTTGCCGGCCCGCTCTGTCAGCTCCTCGTCGGAAAGCTTCTCCAACTCGGGCTCGAGCTTCTCGATGGCCGGCAGCAGCGCTTCGTAGCGGGTCAGCTCGACGCTGCCCGGCCGCTGGATGATCCGGCGCAGCTTCTTGCCCACCCGGCTGATCAGTGCTGCCACCCCTGTGCTCCCGTCTGTTCCTCATGCCGTCCGCACCCGTACCACCAACGCAGTGGTGGTGCGGCCGAGTTCCACGGCCGATGGCACGATCCAACCGTGTCCACTCATGTCAGCGCCAGGTCCCGTGCCCGCCGATTCGTCGCGATCTCGCTGTCCGGCCTGCTCGCGGTCACCCTCGCCGCGTGCTCGTCGGGAGAGGGTAGAACCCAGCCGCCCGCGCCGGTGACCGAGTCGCACGCTCCGACCGGACAGGTGCCCGCAGGACTGGAGAAGTTCTACGGACAGAGTCTGACCTGGGCCGACTGTGCACCCTACGCGACATCCGATGACGCAAAAGCGGCGTTTCGAGTGAAGGACGCACAGTGCGCCCGGCTGACCGTCCCGCTCGACTACGCGAAACCTGAAGGCGACTCGATCACGCTCGGCCTGCTGCGCCGAAAGGCGCTCGAAACCGACGAAAGGATTGGGTCGCTCGTGGTCAACCCCGGTGGCCCCGGCGCCTCCGGCATGACGGCCGCGGCGGGCCTGGCCTCCCGGACCTCGACCAACGAGCTGGGGAAACGCTTCGACATGGTCGGTTTCGACCCCCGCGGCATCGGCGCGAGCCAGCCGCAGATCCGCTGCCTGTCCGACGCGGAACGCGACGCGGACCGCGCGGACGACGGCGAAACGGACGGGTCACCCGAGGGAGTGAAAAAGCAGGAGACCGAGTCCCAGGACTTCGCGGCCAAGTGCGCCGAACGGACCGAACACGGCGCCTCGATGCTCGCGAACGTGGGCACCCGCGACGTCGTCAAGGACATGGACGTCCTGCGTTCGGTCCTCGGTGACCCGAAGCTGAACTACATCGGCTACTCGTACGGGACGCGGATCGGATCCGCCTACGCCGAGGCGTTCCCGACGAACGTCCGTGCCCTGGTGCTCGACGGGGCCGTCGACCCGGAACAGGACTCGGTGGAATCGCTGGTCGCGCAGGGGCAGGGCTTCGGCAAGGCGTTCGAGGAGTTCTCCGCCTGGTGCGCCGCGCGGGAGGACTGCGCTCTCGGACGCGACGCCGCGGGCGTGACGAAGGCGTTCCAGGACCTGGTCCGGCCGCTCATCGACTTCCCGGTTCCGGTCAGCGACGGCCGGAAACTGTCGTACGAGGACGCGACCACCGGCGTGATCCAGGCCCTCTACCAGGAGGATCTCTGGGAGCGGCTGAACAGTGCGCTCAACGAACTGAAGCGTCAGCGCGGCGACGGTCTGGAAGAACTTGCCGACTTGTACAACGAGCGCGGCGCCGACGGCCGCTACGGAACGACCCAGGACGCGTTCGTCGCGATCCGGTGCGTAGACGACCCGCGGGTCACCGATCCGGCGAAGATCCTCGACGCCCAGAAGCGGTACGCGCAGGCCGCGCCGTTCCTCGACGACGGCAAGCCGGACGGTTCCGCGCGCGACTCCTGCGCCTTCTGGCCGGTGCCGAATACCTCCGAGCCGCATTTGCCCAACGTCGAAGGCCTGCCGAAGACGCTGGTCATCTCGACGACCAACGACCCGGCGACGCCCTACCAAGCGGGCGTCAACCTGGCGAAAGCGATCAAGGGAGCTTTGCTCACCTTCGAGGGGAACCAGCACACGGTGTTCCTGCAGGGCGTTCCGTGCGTCGACCAGATCGGCATCAAATACCTGGTGGACGGCACCGTGCCCGACGAAGGCACGCGCTGCGCCGCCAGGTAACGAGTTCGGCGCGAACACCCCGTGACCGGCCGGGACGCTGCGAAGATCGCGAGATGAGCCTTCGCCGCGTCCCGGCCGTGCTCGCCGTCGCCGTCCTGGTCGCTTCGTGCACGACGCAGGAGCCGCAACCCGCGCCGTCGACACCCGTGCCGGCCCCGACGACCTCGGCGTCGCCGACTCCGGACCCGAAGGCGCTCGAGAAGTTCACCGGGCAGAAGCTCGCATGGGGTTCGTGCACGCCCTTCGCGGACTCACAGTCGGCGAAGCGCGCTTTCGCCGATAAGGCGTACGACTGCGCGAAGCTCACCGTCCCGCTCGATTACCTGAAGCCGGATGGCGAGACCATCGCGATCGGCGTGCTCAGGCACAAGGCGAAGAAGGCGGACCAGCGGATCGGCTCGCTCGTGGTCAACCCCGGTGGGCCCGGCGGTTCGGGGGTCGCGGCCGCGGCGCGCATCGCGAAGTCGCCGCCCGCGGCAACGCTCGCTGGTCGATTCGACGTCGTCGGCTTCGATCCGCGTGGCGTCGGGACCAGCGAACCGAAGCTCGTCTGCCTCACCGACCCCGAACGCGACGCGGACCGCGCGGAAGATTCCGAAAGCGACATGACCTCGGGCGGCGTCGCGAAGCAACTCGCCGACGCGAAGGCGTACAGCGCGAAGTGCGCTGAGCGCACGAAGCACGGTCAGGAGATGCTCGCCAACATCGGGACGAGGGACGTCGTTCGCGATCTCGACGTCCTGCGCGCGACTCTCGGCGACGAAAAGCTCACCTACCTGGGCTACTCGTACGGCACGCAGATCGGCACCGCCTATGCCGAGGCTTACCCGGACAAGGTGCGGGCGCTGCTCCTCGACGGCGCGATCGATCCCGAACTGGACACCGCCGAATCGCTGGTCACGCAGATGGCCGGCTTTCAGAACACGTTCGCCGAATTCGGCAAGTGGTGCGCGGCGCGCACGGACTGCGCGCTCGGCCGCCAGGCGGACGCGATGACGAAGGCGTTCCAGGACCTGGTCCAGCCCCTGATCACCAAACCGGTGCCCGCCGCGAACCGCGAACTCTCGTTCGAGGACGCCATCACCGGCACCAGCGCCGCGCTGTATTCACAGGACGCGTGGAAGTTCCTCAACGACGGATTCGCCGAGCTCAAGCGGGGGAGCGGCAAGACCCTGGTCGCGCTCGCCGACAACTACTACGGCCGCGAGCCGGACGGCCGCTACGAGGGGATCATCGACGTCTATTTCGCGGTGCGCTGCGTCGACAGCACCCGGATCACCGACCGGCGCGTCATCGAAGGCGCCCACGAGCGGATGCTCCAGGGCGCGCCGTTCCTCGCCGGGGGCACACCCGACATGAGCGAGCTGGACATCTGCTCGGTCTGGCCCGTGCCCGCGACCTCGGAGGTCCACAAGCCGGACATCGAGGGCCTGCCGCAGCCGCTGATCATCTCGACCACGAACGACCCTGCGACCCCGTACGCGTCTGGCGTGAACCTCGCGAAGGACCTCAAGGGAGCTTTACTCACCTTTGAAGGCGCTCAGCACACCGTCTTCCTAGACGGCAACGAGTGCGTCGACAAAGCCGGCTTCGCCTACCTGATCGACGGCGACCTACCCGCCCCCGGCACCCGCTGCACCTAGCGGGGGAGCAAGGGACCTTTGCTATCGCCCGTCCCCGACGACGACCGCGTCATGCCCGGTCAACGCCAGTTCCAGCATCACCGCGAACTCCTCCGGCTTCGTCGGCGGCACCTGCACCCACACCCGCATCAGCCGCCGCGGCGCGGCCTTCGAAATCCACAGCTTCACGAACACGTCCGACCGGATCTCCGGCACGATCCCGCCGATCACCGCGGCCGGCACCTTCGCGCCGATCCGGATCGACTCGGTGTCCTGCACCCGCTCCCACCGCTCGCCCCGCAGATCGGTCGCGCCGAGCAGCAGCCGCCGTAGCCCGCCGTCGGCCCCGAGCATCGCTTCGGGTGTGTAAGGCGCCGAAGCCGGAATCACCCGCTCCACACCGGGCCCGCTGAGCATGATCTCGTCGCCGGACAGCCGGTACTTGACCTTCACCCGCTCGAAGTCATCCTGCAGATCGGCATTCCCGACCGCGCCACCCTCAAGACTGATTTCGCCGTCGAGCCCTCGCACAGGTAGCCCGGTGACGACGCCGTTCACTCCGAGCGTGAACCGCACGCTGCGCATCGAGACGAGGGAGTCGGCCGCCGCGCTCACGAGTTCCGGGGCAGCGGGCAACGGGGGAGATCCCGCGCAGCCGCCGATGAGCCCGATCGTGAGCAGCAGCGCCGGCACGAGGTGACGGCAGCGCATGGCCAGAGCCTATGGCCTTGGCCCGAATCTTTCGCACAGTGTCCTTCCAGCCGCTTCCGCTGGGAGCCACCGGCGATGACTCTGTTCCCGTGGAACTTGAAACCCGTTCGCCCCGGCTCCACCGCGCGTGGTTCGTCGCCGGAGCCGCGTTCGTCGCCCTCCTCGCCGCTGCCGGTTTTCGCGCGGCCCCCGGCGTGCTCATCGACCCGCTCCACGACGAGTTCGGCTGGTCGCGCGCGACGATCGCGTCAGCCGTCTCCGTGAACCTCGTGCTCTACGGCCTCTTCTCGCCCTTCGCCGCCGCCCTGATGGAGCGCTTCGGCATGCGCCGGGTCGCCTCGACGGCGCTGTTCGTGGTCGCGATCGGCGCCGGCGGCACGGTCTTCATGAGTGCGAGCTGGCAGCTCATCCTCTGCTGGGGTGTCCTGGTCGGCGTCGGGACCGGCTCGATGGCGATGAGCTTCGCCGCGACGGTCGCCGCCCGCTGGTTCGTCCGCAGCCGCGGCGTCGTCACCGGCGTCCTGACCGCGGCGGGCGCCACCGGCCAGCTGATCTTTCTCCCGATCGTGGCGAACCTGGCCATTGACGAAGGCTGGCGGACGGCTTCGCTCGTGATCGCCATCGCCGCCCTCGCCGTCGTCCCCGTCGTTCTCTTGGTGGTCCGTGATCATCCGTCCGACGTCGGAACGACCGCTTACGGCGCCGAACCCGGCGAAGTCGCCCCGCCAGTCCGTAAGGGTGGATCCGCCCGTCGAGCGCTTTCAGTCCTCGGCACGGCCGCGCGCACGAGGACGTTCTGGCTGCTCGCGGCCGGCTTCGCGATCTGCGGCGCCACCACGAACGGCCTGGTCAGCACCCACTTCGTCCCCGCGGCGCACGATCACGGCATGCCGCAGACCACCGCGGCGGGCCTGCTCGCCCTGGTCGGGATCTTCGACGTCGTCGGCACGATCGCCTCCGGCTGGCTCACCGACCGGGTGGATCCGCGCATCCTTCTCGGCGTCTACTACGCCCTTCGAGGCGTTTCGCTCGCCCTGCTCCCGCAGTTGCTGAGCGGATCGGTGGAACCGAGCATGTGGGCGTTCATCATCTTCTACGGCCTCGATTGGGTGGCCACGGTTCCGCCCACGGTCGCGCTCTGCGTCCGCCAATTCGGCGCTGCCGGCCCGATCGTCTTCGGCTGGGTGTTCGCGAGTCACCAGCTCGGGGCCGGTATCGCGGCCTTCGGCGCCGGCGCGATCCGCGACATCTCCGGGAGCTACGCGCCCGCCTGGTACATCGCCGCGGTACTCGCCGTGCTCGCTTCGGTCGCCTCGCTGGCGATCTCGAAGGCGGCCAAACCCGACCCGGTTCTGGTGGGGTGACCCACCACTTCCGGTCGAACGGCGCGTCGCGAAACATGTCGTTAACACGTTCTCGTTAGGGTGCGGCCATGGATCGCCAGCAGGAGTTCGTGCTCCGTACCTTGGAAGAGCGCGACATCCGTTTCGTCAGGCTCTGGTTCACCGACGTGCTGGGGTTTCTCAAGTCCGTCGCGGTGGCGCCCGCCGAGCTCGAGGGCGCTTTCACCGAAGGGATCGGCTTCGACGGATCGGCCATCGAAGGATTCGCGCGGGTCTACGAGTCCGACATGGTCGCGAAGCCCGACCCGGCCACGTTCCAGGTGCTGCCCTGGGAGACTCCGGACGGCGGACCGTATTCGGCGCGCATGTTCTGCGACATCGCGATGCCGGACGGCTCCCCGTCCTGGGCGGACCCCCGGCACGTCCTGCGCAGGCAGCTCTCGAAGGCGGGCGAAGCAGGCTTCACCTGCTACGTCCACCCGGAGATCGAGTTCTTCCTGCTCGAGAACCTGCCGGACGACGGCAGTGAGCCCGAGCCCGCGGACAACGGCGGCTACTTCGACCAGGCCAGTCACGCGACGGCGACGCACTTCCGCCGCCACGCCATCGAGACGCTCGAGGCGATGGGGATCTCGGTCGAGTTCAGCCACCACGAGGGTGCGCCCGGTCAGCAGGAGATCGACCTCAGGTACGCCGACGCGCTGACCATGGCCGACAACGTGATGACCTTCCGTTACGTCGTCAAGGAGGTGGCGCTCACCCAGGGTGTCCGCGCCACGTTCATGCCGAAGCCGTTCACCAACCAGCCGGGCTCGGGGATGCACACCCACGTGAGCCTGTTCGAGGGTGATCGCAACGCCTTCTACGACGCCGAAGACCCGTACGAGCTGTCGGCGACAGGTAAAGCTTTCGTGGCGGGGCTGTTGCACCACGCGAAGGAGATCTCGGCGGTCACCAACCAGTGGGTGAACTCCTACAAACGGCTGATCAGCGGCAGTGAGGCCCCGACAACCGTCTCGTGGGGCCGGGCGAACCGCTCCGCGCTGGTCCGGGTCCCGATGTACTCGCCCGGCAAGGCGTCGTCACGCCGGGTGGAGATCCGCACGCTCGACTCGGCCTGCAACCCCTACCTGGCTTACTCGGTCATCCTGGCCGCCGGCCTCAAGGGCATCGAAAAGGGCTACGAACTGCCGCCTCCCGCCGAGGACAACATCTGGCAGCTTTCGGATGCCGAGCGCCGCGCGGCCGGGTACGCCCAGCTCCCGCAGAACCTCGGCGAGGCCCTGTCCGAGATGGAGAAATCGGAACTTCTGCCCGAAGCGCTCGGGGAGCACGTTTACGACTTCTTCCTGCGCAACAAACGTGTTGAATGGGATAACTACCGCAGTGCGGTGACCCCGTACGAACTGCGGACCCTGCTTCCGGTGCTCTAGAAGGAGACCTGATGGTGCGGCGACCGGTGTTCCGAATCCTGACGACACTGGTCGCCGTGACCATCACGGCGAGTACCGCACCCGCGGCGTCCGCCACCGGCAAACCCTTCGATCTCGACGCCGCGGACATCCCGTCGCTCCAGGCCAGGATGTCGTCCGGGCGCCTCACTGCCGTCGGTCTGACCTCGGCTTATCTCGATCGCGTCCGCACCGTCGACCGCAAGGTGAACGCGGTCATCGCGGTCAATCCGGCCGCGCTCGCGCAGGCCGCGGAGAGTGACTCCCGACGTCGCCACGGCAAGACGCGCGGACCGCTCGACGGCATCCCGATCCTGGTGAAGGACAACGTCGACAGCCGGTCGATGCAGACGACCGCCGGCTCCCGTGCCCTGCGCAGCAAGCCCGCGAAAGACGCGACCCTGCTCCGCCGTCTGCGTGACGCGGGCGCGGTACTCCTCGGCAAGGCCAACCTGTCCGAATGGGCGAACTTCCGCGCCGCCAAACCCACTTCCGGGTGGTCGGGCGTCGGTGGGCAGACGAACAACCCGTACGTACTCGATCGCAATCCTTGTGGGTCGTCCGCAGGCTCCGCCGCCGGAGTCGCCGCGACGCTCGCCCAGGTCGCGATCGGCAGCGAGACCGACGGCTCGATCGTCTGCCCGGCCGGGATGACCTCCACCGTGGGGCACAAACCGAGCCTCGGCCTGGTGAGCCGGACAGGCGTGGTGCCGATCTCGGCCGAGCAGGACACCGCCGGCCCGATGGCCAGGCACGTCGTCGACGTCGCGCTCACTCTGTCCGCCCTGCAGGGCCGCGACCCGAGCGACCCCGCCACCGGCGCGTACCCGCCGAACCAGCCCACCGACTACGCGGCGCACCTGCGGCCCGGCGCCCTGAAGGGCTCGCGCATCGGTGTCTGGCGCCTGCCGGTACTCGGCCCGGACGTCGACGCCGTCGTCCTCCGAACCAAGAACGCGCTGGTCAAGGCCGGTGCCGAGGTCGTCGAGGTCACTCCGCCCTATCAGGCTCGGCTCGGGGAATTGGAGTTCCCGGCACTGCTCACCGAGTTCCACCGCGACATCGACCGCTACCTGGCCACGCGCCCGGAAGGCCCGCGAGACCTCGCCGCGCTGATCGCCTACAACCGGTCCGACCCGCTGGAGCAGACCTGCTTCGCCGGGCAGGAACTCTTCGAGCAGGCACTCGCCGCCCCCGGCCCGACCGACCCCGGCTACCTGGCCATGCGCCGTGAGCTGACCGACCTCGCGAAACGTTCGATCGACGAGACGCTCGCCAAGTACCGCCTCGACGCGATCGCCGCGCCCACGAACCCGCCCGCCTGGAAGACCGACTGCAAGACCGGCGACAACGACGTGATCCCGTCGTCGACGCCCGCCGCGGTCTCGGGGTACCCGGCCGTCACCGTGCCGGCCGGGTTCGTCGGCGAGCTCCCGGTCGGGATCTCGTTCATGGCGGGGCAGTGGACGGACGCCCGAGTGCTCGCCTACGCGGCCGACTTCGAGCGAGTCGTCCCGGCCCGCAAACCGCCTCGCTACCTGAAGACCGTCGGATGACGGAGGTTCGTACCGGCTGACCTGCGGCGATGTCGTTAAGTGACCCCCCTGTTTTCGGGGGGTTCCGGGGCATGTAATCTTCTCTTCGTCGCCAGGAACACCGGGCCGCCGGGGCCGAGAAGCCCCAGGTCAGGAACCAGGGCCGAGCGGGTTGACACCGCGAAACGGACCAGGTAATGTTCAGCGTCGGCCCACGAGCGGCCGCCGACCCCCTACGACTAACAACGTAGGATTCGGCATGCTCGACCAAAAGCTTGTGAATATCGCTTTGAAACAAAGCGTGTTGCTTGAGAACTCAACAGTGTGCTAGTGAACTAAGCCAGTAGAGCTTATGTATTTGAACCTCGTTTGAGGTTCCTTTGAGAGCATTAAA
>NZ_JACBXD010000077.1 GCF_013870525.1 Amycolatopsis pittospori
TGGGTCACCGTGCGCAGCGCCACCCAGCGGCGGCGCACATGTCCGCATAGCCAACGTCGGCCCTCCTCAACGAGCGTCGTGACATACCGGTCGTTCGTGTATCGCCACCTGTTACGCGCTGTTGTCGATCTCCTTCACCCCGACGCCTGATCGTGACAACGGCCGGTAGCACCGCGTCAAGGCTGGAAAGCGTGCCTTGACCCGACGCCACCGGCCGCGTGCTGGCTTCGTATCGGGATGAAGGGGGAGGTGTGGCCGTCAGATCAGGATTCCTGGCCGCTCAACTGTCGTGCGGTGTCCTGATGGAGCGATACCAACTCTGACAGCGCGACGACTGCCCGCGACACCGTCGAGAGGTCTTTACCTTCTTTGCTCCAAGGTGGCGGGAAGGTGTGAATGCCTTGGTCGGCCGCAACTGCACTGACGTCATCCTGCCAGCCGGGCCAGCGCAGGGTTTCGTAAAACCTGTCGAGCGAACCGGCGAGCACAGCGTGCAGCCATTCGGCGTACCCCAGCTCAAGGTCCTCCCAATCGAGGACGTCTGGCCCGAAGTAGTGGATCGTCGGCCGCCCCGCAGGGTTGGCTGCCCAGGTATACACGCCGCCCAACACGTCGTAGGCGACCGGCAAGGTGCCTGAGGCGGGTTCGGCGCCGCCGAGGATGTCGGGCAATGCCTCCGCCCCGCTTCCCAGAACGCGCAGCCACCCGTGGTCCACCAATAGTCCGCCAGTGTGGCCTACGACGGCACCCAACCATGAGGTCGTTGTGATGCCCAATTCGCGCAGACAGTGGGCGGCACGTTCGCTGTCCAGGGAAAGCACGGCCACCGGGTAAGGGGCCGCTGCGACTGCTGTGGATACCTCGTCCCACGCGGATGTCGTCACGCCGTAGAGCCTGGCAGACGACAGTGCGACTGCCTCGCGCGAGCAGTCGCAGCAGCCGAGAAAGCATGATCATCTCCCCGGTTTATCCCCGGGAAACGACCGCAGACGACGCCAAACGATCACATGTCATGATCGTTACCGATCGGAGTTCGCGCAGGTGAGAGCGACTATTGGCAGCTAACGGCAGACGTCCGCGGACCCCGCCCAAGATTCCGTAGGTTCTGGGTTCGAGCCCCAGGCGGCCCACTCTTCGACGCATCCCCGCTGGACTGCGGGGAGGTTGGTATTCCTACAGCGTTTTCGCTTCGGCGTAGACCGCGATCGGTGCACCGTTACGTCTCCGTTTGTTCTGCTGCGCTCAGACCGTGGACTGTCTCGAATCTGCTTGCGGGCATTGGCGTGCGCCCGCCGCGTTCGTGACGATGTCGCCGGGAAAGATGCTGTGCGGAGAAGGGTTCTGTCGGTCAGGGTCTCCCCGTCTCACGCTTCTGGTAGTCGCGCGGTGAGAGGCCGTGAAAGCGTGTGAAGGCGGAGCTGAAGGTCGGGAGGTGGGCGTACCCGAGACGGCGGGCGACGGCGCTGGGTTTGGCGAAGCCGGCGAGCATGTCCCGGGCGATGCGCATGCGGGCGGCGTAGCACCACCGGGAGAAGCTCATACCGGTCTGTTCGCGGAAGGCCCGGTGGACGGCGACGGGTAGGTCGGGTCCTGATCCGCCGGAAATACCGATGCGGCGCAGGTAGTCGATGGCGGCTCCCCGCGCCCGGGAGTCGGTCGGCATCGGTAGTGACAGCGCTCGCTGCGCGGCGACCTGGTCGGCGAACAGGTCGAGGACATGGCTGGGGTCGTAGCCGTCCGGCCGCATCGGGGTGCGTGCGGTGATGGAGCAGAACAGCAGGTAGTCGTCCCAGTCGGGAGAGAACTGGACCTGCAACGGCTCCGTCAGCCGCAGGTCACCGGCATCGGCGTCCCCGATCGGCAGTGAGATCGAGTCCTGACGCACACCCGTGACATGCTCCACGCCCGCCGGGATCCAGGTCGCGACGCCCCGGCCCCACTCGTAACGACGTTCGCCGACGCCCAGGTATCCGCTGCCGCGGTACGCCCAGCAGAGCACATGGGAGTCGTTGGCGTGCGAGATTGTGCGAGTCGCGGGAAGCAACCCGGGTGCATCCGGCGCGACCCTGTCGCCCCGCATCATCGTCACGAGGTCGTCGACCTGACGTACGGCGGTCGTGCGCCGTGAGTGGTCACCGGCGGCGGGGTGCGCGGAGAGCGTCCGGCTGAACTCGTACGGAGTCGACCCGAACCGCTGCCTGAACGCGCGGGTGAATCCGCTGCGGCTGGCGAAGCCCACTCGTGCGGCCACCTGGTCGACGCCGAACCCGTCGGCCAGGAACTCGACGGACGCGCTCAACCGGCAGCACAGCCGCCACTGCTCGAAGGTCAGCCCGGTGTCGGCGCGGAAGTCGCGGAGCAGAGTCCGCGGGCTGGACAGCACCCGTGCCGCCCACTCGTCGACGGTGAGGTCGAGCGCGGGATTCCGCAGCAACTCGTCGGCCACTTCCCGGGCCCCGCCGGGTTTCGGCATCGCAGGCGGATCGAACGCGTCCGGCTGGGCGTCTTCGCTTCGCGGCGGCTGTCGCCGTCCAGAGCCGCGAAGAAGATCGACGAGCGCGTCCTGGGAGTATCCGTGGCCGGTCAGCGGCGTGACCATGAGGTTGAAGTGCTGGATCAGCCAGTCCTGCCAGCCGTCGGGAACCACGAACCGTCTCGGTTCGGCAGTGTTCTCGGAATGGGTCTCGGCGGCGAGACTCGGATGCGTCAACAGCGGGAAGGCGACCGTGCCCGGCTCGGTGACGAGCGTCCAGCGGTTGCCGGGGTTCGCCGGAATCCAGGCACCCTCGCCGCCGGCGAGCCGATACTCCGGGCTGTCCTCCATCCGGAGGCACGCTGAGCCCGTACGGACCCAGAGCAGGAGATGCTCAGGCTGGTCCCATGAGCCGCTCGACCGCACCCGAGGGATCGACGGCGGTCGGCTCGCGCCTGCGACCACTGGCACATCCACGTCCATCGTGTCCTAACTAAATGGCGATCCACGCACACTGCGCGAAGTAAGGATTGCCTACCATTAGCTACGCCCCCTGTCGATGGTGGAGGGCGGCCTCATCGCCTTCGTCCCGTCCGGAAGGGCTGTTCCCGCATGCCGAAGACCTCACGCCGGATCACCGTGCGCCCCTTGACCCTGCGGGAGGTCGAGGTCGTCCGCGTGCGGGACCTGACGCCGGGGATGCGGCGAATCACGATGGCCGGCGCGCAGCTGGGCGAGTTCACTTCGGCGAACGGCTTCGCCCAGCCGGCGTTCGACTCGACCGGTTTCGACGACGACATCCGGTTGGTGTTCCGCTACCCCGGCCAGGACCGGCCGGTGCTGCCGGTGCAACAGGAGAAGGGCCTGGACCTGCCGAGAGATCCGCGGCCGTTGACGAGGCTCTACACCGTCCGGCGCTGGTCGCCCGAGACGGGCGAGCTGGAAGTCGATGTGCTCAAGCACGGTATCGGCGTCGGCACCACCTGGGCGTACCGTGCCCAGGTCGGCGATCGCGTCCACTTCTTCGGCCCGAGCTCGTCGCGGGCGCTCCCGCGGGACGCGGACTGGCTGCTGGTCGCCGGGGACGACTCGACGATCCCCGCGACCGCCCGTCTGCTCGACGAGCTGCCCGAGGGCACGAGGGCGCAGGTGTTCATCGAGGTCGCCGAGGACGAACACCGTCAGGAGCTGCGTGAGCTGCCCGGCGTCGAGGTGACCTGGCTCGTGCGAGACGGCGCCGAGGCCGGTACGACCCACCTCCTGGTCGATGCGGTCAGGAACTGCGCTTGGTGGGACGGGACGCCGTTCGCCTGGCTCGCCGGGGAACAGGCGGCGGTGCGCGACATCCGGCGTCATCTGGTCGAGGACCGGGGAGTGTCCAAACAGGACATCGAGTTCAGCGGGTACTGGCGTCGCGGCGAGGTCGTCGCGCTGGAGAACGACGGGGCGGTGCCCGACCCCGCGAAGACGAGGACCCCGCTCGAGAAGCTCCACGAGCTGACCGAGCTGATCGCACCGATGGCGATCCGCGCAGCCGTCGAACTGGACCTTCCCGAGCTGATCTCCCGCGGCGTGACCGCCACGGCCGACCTGGCCGGCAAGGCGGGCGCCGACGAGCGGGCGCTGGGCAAGTTGTTGCGCTACCTGCACACCCTGGACGTCCTGACCGAGACCAAACCGGGCCACTACGAACTGACGTCGGTGGGTGAGGTCCTGACCGTCGACTTCATGGCCGACTTCCTGCACCCCGCCGGGGTGGCGGGCCGCGAGATGCTCGGCATCCGCGGGCTCACCGAGTCGATCCGCACCGGCAGGCCCGCCTACGCCTCGGTGACCGGGCAGACCTATGCCGAGGTACGGGCCGAACAGGACTACGAGGACCGCTACCTGGAACGGCTGGCGAAGTTCCAGGCCACGCTGGCCGAACCGATCGCCACCTCCGACATCCTCTCCGGGGTCCGGCACCTGGTGCTCCACTCCGGCGGTGCGGGCGCCCAGGCCCGCGAGTTCGTCGCCGCCCACCCCGACCTGCGGATCACGATCTGCGCGTTGCCCGCGCAGGCCGACTGGCTGCGCCGCGACCTGCCCGACACCATCCCCGACGAGCGGCAGCGCGCCCGGGTCGAGGTGGTCGAACAGTCCGTCTTCGAACCCGGCCCCGCCGCCGACGCCGTGTTCATCATCCGCGCGTTCAAGAACCTGGCCGACGCCGATGCCGCCCATGCCCTGCGCCGAGCGGCCGAGAACCTCCTCCCCGGCGGCCGGGTCCTGCTGGTCGAAGACCTCTTCGACACCGCCGACCTCGACGAACACGACGGTGAAGCCGATCTGCTCGCCCTCACCGTGCATGGCTCGGGGCTCCGTACCGCCGACGAGCTCGATGCCGTCATCACGCGAGCGGGGCTCGCCCGGAGCGTGACGCACACCGTCGGCTGGGGAACCACGGTCCACGAACTGACGCGCGCCGAAACCCACCACGACACGCACTGACCTTCCCCTGAAACGAAGAAGAGAAGACATGACCCTTCTACGACGACGCGGCGCCGCCCTGGCCGCCGCCCTGGTGAGCACGGCGCTCGTCCTCACCGCGTGCGGCGGAGCCGGCACCGAGGAGCCCGCCGGCACGGCCGCCGACACCCGCACCGTGCAGGCGGGCAACGGCGCGATCAAGGTCCCGGTCGCGCCCCAGCGTGTCGCCACGATCGGCAACACGACCCTGCCGTTCATCGACCTCGGCGGGAAACCGGTCGGCGTCACGGCGGAGTCGGATTCCGACATCGCGCTGTTGCCCGCGGACAAGCAGGCGACGTACAAGTCGGCCACGATCCTCGCGCCCAGCGCCGACCAGGTCGACATGGAGAAGCTCGCCGGTCTGAAGCCGGACCTCATCCTGGTCCAGATACCCGAGTCCGAGTTCGAGTCGATCAAGGCGCGGTTGACGGCGATCGGCCCGACCGTGTACTTCGGCCTCGACGCCGAGTGGAAGGCCCTCGCCGACGGAGTCGCGGAGGCCGGCAACGTCACCGGTGCGCTGAGCGCGCAGAAGGCGGAGTTCGAGAAGCGCCGTGCCGCTGTCAAGGAGAAGTACCGCGGGATCATCGCCGGTACCTCGTTCGTCGACGTCATCCGCTACTCGTCGTCCGATCCCGGGACGTTCGCCATCGCCGACATCGGTTGCTCGGAGATCGCCAGGGACGAGGTCGGCATGAAGCTCCCCAAGGCCGCCGACGGCGCCGATCCACTGGCCTGGACGGCCCTGCCGTTCGAGCAGATCCGTGAGCTGTCGAAGTACGACGTGATCACCTATCCCGTCGACGCCGCGGGCCGTCCGACGGAGCCCTTCGTGCCGGTGATCGAGACCAACACCTGGAAAGCGCTGCCCGAGGTGAGTTCCGGTCACGCGATCGGGGTCTTCTGCCCCGGCAACAACTCCTACGGATCCGTGATCCGGTACCTGGACTCGCTCGACCGCGCACTGGCGACCCTCCCGGCCACCAGGTGACTGCCCTCACCCTGAGGAGGGACGGTCCGAGCCCCCTGGGGGTGGTGCCCGGACCGTCCCGTCGCCTGCTCGGGCTGGTCGTCGCGCTGATGGTGCTGGCGATCCTGCTGGCGCTGAGCGTCATGATCGGCTCGACGGCGATCGCGCCGTCCGTGGTGTGGGACGCGCTGGTCGGATCGTCGGACGGCATCGACCAGTTCGCGATCCGCGACTACCGGCTGCCGCGCACGATCGTGGGTCTGGTCGTCGGCGTCGCACTCGGCCTGTCGGGAGCGTTGATCCAGGCGCTCACCCGCAACCCCCTCGCCGATCCGGGCGTCCTCGGCGTCCACGCCGGGGCGTCCTTCGCGGTGACGGTCGCCGTGGGTTTGCTCGGCGTGAGCGACGTCCACGGCTACCTGTGGTTCGCGTTCGCGGGAGCGCTGATCGTCACCCTCGTGGTGCTCGCCATCGGGTCGACGCGGCAGGGCTCCTCGCCGGTGGTCATGGTGCTCGCCGGGGTCTGTGTCGGTGCGGTGCTCGGGGGCGCCCGGGAGGCCCTCCAGCTGACCGACCCGGCCGCGTTCGACGCCATGCGGAACTGGAACGCCGGTTCGACGGCGGGCCGCCCGCTCGATGTGGTGTGGCCGGTCCTGCCGTTCTTCGCGGTGGCGCTCGTCCTGGCCTTCGCGGTGTCGGGTTCGCTCAACGCCATGGCCCTGGGTGACGAAGTGGCGGTCGCCCAGGGCGTCCGCCTGGCGCGCACCCGCGTCCTCGCGATCATCGCGCTCACCCTGCTCGCCGGAGGTGCGACGGCCATCGCCGGACCGATCGGGTTCGTCGGGCTCATGGTGCCGCACGTGGCCCGCTGGATCGTCGGCCCGCACCAGCGCTGGATCTTCGCCTACAGCGCGGTACTGGGCCCCTGTCTGCTGCTGGCCTCCGACATCCTCGGCCGCGTCGTGATCCGGCCCGGCGAGATCCCGGTCGGGATCGTCACCGCATTCGTCGGCGCCCCCGTCCTCATCGTGCTGGCGCGCCGGAAGAAGGCGAGCGGACTGTGAGCACAGGCTTGTCGTCACGGTCGGTCCGCACTCGCTCGGCGCCCGGGGAGCGGGTGGACTTCGGGCGGCGGGTGCTGACCGTGCGGTGGTGGTGGGTCGCCGTGCGGCTCGACCGGCGTTCGGTCGTCGTCTGCCTGGTTCTCGCGCTCTTGATCGCCTGCACCGCGGTGCTCGCGCTGATGACCGGCTCCTACCTGTTCAGCCCCGGGCAGGTGGTCTCCGCGCTGGCCGGACGGCAGACGGGGCTGGTGCACGACATCGTGGTCGAGTGGCGGCTTCCGCGGGTGACCGCCGCGCTGGTGTTCGGCGCCGCACTGGGGGTGAGCGGGGCGATCTTCCAGTCGATGTTGCGCAACCCCCTCGCGGACCCTGGGCTCATCGGCTTCTCCCAGGGCTCCTACACGGGCGCGTTGGTGGTGATCCTGGTCGCCAACGGCACCTACTGGCAGCTGGTCGGCGGTGCGGTGCTGGGCGGCATGCTCACCGCCGTCGCCGTGTACCTGCTCGCCTACCGGCGGGGAGTGCAGGGCTTCCGGCTTATCATCGTCGGGATCGCCGTCGCGGCCGTGCTGGACTCGCTGAACACCTGGCTGATCCTCAAAGCCGACCTGAAACAGACGATGGCCGCGGCGGCATGGGGTGCCGGATCGCTCAACGGCGTGACCTGGAACCAGGTGGCCGTCGGCGGCGCGTGCGTTCTCGTGCTCCTGCTGCTGGCGGGGATGTCGAGCCGGCCGATGCGACAGATGGACCTGGGTGACGACGTGGCCGCGTCCCAAGGGGTGCGGGTCTCTCCCGTACGTCTTTGGCTGGTCGTGGTGGGCGTGGCGCTGACGGCGACGGTCACGGCCGCGTCGGGGCCGATCGTGTTCATCTCCCTGGTCGCACCGCAGATCGCCCGTCGGCTCGCCCGCACCGCGGGGATCACCCTCGCACCCGCGGCCGTCGTGGGCGCGTTGCTGTGCTTGTCGGCGGACTACCTCGCCCAGCACATCGCGCCCACCCCGCTGCCCGTAGGGGTCATCACCGTCGTGCTCGGCGGTGGCTACCTCGGCTGGCTGCTGTTCATCGAAGCCAGGAGACGACTGTGAACATCTAGGCCGCGTGGTGGGACGGGCAGCGGCTCGGCGGCGCGAGCGGGTCAGGATGATGGTCTGCCGCTACGGCAACTAGACCAGGAAGTGTGTTCCGTCCCTTGCCTAGTGGTCCCTCTGGTGTTGCGAAAGTGCCCTTCGCAACACCGCTTTATCCGCCTGGGCGCAAATTCGGCGGAAGTCGAACACCGCGTGCCGAAACTGGGGTTCGGGCAGGACGATAACGGACAAAACCCTTACCAGGCCCCGAGTCGGGCGTCGAGACGTCGAAAGGAATCGGGGCGTCGTTCTCGTTGTAGGGTGGGACTCCGGGCAGTCGTGCGCGATAAAACGGGCATCGTCGGGTCGAGTGGCTTGTAGCGTTCACCGGCCCCGTGATTACGTCGGTCGACGCGAGTTGGTTCTGATGCTGGGGATGGTTGGTTTTGGCGAATCCGTTGGTCGCGGACGCGGTCAGCTCGACGACGTGGGCGAGTGGGGTCCCGCTGTTCGAAGAGGCCCAGGGGGTGAAGTCCAGCATCGAAAGCGGTGACTGGGCTTCGGCTGTGATGGGCGTCGCGGGGACGGCGATGGAAGCCCTGTCGATGGTGGCCGATCCGTTCGGTTCGGTGCTCGCCGCGGGCGTGGGCTGGTTGATGGAACACGTCGGCCCGCTCAAGGAGGCGCTGGACAAACTCGCGGGTGACCCGGATCAGATCACCGCGCAGGCGCAGACGTGGCAGAACATCGCGAAGGAACTCGCGAGTGTGGGCGAGGACCTGGTCAAGCAGGTTGACGCCGACGTGCGGAGCTGGGCGGGGCAGGGCGCCGACGCCTACCGCGCGCAGACCAGCGATCTGGCCGCGCTGATCTCGGCCGCGGGTGAGGCGAGCGCGGGAGCGGGGAGCGGGGTCCAGACCGCCGGCGAGGTGGTCGCGGCGGTGCGGGGACTCGTTCGCGACATCATCGCGGAAGTGGTGGCGCGCCTGGTGTCCTGGGCGCTGCAGGTGCTCGCGACGTTCGGTATCGGGTTGACCTGGGTGGTGCCGCAGGTGGCGGCGCTGGTCGCGAAGACCGCGACGAAGATCGCCACGCTCGTCAAGACGCTCATCACCGCGCTCAAGAAGTTGTCGGGGCTGCTGCGCAAGGCGGGCGACGTTTTCGGGAAGGCGTCGGACGGCTTCAAGAAGATCAAGCCCGGCAAAGCGCCGGGTCGGCACTCGCCTGGTCCGCTGCACGATCCGGGAAAGACCGGCCCCAGCAAGTCGGGCGGCGGGTCGCGCGCGCTCGACGAGTCACCGGGTAAACCGGACCAGCATCCCTACGGCGGCGTGGACGTCCCTCAGTCCGCGCACGAGCACGTGACCCTGGGGAACCTCAAACCGCCGAGGCCACGGCCGCCCGGCAGCACGGCGCCGCCGCGGCCCTGGGGGTTCAGCGGCGGCCACATGCTGCAGAACGATCTGCCTCCGGGGACCGCCCCGCACAACACGCCCGGGCCGAACGGCCGCCCCAACTGGCACGGAGCGGGGGTGAACGGCGGGAATCCGCCGGTGTTCCACGGTCCGGCCGGACCACCGCCGCATTCCACCCCGCCGGCGCCGCCCGGCACAGGACCGTACGGTTCGTACCCTGACTCCAACGGTGTCTACAACCTGCACCACCCGACGATGGCCGACCCGCACGGCGGCAACGCGGGCAAGCCGATGAGCACGATGTTCCCGCAGGGCCTGAACCAGGGAATCGTGCAGAACCTCGGGGACCAGGCGTGGAACGGTGGCAACCCCAACGGGGGGATCACGGCGATGCCGCCCAGGCCCGGCGGAGGTCCGCAGAGCTACCAGTGGCAAGGGCAGGGACAGATCCCGTTCACGCCGATCTGGAACCCCGGTGGTGCCGACCACGGCAGTGGCAGCGGAAACCACCCGAACGCGGGCAGCACCATCAACATGTCGGGCTTCGCCAATCCGAACGGAACCGCGGGGCCGGGCGGGTTCCTCACACCGCCCACCTACTACCCCGACGGCAGGATGGACCCGCCGGTGAAGTTCCGGTGACGACGAAAGGGAACTCGAGCACATGACCCCCACCCTGAGCTCACCTCTCACCGTGGGGGAATCGATCGGACTCGCCTTCGACGATCATCGCCGGTTGCGGATCATGGCGCCGGAGGATCTCTTGCCGCTCGCCGCCTGGCTGTACACCGACGCGCAGCCGAATCTCTCGGTGCTCGATCAGCTCGGTGCGACGTTGCAGCGATGCCGGACCGAGGAACGGACCCTGGTCGGGAACGGCTGCATGATCGATTTCGTCAACGACGTCGTCGTGCTGGAGAGCCGCTACGACCGGTGGCCGCGGAAAGTCCTCCCGCAGTCGGTCTTCTGGTCCGTGCTCAACGGGTTGCGGTCGTTCCTGGACGCCACCGCGGGTCAACCGGGGCTGGGCCGTCCGGACGGCTACCCGCTGGCGCCGGTGCGCCATTTCGAGGACTCCGCCGAGGACATGCGCAAGCCGTTCTTCGTCAGCCACACCTACTTTCCGACGGAGTGGACCGCCGACGACGTGCGCGCCGCCGGGCAGGGGGCATGGACGTCACCGACCGTGCTCCGCGACGAGAAGACCGGCTTGTGGTCGGGTATCTGGCGAGATCTCGAACTGGCTGGTTACTTCGACCCGTCGACCGGCGAGGTGCTGACCTACTTCCCCGTGATCGCACCCTGATCAGAGGGGCGTTCCGTCACGGCTGATATGTGTTCCCGGCATAGCGGGCCAATGCCGCGCGCACTGTCGCGAGTACCTCGGTTTTCTCGGCCGACAGTGCCAGGACGTTCTGCCAGTGGTCGCGCTCCTTTCGGAAGCCGTGCTTGTACTCGAAGTCCAAGGCCTGGCGATGGTCTTTGAACCGCACCGCGATCTGGTGGCCGCCGTGGTCGGGATGAGCTCGTAGGCGGATGCTCTCCAGCTGGTCCCAGTTCAGCCGCACACTCCGGTTCTTCCAGCTGATCCATCGCCGGTCGGCGAGGCTCAGTCCGTCGGCGTCGATGATCAGCGTGTCCCGGCCGCCCGAGTGCGCTTCGGAGATGAAGCCCACGACGAACAGCAGCATCAGCAGGAGGGGAGCGCGGGGATCGAGGTCTGCGATCTCGGCCTGGATCTGCGCGATCGATTTGCCGATGAAGTACGCGATCACGAGCAGGACGATCCAGAGCGCCACCCACCAAGCCAGTCCGATGAGCGCGCCGGCCGCTCTCGCGCCGATGCGGGAGGCGGAGGTGGTCAGGTAGACGACCACTGGCTCGGTTTCGTCTTCACTGCGAATCGGGGCGGGATGGACGGTCCGTGGAGCCGACGGGTTGACCGCGGTGAACGCCACCACCAGCGCCGATACCCCGGTCACGAACGATCCCGCACTGGCGATCCACGACAGCTTTTCCAAGTCCGACAGGTACAAGGCGACGGCCATGGCCGCGCAGGCCAGAGCGGCGGAGCCACCCAGCCAGACGTGAGTTCGCCGCATGCACATCATCATCGCGGCCACTCCCCGCGGCGGATACCGGCACGGGGCTGACATCTTCTCGCGGTGATTTCTCCCGGGGATGTCGAGAGTGCCGACCCGGCTCCGACCTTCTGCCGACCGCGCCCGACGGAGGCGCCGCGGAGCGAAGGAGGCCTTGCGATGAGCAAGGTGGTGCTGGATGTGTCGATGTCGCTGGACGGGTTCACGGCCGGGCCGAACGTCCGGAGCGAAGAGCCCATGGGTGACGGTGGCGAGCGGCTGCACGAGTGGATGGCGGGCGAGGGGCCGAACGCCGAGGTCGACGTCGCCGCCCGCGACGAGATCAACGCGATCGTCGGGGCCCTGGTCATCGGGCGGCGGACCTTCGACCTCGGTTTGGAGAACTGGGGCGGCACACCGTGGCCCGGCATGCCGAGTTTCGTGGTCACTCATCGGACCAGGGACGACCTGCTCGGCGACAACGGCGGGACGTTCGCCTTCGGTGGACTGGAGGAGGCTGTCCGGCGCGCCAAGGACGCCGCCGGGGACAAGGACGTGCTGGTGATGGGAGCGGACATCGCCGGGCAGCTGCTCGGCGCCGGGCTGCTCGACGAGGTCCACCTCCACCTCGCCCCCTTGCTGCTGGGGCAGGGCACCGCGCTGTTCGCGGGCCACCGGGCCGAGCTGATCCAGGAGGGACGAGCCACGGTCGGGGGCGCGACCCACCTGCGCTACCGCGTCCAGCGCTAGCGACGAGAGAGTGATCTTCGCCACGGCACTTTCTTCACCCTTTCACGGACTGTGAAAATCCTTCGGCTTGATGTGCTGACCAGCGGAAACGGTCCTCCCCAGTGGGTGCGCCGGAGGGGCGTTTTCACTCACTTGCGGTGCGCATGGTGTGCCGCCGATCGGAGTTTGCGAGAATGGGTCCTGAGATCGGGGCATCGAATGCGCTCCGACTCACTATGAATAGCAGGTAAAAGTATGGCTCAGGGCAGCGTTAAGTGGTTCAACGGCGAAAAGGGCTTCGGCTTCATCGCACAGGACGACGGCGGGCCGGACGTGTTCGTGCACTACTCGGAGATCCAGGGGAACGGCTTCAAGTCCCTGGACGAAGGGCAGCGCGTTGAGTTCGAGATCGGCCAGGGCCAGAAGGGCCCGCAGGCCCAGCGCGTCGTCGCCATCTGACGTCGTTCCACGCTGCTGAAGGCCCCCACCCGGGAGGGTGGGGGCCTTCGGTCGTTTCACGGCCTAGTCGGCCCAGCGGTTGTTGAGGAAGGCGTCGTCTTCGTCGTCGACCTCGGCCGGGCGAGGACGACGCGTCCGGCGGGGGGTCTCCTGGCCAGGGCGTGCGGGCGAAGGGAACGGTGCGGGTTCGCCGACGGCTTCCATCGGCTCGTCGAACGTCGAACCGGCCCCGGGCTCCGCGTGACTCCGGTCGGTGCTCCAGCCCGACTTCGTCTTGCGCTGGCCCAGTTCCCGGCGGTGCTCGACGTACCGCTGGGCGGTCTGGACCTGTTTGGTCATGTACTCCTGACCTTGGGCCTTGATCTCGTCGGCCCGCTGTTCCCGCAGTGCCCGGCGGTCGGCCTGTTCGCGGACGAGGGCGTCCAAGGTCGCCTTCACCCCCGCGGTTTCGTCGGCGCTCATGCGTTCTCCCTGCCGCCGGTCACCGCTTGCGGGTGGCCGGCAGCTCCTCGTCGTCCAGTAGGGAACCGGTGATCCGGCCGGTGGGCTCGTTGATCTGGTCGAACACTTCGCCCTCGATGCGGTATGCCCGGTTGCTGCGTTCCTGATCGCCACCGGCACCGCCGGGCGCGCCGCCGCCCATACCGCCCATCGGCATCGCGCCGCCCATCGGCTGACCGGGGGCCCCGCCCATCGCGGCGGCCGGTGCGGACGTCGGATGCGCGGGCTGCGCCTGGTGCGTCCCCGCCCCGGTGTGAGCGCCGTCGGTCAGCGAAGAAGGCTGCCCGAGTCCGTTCGGCGCCGACGAGTCGACGTTGAGGGGAGCGGCGATCCCGCCGCCACCACCACCGCCGGCATGGCCACCGCCGCCACCACCGGAACCAGCGCTGCCGGCCTCGCCGGTGCCGCCGCCGATACCGCCGCCGCTGTCCGTGACGTGCGGGGCCGACAGCGGACGGAGATCGTTGGGCCTCGGCTCGGAAGCCGGGGTGACCGGGTGGGCAGGCTTGTCCTTGGAGTCCCTGTCGTCCTTGGAGTCCTTGGGCGAGTCCTCGTCGCCGAGGGTGTAGGTGGTCGGTTTGCCGGTGCCGTCGTCGACCGTGACGACCGTCGGGCCGTCCGGACCATCGGGCCGCTCGGCGGTGATCTTCAGATCGCCGTCCTTGATGTGGATCTTGCCGTCCGGGCCGGGGCGGTGGACGTCGTCGTCCTTGCCGTCGGGCGCGGAGCCTAAAGCGGACTTCTCCCCGTCCTCGGGCCAGTCGAGCTTGAACTCCTTGTCGGGACCGGAACCGTCGCCGACCTTGATGTCCATCTTGCCGTCCGCGTCCGGCTCGGACATCTCGAAACTCTTGTCGCCCTGCTTGACCTTGAGGACCTCACGGTCTTCGTCTTTGCCGTCTTCGCCCGGTTTGTCGCCGGCCAGCTTGTCGCCGTCTTCACCGGGCTTGTCGCCACCGAGCTTGTCTTCGAGGGACGGCTTGTCCTTGCCGTCCTCGCCGGGCATCTCGGTGCCGATGCGGCCCAGCGCTTCGCGCGCTTCCTTCTTCGCGTCTTCCGTGGCCTTCTCGGCGGCCGCCTTGTCTTCGGCCGCCTTGTCGGTCGCGTCCGAACCCGGGCTGTCACCGAGGCCGGAACCACCGCCGGAGCCCGAACCGCCACCGGAGCCACCGCCCGAAGGCGAACCGAGGTCGGGGAGCTTGGGCGGCGGGCCGGAGCTGCCGCTCGCACCGCCGGAATCCCCGCCGAGGCCGGAGCCGCCGGTGGGACCGTCCCCGAGCTTGCCCAGCGCTTCGGACGCCTGCTTCTTCGCCGCCTCGGCGGCCGCGGCCGCTTCCTTCTTCGCTTCGGCCGCGGCCTGGTCTTGACCGGAGGGCGTCGTGTCGCCCTTGTCCGAACCCGAGCCGCCTATGCCGCTGCCGGATCCTGAACCGCCACCGGAGCCGCTGCCCGAGCCGCCGCCGAGGCCGCCGCCGGAGGGCGAGTCGAGGTCGGGAAGTTTGGGCGGCGGACCGGAGTTGCCCCCGGAGCCTGAGCCGCCACCAGAGCCCGATCCACTGCCGGAGCCCGACCCGCTGCCGGAACCGCCGGTGCCCTGTCCGTCGGTGGAGGAACCACCAGGGCCGCCCGAGCCGGTGTCGGGAATCGGCGGAGGACTGCCGGGTCCGCCACCCGAGCCATTACCGGAACCGCCACCCGAGCCGGAGCCGCTGCCGCCGCCGGAGCCCGAACCACCGGTGCCGTCGGGGATCTCCGGGCCGCCGCCGGGACCGCCGCCTTTACCGCCGCCTGCACCACCCTTGCCGCCGCCCGCGCCGGCACCGCCCTTGCCGTCTCCGGAGCCGTCGCCCTTGCCGCCCGCGCCTTCGAACTCGTTCTTGACCTTGCCCATCATCTTGTCGAGTTCGTCGTAGGCCTGATTGACGAGATCCTTGGTGTCCTTGCAGGACTTGGCGAAACCCTCGTAGATGGTGTCCCACATCTCCGGGTTGAACTGCCGCTGAATCCACTGCTTGGCGAGGTTCTGGCCCGCCTTCTTGAATTCGTCGTCGTCGCAACAGCCGTCGTTGTTCAGGGATTCGACCAGGTTGGAACCGAAGTTGACGTCCATCCAGCCCGCGATCGCGGCCAGATCCTCTTTACCGCTCTTCTCGCCACTGGCGATGGCGACGACCTTCTGCGCCATCGCGAAATCCGCTTTGCCGACGATTTCCTTGTGCAGGCCGATGATCGTGTCGGCCTTGCCCTTGCACAGCTCGAAAACCGTCTTGGTGGTGTGGAGCGTCGTTTCGCTCGCGGTTTCGAGGGTCTGGGCGAGTTTGTTCGCCTTGGGCAGGATCTTCTCGTTGTAATTGTCCGAGGCCGCGTCCGCGCCGTCACCGGTCCAGCTCTGGAACAGACCGCTCAGTTCCGAACCGGTGTCCTTCACGGTCCGTTCGATCGTGGTCGAGCCGGTCTTGAAGTGGGCGGCGTCGTCGACGAAGTTCTTGAAGTTGATGCCGCGCTGTTCGTCGAAGGGCTTCTTGATGTCCTTCTCGAAGTCGAGTGCGCGAGTGTTCCCGCGACAGTCGTCCGGGAGCTTCGCGAGCAGCGAACCGAAGGTCTGGAACACCTTCAGCGCCGGAGCGGCGGCGTCGAACAGCTCGTCGGACGTCTTGGTCCCGCCGCCTTCGGCCGCGGGTTCCTTGGCTCCGTCGACCTTCTTGTTGCCCTCGTCGACGGCCTTCTTCTCTTCGCGCTCGTTGTAGCTCGCCTGGTCACCGGAGTCCTTCGCCGACTTGTAGACCTTGTCGACGTCCTCGGTGGAGAGGAGCGGGTTGGCGTTGTAGGAGGCCGCGTACTTCTCGGCTTCCTTGCGCTTGGCCTTGATCTCCTCCGGCTCCTGGTCCGCCCACGGCGGCGGGGCCGGATGCGTCCGCATCCAGCTGCTGATGAGCAGGGTCTTCTTGTCGGGCGGGACGGCCGGGTCGTCGAGAACGGCCTTGACGTCGGTCCAGGTAGTGGCCATTACAGGTTCCCCGCCTTGGTGATGGCGTCGCGCTGGTCGTCCTCGTTGGAGCCGTAGGAGGAGCCCGCGGTGCTGAGGTTCGTGCCGAACGATCCGAGTGTGGTGCTGTAGCCGTTGACCGAGTCCCAGAGCGCCTTCACGCCGGCGGTGTACTTCGCCGCGTGGTCACCGTGCGCCTGGCCGAAACCCGCCGCGTTCACCGGTGTGCTCGACAGGTCCGGATTGTCTTCGAGCAATTGCTCCGTGAGCTTGCCGATGTTCTTCGACGCCGACGACAATGCCTCCGTCGCCGCGGTGTAGCCCCCGCTCATTTCAGCCTCTCGTCAGATTCGCCGGTGTTGCCGCCGAGCGCCTCGGCGAGCACTTCGGCCACCGCACCGATGTCGGTGAACCGGTCGAGCAGGTCCAGATCGATGGACACGTCGTAATAGATCTCGAGCGCCGACAGCAACTTGATCCGCCCCTTGGAGTCGATGCCCAGTTCCTCGAGCGGCGCGTCGTGTTCGATGGCGGTGGGGTCGAGCCGGAAGGTCTCACTGACGACTTTCACGACGTCGGCGCGGTGATCACCCATCGGCCCGACCATACCGTGACTTGGTGGCGGACCGGGCGATCTTGCCGCTGGAGGTGCGCGGCAGCTCGCCGGGCGGAACAAGACGCACCGAGCGCAAGGTGAGGTCGTTTTCGCGTGACACGGCCAGTAGGACGGCTCGGGTGACCTCTTTCCGGTCGGCGACGGCGTCCTTTGCCCATTCGGCCACGACCACTGCCCCTTCGCCTTTCTCGTCGGTCACTCCGAAAGCGGCGACCCGGTCGCGGCGGACCTCCGGATGGGCCGCGCCCGCCACCGCTTCGATGTCCTGCGGATGGAAGTTGCGGCCGTCGATGAGGATGAGGTCCTTGAGCCTGCCGGTGATGTAGAGGTCGCCGCGGTGGACGACGCCGAGATCGCCGGTGCGCAGCCAGCCGCCGACGCCGTCGAGTTCGGCGTCGAACACGTCCGAGTCGCCGCGGCCCCAATAGCCGGTCGCGACGTTCGGGCCGTGGATCCAGATCTCCCCGGCGAGACCTTCGGGCTGCGCCACGCCGTCGCGGACGATCCGCACCCGTTGCCCGAGGGGACGGCCGACGGAGATGAGCCCCATACCGTCCGGCACCTCGATCGCGCGGCCCTGTGCGAGGGCTTCGCGGTCGAACACCGCGCCCCGCGGCCCCTCTTCGCCCGCACTCGCGACGTACACGGTCGCTTCGGCCAAGCCGTAGGACGGGCGGTGGGCTTCGGGCCGGAACCCGCGCGGGCCGAAGACCTCCTGGAACCGCGTCACCGTGCTCGGCCGGACCGGTTCCGCACCGTTGAGCGCCACTCGCACGCCGGACAGGTCGAGGTCGTCCCCGGCCTGCTCGGCGGCGTCCGCGGCCAGGTCGAACGCGAAGTTCGGCGCCGCGGTGAACACGGACGGGTGATCCGCCAGCTGACGCAGCCACCGGACGGGCCGGTGCACGAACTCGGCGGGTGCCATGAACACCGACCGCGCGCCCGCGAAGACGGGCAGGCACAGCAGCTGGATCAGGCCCATGTCGTGGAAGAACGGGATCCAGCCGGCGCAGGTCGTGCCCTCGTCGACGGCATAGGCGCGGGACGCCTGCCAGCAGGCCGCCGCGATCGCGCGGTGCGGGATCACCGCGCCGGCGGGCTCCCGCGTCGACCCGGACGTGTACTGGAGGTAGGCGGGGCTCCCGGGATCGGCCGGGAGCGGATCGGCGCCGGGTCCGGAAAGCTCGTCGACCACCACGAGCCGTTCGGGCGTCCCGGCTTCCAGCGTTTTCGCGGCGGCGGCAGACGACGTCAGCCAAATCCGCGCGTCGCAGTCCGCGAGCACGCCGCCGAGCCTGCTTCGCTGGGCGCGGCTGCCCGGCGCCATCAACGGCACCGCCACCAGCCCCGCGGCGAGCGCGCCGAAGAACGCGAGCGGATAGTTCAGGTCCTGGCCGGTGAGCACGGCGGCACGATCACCCGGTTCGGCTACCCGGCGCAGCTCGCCGGCGACCTGCCGCACCCGGGTGACGAACTCGGCCCAGGTGACCGTGTGGTCCACGCCGGCGCCGTGATCCTGATGCGTGAACAGCGGACGCCGATCGTTCGCGCGCGCGAACAGCCTGTCGACGATCGAAGTGCGCAGCACCTCGTCCGGGACGTCCGATGGCAACGCTGTCATGTCTCGCAACCTACTGGAGACAGCGCCGTCCGTCTGATCACGCGTGCCGTCCGCCTGATCACGTCCGCCGTCCGTTGGCGCCCCGGCGTCGCGCTGACGCGGCTCGCTACCGATCGAGCCGCTCGGTGACCGCGTGCATCGCGCGGCCGACCGCCCGGAGGTCGTCCGGCTCGATCACGTCCACGAAGTGCTCCCGCACGGTCCGCAGGTTGTCGGGCGCCGCGCGGCGCAAGGTTTCGTGGCCCGCGTCGGTGAGCCGGGCGCTGACGCCGCGTCCGTCTTCGGCCGCGGACTCCCGCTGGACGAGGCCGCGGGTCTCCAACCCGTTGATGCGATGGGAAAGCCTGCTGCGCGAGTAATAGGCCGACTTCGCGAGGTCGGCCATCCGCATCGAACGACCGTCCGCTTCGGACAGTCGCACCAGCAGTTCGTACTCCGCCAGGGAAAGTCCGTGCTGTTCCCGCAGGCGCCGGTCGAGCAGGTCGACGAACCGCACCGATCCTTCGATGAACGCCCGCCAGTCGCGCTGCTGATCCGCGTCGAGCCAGTTGGTCACACCGCCACGGTAGCAGTTGACGCCTTCAACTATCTCGGGCTAGCTTGGTTGAAGACTTCAACTAGATGGGGTGGCGATGACGAACGACGCTTGGGTGGTGCAGGAAAGAGACGCGGAGGTCATCGAGAAGCCCGCGTTGTGGCTGCTGGCCGACAGTGGGCACACGGGTGGGTACCTCGGTGCGAACCGGCTGTATCTGCGTGCCGGGGAGCCCGGCACGAAACCGCACTATCACTCGAAATCCGCGGAAGCCTTCTACGTTCTCGAAGGCGCGCTGCGGATGCTCGTCGGGACCGAAACGGTCACCGTGGAACGAGGTGGCTACGTGGTGATCCCGCCGGGTGTCCGGCACGCGTTCGCCGCGCCGCCGGACACGGCCGCGGACGTTCTCATCACGCTGGCTCCCGGCGTCGAGCGGTTCGACTACTTCCGTGTCCTGCCGGAGATCCTCCGCGGAAACCTGGCGCAGGAAGAGGTCGACAGGATTCACGAGCGGTACGACGTCCACTTCGTCGACGCGCCGGAATGGGCCTAGGTGTATTGACCTCAGTTCTCGCGGGGAAAGCCGTCGAGCTGATCCCGCAACGGCGTGACGTCGCCGGTTTCCCGGGCCACCCGGATCACCTCACGCAGTCGCGCGAGGTGATCCGGGTGTTCCCGCCAGTACGGTGCCCGGACCACGAGGATCGCGGAGAGCAGGTCGCCGGGGTAGTACCGGCCCTCGGCCATGGGGTCGGCTTCGAGCAGGGGAAGGGCGAGGGGAACGAGCACCTCGACGCTCACCCGCTGTCCCAGCAGTACTCGCAGATCCTCCACCTCGAAGTCCCGGATCGGCTTGCGGCGCAACCGGTAGACCGTCGTCATCAGGCCGGTCGCGTCCGGTGGCGGGTCGCCCCACGGCGGTTCGAGGTCGTCCAAGGTGGTCACGGGCTCGAAGCTACCCGGGTGCCACCGCTCGTCCGGTCTGCGGGGAGATCATCCCGGCGCACAGCCCGCGGGCGGCCAGGCCCTGGGCGATCCGCGGGATCGCGGCGACGGTGTTGGCCGGCCAGTCGTGCATGAGGATGACCTGCCCGTTGGTGAGCCGGGCGTTCGCCGCGACGATCGCGTCGGTGCTCGCGTTGTTCCAGTCCTGCGAGTCGACGTCCCAGATGATCTGGGTGAGACCGTACCGCGACGCGACCGACCGCACGGTCGCGTTGGTCTCGCCGTAGGGCGGCCGGAACAACTTCGGTGTGCCGCCACCGGCATTGGCGACGGCCTGTTGCGTCCGGGAGATCTCCGAATCGACCTGCGACTGGCTCAGCTGGGTCAGATGCGGATGCGTGTAGCTGTGGTTCGCCACCCACATTCCGGCGCTGACCTGGGCCCGCACCTGCGTCGGATTCGCGGCGGCGTACTGGCCCTGGTTGAACATCGTGGCCCGCAGCCCGCTCTGCCGGAGCGCGGTGAGCAGGCGAGGGGTGTTGGAGGCGGAAGGCCCGTCATCGAAGGTGAGCCCGACGTAGCCCGAGCAGGCGGCTGCGGGGACGGCACCGGGAGCGAAGGTGAGGGCGGCGACCAGCGCGGCGACGACGAACACGGGTCACCCGCCCACGGTGATGCTGGAGTTCCCGCTGCTCTGGTACCCCTCGGTCGCCATGATCATGTAGTAGCTGAAGGAGCCGAGCCGCATGCCGGCCCGCGCCCACGCGTCGAAGTGGTTTCCGGTGGTGATGGTGCCGCCGGTCCGTTTCGCCTGCCGGACGCTCCAGTACTGGTTGAACGTCTTCGTCCCTTCGACGGACGGGGCGTTGTACCTGGTCGTCTGGTAGATGTCGTACGTCCCGCCGTCGCTGGTGACGGTGCCCTTGTAGGTCCCGGTCGGCCGGTAGGTGCCCCAGTTGTCGACGATGTAGTACTCCACCAGCGGATTCGACGTCCAGCCGTAGAGTGTCAGGTAGGCGTTCCCGGACGGGGTGAAGCTGCCCGAGTAGTTCACGCTCCGCCGTGAGCCGTTGCTCCAGCCCTTGCCCGCCACGAAATTGCCGGTGTTGCTCCACGAGGTGCGATAGCTGCCACCGGAGCTCAGGGTCATCGAGACCGAGCCGGGCCGGTCGGTCCAGAACGAGTAGTAGTACCCGTTGTTCGTGCCGGTCTGGTTCGTCGTGATCACCGTGTCGGCCGTGGCCGTGCCGGAGACGAACGCCGTGATCATCGCGGCCGCGAAGGCCCCGCTGAGCAGCATCCGGAACCGGGATCTCCCAAGAGACTTCATTGCGTTTGCTCCCTCTTCGTCGAGGTCTGCCGAGGAAAAAAGTGTCTGTGGCGCGGAGGAAGCCGGTCAAAGACTTTCGAAGAAGTTTCGGAGTTCGCGTGAGTGTGGCCAGGCTCATTCCCGGCTCCGACGATGGGCTCTGGAGCTCGCGTCCCGGCTACCGATATCGTCAAGGGATGCTGGTGATCGTTCGTGAGCACCCGTGCGGCCGGGCGCGGTGAGCCACTCCGCCCCGGAGCCGGAGCAGGTCGGGCGGAAGGTGCGGTTACGCGAGGTCGGCCTTCGGGACCGTCGCGTCCTGATGGGCTTCGACCGTGACATGGCCCGCGAGGCGACGCCGCTGATCGGCGGCGGGCACCGGCACTGGGCCTCCCACCGTTCACTCGCCGACGGCGACGACATCCACTTCGGTATCGAGACCGTCCGTGGGCGGATGCTGGTCGGATCGGTCTGCACCATCGGCGCCGACCCGGCGACCGGCCTGTTCGGCTACGGCATCGGGATCGCGCCTCGCCACCAGCGCTGCGGCTACGCCACGGACGCCATCACCGTCCTCCTGTCGCATATGTTCGAGCAGCGCGGCTTCCGCAAATGCGAGGTCAGCGTGTACGGCGGCAACCTGGCGTCGTTGTCGCTGCACGGCGGACTGGGTTTCCGCGAGGAGGGCAGGCTGCGCGACACCGAGGTGGTGCGCGGCGAGATCAAGTACCTGGTGCGGATGGGCATCACGGCGGAGGAGTTCGCCGCCCGCCGTCCGGACGACCTGGGCGGATTCGGCCGCCAGGGGCAGCACCGGCGGCCCCGTCGCGGCAAGCACTGGCGTGCTCCCGCCGCCGTCAGCGGGTAATGCCCGTCTCGTAGGCGAAGACGACGGCCTGCACGCGATCGCGGAGATCGAGTTTCGTGAGGATGCGGCCGACATGCGTCTTCACCGTCCCCGGCGAGAGATACAGCAGTTCGGCGATTTCGGCGTTGGACAGGCCGCGGGCCAGATGTTGCAGCACTTCGCGTTCACGTCCGGTGAGCAGGCCGAGTTTGCCGTCGGACGGCGGCACCGGCCGGCCGGTGACGACGCGATCCAGCAGGCGGCGGGTGACGGTGGGGGCGAGGGTGGCTTCGCCGGCGGCGACGACGCGGACCGCGGAGAGCAGGTCCGGCGCCAGCGAGTCCTTGAGCAGGAAACCACTGGCCCCCGCGTGGAGCGCGGCGTAGACGTACTCGTCCAGGTCGAAGGTGGTCAGCACGAGCACCCGGGTGCGATGCGCCGCGGCGATCGCGGCCGTGGCCTCGACGCCGTCCATCTCCGGCATCCGGATGTCCATCAGCACGACGTCGGGATCGAGGGCCGCCACCAGTTCGACGGCCTCCGCGCCGTCGCCCGCCTCGCCGACGACCTCGAGGTCGTCCGCGTTGTCCAGGATCATCCGCAGACCGGTGCGCACCAGCGCCTGGTCGTCGGCGATGACCAGCCGGATCGTCATGTCGGCAGGGTCGCGCGGACGACGAAGCCGCGTTCCGGGCGCGGGCCCGCCTCGAAGACGCCGCCCAGCACACTCACCCGTTCCCGCATCCCTTCGAGCCCCTGCCCGGTGCCGGACGGCGGTTCCGCCGCGTTGCCATCGTCGGTCACCTCGATCTCCAGCGCGTCCGGCTCGTACCGCATCACGATAGTCACCGAAGCACCGGAACCGGCGTGCTTCAGCACGTTCGTCAGGGATTCCTGCACGATCCGGTAGGCCGCCAGGTCCACTGTGGACGAAAGCGGTCGCGGTTCGCCCTCGACGCGGAACTCGACCGGCGTGCCCGCCGAGCGGATGTCGGCGGCCAGCCGCGGCAGGCGTTCCGCACCGGGCCGGGGCTCCCACTCCGGCGCGTCCTGGCCGAGTGCGCCGAGCAACCGCCGGATCTCGCTCAACGCCGTCCGCCCGGTGTCGACGATGGCGTCCAGCGCCTCCCGCGACCGTTCGGGCCGCCGGTCCAGTTCCGCTTGCGCGCCTTGGGCCTGCAGGACCACCACCGAAAGCGCGTGCGCGACGACGTCGTGGAGTTCGCGGCTGATCCGCCCGCGTTCGGCCGCCACCGCCAGCGCCGCCTGGGTGTCCCGTTCGCGTTCGAGATCGGTGGCCCGCTGCTCCAGTACCGAAAGCCGGATCCGGCGCTGCCGCGTGTTGAGACCGGCCAGCCAGGCCACCGTCAGCGACAACCCGACACCCGGGAAGCCGCCCCAGTCCTGGACCTGATCAGCGTCGATGTCGTCGGCGGGTGGCGCCCAGGGATCGATGACGATGATCCGCGGCGGCACCGGGGCAGGGGTATGAGAGTTCGCTTCGGAGGCATAGAACGCCCACGCTCCGAAGACGAGCAGCCCCGCCGCCAGCAGGACGAGGGAAAGCCGTCGCGACCCCCAGGCCGCGACGGAGAAGAGACCGATCAACGCCACGACATCGACGGGGAGAAGGTCGTTCCCCATGGCCAGATGCAGAAGGGAGACCACCACGCCCACCGCGAAGGTGATCTCGGGGTTCCGGTGCCGCACCAGCAAGGAGGCCAAGGCGAGCAAGGACGTCAGCCACCACGCGGCGCCCTCCGGATCATCGCTGGCGACCACAGTGGACAGTCCTATGAGTACGGTCAGCCCGATGTCCACGGCCTTCGGGTGACGCCTGAGTACGGCCAGCACCGGCCGAGCGTAGCCCGGAACCGGACGCGGCGGATCCACCGCGAGACAGACATCGGCGTACGACCTGCGACAGACGAACGGGCACCGGCGACGTGCTCTCCGGCCGATGCGCGAACACGCGCCCGCGCCTCAGGCTGGACGACGGAAATTCGTCGACAGAAACGGAAAATCCCATGAGAAGGCTCCTCGCCGTCCTCGCCGCCACGATCGCCCTGGTGCCCCTGGCGAGTCCGGCTTCGGCGGCCCAACGGCTGACGCTGCCACCGCCGACCGGCTCCCATCCCGTCGGTTCCACGGACCTGCACCTGGTCGACGACTCGCGCCGCGACCCCTGGGTCCCGACCGGGCCGCGCGAGCTGATGGTGTCGATGTTCTACCCGGCGCTGCTGCCGATCGGCCCGAAGCGGCCGTATCTCACCTTGGCCGAAGCCAAGGTATTCCTGACCGAATCCGGCGTCCCGGACGTCGACCCCGCCCGGCTCGCCGAGATCCGGACCAGCGCCCGGATCGATGCCCCGCCCCGGCCCGGAAAACGGGCGCTGGTCGTCCTTTCGCCCGGTTTCGGCAAACCGCGCACCACGCTCACCGGACTCGCGGAAGAGCTGGCGAGCAAGGGCTTCGTGGTCGCGCTGATCGGCCACAACCACGAATCCCACGGCACCGCTTTCCCGGACGGCCGCGTCACCGAATGCGCCGCCTGCGGCTCCGATTCCACGCTGCTCCCGCCGATCCGCTCGGCCGACGTCTCGTTCGTCCTCGACCAGCTGACCAGGCCGTCTTCACGGTGGTCCTGGTTGATCGACCGCACCCGGATCGGCATGGCCGGGCATTCCATCGGCGGTTACAGCACGCCGACCGCGATGGTGGACGACCGGCGGATCCGCGCCGGCGTCGACATGGACGGCAGGCTGTGGTCGCCGATTCCGCCGTCCGGGATCGACCGGCCGTTCCTGCTCCTCGGCCGGGAAAGCGAGTACACCCCGGCCGGCCCGGACACGACCTGGGTGGGCAGCTGGCCGAACCTGACCGGCTGGAAGCGCTGGATCAGCGTCGCGGCCGCCGGGCACGCGTCCTTCACCGACGTCGGTGTGCTCGGTGAGCAGCTCGGCGTGACGAAGCCCGGACTGCTCGGCGGTGTGCGCGGTATGGAGCTGACCAGGGCGTATGTCTCGGCGTTCTTCGACGCGAAGCTGCGCGGGGGACGTCAGCCGCTGCTGGACGGGCCGGTGACGGGAAACCCCGAGATCAAGTTCTGGAACTAGACGGCGGTGACTCCGGTGAGGCCGGCGGAAAGCTCCCAGAGCCGCGCGGCCTCATCGGCGTCGATCGCGTGGGGCCGCACCCCGGCCCACGGGCCTTCCTCGAAGGCGATCTCGGCGACGTCGCAGTCTTCGCAGTAGAGCCCGCCCAAGCCGTCGAGCCGCGGCGACGTCGCCGCCCAGACCTGGGTGGCCGCACCCTGCTCCGGTGACTTGAATGCGGGGTCGGCCGCGTTCCCGTGCTCGTCGATCCAGCCGAAGCCGACCATCTCGTCGTGCCGCAGGTGTCGTTGCAGGGGAGTGAGGATGGCGCCCGGGTGCAGGCTGAACGCGCGGACGCCGTGCTCGGCGCCGAGCTTGTCCAGGTGCACCGCGAACAGCACTTTCGCCGTTTTGGCCTGGCCGTAGGCGAGCCACCGGTCGTAGCCGCGTTCGAAGTGGACGTCGTCCCAGCGCATCGGCGAGGAGTGATGTCCGGAGGACGCCACCGCGACGACCCGGGCGCCGCCGTCCGCCGTCAGCGCTGGCCAAAGCCGGTTGACCAGGGCGAAGTGACCGAGGTGGTTGATCGCGAACTGCGATTCCCAGCCGGGGCCGACCCGCCGTTCCGGTGCGGCCATGATCCCGGCGTTCGCGATCAGCAGGTCGATCGAGCGTCCGGTTTCGAGGAAGCGACCGGCGAAGGCCTCGACGCTCGCCAGGTCGGCGAGGTCGAGTTCGCCGACCTCCGTTCCCGAGATCCCGGCGAGGGCGGTTTCCGCGTCGGACGAGCGGCGGGCGGGGACGATGACCTGTGCGCCCGCTTTCGCCAACGCGCGGGTGGTTTCCAGGCCCAGTCCCGAATATCCGCCGGTGACGACGGCGAGCCTGCCCGAAAGGTCGATTCCGCTCAGAACCTCTTCGGCCGTGCTGCGCGCGCCGAAACCGGATCCGATCCTGTGCTGTGAGGTGGTCATGCGGCGAACGCTAGGAGCTAGAGCGTCCTCTAGGTCAACCGGTTACCCTGGGCCGCGTGACGGAACTCGCGATCGGCCAGGTCACCGAGCGCACGGGGCTCAGCGTGCACGCGCTTCGCTTCTACGAGAAGGAAGGACTGCTCGCCGCCCCGGTGAAACGGGACGCGAACGGCCGCCGCGTCTACACCGAGCAAGACGTCGAGTGGCTGGTCAACTGCACGAAATTCCGCGCGTCCGGAATGCCGCTCGCCACGATCCGCGAGTTCGCCGACCTCGTCCGGCAGGGGCCGGGGAACGAGGAGAAGCGACTGGACCTGCTGCGGGAGCACCAGAACCAGGTCGTCGGGCGGATCGCCGAGCTGAACGACTGCCTGGAGCTGATCACCACCAAGGTCCGGATCTACGAAGAGCACGTCGAGCGGGGGACGGCGGACGCGCTCTGGCGTTAGCCGTCACGTTCCGCGCGGCGGCCTCGTCCAGAGGGCATGACGACACAGATCACCAGGTTCACCGACCAGAAGACCATCCTGCTGAAGACGTTCAAACGGGACGGCACCGCGGTCGGGACGCCGGTCAACATCGCCGTCGAAGGCGATCACGCGTTCATCCGCACGTATGACGCGGCCTGGAAGGCCAAGCGGATGCGGAACAACCCGCGGGTCGAGATCGCCCCTTCGACGTTCCGCGGCGCTCCGACCGGTGACCCGGTGCGCGGGCACGTCCGCCTGCTCGAGGCCGACGAGGCACGGCACGCGGCAGCGCGGCTCGCCGCGAAACACCGTCTCCTGCACGGCTTTCTCGTCCCGCTCCTGCACCGGATGAAGAAGTACAAGACACTCCACTACGAACTCCGGCTCGATTAGCCACCACCGCACTCACGTGCTTGAAGACGGATCTCGCGTGCTTGGGCGCCGCACACCCGGGTTCGGTGACCAAGCACGCGAGTCACGTCTCTGAGCACGCGAGATCCGGGCCTCAGCACACGAGCCACGCCTTCGCCCCGGCTGTCACCTCGGCGAACGGCTGTCCAAAGTGGACGGACATTGCCACCCGATCGGTGCAACGTTTCGCCTGGCGATCGGCCTGGGCACGCCCTAGGCTTTTCCGCTGCGAGGTGAGGCGATGAGATCCTTCGGCGGGGCGGATCCGGTCAAGGTGGCGCTCGTCGGGCTCACCACGATGGCGCTCGGGATGGCGGCCGCGCTCAACGCCGACGCCCTGCCGGTGATCGGCGGCGGCACCACCTATTCGGCCGAATTCTCCGACGCCGGCGGACTGCGCGCGGACAACGACGTCCGGATCGCCGGGGTGAAGGTCGGCAAGGTGTCCGAGATCGACCTCGAAGGCGACCGCGTTCTCATTTCCTTCCGGGTGAAGGACGCCTGGCTCGGCGACGCCACGAGTGCGTCCATCCAGATCAAGAACGTCCTGGGGCAGAAGTACCTCGCGCTCGACCCTCGCGGCGAAGGCGTCCTCGACCCCGGCGATCCCATCCCGGTGCGGCGGACCACCGCGCCGTACGACGTCCTTGAAGCGTTTCGGGATCTGTCCAAGACCGTCGACGCCATCGACGTCGATCAGCTCGCGAAGAGCTTCGACACGATTTCGGCCACCTTCGCCGATACGCCGGCCGACGTCCGGGCCGCGCTCGACGGGATCTCCAAGCTGTCGGGCACCATCGCCTCCCGCGATCGGCAACTCCGGACCCTGGTGGCGAATACGCGGCAGGTCTCCCAGACCCTCGTCGACCGCGACACCGAGGTCCAGCACCTGATCCGGGACGGCACTACGCTGCTGCGTGCGATTTCCACCCGGCAGCAGGCGATCAAGGACCTGCTCGACGGCTCGAAACGGCTGGCCGCCGCCCTCGACGGCATCATCGCCGACAACGACGGGCAACTCGGCCCGGTGCTGGAACAACTCGACCGGCTGACGTCGATGCTGCAGCGCAACCAGGACTCGCTGGCCAAGGGCATCGCCGCGTTCGCCCCGGCGATCCGGGTGCTCACCAACGTCGCCGGTAACGGGCACTGGATCGACGGCTACCTGTGCGGGCTCATCCTGCCCTCGTTCGGCCCGATCAACGAAAAGGGCTGCTTCGACAAGTGAGTTATCGAGGGATAAGGCAAAGGTGGCGTGGTCGGCGCCGGTCGTTGCGTCCGGCCGCGCGGCGGGTGTTGCGAAAGCCACTTTCGCAACGTTCAACGTTGTGAAAGTGGCTTTCGCAACACCCGAAGTGCGCCGCGCCCGCGAGACTTATCCCTGGTTATAAGGATGGCTTCGTCCGGCGCAGCCAGTACAGGCCGACCATCGGCAGCACCAGCGGGATGAAGAGGTAGCCCTGTCCGTACAGCGACCACACGGTCGCGTGCGGGAAGGCCTCGCTGTCGAAGAGGCTGAACGTGCCGACGGTCAGCACGCCGACCAGTTCGATCCCGCAGGCGAGCAGCGCGATCCGCCACCAGCCGGTGCCGCGGCGGGCGAGTGCCACGGTGGCCAGGACGTAGACGACGGCGGCGAAAGCCGACAGGACGTACGCCAGCGGGGCTTCGTGGAATTTGGTGCTGATCTGCACCGCCGCGCGCGAGGTCGCGGCCAGGGCGAAGATCGCGTAGACCGCGACCAGGATCCGTCCCGGGCCGGAGGTCTTGTCCGGTGCGACGTCGGCCACCGTTTTCTCCTCGGTCTCCTCAGGCACTGGCGCCTGCCCAAACCTCGTGCAGCCGGAGCACCATCACCGGGATGGCGAGGCAGGCGATCCCGAGGATCGCGGTGCTCGACCGCGTGCGCTCCGCCAGCGCCCAGAACGTCCCGAGCGGGAGCACGACCAGACTGCCGATCAGATAGGCGAGGTAGGTCGCCATGCTGCCCGGGCGCCCGCCGTCGATCAGCAGTACGACGCCGATCACGAGCTGGACCACCAGGAGCACCTCGACGACGCCGAGGCCGACGAGCAGCGGGGTGTCCGGCAGTTTCTTGCGCGCGGACTGCACGAAACTCCACACCGCGACCAGCGTCGCGCAGATCGCGACGGTCACCGCGAAACCTGTGATCACGGCCGCCCTCCTTACCTACTCCGCCAGCGACAACGTACCTCCGGGGATCATGCCGCCGACGGGCGACCGGCGCGGTGCGTGGCGGGCGCCACGGGAGCGTGCAGTGGTCCAGACCTCGCGTGAATAGATCACGAAGCGCGCACGGTTGGCGTTCGGTCAATTCGATGGACCCTTATTGCTTTCGGCCTTTCGACCTGGGATTACGGCACGAATCCATCCTGTTACACACCGACCGGGTGGTTGGAAATCGAGTTGATCTCACCCTGGGTGCGCCTACTTTTCGGTAGGTTTCGAATTCACGTCCCTGAACAGCCCAGTCGAACCCCCGGTATGGCGGATTGGCCGTTCGCTGTCCGACGGGTGGAATATTCCCCATCGCGATGGTGCACTTGGCCCATCCGATTGGTGCCAAGGAGGGGGCGCTCGATGGACGTCCGGTACGAAGCGTATTGCTTCGCCGATCCACTGTTCTTCGATGAGCAGCGTGAATCCGGGGACGCCGCCGACGATTTCGCCTCCCTGTTGCCTGCTCCCGAAGCCGGTTGGCGCACCGGAGTGCGCGGAGTGTGGCGGATGCTGCACCCGCTTGCTCGAAATCTTCCTTTGCAGGGCTGGAAAATCCATGTCTCCGCAGGTCTGGGCAATGCCGAGAGCGTGCTCGTGAAGGTGCACGAGCATTGTGTCGAGCACGAGCTGTCGTACAAGCATCTGCGCTCCCGGAGCACCCTGCTGGCCAGGAATTCCAAATACGCCCCGCGGGACGGTAGTGGTAAGTTACTGACTCTTTATCCGGGTGACAACAACGAGCTCGAGCGCGTTCTCGCCGAGTTGTCCGCGAAGCTCGACGGCGAAGCCGGCGCGTATATTCTCAGTGATCTACGGTATGGTGCCGGGCCGCTCTACGTGCGGTATGGCGGATTCGCCGAGCAATGGGTCGAACTCGACGGCAAGCGTGTCCTCGCGATCCGCAAGCCGGACGGGACGCTGGTCCCGGATAAGCGCGAGCCGACCTTCTCCGTACCCGACTGGGTGACGATTCCGGAGTTTCTCGCACCTCATCTCGCAGCTCGCAAGGCCGGCGGCCCCGAGCAGTTCCCCTATCAGGTGAAGAGCTCGCTGCACTTCTCCAACGGCGGCGGCGTGTACCTCGCCGACCGGAACGCCGACGACGAACGCGTGGTCCTGAAGGAGGCCAGGCCGTTCGCCGGCCTCGACCGCGACGAGATCGACGCCGTCGACAGGCTCCGCTGGGAGCACGAGGTGCTGGAGCGGCTGAAGGGCATCGAGGGCATCCCCGCCGCCTACGACCGGTTCACCGTCTGGGAGCACCACTTCCTGGCCATGGAGTACATGCCGGGGGTCTCGCTCGGCAGCTGGCTCGCCCGCAACTACCCCCTCACCCGGAGGGATTGCACCGAGGCCGACATCGTCGCCTACACCGAACGCGCCTTGGCGCTGGTGGAGCGGGTGGCGCGGATGGTCGACGAGGTGCACGACCGCCGGATCGTCTTCGGCGACCTGCACTCGATGAACATCCTGGTGGACGGCGACGACGACAAGATCGGCCTGATCGACTTCGAGATGGCCACGGACGCCGACAGCGGCAAACGTCCGGCGCTCGGCGCACCCGGGTTCCGCGCCCCGCGGGACCGGAACGGCTTCGAGATCGACGACTACGCGATCGCCGTGCTGAAACTGTGGATCTTCCTGCCGCTCACCACGCTCCTGGAGCTCGCTCCGGCGAAGCTGCGCGGGCTCGCGGACTTCGTCCAGCGGCGGTTCGACGTCCCGGAGGGCTACGCCGACGCGATCGTCGCCGAGCTCGCGCCCCGGAACGCCCCGCCGCGAAGCGCTTCGACCGAACTCGACCAGGAGGCCCCCGACTGGGCGCTGGTCCGCAAGCAGATCGCCGAGGCGATCCTCGCCAGCGCGACCCCCGAACGCACCGACCGGCTCTTCCCCGGCGACATCGAGCAGTTCCGCGTCGGCGGAGCGTGCTTCGGCTATGGCGCCGCCGGTGTCCTCTATGCCCTGCACGCGGTCGGCGGGGAGCGGTATGCCGATCACGAACGCTGGCTGCTGGACTCGATCCGCCGCGAACCGCCGGGTCGCCCGGGGTTCTACGACGGCTCGTACGGGATCGCGTACGCCCTCGAAGAGCTCGGGTACAGCGAAGAGGCAACCAAACTGCTGACGGCGTCGGCGACGCTGGTCGAGCAGACCACCGACCACAGCCTCGAAGGCGGCCTCGCCGGCATCGGGCTCACCCAGTTGCACTTCGCGGTGAAACGCAAGGACAACGAGTTCGGCAGGCAGGCGCTCGGTACCGCGGTGCGGCTCGCCGAGGCGCTCGAGACCGCCGCCCCGCCCGGCAAATTCGCCAGGGCAGGCCTGCTCAACGGCTGGTCCGGTCCGGCGCTCCTGTTCGTCCGGCTCTTCGAGCGCACCCGCGAAGAGGGCTGGCTGTCCTTCGCCGACCAGGCACTGCAACGGGACATCGAGGAATGCGTCGAGTCCGACGACGGCTCGTTGCAGGTACGGGACGGCGAGTCCAGGACGTTGCCGTACGTGGGTGTCGGCGGCGCCGGGATCCTCATGGTCGCCGAAGAACTGGCGAAGCACCGTCCGGACGCACAGGCGTTGAAGAGCCTTCCCGGACTCCGTGAAGCGTGTCGTGGCGAGTTCGTCATCCACCCCGGACTGTTCTTCGGCCGGTGCGGGCTGATGACCGCGCTCTCGATGGGCGCCGAACCGGATCAGCGTGTCCGCGACACCATCGACCTGCATCTTTCCCGGCTGGCCTGGTACGCGATGCCGTACAAGGGCGGCCTGGCGTTCCCCGGCAACCAGCTGCTGCGGCTGTCGATGGACGTCGTCACCGGCGGCGCGGGCGTGCTCCTCGCCCTCGCCGCGACCCTGGACGGGAAGGCCGTGCTGCCTTTCCTGTCCTCACAGACCACCGGCCACTGACGGCCGGCGGAAATAGGTAACCGATGAAAGGGAACACCATGGAACTGGTTCTCGACTTGCAGGCCCTGGAAGCCCCCGAGGTCCTCGAAGGTGGCCACGGCGGCGGCGGCGGGGGCAGCAACCTGAGCCTGCTCGCTTCCTGCAACAACAGCACCATCAGCCTGCTGACCTGCCACTGATCGCAGGCACTTCGCTAGCTGCTAGGTGAAGGTGCGGGAGCGGCACAGGCCAAGTGCGCCGCTCCCGCGCTCTTCATTTTGCCTTTCGGCATGTCTCGATGGGATCACGTTGTCAGAAATGGGATGCGGAGTAGAGCGTTATCGGGGAAATCAGCCACAAGCGTGAACCGTGCCGGCCGAAGGCCGCGCGATCGCGGACGCGGGTGCACGCCCCGGACCTGGAAGGAGTGGGATGGCGGGTTCCGCCGATCGCCTGCTGGTCACCGTGACGGCACTCGATCGTCCCCGCCTGATCGCGCTGATCCTGAGCGCGCTCGCCGGGACCGCGGCGGGGCTGCTCCTGCCCGGCGCTCTGGCGGCCGCGGTGGACGCCGTCGTGGCAGGCCGCCCCAGCTTTCCCGAGGTCTCCTGGCTGTTGATCCTCGGCATCACCGAGATCCTCGTCGGCCTGATCGGCGGCATCCTTTCGGCGCGGATGACCAGTTCCGCCACGGCCTGGCTACGCCGCAAGCTCGCCGACCGCTATCTCGCGCTCGGCACGCGTTCGAAGTTCGCCGACGGCGACGCGATCAGCAGGCTCACCGGTGACTGCACCGGCGCCGGAATGGTCGCCTCGATCGTCGTCCAGCTGGGTTCGGCCGCGCTGATCTCCGGTGGCGCCGTCATCCTGCTCGCCGCGATGGACTGGCGCCTCGCCCTCGTCTTCCTCGGCAGCATCCCGTTCGCGCTGATGCTCGCGCGCACACATCTGAAGAACACCGCCGACGACGTCCTCACCTACCAAGAGGTTTCCGGGGAACTGGCGGCCAGGATGGTCGACGCCGTCGCCGGGCTGCGCACGATCGCCGCGTCGGGTACCGCCGACCGCGAAGCCGAACGGGTGCTGCGGCCACTGCCGAAACTGAGCCTCGCCGGCCTCGGGATGTGGCGTACGCAGGCCAGGATGGTGTGGCGGTCCGGATTGCTGCTGCCCGCGGCGGAGATCGCCGTGCTGGCCGCGGCCGGATTCGGCGTGATGGAAGGCAGGCTGACCGTCGGCCAGGTCCTCGCGGCCCTCGGCTACGTCGCGCTCGGCATGGGCCTGGTCACCCAGATTCCCTTGCTCACCACGCTTTCCCGCTCGCGACAGTGCGCGCGGCGGATCAACGAGGTGCTGCATTCGCCGGTTCCTGAGCCGGGCAAGCTCGGCGTCGTCCCCGGGAGGGGCACGCTCGAACTGCGCGGCGTCACCGTCGAAGGCGCGCTTCGGGACATCGACCTGGTCGTCCGCGGCGGCCGGTTCACCGCGGTCGTCGGGCGGTCCGGCTCGGGGAAGTCCGCGCTGGTCAACGTCCTCGGCGGACTGCTGATCCCGGACGAGGGGACGGCGGTGCTCGACGGCCGTCCACTGGAGCAGCTGCGGCCGTACGAACTCCGCGCGGTGATCGGCTTCGCCTTCGAACGGCCCGCCCTGCTCGGCGCCACGATCGGCGACGCCGTCGGCTACGGCTCCTGGGCCGGGGAGGCCGCCGTGCGCGGCGCCTGCCAATCCGCGCAGGTCGACGACCTGATCGTCCGGCTGCCGAACGGATACCGGACGCCGCTCGCGGAAACCCCGCTCTCCGGCGGGGAGGCACAGCGGATCGGGCTCGCCCGCGCGATCGCGCACGCGCCGAGGGTGCTCATCCTCGACGACGCCACCGCCAGCCTCGACACCGTCACCGAATTCGCCGTCGAAGAAGCGATCGAACGCACGCTGCCCGGCCGGACCCGCGTGGTGGTGACGCATCGCTCGGCCACCGCGGCGCGGGCGGACGTGGTGGTGTGGCTGGAAAGCGGCCGGGTCCGCGCGGTCGGCACGCATGAGGCGCTGTGGCGGAACCCCGCCTACCAGGCCGTTTTCACGGAGGGCGCGCAGTGAGCGTCTGGGGGCTCTACCGCTCGGCGCTGGCCGGGCAGTGGAGAGGCGGGCTGGTGCTGCTGGCCTGTTCCGTACTGGAGAGCGCGCCCGCGTTCTTGTCCGGTCGCCTGGTCGAACTCGCGGTTGACGAGGGGTTTGCCGCGGATCGACCAGGCACCGGACTGCGTTGGCTCGCGGTGTTCGGCCTGGTCGCGGTGATCGGCGCGTTCGGCTCCAGATTGGTGTGGCATCAGCTCGGCAAGGTCGTCGAACCGCTGCGTGACGCGCTGGTGAGCGCCGTCGTACGCGGGGTCCTGCACGATCCGTCGCCACCGCGGAATCAGCCGGACGCCAGTGGCGTCGCCCGGATCACCCAGCACGTCGAGGTGGTCCGCGACGCCACGGCCGGACTGCTTGTGCAGGCACGCGGGATGATCGTGACGACGGTGGCGGCGCTGGCCGGCTTGTTCACCGTCGCCGGTTCGCTGGCGCTGATCGTCTCGATCCCGGTGGCCGTCGCGGTGCTCGTGTTCGCCTGCCTGCTGCCGTCGCTGGCCCGCCGTCAGCGCGCGCTGGCGCTGGCCGACGAGCGGACCGCGGAGGTCGCGGGCGCGTCCCTGTCCGGGATGCGCGACGTCGTCGCCTGCGGCGCGGAACCCCTTGCCGCGCTTGAGCTCTACGACGCCATCGACACGCAGGCCAAGGCGGCCGTCCGGGTGGCGCGGTCGGGGGCGGCCCGCGCGGTGGTGATCG
>NZ_JACBXD010000078.1 GCF_013870525.1 Amycolatopsis pittospori
TTCAGGACAGGGTCCTGACCAGGGTTGAGAACCCCTAACAGGTTCTCCCCGGTCAGGGCCCTGTCTCTTTTCATGTCCAGGGACGGACTACAGTGGTCCGTTGGCGCGCCCGATGGGTGTCGCCGGTATCGAAACTTTTTCAATAGTGGCAGGAGGCCAGGTGTCCGAGTTCGGTCGACGTGACTCAGATGATGGCGCGTCCGGCCGGTCGGGCCGCCGGGACGAGAGTCCCCGCGGAGGCCGGTCTGACGCGCAGCGAGGTGACCGGCGTGGTTCCGCCGGCGGCAGGCAGGACCGAGGTGGCCGCGACGGTGGCTACCAGGGCCGTCCGCGCCGTGACGACCGCGGAGCCCGTGGTACCGGCAGTTACCCCGGCAAGCCCGCGCGCAGTGGCGACGGTCCTCGTGACCAGCGCTCCGGTGGCGGCGGCCGCTTCGCCGGCCAGGGACGTGACGAGAACCGTCCGCGCTACAACAACGACGACCGTCGCGGCCCTGGTGCCGGCGACCGTCGTGACGACCGCTCCGGCGGCCGCGACAACGACCGTCGTGGCGGCGGCTACCACTCCGACGACCGTCGCGACAGCCGGGACAGCCGCGGCGGTTACCGCTCGGACAACCGCGGCGGCGATAGCCGAGGTGGAGACCGCGGTGGGTACCGCGGCGGCGACAACCGTGGCAATGACCGTGGTGGTTTCCGATCGGACAACCGCGGTGGCGACAACCGCGGTGGATATCGCTCGGACAACCGTGGCAGCGACAACCGCGGTGGTGACCGTGGTGGGTATCGCTCGGACAGCCGTGGCGGTGACAGCCGTGGTGGCGACCGCGGCGGATATCGCTCGTCCGACAGCCGTCCCGAGCGTCGTTACGACAACCGCTCCGACAACCGTTCGGACAGCCGCTCGGACAACCGTTCCGAAGGCCGGTACGAGAAGCGTTCCGACAGCCGCCCGGCCCGTTCCGGCTACGGCTCGGACAACCGCGGCCGTTCCGACGACCGCCCGTCCGGCAACCGCTACGAAGGACGCCCCCAGGGCAAGTCCTACGGCGACCGCGACAGCCGCGACAGTCGTGACAACCGCGGCGACGACCGTCGTCCGTCCTACCGCGACGACCGCGGCGGTTCGCGTTCCGGTGGCTACAACAGCGACCGCCGGGACGACAAGCGCGGCCCCTCGTCGAGCGATCGCCGTCCCAGCGGCGGTGGCTACGAGCGTAAGTCCTATGGCGACCGGGACAACCGTGGCGGCGACCGTCCCGACCGCAGGCCTTCCGGTGACCGTCCGGAGAAGCGTTACGACGACAAGCGAAGCGACTCCCGCGGTGGCGGCGGCTACAAGCGCGACGACCGTCCCCAGCGTGACCGTTCCGAGGGCCGCAAGGACTTCCGTTCGACGCCTCGTACCGACGACAAGCCGGTCGACGACGAGACCTTGGCGCGCGAGCTGCTGTCGGCTCCGGAACTGCCCGAAGGCATCGAGTTCTCCGACCTCGACGAAGAGGTCCGCCGTGAACTCCGCACCCTGCCCAAGGCACTCGCGGAAACCGTCGGCAAGCACCTTGTCGCCGCGGGCGGTCTGATCGACGAAGATCCCGAAGCCGCGATGGAGCACGCCAAGTACGCGAAGGCCAAGGCGTCGCGGGTCCCGATCGTCCGTGAGGCGCTCGGCCTGGTCGCCTACCACGCGGGCCTCTGGTCCGAGGCGCTGTCCGAGCTGCGGGCCGTCCGCCGGATGACCCGGTCCGACGAGCACATCGCGATCATCGCGGACGCCGAGCGCGCCATCGGCCGCCCGGAGCGGGCGCTCGACCTCGCGAAGGAGGTCGACAAGGAGCGTCTCGGCAAGGCGACCCAGATCGAACTCGCGATCGTCGCCGCCGGCGCGCGCCGTGACCTCGGCCAGCTGGACGCCGCGGTCGTCTCCCTGCAGGGCGACGACCTCAAGGCGGAGAAGCGCGACCCGTGGAGCGCCCGGCTGTTCTACGCCTACGCCGACAACCTCGCCGCCGCGGACCGCAAGGACGAAGCGGTCCGCTGGTTCCTGAACGCGGCAGAGGCCGACGAGGAGGACGAGACCGACGCCGCCGAGCGCGCCGCGGAGCTCACGAATGGCTGACGCCCTGTCGGCCGGGTACGACGCGGTCCTGTTCGACCTCGACGGCACGGTCTATCACGGCAGCAAAGTGGTCCCGGGCGCCCCGGAAGCCCTCCGGGCGCTCCGGGACCACGGCACGGCCGTCCGGTGGGTCACGAACAACGCCTCCAAGGCGCCCGCGGAGGTCTCCGCGCACCTGGAGGCGCTGGGACTGCCCGCCGACCCCGCGGAGGTCCACACGAGCTCTCAGGCGGCCGCCGCCCTCTTGGGTGAGCGGCTGCCTCAGGGCGCCGTCGTACTCGTCGTGGGCACGGAATCACTGGCCGCCCAAATCGAGTCCGCAGGGCTGCGGACGGTCCGGGAAGCCGGTCCGGACGTGGCCGCTGTGGTGCAGGGGCATTCCCCGGACAACACCTGGGCCGCCCTCGCGGAGGCGTGTCTCGCCATCCGCGCGGGCGCGCTGTGGGTGGCGACCAACGTCGACGCGACCCTGCCGACCGAACGCGGTCTGCTGCCGGGCAACGGATCGATGGTGGCCGCGCTGCGTCACGCCACCGGCGTCGAACCGCTCGTGGCGGGCAAACCGGCCCCACTGCTGTTCACGACGGCGGCGAAGGACGCCGGCGCGGAGCGTGCCCTGGTCGTCGGCGACCGGCTGGACACCGACATCGAGGGCGCGGTCGCGGCCGGGATCGACGCTCTGTGCGTCATGACCGGTGTCGCCGACGCGGAATCCCTGCTCAAGGCGACTCCCGAGGAGCGCCCGCGTTACCTCGCGGAGGACCTGACAGGGCTGAGCACCAGGGCGGATCTGCTCGAAATCGGCCCCAAGGACGGCTGGCGCGTCACCGCACAGGGTGACGTGCTCGAGGCCGAGGGTGAAGGCGACTCCCTGGACCTCCTGCGTGCCTTGTGCGCGGTGGCCTGGGAGTCGGGGATCACCGAGGTCCGTGGTGTGGGCGACACCGCCCGCGCCGCGCTCGGCGAGCTGCGCCTCGGCTGACCAGCGCTGCTAACTTGGTGGGGTGCAAGACCACTTCCACCCCGTTCCGCGGCCGCCGCTGCCCGGCCCTCCGCCGGTCCCCGGGCCGCCGCCGGTGCAGGCCGACCAGTTCTCGCAGCAGGACACGGATCCGCGTGCCGGGATCGACGAGGCCGTAGCCGGTCTCGACGACCTCGCCGCTCTGCCGCTGTCGGAGCACGTCGATCGCTTCGAAGCCGTGCACACCGAGCTGACGGTGGCGCTGTCCACCATCGACAAGGTCTGACCGCGTGCCCAAACGCGCCCGCCTGGACGCGGAGCTCGTCCGGCGGGGTCTGGCCCGCTCCCGCGAGCAGGCGTCCGCCCTCATCGCCGAGGGCAAGGTCAGTGTGCGCGGGATGGTGGCCACCAAACCCGCGACCGGTGTCGAGTCCGGCGCGCCCATCGTGGTGCGCGACGGCGACGACCCCGGCTGGGCCTCCCGCGGCGCGCACAAGCTGCTCGGCGCCCTCGAAGCCTTCACGCCACAAGGCCTTTCCACCGAGGGAAAGCGCTGCCTCGACGCCGGTGCCTCGACCGGTGGCTTCACCGATGTCCTGCTGCGCAACGGCGCCGACACGGTGATCGCGGCCGACGTCGGCCGCGGCCTGCTGGACTGGCGCCTGCGCACCGACGACCGCGTGGTCGTCCTCGACAAGACGAACGTCCGCAACCTGACGCCGGAGGATCTCGGCGGTCAGGTCGACCTCGTCGTCGGGGATCTCTCGTTCATCTCGCTCAAACTCGTCCTGCCCGCTCTGGCGGCCTGCGCGCGTGACGGCGCCGATCTGGTGCCGATGGTGAAACCGCAGTTCGAGGTGGGCAAGGACAGGCTCGGCAGCGGCGGCGTGGTCCGGGACCCGGAGCTGCGGGCCGAATCGGTGCTGGGCGTGCTCGCCGAGGCGGAGAAGCTGGATCTAAGCCTGCGCGGCGTCGTGGCGAGCCCGCTTCCCGGACCTTCCGGGAACGTCGAATACTTCGTCTGGCTTACCCGCGGGGCGGGGGAGACCGTCGGCACCGACGCCGAACGGCTCGTCCGGACCGCAGTCCTGGAGGGACCCCAATGAGCGATCGCGAGGTGCTGCTCGTCGTGCACCCGGACCGGGACGCGACCCGGGACGCGGCACGCGAGGTTTCGGCCCGTTTCGCCAAGGCCGGTGTGCGGCTGCGGGTACTCGACGAGGACGTCCGGGAGATGCTAGAGGCAGACGGCGGGATCGGCGCGCCCTGCACGGTCATGGCGCCCGAGCAGGACCCGGCCGCCGGGACCGAGCTGGTGTTCGTACTCGGCGGTGACGGCACCCTCCTGCGGGCCGCCGAACTGGCCAGGCCGAACGGCGTCCCCGTGCTCGGCGTGAACCTCGGCCGCGTCGGCTTCCTCGCCGAGGCCGATTCGGACAAGCTGGCCGACACGGTCCAGCGCGCCGTCGACGGCGATTACCAGGTCGAAGAGCGGATGACCGTCGACGTGATGGTCACCGTCGACGGTGAGGAGACCGTCCACACCTGGGCGCTCAACGAGGCGAGCGTCGAGAAGAGCTCGCGGGAGCGGGTGCTGGACGCGCTCATCGAGGTCGACGGCAGGCCCGTGTCGTCCTTCGGCTGCGACGGCGTCCTGTGCGCCACTCCGACCGGCTCGACGGCGTACGCGTTCTCCGCGGGCGGCCCGATCATCTGGCCGGACGTCCAGGCACTGCTGGTGGTGCCGAGCAACGCGCACGCGATGTTCTCGCGGCCGCTGGTCGTCTCCCGTGACTCGGAGATCACCGTCGCCATCGATCCGGACGGTTCGCCCGCCGTCCTGACCTGCGACGGATCGCGGACCTTCGATCTTCCCGCCGGCGCGGCCGTACGGGTCACCTGTGGCCGGGTGCCGGTGCGGCTGATCCGGCTGTGGGAAGGCCCGTTCACCGACCGGCTGGTGCACAAGTTCTCGTTGCCGATCAAGGGCTGGCGGGAGCGACACGCCCGCTGACCGACGTCATGAACGGACCTTTCATAACGGATTTTGTTATGAAAGGTCCGTTCATGACGTGGCGGGTGCGGGAACCGTCGGGGTGGGCCGCTACGGTGGGCGTCGTGCTGGCCGAGATGCGCATCCAGGGCCTCGGAGTCATCGAGGACGCCCTGCTGGAACTGCACGCGGGCTTCACCGTCGTCACCGGTGAGACGGGTGCGGGCAAGACGATGGTCGTCAGCGGGTTGCACCTGCTCTCCGGCGGCCGAGCCGAAGTGTCCAAGGTGCGAACGGGAATGCTGAAGGCCTTCGTGGAAGGCCGATTCGAGCTGGGCGGCGCCGAGGGCGCCACCCGGATCGTCACCGACGCCGGGGCGGAGGTCGACGAGGACGGCAGCGTCATCGCGCTGCGCGCGGTCTCGGTCGACGGCCGGTCCCGCGCCCACCTCGGTGGCCGTTCGGTGCCGGTCGGCGTACTGGCCGACCTGTCCGAGCAGCTGATCGCGGTGCACGGGCAGAACGATCAGCTGCGCCTGCTGCGGCCCGCCGAGCAGCGCGCGGTGATCGACCGGTTCGCTGGTGAAGCCGTCACCGAACCGCTGGAGCAGTACCGCGCTGTCCGGGACGAATGGCTCGCCGTCGTCGCCGAACTGACCGAGCGGTCCACCCGCTCCCGCGAGATGGCGCAACAGGCCGACCTGCTGAAGCACGGTCTCGCCGAGATCGACGCCGTCGCGCCGGAACCCGGCGAGGACACCGAACTCACCGAGCAGATCAAGCGCCTGGCCGCGGTCGACGAACTGCGGGCCGCCTCGAGCGCCGCGCACGCCGCCGTCGCGGGTTCGCCCGACGGGGATCCGGACGCTCCCGGGGCGCTGGGGCTGATCGGCGAGGCGACGCGCCACCTGACCGGTTCCGAGGACGCGGTACTGCGTGAGCTCGGGCCCAGGCTCGACGAGGCGTCGGTGCTGCTGTCCGAAGTGGGCACCGAGCTGGGCAGCTATCTCGAAACCCTCGACGCCGACCCGGCGTTGCTGGAGAAGGTGCTCGCACGTCAGGCCGACCTGAAGCGGCTCACCCGCAAGTACGCGGCCGATGTGGACGGTGTGCTCGCCTGGGCCGACGACGCCCGTCGCCGGATGTCCACGATGGACACCTCCGAGGAGGCGCTGGCCGGGCTGGCGAAGCGCCGCGACGAACTGGCCGTCACGCTGGCGGAACACGCTCTCACCCTGTCCGAGGCCCGGGTCGAGGCCGCCGCGGAACTGGCCGAGGCGATCACCGCCGAGATGGCCGGGCTCGCCATGGGCCAGGCCGAAATCGAGATCACCGTCGAGCGGCGCACGGTCGACGAGAGCGACACCCACGCGGTGAAGATCGACGGCAGGCTGGTGCACGCCGGACCTGACGGCGTCGACGACGTCGAACTACTGCTCCGCGCGCACAACGGCGCACCGCCGCTGCCGGTGCACAAGGCCGCTTCCGGCGGTGAGCTCTCCCGCGTGATGCTGGCGATCGAGGTCGTCCTCGCGCATGCGGACACCGTGCAGACGCTGGTGTTCGACGAGGTCGACGCCGGTGTCGGCGGCCGCGCGGCGGTGGAGATCGGCAGGCGGCTCGCGCGGCTGGCGCGCAGCCACCAGGTCCTGGTGGTCACGCACCTGCCGCAGGTGGCCGCGTTCGCCGATCAGCATCTGGTGGTGGACAAGGGCACCAGTGGCGGGGTGACCCGCAGTGGCGTGCGCGTGCTCGAACAATCGGAGCGCGTCGTCGAACTCGCGCGGATGCTCGCCGGAATGGAAAGCACCGAGACCGGCCGGGCGCACGCGGAGGAATTGCTCGCCGTCGCCGAGGCCGACAAGAGCGCGCCCGACAAGCCCAAAGCCCGCCGCGGCGGAAAGCGCAAGAAGGCGAAATAACGCTCCGAAACCGGGTCGACCCCTTCGTGGGACAACCGGCGTAGCCCGACCCGGTGTGGGTTAATCGGCGTGTTTTCTTCGGCGTGGCGGACGCATATGGCCGCACCGATTTGTCACTATCGGTCGCATGAAGCTCACCGGCTTGCTCACGCGTAACCAAGAGGCCCTCCCCGGTATCACCGGCGTCGCCAGGGTCGACAGGCGTACGCGCGAACTGCTTCGCCGGCTGAGCCCGGGCGACATCGTCGTCCTGGACCAGCTCGATCTCGACCGTTCGACGGCCGATGCCTTGGTGGAGGCCGAAGTCGCGGCGGTGGTGAACGCCTCGCCGTCGATCTCGGGCAGGTTCCCCAACCTGGGCCCGGAGATCCTGCTCGAGGCAGGCATCCCGCTGGTCGATTCGGTCGGCGGCGAGTTGCTGCGCAAGGTGAAGGACGGGACGAAGCTCCGGCTGCACGAGGGCGTCGTCTACATCGGTGAGCGGCAGATCGGTTCGGGGGTCCAGCAGACGCGCGAGAGCGTCGCGGATCAGATGATCGAAGCCAAGGCCGGGATGTCCACCCAGCTGGAGGCCTTCTCCGCGAACACGATCGAATTCCTCCGCCGGGAACGCAGTCTCATTCTCGACGGCGTCGGCGTGCCGGAGATCCGGGTTCCGCTGCGGGATCGCCACGCCCTCGTGGTCGCGGGCGGCAACGGTCACGCCGAAGACCTCAAGAAACTGAAGAAGTACATTTCCGAGCACCGGCCGGTGCTGATCGGTGTCGACGCCGGGGCGGACACGCTTCGCGCGCAGGGCTACCTGCCGGACGTCATCGTCGGTGACCCGCACGGCATCGGCGCGGAGACGCTGCGCAGTGGCGGCGAGGTCGTGGTCCCGGCACAGCCGGACGGGCACGCGCCGGGTGTCGAGCGCATCCAGGACCTCGGGATCGGCGCGGTCACCTTCCCCGCCACGGGTAACGCCGAGGATCTGGCGCTGCTGCTGGCCGACGCACACGAGGCGAGCCTGGTGGTGACCGTCGGTTTCCAGGCGACGCTGCGGGAATTCCTCGACCACGGCCGGTCCGGGTCGAATCCGTCGACGTTCCTCACCCGGCTCAAACTCGGCACGAAGCTGGTCGACGGCAAGGCGGTCGCGACGCTGCACCGCAGCCGGGTGTCGATCGGCGCCATCGTCCTGCTGGTCGTGGCGACCTTGGTGGCCGTCGCGGCCGCGCTGCTCGTCTCGGACGTGGGTTCGGTCTACCTCGACTGGATCCGCGACACCTGGAACTCGTTCATCGCCTGGGGCAAGGGACTCTTCACGTGATTTCTCTGCGGTACCACATCGTTTCCATCGCCGCCTGCTTCCTGGCGCTCGCCATCGGCGTGGTGCTCGGCTCCACGGCGCTGAACGGCACGCTGCTGTCCGGTCTCGCCGGGCAGAAGGAGGACCTGGGCACCCAGGTCGCGGATCTGGAAGCGCAGCGCAACTCCCTCAACGCCCGTCTCGGCGACGCGGACGCGTTCGCCGGCGCGATGGGACCGAAGGTCGTCGCCGGTCAGCTGGACAAGCGTTCGGTGGTCCTGGTGACCACGGAGGACGCGAAGCCCGCGGACCGTGACGCGCTCAAGCAGCTCGTCGCGCAGGCCGGCGCGTCGGTCACCGGCGAGATCCAGCTGACCGAGGCCTTCTCCGACCCGATGCGGTCCGACCAGCTGCGTGACGTCGTGAGCCGTCTTCAGCCCGCCGGTGTCCAGTTCCCGACCGCGGGCGACCCGGGCACGCTGGCCGGTGCGCTGCTCGGTTCGGTGGCGCTGCTGAACAAGGACAACGCGCAGCCGCAGTCCACGCCGGTGGAACTGGCCGCCGCGCTCGGCGGGCTCACCGACGGTGGTTTCCTCAAGACCGGCGGCGAGGTGAAGCCCGCGCAGCTCGCGATCGTGCTCACCGGCTCCAAGTACACCGGCGACGGCGCGGGCGACCGTGCCTCGACCGTCGCGCGGTTCGCCGCCCAGCTCGACCGTTCGGGTGCCGGCACGGTGCTCGCGGGCGACGCCGGATCGGCCGACGGCACCGGCGCGATCGGCGTCGTGCGCGCCGACACCTCGTCGACCTCCATCCTGTCCACTGTGGACAACGCGGAGACCTCGGCGGGCCGGGTCACCACGATCATGGCGCTGCGCGAACAACTCGAAGGCGGCGCCGGACGCTACGGCATCGCCGGCAACGCCCAGGCTCCCGCGCCGGGCATCGCCGCCGAAGGCAACTGACCCCCTTCGCGTTCAGTCCTCTGAATGCGATCCTTGCGCGTGCAACTACCGCATTCAGAGGACTAAACGCGGGGCCAGACGCGGGTCTTGGGCAAAGGGCGGGCGTAGGAACCGGCCCGGCTGGTCTTGAGGTTCAGGGACACCAGGGATTCGGCCAGGCGGACCGCCGCCGCGACGCCGTCGATCACCGGGATGTCCAGCATCGCGGAGATCCGGCGGTCCAGTCCGGTCATCCCGGCACAGCCGAGGACGAGGACTTCCGCGCCGGCGTCCCGGGCACGGCGTCCGGCGGTCAGCAGGGCCGATTCCGTGCGGCGTTCGTCGGTCAGTTCGAGGACGCCCAGCCCGGCACCGAGGACGCCGACGCAGTTCTGCGCGACCCCGGACGCGTGCAGACTGTCTTCGATGAGCCCGCACGTCCGGTCCAATGTGGTCACCACGCCGTAGCGCCTTCCCAGCAGGCAGGCCAGATGCGCGGCCGCCTCGGTGATGTCGACGACCGGGACGTCGAGCAGTTCCCGTGCCCCTTCCCGGCCGTGTTCGCCGAAACCGGCCATCACGAGCGCGTCGTAGGGCTCGTCCAGCCCGTTCAGGAGGTCGAGGACGGCCGCCGCGCTGAGAAAGCTGTCCAGCCATCCCTCCGCGGATTCGGGACCCCACAACGGCGTTCTGGCCAGGATCTCGGTACCGGGGCTCGCCGCGGCACGGGCGCCCGCCTCGATCTCCTTCGTCATCGCTTCGGTCGTATTGCAGTTGGTGACCAGGATCCGCATCACGCGGCCCGCTGTTTCCGCGCCACCGCCAGGTAGAGCGCGGCGGCGGAGGCGGTGCCGATGAACCATGAGTACGGCGCGGCCGGGGCGAAGAACGGCACCAGTGCGATGACCGCGGACAACGCGGCCGTGGGCAGGAAGGTGAGCATCGCCGACGGGTTCACGCCGCGTTTGTAGTGGTACGGCGAGTCCGGCCCGGCCACGAATAGTTTGCCGACGTCGATCCGGCCGCGTTTGATCAGGTAGTAGTCGACGATCATGATCCCGAACAGCGGGCCCAGGAACGCGCCGAGACCGCCGAGGAAGTAGTTGACCACGGCGGGGGACGAGTACAGCTTCCACGGCAGCACGCACAGGGCCGCGACCGCGCTGATCATCCCACCGATGGTGAATGTGATCCGTTTCGGCCAGATGTTGGCCAGATCGTAGGCGGGGGAGACGAAGTTCGCGACGATGTTCACGCCCATGGTGGCGATGGCGAAGGTCAGCGCGCCGATGATCAGTACGGGCGTGTTGTCGATACGCGCCAACAGTTCCGCCGGGTCGGTGATGGCCTCGCCGAACACCTGCAGGCTGCCCGCGGTCACCAGGACCGAAAGCAGCGCGAACGCCGTCGAGTTGATCGGCAGACCCCAGAAGTTGCCGCGCCGCACCGTTTTCTGGTTCGGGGCGAACCGGGAGAAGTCGCAGAAGTTGAGCATCAGGGTGCCGTAGATCGACAGGATGAGCCCCACCGCGCCGAACCACTGCCGCACCTGTTCGCCGGTGGACAACGCCTTCGGGTTACCGGTCAGGGAGATGTTCCAGTCCGCGGCGGCCAGCACCCACACCGCGAGCGCGATCATCACCACCCAGATGCCCGGACCACACCAGTCCTGGAACTTGCGCACCGCTTCCATACCGCGGGTGAGCACCAGTGCCTGCGCCAGCCACAGCGCGATGAAGCAGATCCAACCGAGGGCGTGCAGGCCGAGGAAACCGACCTCCGTCAACGGTTTCAGCCCCGGATCGATCGCGAGGACCAGCAGCGTGATGGCCACCGACGCGAGGTAGGTCTGGATGCCGTACCAGAAGATCGCGATGATGGCGCGGATCAGCGCGGGCAGGTTCGCGCCGAAGGTGCCGAAACTGATGCGGGCGACGACGGGGAAGGGGACACCGGTCTTCTGGCCGATCCGCCCCATCATGTTCATGCCGAAGTAGATGACCACGAAACCGAACAACAGCGCGGTGAACACCTGCCAGGCGGAGAGCCCGAGGACGAACAGGCCGGCCGCGAAGGTGTAGTTGCCGAGGTTGTGCACGTCCGACATCCACAGCGCGAAGATGTCGTAGACCTTCCAGCGGCGCTCTTTCGCCGGGGCTAGGTCCTCGTTCCAGAGCCGGGGATCGGGCTGATCCGCCGTGGTCGCTTCGGTCCGGGTGGCTGGGGCGGCGGTCATGCGGCCTCCGATCGACGGGGTGAAGCCGTGCGGTCCGGTCGATTTGGTATCCCAAAATTTGGTATCCCAAATATCACCCCGCGGTGGCCCGTCGTCAAGGTTTCTGCCGATAAACTCGGGTTACGAGCTGTTACGGCATGGTGAAGGAGCGGGGGACGGGTGACCGAGGAAGGACCGCGGCAGCCGCTGGGCGCGACCCGGCAGCGCGTCCGGGACGAGCTGCGCGAACGGATCCTCACCGGGCGGTTGAAGCCGGGGGACCGGCTGGTCGAACGCGAACTCGCCGAAGACCTCGGCGTATCGCGGGTCCCGGTACGCGAGGCCATCCGCAGCCTGGAAGCGGAGGGCTTCCTCGTCGTGCAGTCGCCGCGGCGGATCGTCGTGCGACAGCTGGCCAAGGCGGACGTCGAGGAGCTGTTCGACGTCCGTGAGGCGCTCGAAGGACTCGCCGCCGGGCTGGCCGCCGAGCGGGCGGGCAAACCGGAACTCCGCGCACTCGAACGGCTGCTCGCCGACGCGGCCCGTGCCACCGAATCGGGTGATCCTGCCCGGATCACCAAACTCAACACCCGCTTCCACGACGAGATCGTCGCGCTGGCGGGTAATGGCCTGCTACACGAGATCCTGCGGCCGCTCGAAGGCAGGCTGCGCTGGCTGACCAGCCAGAACGAGCATTGGGGCGAACTGCTCGACGAGCACCGCCGTCTCTACGACGCGATCGCTTCAGGTGACGCGGACCGGGCGCGGACCCAGGCGGTCGAGCACGTCCGGGTGAATCGTGCGGTCACGGTGCGGACGTTGTTCCCGGAGGACGACGGCGAACGCTCGGCGGGCTGAACCGTGCCAGGATCGGGGGATGATCACCGATGAAGAACGGGCCGCCCGCACCGCGCGGGCGGTGGCCGCCGCGGTTTCCGCGGGCCGCGACCTCGGCGTCACCGTCGACGAACCCGAGGTCCTGTACGACGTCTTCTCCGTCATCGTCCGGTTGGCGCCTTCGCCCGTGGTCGTGCGCGTGCCGACCGTGCTGCCGCGGACGACGACCCTCGAAACCCAGCTGATCGACCAGCGGCGTGAGCTCGCCGTCGCCGCCTGGCTTGGCGAGCGAGGACTCCCGGTCGTCAAGCCGAGCCCGCTGGTGCCGGCGGAACCCGTTCAGCGCGACGGCTTCTCGATGACCTTCTGGGAGTACATCGAGTTCGTCGAGGACGCGAATCTCGCCGTGGCGTATTCCGCCGGACTCGTGGCCAAGCTGCACGCCGCGCTGCGCGACTACCCCGGCGAGCTGGCGTTCTTGACCGGGCTCGACCCGTTCATCCCCGATGGTCTCGCCCAGCTCGAAGGCCGTCCGGAGCTGCTCGACCCCGCCGACCTCGATCGCGCCCGTCGCGAATGGGAGGTCTTCCGGCCGCTGCTCGCGTCGGAGGAGGCGTTCACCAAGGCGTTCCCCGGCGTCACGGTCCAGCCGATCCACGGCGACGCGCCGGGCTACAACCTGATCGTCACCACCGAGGGCGACCTCTACGCCGACTTCGAACTCGTCAACCGCGGCCCGATCGAGCGCGACCTCGCCTTCAACGGTCCCGAGGGCATCGAGGCCTACAACGCGGCCGCCGAGAAGCTGGGACTGCGCAAGGCCGACGACGGCGTGCTCCGGACGCTGGAGGCCGTGAGCCTGCTGCAACTGGTCGCGTGCCTATCGATGGCGCCCGACCTGCCGATGCTCGTGGACGGTCTCAAGCCGATGATCGACCAGTGGCGCGAAACGCCCTTCGCTGGTGCGGGTGTTGGCAGCCAGGCGAAGCCTGCCCGTTGAGGGTGGTGGTGGGGCGGGGTCCGGGCTAGCCGAGCATCGAGGTCCAGGCTTCGGCGAATCCGGGGAAGGTCTTCCCGACCGTCTCCGGGTTCTCCACCTCGACGCCTTCGACGCGCAGGCCCAGGACGGCCGCCGCCATCACCAGCCGATGATCGTCGTAGGTGTGGAACTTCCCGCCGTGCAGCGGCGCCGGCGTGATCCTCAGCCCGTCCTCGGTCTCGCGGACGTCGGCGCCGAACGACGACAGTTCGGTGGCCAGCGCGGTCAGCCGGTCGGTCTCGTGGCCGCGCAGATGCGCCACCCCGGAGATGACCGACGGGCCCTCGGCGAAGCACAGCAACGCCGCGATCACCGGGGTCAGTTCGCCGACCTCGTGCAGATCCAGTTCGACGCCCGGGATCGTGCCGGTGCCGGTGACCGTCAGGCCGCCCGCGTCGAGTTCGGCGGTGGCGCCGAGCAACGGCAGCAGGCTGCGCAGCCAGTCGCCCGGCTGGGTCGTCCGCTGGGGCCAGCCGGCGATCCGGACGGTGCCGCCGGTCGCGACGGCCGCGGCGACGAACGGCGCGGCCGTCGAGAGGTCCGGCTCGACGACGTACTCGGGGCAGGAGAGCCGCGTGGGGGCGACGTGGAACTCGGCGCCCTCGCGGTCCACAGTGGCACCGAAACGACGCAGCATCTCCACGGTCATCGCGATATGCGGTTCGCTCGGCACCGCGCCGCCGACCAGGCGCACGGTGACGCCCTGCTGGAACGACGGCCCGGCGAGCAGCAGCGCCGACAGGAACTGGCTCGACGCCGACGAGTCCAGGTCGACCTTGCCGCCCCGGATCCCGCCTTCGCCGTGGACGGTGAACGGCGGCGCCTCGCGGCGATCGTCGTCGATGCGGGCGCCGAGGCCGCGCAACGCCTTCAGCAGCGGCCCGATCGGACGGCGGCGGATGGCCTCGTCGCCGTCGAACAGCGCCGGGCCGGTGCCCAGCGCGGCGAGCGCGGGCGTGAACCGGGCGACCGTGCCCGCGTTGCCGAGTTCCACCCGGACGGTGTCGCCGGGATGCACGCGTCCGGGGCCGAGTGGATGCACGAGGTAGCCGGAGATGCTCTCCTGCGAATGGGCGCCGAGGGCGTACAGGGCGCCGAGCATCAGCCGGGCGTCCCGGGAGTCGAGCGGGGTCCGCACCCGCGTCGGCGCGCTCGCGAGCGCGGCCAGGACGTAGGCCCGGTTGGTGATCGACTTCGAACCGGGGACGCGGATGTCCGCGTCGAGCGGGCCTTCCGCCACCGGTGCGGTCCAGGTGTCCTGCGCGTCTGTCACGCCGCGAGGGTAGCGGTTTTCCACTCCATCGGACGCTTGCGGCGTGGCCGATGAGCGCTTCCGCGGGCGTGGGATAAGGTGGAAGCCCGTGGGACTTCAGTCGCGGGCTACCAAGTATGTCTTTGTCACCGGAGGCGTTGCCTCCTCTCTGGGTAAGGGACTCACGGCTTCCAGCCTGGGTCAGCTCCTTACCGCACGTGGGCTCCGGGTCACGATGCAGAAGCTGGATCCGTACCTCAACGTCGATCCAGGCACGATGAACCCGTTCCAGCACGGTGAGGTGTTCGTCACGGACGACGGCGCCGAAACCGATCTGGACATCGGGCACTACGAACGCTTTCTCGACCGGGCCCTCGACGGCAAGGCCAACGTCACCACCGGACAGGTCTACTCCGAGGTCATCGCCAAGGAACGCCGTGGCGAGTACCTCGGCGACACCGTGCAGGTCATCCCGCACATCACCGACGAGATCAAGGCCAGGATCACCGCCGCGGCCGGCGCCGACGAGGACGGGAACAGCCCGGACGTCGTGATCACCGAGGTCGGCGGCACTGTCGGCGACATCGAGTCGCTGCCGTTCCTGGAGGCCTGCCGTCAGGTCCGCCACGACGTCGGCCGTGACCACTGCTTCTTCCTCCATGTCTCGCTGGTGCCTTACCTCGCCCCCTCGGGCGAGTTGAAGACCAAGCCGACCCAGCACTCCGTCGCCGCGCTGCGCAACATCGGTATCCAGCCCGACGCGCTCGTCTGCCGCGCCGACCGTGAGCTGCCGGAGGACCTCAAGCGCAAGATCGGCTTGATGTGCGACGTGGACACCGAAGCCGTCATCGCCTGCCCCGACGCGCCGTCGATCTACGACATCCCGAAGGTGCTGCACCGTGAGGCGCTCGACGCCTATGTGGTGCGCCGCCTCGGGCTGCCGTTCCGCGACGTCGACTGGACCGTGTGGGGCGACCTGCTCGACCGCGTGCACAACCCGTCGGAGACGGTGCGGGTCGCGCTCGTCGGCAAGTACATCGACCTGCCGGACGCCTACCTTTCGGTGACAGAGGCGCTGCGCGCGGGCGGGTTCGCCCACCGCGCCAAGGTCGAGATCTCCTGGGTCGCCTCGGACTCCTGTGAGACCCCGGCAGGCGCCGCCGCCGCACTGTCCGGTGTGGACGGTGTGCTGGTGCCCGGCGGGTTCGGCGTGCGCGGGATCGAGGGCAAGGTCGGCGCCATCGCCTACGCCCGGACGAACGGCTTGCCGCTGCTGGGCCTGTGCCTCGGCCTGCAGTGCATGGTGATCGACGCGGCCAGGAACCTGGCCGGGATCAAGGACGCGAACTCGGCCGAGTTCGACGACGCGAGCGCGAACCCGGTCATCTCCACGATGGCCGACCAGCGCGACGTCGTCGCGGGTGAGCGCGACATGGGCGGCACGATGCGGCTCGGCGCCTACATCGCCAAGCTCAAGCCGGGCTCGCAGGTCGCGAAGGCGTACGGCAGCACCGAGGTCTCCGAGCGGCACCGTCACCGCTACGAGGTCAACAACGCCTACCGCAAGCGCCTTTCCGAGGCCGGTCTGGTGTTCTCGGGCACCTCGCCCGACGACCGCCTGGTCGAGTTCGTCGAGCTGCCCGCGGACAAGCACCCGTTCTTCGTCGGCACCCAGGCCCACCCGGAGCTCAAGAGCCGCCCGACCCGGCCGCATCCGCTGTTCAGCTCGTTCGTGAAGGCCGTCGTGGACCGCAAGGTCGCCGAGCGGCTCCCGGTCGAGCTGCCCGAGGTCCCCGTGGTGGCCCGGTGACCGAGCCCGGCAAGCACGAGTTCACCGTCGCGTCCACAAGGGACGTCCACATCGGACGCGTCGTGGGGCTGCGGGTCGACGAGGTCGTGATGCCCGGCGGCGGGACCGCTCGCCGTGAGGTCGTCGAGCACCTCGGCGCTGTCGCCGTCGTCGCGCTCGACTCCGAAGGCGCGGTCACGCTGATCCACCAGTACCGCCACCCGATCGGGCGGCGGCTGTGGGAACTGCCCGCCGGCCTGATCGACAAGGCGGGGGAGGACCCCGTCGGCGCCGCCAAACGCGAGCTGGTCGAGGAGGTCGGGCTCAGCGCCGGGCGCTGGGAGACCCTGGTCGACGTCGCGGCGTCCCCCGGCTTCACCGACGAGGTCGTCCGCGTCTACCTCGCCCGCGAACTGTCCGAAGTGGACAGGGAGATCCTCGGTGAGGAGGAGGCCGACCTCGTCATGCGGAAGTTCCCGCTCGCCGAGGCGGTCCGGATGGCGCTGGCGGGTGAACTGGTGAACGGGGCGACCGTCGGCGGAGTGCTGGCCGCGCACGCGGTGCTTTCGGGTGCCGGCGCGTCCCGGCCCGCGGACGCGCCTTGGGAGGACCGGCCGACGAAGTTCGCTTCGCGCGGTCTCTAGCCGCTTCGCGCTGCTATGAACGACCCGTTACTTGCAAAATTTGCAAGTAACGGGTCGTTCATAGCATTCGGGAGTGGGCGGGGGCCTTCACGCACCTGGAGTCGGGGAGCAGCCGGGACCGGGCGGCACAGTGCCTCGTGTCGCCCCTCATCGCTCGGTCTCATGGCAGGTGTTGCGAAAGCCACTTTCGCAACCTTCAACGTTGCGAAAGTGGCTTTCGCGACACCGGCAGACGGCAGACGGCAGACGGCGCCCCGAAGGGGTCCTTCAAGAGAGCGTTCAGTCGCGGAGGCGGTGGCCCTGCGAATCGGTGCCGCCGTTCGCGAGCAGCACGATCCCGTCGACGATCGGCCACACCACGCCGATGCCGCAGCTGAACACCACGACCGCGAGCTGTGCGAGCGCGATCCCGATATGCCCGGTGTAGAACCGCCCGATCCCGAACGGCAGCACGATCTGCAGCACCCCGGCGGCGACCTTCGACTTCGGCGAGTACGGCATGACCGCCGCCGGTTGCTGGTAGACGGGCACGAACTGCGAGGGGTCCGATCGCGGCGCCAGGTACGCCGGATGTGGGGCGGGCAGATCCTGGAAGAGCGGCCGGAGTTCGCCGAGCGTCACGGCCTCATATGCGGCGAGGACGCGCCCTTCGTATTCGTCCGGCGTGATCCGCCCCTGGCTGTAGTGGTCTGCGAGCAGTCGCGCGGCTTCTTCGCGCTCGGCGGTGCCGACGCGCATCTCCTCCGAAGACATGGTCCCAAGGTATCCCGTTTCACACCCGCGACGCGGCTAGCGCGGCGAACCCCCGAACGGGTGCCGGTGGTCCTAGAGTGTCCGTGTGTCACAGGCTGGCGGTGCCGGAGTCGCCCAGGTGGTCGCCGCTTACCTCGACCATCTGGTGGTCGAGCGCGGAACCGCCCGCAACACCCTCGACAGTTACTCGCGCGATCTGCGCCGATACACCGCGTACCTCGGCGGCGCCGACGTCGAGCGGTTCACCGACGTCACCCCGGCGCATGTCACCTCGTTCGGCGCGGCACTGCGGGAAGGCGACGAAGAGCATCGTCCGCTCGCCGCGTCCTCGGCGGCCCGCGCGCTCGTCGCGGTGCGGGGCCTGCACAAGTTCGCGCACGCGGACGGCATCACCGAGAACGACCCGGCCCGCGAAGTCCGGCCGCCCGCCGCGGCCAAGCGGCTGCCCAAGGCGCTCCCGGTGCACGACGTGCTGAAACTGCTGGAAACCCCGCCGCCGGAAGGGGAGCGGCCGCTGCGGGACCGGGCCCTGCTGGAACTGCTCTATTCGACCGGCGCGCGGATCTCGGAGGCCGTCGGGCTGGACGTCGACGACATCGACGACGCCGAACGGACCGTGCTGCTCGACGGGAAGGGCGGCAAACAGCGGATCGTGCCGATCGGCCGTCCGGCCCTGGAAGCCGTCCACGCCTACCTCGTCCGCGCCCGCCCGGTACTCGCCCTCCACGGCCGGGGGACGCCGGCGATGTTCCTGAACGCCCGCGGCTCCAGGCTTTCCCGGCAGAGCGCGTGGCAGGTTCTCAAGGACACGGCGGAATCCGCGGGCATCACGGCGGGCGTCTCCCCGCATACGTTGCGCCATTCCTTCGCGACGCATCTACTCGAAGGTGGCGCCGACGTCCGCGTCGTGCAGGAACTGCTCGGCCACGCTTCGGTGACCACTACTCAGGTGTACACGCTGGTCACGGTCAATACCCTCCGCGAGGTTTACGCGACAGCACATCCGCGTGCCCTCGGTTAAACGACCCCCTCGATTCCGGCGTGCCTCTTTGGCTCGACTCGCGAATCGCGCATAGGCTGCCGAGGATCCTGCCGAAGAGGAGCTTTCGCGTTATGTCGACACCGAACGAGCCGGCGAAGCCGTCCGCGTCCGCCGGTTCGGCCGCGGCGAGCCTCAGTCAGGTGACCATCGCAACCCCCGCCGAACACGACGGCGACGAACCGTCGGAGGACACGATCTCTTCACGCGGCCGCAAGGCCAAGCGCGCCAAAGAAACCAAGCAGCAGGAACGCGACAACGACGGCATCGGCCCGACCGGCCGGCCGTATCGCGAGATCCCCGAACCGCCGCCGCTGGAACGCCACGGTCCCGCACTGGTGATGGCCATGTGCAACCAGAAGGGCGGCGTCGGCAAGACCACGTCGACCATCAACCTCGGTGCGGCGCTCGCCGAATGCGGCCGCCGGGTGCTGCTGGTCGACTTCGATCCCCAGGGCGCGCTTTCGGTGGGCCTCGGCATCCAGCCGCACGAGCTGGACCAGACGGTCTACAACGTCATCATGGAGCGCTCGGTCAGCATCACCGACACCATCCGGAAGACCCGGGTGGACGGCGTCGACCTGCTGCCGAGCAACATCGACCTGTCCGCGGCCGAGGTCCAGTTGGTCGCAGAGGTAGGGCGCGAACACACGTTGTTACGGGTCCTTCGTCCGGTCATGAACGACTACGACTATGTTCTTGTCGACTGCCAGCCCTCGCTAGGCCTGCTGACGGTGAACGCACTGACCGCCGCGGACGGTGTGATCATCCCTCTGGAGTGCGAGTTCTTCAGTCTGCGAGGCGTAGCGCTCCTGATCGACACCATCGAGAAGGTGCAGGAACGCCTCAACCCCAAACTGGACATCACGGGGATTCTCGCCACCATGTACGACCCGAGAACCCTGCACTCGAAGGAGGTCATGGCGAGAGTGGTGGAGGCATTCGGCGACATCGTGTTCGACACGGTGATCAACCGCACCGTGCGGTTCCCCGAGACGACCGTCGCGGGCGAACCGATCACGACGTGGGCCCCCAAATCAGCCGGCGCGGCGGCCTATCGCGCGCTGGCCCGTGAGGTGATCGCTCGGTGAGCAGGCGAGCTTCCCTGCCCGGAGCGTCCGAACTTTTCAGGATCACCTCCAGCCCCGCCCTCGATCTCCCGCCCGCGCCCGAGCAGCCCGCCCCCTCCACGGGGAACGGCGACGGGCACGACGCGGAGAACGGCGCGGGCCAGGCGCACAAGGATCAGCTGACCCGTGCGGCGCGCAGTGGTTCCGGGCGGACCAAGCACGACGCGAAGATCACCGTCTACGTCTCCGGCGACGAACTGCTGGCGATGGAGCAGGCCAGGCTGAACCTGCGGGCGAAGCACGGGCTCGTGCTCGACCGCGGCAGGCTGGTCCGCGAGGCGGTGGCCGTCCTGCTGGCCGATTTCGACTCGAACGGCGAGCAGTCGGTACTCGTCCAGCGCTTGCGGGCGGGCACCGAGGACGGGAAAGAGACCGAGAACTGATGGACGACCCGGCCGAGGCTGCTGAGCGTGGCCCGGAGCCGGTCGAGCGGACAGCGGCAGAAGAGGAAACCCCCGCCGTGCACGAGACCGTGCACGGCGGGATGGTTCCCGAAGGACTGGCCAGCGAAGAGCTGAGCACGTCGAAGTTCAAGGTGAACCTGGCGAACTTCCAGGGCCCTTTCGATCTGCTGCTCCAGCTGATCTCGCAGCACCAGCTCGACGTCACCGAAGTCGCGCTGCACCAGGTCACCGACGATTTCATCGCCTACACCCGGGCGCTCGGCACCGAATGGAATCTCGACGAGACGACCGAGTTCCTGGTCATCGCGGCCACCCTGCTCGACCTCAAGGCCGCGCGGCTCCTGCCCGCCGCCGAGGTGGAGAGCGAAGACGACCTCGCCCTGCTCGAAGCACGGGACCTGCTGTTCGCGCGCGTGCTGCAGTACCGGGCGTACAAGCAGGTCGCGGCGCTGTTCGGTGAGCTGGAGGCGGGCGCGCTGCGGAGGTACCCGCGGTCGGTCGCGCTCGAAGACCGGTTCATGGGTCTGCTGCCCGAGGTGATGCTCGGCGTCGACGTGGCGAAGTTCGCCGAGATCGCGGTCTCGGTCTTCAAACCGAAGCCGCCGCCGACGGTGTCGATCGCGCATATCCACATGGGTCGCGTTTCGGTACGCGAGCACGCCGCGCAGCTGAGGCTCAAACTCGCGGAACGGGGCGAGGCGACCTTCAGCGAGCTCGTCGAGGACTGCGAGCACACCGTCGAGATCGTGGCGCGGTTCCTCGCGCTGCTGGAGCTGTACCGCGAAGCGACGGTCCAGTTCGAGCAGCTGGAGGCGCTCGCCGAACTGCACGTGCGCTGGACCGGCGGGTCCGTCGCGGAGGCGTCGGTGGCGGCCGAACACGATCTGGCCGTCGTCGAGGACGAGGAGTACGGGTGAGCCCCGAAGAGACCGAGAAGACCGAAGCACCCGAAGAGACCTCGGTTCCCGAAGAGACCGACAGCGCGGAGGCTCCCGAGGCCGCATCCGAGGCAGAGCCAGAGGCTGAGTCAGACACAGGGGCGGAGCCGCCCGCCGACGAAGGGCTCGTGGCGGCCGGCGACGGGGACTACCCCGACGTCACCTCCGACGAGGCACTCGAAGCCGCCCTCGAGGCGTTACTGCTGGTCGTGGACTCGCCGATCAACGAGGAGTCGCTCGCCGACACCGTCGGCCAGCCCGAGTCGCGGGTGACCGTCGCGCTGCGCACGATGGCGCAGAAGTTCACCGACCGGGCGAGCGGAATCGACCTGCGCCGAGTCGGCGAAGGGTGGCGGTTCTACACTAGGGACGTCTATGCCCCGTTCGTGGAGAAGCTTCTGCTCGACGGCCAGCGTTCCAAGCTGACGCGAGCCGCACTGGAGAGCCTCGCCGTGATCGCCTACCGGCAGCCGGTGACCAGGGCCAGGGTCGCCGCCGTCCGAGGTGTGAACGTGGACGGGGTGATCAGGACGCTGCTTGCCCGCGGCCTGATCGAAGAACACGGGGCCGACCCCGAAACCACTGGCACGCTGTACGTGACGACCGAGCTGTTCCTGGAGCGACTGGGACTGTCGTCCCTGGCCGACCTTCCCCCGATCGCTCCTTTGCTACCCGAAGTGGACACCATCGATGACATCTGACCCGCATCCCGACGGCATTCGGCTGCAGAAGGTCCTTTCGCAGGCCGGCGTCGCCTCCCGGCGCGCCGCCGAGGACCTGATCGTGCGCGGTCGCGTGAGCGTGGACGGCAAGGTGGTCACCGAACTCGGCCGCCGTGTCGATCCGGACAACTCCGTGATCCACGTCGACGGCACCCGCGTCCAGGTCCGCGAGGACCTCGTCTACCTCGTGCTGAACAAGCCCAAGGGCGTGCACAGCACGATGAGCGACGACCGCGGCCGCCCGTGCGTCGGCGACTACCTGCGTGGCCGGTACGAGGAGACACCCGGCATCGTGCACGTCGGCAGGCTCGACGAGAACACCGAAGGCCTCCTGCTCCTCACCAACGACGGCGACCTCGGCCACCGGCTGATGCACCCGTCGTTCCAGGTGCTGAAGACCTACTTCGCCGAGGTCGAGGGCATCGTCCCGCGTGGTCTGGGCAAGGAACTGCGAGCCGGGTTCGAGCTTCCGGACGGCATCGTCAAGGTCGACCAGTTCCGGGTCAAGGACATGCTCGCGGGCCGCACGCAGATCGAGCTGGTCATCCACGAGGGTCGCAAGCACATCGTGCGCCGTCTGATGGCCGCCACCGGGCATCCGGTGCGCAAACTGGTCCGGACCGCGCTCGGCGACGTCCAGCTCGGCGCGCAGCGGTCGGGTTCGATCCGGCGGCTGAACCGGGGCGAGGTCGGTTCGCTCTACCGCGCCGTCGATCTGTAACCAAGACTTTCCGCCCTACTGCCCGGGTGATCATCGCGTTTAGCTCTTCTTGACGGGCTTTCAGCCGACGGGGAAGGGCTCGACCGTGAAAACTGTTGTGCTGGCAGGGATTCTGGCGGTCGTCGCGGCCGTGGTCGTGGCGCCACAGGCCGCGGCGAAACCGCGGGGCAGCGAACCGGTGTACGACTTCGCCCAGGCCGTCCGCGAGACGGCCTGGGTCGACATCGGCCTCGACGGGGACGGCGACGGCCGCTCCGACCGGGTCGCCGCCGACATCATCCGGCCGAAGGAACCGGCGGCGCAGGGCAAGAAGGTCCCGGTCATCATGGACGCGAGCCCGTACTACTCGTGCTGCGGCCGCGGCAACGAGAGCGAGCTCAAGACCTACGACTCGGCGGGCAGGCCGGTCGGGTTCCCGCTCTTCTACGACAACTTCTTCGTGCCCCGCGGGTACGCCGTTGTCCTGGTGGACCTGGCCGGTACCAACAAGTCCCGCGGCTGCACCGACGTCGGCGGGCCGTCGGACGTCAATTCGGCACGCAAGGTCGTCGACTGGCTGAACGGCCGGGCCAACGGCTACACGACGGCGACCGGATCCGCCAGGACGAACGCGACGTGGTCGACCGGCGCCGTCGGCATGATCGGGAAGTCCTACGACGGCACGATCGCCAACGGCGTCGCCGCGACCGGTGTCGACGGGCTCAAGACCATCGTGCCGATCGGCGCGATCAGTTCCTGGTACGACTACTACCGCTCCGACGGCGCGAGCCTGCGCCAGGGCAGCCCGGCCGGGCTGGCGCAGACCGTCTCCCAGCGCAACGGCGGCCAGAACTGCAGCGCGGCGAACCGGAAACTCACCGAGGGCGCGACCTCGAACGGCGACTACAACGCGTTCTGGCTCGACCGGGACCACGTGCAGAGTGCTTCGAAGGTGAAGGCCAGCGTGCTCGCTTCGCACGGTCTCGGCGACCTCAACGTCAAGACGATCAACTTCGGGCAGTGGTGGGAAGCGCTGAACGTCGAACGCAAGGTGTGGCTGACGCAGGCCGGTCACGTCGACCCGTTCGACTACCGGCGCTCGGCGTGGGTCGACACCCTGCACAAGTGGTTCGACCACTACCTGCTCGGCGTCGACAACGGCATCGAGAAGACCCCGGGCGCGAGTGTGGAACGTGCTCCCGACGTCTGGGTGGACCAGGTCGCGTGGCCGGCGGGCAGTGCCGTCACCCTGCGCCCCGCGGCCGGCACCACTCCGGGCGTCGGCACGCTGGGCGCGACCGCGGGTACGGGCACGGCGTCGTTCACCGACTCCTCCGGCCAGACGTCGAACGGCTGGGCGGCGCGGCCGACCGAGACCTCCAGCGGACGCGTGCTGTTCAGCACCGGCGCTCTCGCGAAGGACCTTCACGTGTCCGGGACGGCGAAGGTGACCGTGACCGCGACGCCGTCGACGTCCACCGCGCGGCTCTCGGCGATCCTGGTGGACTACGGCCCGGCGACGATCCGGAACTACACCGGGCCCAAGGAAGGCATCAAGAACGAGATGACGCAGTCGTGCTGGGGATCGAGCGCTTCCGGCAACGACGCCTGCTACCTGAACACGAGCGCCGACTCGGTCTCGGTCGGGCTGAACATCATCAGCCGCGGCTGGGCGGATCTGGCCAACTACCGGTCCCTGACCCAGGAATCGCCGCTGACTCCGGGCCGGCCGTACACGATGACGTTCCGGCTGGCGAGTACGGATCACGTCGTCCCGCAGGGACATCAGCTCGCGCTGATCATCGGCGGAACGGACGGCTCGTTCATCGGCGGGCCGGCGCAGTACCCGAAGATCACGGTGGACCTGGGCAACACGTCGCTGGCGCTGCCGGTCGCGGGCTCGGGTCCGTCGGCCGTCCCGGCTCCGCTTCCGACGGCTCCGGCGGGGGTCGCCCCCGCCACCGTTTCGGGGCTCGAACGCGGCTGACCCAGTGCTCCGGCGCCGAGACCTGTGCGGTTCGGCGCCGGGGCGCTCCTCAGCATCCGGCGGTCACGATCCAAACTCCACCGGGAATCCGGACCCCTTGCGGTGTCTCGAATTCGCCGAGCGCGTCCTGTACCCGGTCGCGGAGCCCGGCGATCGAGTCCGCGTCCACGTTCCGCAGGTTGTGCTGGATCGGCGCCATCGAGAAGACGAAGTCGGTCGCGGCGGGAATGTCCGCGCCGAACCCCATGTCCGCGTCCACCGGAGTGATCTCGATGTCGTGGAAACCCGCGGCCGTGAGCACTTCGGTGATCCGTCCGGGAGCCAGCAGGGAACCCATCCCGAGTGCGGCGGGCGATGGCTCACGGAGGTAGGGCGTGAGCGCCGCGGTGGCCCGGGCGTAGGCGCTGTCGGCGCCGCCTGACCGCGGGCCCAGGAAGGTGAGTCGGCCGTCCGGGGCCAGCGCCCCACGCAGATGCCCGAACGCCGCCACCAGGTCGGCGAAGAACATCACGCCGCCGCGGCTGAGGACGACGTCGAAGCCGGGCCCCGCGAACGGGTGTACCTGCGCGTCTCCCTGTTCGAACCTGATGTTGGTGATGTTTTCGGCCGCCGCGTCCCGGCGGGCGCGCTCCACCAGCGGTGCCGAAATGTCGATGCCCAGCGCGTGCCCGCTTCCGGCCTTCCTCGCGGCGAGCCGGGTGGTGAGCCCGGCGCCGCAGCCCACATCCAGGACGGTATGGCCGTCTTCGATGTCCGCGGCGGCGAAAAGCGGCGCGTCGAAGGCCGCCATCATCCCGTTGTAGCGCTCCGGGTGATCCGCCCAGAGCCTGCCCTCCCAGCCATTCCACGCTTCGGCCTGCTGCTGATTGGCGATCGCCGTCATCTCGCACCCCATCGTGATCTTTACTAGAGTTGAACTCTAGTGGTTGACTCTAGAGATAGACTCCAGTCATGAGTGGTGTCAAGGGCGCCCGGGCCGACCGGGCGGCGGAAACGCGGCGGCGGATCATCGCGGCCGCCCAGGAACTCTTTCTCGCCGACGGCTACGGGGCGACCACGCTTCAGCAGGTCGCCGACCGGGCGGGGGTGGCCGTCCAGACCATCTACTTCACCTTCCGCACCAAGTCGACGTTGCTGAAGGAACTGGTCGACGTCGCGATCGCCGGCGACGACAGCCCGGTGGCGACGATGGAGCGGCCCTGGTTCACGGCGGTGACGGACGCGCCGGACGCGCGGAGTGCTCTCGCCGCACTCGTCGCCGGGAGCCGGGCCGTGCTGGAACGGGTCGCCGCCGTCACCGACATGGTCCGCACCGCCACCGCGGCCAATCCCGAGCTGCGCGAACTGTGGCCGGACCGCGAGGACCCGCGGCACACGGTGCACGCCGCGGCCGCGAAGGCGCTACTGGAGAAACCAGGCGCCAACGCCGTTCTCTCCGCAGACCGGGCCGCGGACATCCTTTACGCCCTGCTGAGCCCGGAGCTGTTCCTCATCCTCACTCGTGACCGCGCCTGGGCTCCCGAGGTATGGGAGGTCTGGGCGGAGGAACTCTTGGCCGCGCAGTTGCTCGAACACGGCTGACCCAGTGCTATGAACGGCCCGTTACTTGCAAAATTTGCAAGTAACGGGCCGTTCATAGCATCGCTTGAGGGGATCAGCCGGTCTGCGAGGCGGGGCTCTTCGAACCGAACGGCTTCCGCTGCAGGGCGCGGGCCACCGGCTCGACGATCCGCGCGGCCGTCGGGCCGAGGATCGCCATCAGCAGCACGTAGGCCGTCGCGAGCGCGGCGAGTTCGCCGGTCACGGCTCCCGCCGCCACCGCCAGGCCGGCGATGACGATCGAGAACTCGCCTCGGGCGACCAACGCGGCCCCGGCGCGGGCCCGGCCCATCTTCCCGATGCCCTGCCTGCGTGCGGCCCACCAGCCGGTGCCCACCTTGGTGAGTGTGGTCGCCACCGCCAGCACGACCGCCCAGCCGAGTACCGGCGGGATCGACGCGGGGTTCGTGTTGAGGCCGAACACGACGAAGAACACGGCCGCGAAGAGGTCTCGCAGCGGTTCGAGCATATGCGTCGCGTTCTCCGCGGTCGAACCGGAGATCGCGATGCCGAGCAGGAAGGCGCCGACCGCGGCCGACACCTGCATCGCCGACGCGACGCCCGCGACCAGCAGCGCGGCGCCGAGGACCTTGAGGAGGAACACCTCGCGGTCCGGGCTGTCCACGGCCGCGGAGACGTACCGGCCGAATTTGAGCGCGATCACCAGCACGACCGTGATCACCATCAGCGAGATCCCCACGGCCTTCAGACCGCCGAGGAAGCTCACGCCGCCGAGCACCGCGGTGAGGATCGGCAGGTACAGCGCCATCACGAGGTCTTCGAACACCAGGATCGACAGCACCACCGGCGTCTCCCGGTTACCCAGGCGGCCGAGGTCGCCGAGCACCTTCGCGATGATCCCGGACGACGAGATGTAGGTGACGCCCGCCATCACGATCGCGCCGATCGGTCCCCAGCCGAGGATGAGCGCGACGATCGCACCCGGCGCGGCGTTGAGCACGATGTCGACGAGCCCCGCCATCCACGAGCGTTTCAGCCCGGTGAACAGTTCGGCGGCCGAGTATTCCAAGCCCAGCAGCAGAAGAAGGAGGACGACGCCGATCTCGCTGGCGAGGTGGGTGAAGTCGCCGATGTCGCCGAGCGGGATGAGCCCGCCCTGCCCGAAACACAGGCCGCCGATCAGGTACAGCGGGATGGGGGACATCCCGATCTTCCCGGCGAGGCGCCCGAGTACACCCAGCCCGAAGAAGACCGCCCCCAGTTCGATCAAGGACAGTGCGGTGTGATCCATCCGCGATCAGCCGTACTTCAAGATCTTGACGGCGGCCTCGAGACCTTCGGACGTCCCGACCGCGACGAGCACGTCGCCCGCGGTGAGGTTGAAGTCCGGGTTGGGGGAGGGGTGGACCTGACCGGCCCGCATCACCGCGACCACCGAGACGCTCGTGCGCGTCCGCATGGCGGTGTCGCCCAGCGTCCGGCCGTCGAAGGGCGACGACGACTTGATCGGAAGCTGCTTGGTGTTGATCCCCGGCAGGTCCCGGTGCTCTTCGGTGAGCTGGGCGACGAGCTGGGGCGCGCCCAGGAGGTTCGCGAGCGCGCCCGCCTCGTCGGTGGTGAGCGGAAGTGAGGCCAGACAGGCATCCGGATCGTCCGTTTTGGACACGATCAGCTCGACGTGCCCGTCGCGATGGGTCACGACGCCGACGCGGCGTCCGTTGCGGGTGGCGAAGTCCTTGCGGACGCCTATTCCGGGGAGCGGGGTCACTTCGACGTTCACGACGTCAACAGTAACTCACTGTCCGTTTCGCTTCGGCCGGATCAGGAACAGCGCCGAGATCACGATCATCAAGGCGGACGTCGCGCCGTGGATGCCGAGCGCGGCGCCCACGGAGCCGTTGTGGGTCAACACGATCAGCATGTCGCCGAACGGGATGAAGGCCAGCGCGAGGAGTGCCCAGCCCAGTGCGCGGACGTTCCGGAACAGGATCAGGGCGAGTACCACGAGAGCCGTCCCGATGTCGCGGACGCCCTTGACCGCGAGGATCGGATCACCCTTCAGCGGCATGACCGGGAGGCCGAAGCCGCCCGTCTGGGTCTCCGGGAAGAACACGTAACCGCTACCGAAGTACAGGACGAAGAGCGCGAGGGCGATGGACAGGGCGTAGGCGATCTTGATGCGGGTCATGGTCTCCGACTCCAAAAGCTAGCAGCGCTAGGAACGCTGCAGACGCTAGCGCTAGCACTGCTAGCTTGTCTAGCGGTGCTAGCATGTGCGCATGGCCACATCCCCCCGACGCGAGCGCGACCGCTCGCAACGTGAGCAACTGATCGTCACCACCGCCCGCGAGATCGCCGAAGAAGAGGGCTGGGACGCGGTCACCACCCGGCGGCTGGCGGCGAAGATCGAATACAGCCAGCCGGTGCTCTACAGCCACTTCTCCGGCAAGGGGGCGATCATGGCCGCCGCCGCGCTGGAGGGCTGCACCGAAATGGCCGCTGACCTGCGAAGGGGTGCCGGAGCGACGGAGGACTCGCGTGGCGCCTTGCTGCGGCTGGCCGAGAACTACTTCGACTTCGCGGACCGCGAACCCGCGCTCTACGACGCGATCTTCACCCTCGCCAGCGAGCTGACCTTCGCCAGTCCGGACAGCCCCGCCCCGCTACGGGACGCGTTCGACGCCTTGCTCGAAGGCGCGGGCCCCGTGGCCGGTGAGCACGATCCGGCCCTCTACACCGAAACCTTCTGGGCGGCCCTGCACGGCCTGGTCACCCTCGAACGCAGCAAGCGGCTGCCGGCGGCCGCGCGGGCGGAACGGATCGGCATGCTCGTCGACCGGTTCGCCGTGGGCGGCTGAGGAGCGTCGTTCGCCACCAGGCAGAATGGTCCTCGATCAGGTGAGCGACGAAAACGAAGAGGCGAGGAGAGTTTCGGTGGCGGGAGCCCTGCGTGGTGTGGTCGCGATGGACGGCCCGTCCGGTACCGGGAAGTCCACGGTCTCGCGGAAGCTCGCGACGAAACTCGGCGCCGGCTATCTCGACACCGGTGCGATGTACCGCATGGTCACCCTCGCCGTCCTGCGCGCCGGGGTCGACCTGGCCGACGCGCCCGCCGTGACCGACGTCGCCCGCAAGGCCGAACTCGGCATCGGCACCAGCCCCGGCGAAGCGAGCGTGACCCTCGCCGGCGAGGACGTCGCCGCCGAGATCCGCGGCGCGGACGTCACGACCGCGGTGTCGCCGGTTTCGGCCGTCCCCGCGGTCCGCGAACTGCTGGTCGCGCGGCAGCGGGAGATCATCGCCGAGGTGCTCGGCCGGGTCGGCGGCATCGTCGTCGAGGGCCGCGACATCGGCACCGTCGTCACGCCGGACGCCCAGCTCAAGGTCTTCCTCACCGCTTCGGCCGAGGTCCGCGCCGCGCGCCGCAGCGCCCAGGACTCCGCCGCCGGTCGCGAGTCCACTGTGGATGGTGCGCGGGAAGCGGTGGAACGGCGTGACCGTCTCGACTCCACCCGCGCGACGTCGCCGCTGCGCGCGGCCGAAGACGCCGTCGAGGTCGACACCTCGGCGCTCAACATCGACCAGGTGATCGTCGCCCTGGCGGAACTTGCGCTGCACCGCGGTCTCCTCGAAGGCTGCCCCGCCGAGGCCGCCAGGTGAGCGCGAAAGGACTGCCCGAGGGCGCGAGCGACCCGTTCCACACCTTCGGGCGGGGGATCTCGAAGTTCATCGTCCGGCCCGCGTTCCGGGTCCGGGTGCACGGCGCCGAGCGGGTACCGGCGTCCGGGCCGGTGGTGTTCATGGCCAACCACAGCTCGATGGCGGAACCGGCGCTGCTGTTCGGAATGTTCTCGCGGCGCACCGCGTTCCTGGTCAAGGCGGAACTCTTCAAGGGTTTCGTCGGCTGGTTCTTCCCGAAACTGGGCCAGATCCCGGTGAAACGGGGCGCGGTGGACCGCAAGCCGCTGATGATGGCGGTCAAGGTGCTCGAGGACGGCGGTGCGGTCGGGATCTTCCCCGAAGGCACCCGCGGCCTCGGTGACGCCGAAAACTTCGAGCGCGGCGCGGCCTTCCTGGTCCGCGCCGGGAACGCGACCGTGGTTCCGGTCGCCACTCGGGGGACGTACAAACCCGCCGGTGCCAAGAGGCGCTGGCGGCCACACGTCGACATCATGGTCGGCGAACCTTTCACTCCCGCGATCGGGAAGGGAAGGACAGGGCTGGAGGAGGGAACCGAGCGGCTTCGCATCGCGCTCGCGGACCTCGTGAAGGCACTGGACGAATGGCGCTTGGAGCATGGGCTCCAAGACACGCGACAGAATGTGAAGTAAGTAATGACTGAGCTTGACGGAGTCGGCGAGATCGACGGCTCCTGGTCCGACGAGTCCGAATTCACCGCGCTGGACGCCCAGATCGCCGCGGGCGAGGCCGAGGAGGAGGCGCAGCTCGCGCAGCCGGTCCTCGCCGTCGTCGGCAGGCCGAACGTGGGCAAGTCCACCCTGGTCAACCGCATCCTCGGCCGCCGCGAGGCGGTCGTGCAGGACGTCCCCGGCGTGACCCGGGACCGGGTCGCCTACGACGCCTTCTGGGCGGGCCGCCGGTTCACCCTGGTCGACACGGGCGGCTGGGAGCCGGACGCGACCGGGCTGCAGGCCTCCGTCGCCGCGCAGGCCGAGATGGCGATGGCCACCGCCGACGCGGTGCTGCTGGTCATCGACGCCAGTGTCGGCGCGACGGCGACCGACGAAGCCGTCTCCAAGGTGCTGCGCCGCTCCAAGAAGCCGGTGCTGCTCGCCGCCAACAAGGTCGACGACGACCGCCTGCTCGCCGACACCGCGTCGCTGTGGTCGCTGGGCCTCGGCGAGCCGTACCCGGTCAGCGCGTTGCACGGCCGCAGCTCGGGCGACCTGCTCGACGCGATCGTCAAGGCGCTGCCTTCGATGCCGCGCGACGGCGACCGCGCCACCACCGGCCCGCGCCGCGTCGCACTGGTCGGTAAGCCGAACGTGGGCAAGTCGAGCCTGCTGAACAAGCTCTCCGGCGAAGAGCGGTCCGTCGTGGACTCGGTCGCCGGCACCACCGTCGACCCGGTCGACTCGCTGGTCGAACTGGACGGCGACACCTGGCGGTTCGTCGACACCGCGGGCCTGCGCAAGCGCGTCAACTCGGCCAATGGCGCGGAGTACTACGCCTCGCTGCGGACCAAGACCGCGATCGACGCGGCCGAGGTCGCGATCGTGCTGCTGGACGCGGCCGAGCCGCTCTCCGAGCAGGACCTGCGGGTGCTGACCATGGTCGTCGAGGCCGGGCGCGCCTGCGTCCTCGCCTTCAACAAGTGGGACCTCGTCGACGAGGACCGCCGCCACGCCATGGTCCGCGAACTGGACCGCGGCCTCGTGCGGGTGCCCTGGGCGGACAAGGTCAACATCTCCGCGCTCACCGGGCGTTCCGTGCGCAAACTCGCGCCGGCGCTGCGGACCGCGCTGAAGTCCTGGGACCAGCGGGTTCCCACCGGCCAGCTGAACGGCTGGCTCGCCGACCTCATCGCCGCGACCCCGCCGCCGGTGCGCGGCGGTAAGCAGCCGAAGGTGCTGTTCGCGACCCAGGCGGGCATCCGGCCGCCGACGCTGGTCCTGTTCACCACCGGATTCCTCGAGGCGGGCTACCGGCGATTCATCGAACGCAAGTTCCGTGAGCGATTCGGTTTCGAAGGCAGCCCCGTTCGGGTGAATATCCGGGTTCGGGAAAAGAAGCAAAGGCCCAAGGTCGGCGGAAAAGCGGCAGGAAAACCGAAGACTCGCTGATTTCCCACAATGTAGGTGAATAGTTCACGGGCTGGACACGCCGATGACCTCGGTCTTCGGCGTGTCCCCGGTGAGGTTCGACACTCTGCCGAGACCCTGCCGAGATAGGGCGTTCACCTGCGGTAAAGTGATTGGTCTGCTAGCGGGCGCCTCATTCGGAGAGCGAGCCCGAATGACGCACTTCGCGAAAGGTGTGTGATGGGCTTGCGCGCCCACGCTTCTGCCGTGCCCGTGGTGACCGCCCGATGACGCTGACCGCCGATTCCCGGCCGATCGCCTGCGTCGCCGACATCACCGTCGCCCCGTCGCCCGCCCCCGTCGCCGACCGAGCCCTGTTCTGGTCCGGTCTCGGCGCCGGTGAGCGCACCCTGATCGACATCCTCGCCGAGACCGCCGCCCGCCATCCCAACGCGGGCGCGATCGACGACGGCGAGACCACGCTGTCCTACCGCAAGCTCGTCGAGGAGATCGACGCCTACGGCCGCAAGCTGACCGCCAACGGCGTCGGCGTCGGCGACCGCGTGGGCGTCCGGATCTCCTCCGGCACCGCGGAGCTGTACGTCGCCATCCTCGCCGTCCTGTCCGTCGGCGCCGCCTACGTGCCTGTCGACGCGGACGATCCGGACGAGCGCGCCGAGCTGGTCTTCGGTGAGGCCGACGTCGCCGCCGTCGTCTCCGATGGCGGCGCGATCACCGTCGTGGGCTCGCCCGGCGGTATCGAGGGTTCTCCCGCACCGGCCGACGACGCCTGGATCATCTTCACCTCCGGTTCGACCGGTAAGCCGAAGGGCGTCGCCGTCTCGCACGCCTCCGCCGCCGCGTTCGTCGACGCCGAGGCGCAGCTGTTCCTGACCGAGGAGCCGATCGGCCCCGGCGACCGCGTGCTCGCGGGGCTGTCGGTCGCCTTCGACGCGTCCTGTGAAGAGATGTGGCTCGCCTGGCGGCACGGCGCCTGCCTGGTCCCGGCGCCGCGTTCGCTCGTGCGTACCGGTGTCGACCTCGGGCCTTGGCTCGTCGCGCAGGGCATCACCGTCGTCTCGACCGTTCCGACGCTGGCCGCGCTGTGGCCCGCCGACGCGCTCGAAGACGTCCGTCTGCTGATCTTCGGCGGCGAAGCGTGCCCGCCCGAGCTGGCCGAGCGCGTCGCCGTCGAAGGCCGCGAAGTCTGGAACACCTACGGCCCGACCGAGGCCACCGTCGTCGCCTGCGCCGCGCAGATGACCGGCGAGGGACCGGTCCGCATCGGCCTGCCGCTGGTGGGCTGGCAGCTCGCCGTCGTCAACGAGGCGGGCGAACCGGTCGCGATGGGGGAGACCGGCGAGCTGGTCATCGGCGGTGTCGGCCTGGCCCGGTACCTCGACCCGGAGAAGGACGCCGAGAAGTTCGCGCCGCTGCCGTCGCTGGGCTGGCGCCGTGCCTACCGCAGCGGTGACATGGTCCGCGCCGAGGCGGAGGGCCTGCTGTTCCTCGGACGGCTCGACGAACAGGTCAAACTCGGCGGGCGCCGGATCGAACTCGGCGAGGTCGACGCCGCACTCCAGGCGCTGCCCGGGGTTCAGGGCGCCGCCGCCGCGATCCGCCGCACCAAGGCGGGGAACCAGGTGCTGGTCGGCTATGTCGTGCCCGCCGAGGGGGTGAAGTTCGACCACGACGAGGCCGCGACCCGGCTGCGCGAGCAGCTGCCCGCCGCTCTCGTCCCGCTGCTCGCGCTGATCGGCGACCTGCCGACCCGGACCTCCGGGAAGGTCGACCGCAACGCGCTGCCGTGGCCGCTGTCCACTGTGGACGCCGCCAAATCCGGGCTGTCGCCGACGGAGAGCTGGCTGGCCGAAGGCTGGGCGGAGATCCTGGGCGTCTCGGTCGACAACCCGAAGGCCGACTTCTTCACGAACGGTGGCGGGAGCCTGACGGCCGCGCAGCTGATCGCGCGGATCCGTACCCGGCACCCGCAGGTGTCGGTGAACGACATCTACGCCAACCCCAAGCTCGGCGCGCTCGCCTCGCTGCTGGACGCGCTGAGCGGCGAGAAGACCGAACGCCGCGACATCGCGCCGACCCCGCGCAAGGCCGGGATCATCCAGTCGCTGCTGATGATCCCGCTGATGGGCCTGGTCGGCCTGCGCTGGACGACGATCGCCGCGACGCTCTCGAACATCCTGTCGCTGGCCGGTTTCGCCTGGGCGCCGACGCTGAGCTGGGCGTGGATCGCCGTTGCGTGGGTCGCCCTCTTCAGCCCGGCGGGCCGGATCGCGATCTCCGCGACCGGCGCGCGGCTGCTGCTGCGCGGTATCCGCCCCGGCAGCTACCCGCGGGGCGGCAGCGTCCACTTGCGACTGTGGACGGCCGAGAAGCTCGCCGAGTTCAGCGGCGCGGACAGCGTCGCGGGCGCGTCCTGGATGACGACGTACGCCAAGGCACTCGGCGCGCGGATCGCCAAGGACGTCGACCTGCACTCACCGCCGCCGGTCACCGGCATGCTGAAGCTCGGCCGCGGTGCCGCCATCGAACCCGAGGTCGACCTGACCGGGCACTGGGTGGACGGCGACCTCGTGCACATCGGCAAGATCCGGATCGGCGCCGACGCGCGGATCGGCGCGCGCAGCACGCTGTTCCCGGGTGCCCGGATCGGCAAGG
>NZ_JACBXD010000079.1 GCF_013870525.1 Amycolatopsis pittospori
GTGCGCGCCCGCCGCGTCGTAAACGTCGCTGGGGCTTCGGCAAGGTGCTGGTCACGTTGCTGACCGTGTTCGTGGTGTTCCTCGCCGGCGTGTGGGTGTACCTAGAGTTCTCGATCAACCGCGTCGACGCGCTGGCCGACTACTCCGGCCGCCCCGCCGCGGCCGAGGGCACCAACTGGCTGATCGTGGGCTCCGACAGCCGCGACGGGCTGACCGCCGAAGAGCAGGAGAAGCTCGTCACCGGCGACGTCAAGGCCGCCGGCGGCGGCAGGCGCACCGACACCATCATGGTCGCGCACGTCCCGGACAACAGCACCAAGCCCACGCTGCTGAGCCTGCCGCGCGACTCGCAGGTGACCATCCCGGGTCACGGCAAGAACAAGATCAACTCCGCGTTCGCGATCGGCGGCCCGTCGTTGCTCGCGCAGACCGTCGAAGGCGCCACCGGCCTGCGGATCGACCACTACGCCGAGATCGGCTTCGGCGGGTTCGCCAAGATCGTCGACGCGATCGGCGGTGTCAACATGTGCGTCGACAATCCGATGGAGGACACCCTCACCGGCATCAAGATCCCGGCCGGCTGTCAGGACCTCCAAGGCCCGCAGGCGCTCGGCTTCGTCCGCATGCGGCACAGCGCCGCGACCCCCCGATCCGACCTCGACCGCGTCGCCAACCAGCGGAAGTTCATCGGCGCACTGGTCAGCGAGATCGGCAGCCCCGGCACGCTGCTGAACCCGTTCTCGCTGTTCCCGCTGCTCTCGACCGCGCCCGACGCGCTGACGATGGACTCCGGCGACCACGTGCACAACCTGGTGGGGCTCGCGCTCGCGATGCGCGGGATCTCCTCGGGCGGCGTGGTCACCACGACGGTCCCGGTGACGAACGGCTCGGCGGAGAACTGGGACAAGACCAAGTCGAAGCTGCTCTTCGACGCGCTGAAGAACGACACGGTGATCCCGGACAGCGCGATCCTCACCTGATCCTCGGGTCACGAGCGCGCTATGAACGACCCGTTACTTGCAAATTTTGCAAGTAACGGGTCGTTCATAGCATCCGGGGGCACTCACGAGGCGCGAAAAGCAGAGGCGCCCGAAGCGACGGCGAGGCACCATGGACCGATGGAAGCGCCTCTCGAAACCCTCACGGACGACGTCGTCGTCCTGCGCCGCTGGAAGCCGGAGCAGCTCGAAACCCTGGCCGCCGTCGTGGGGGATTCCGTCGCGCACATCGGTGCCTGGATGATCTGGGCCGCCAACGGCTACGGCGAGCAGGAAGCCAAGGAGTTCCTCGAAACCACCGCGCGCAACTGGGCCGAAGGCAAGACGTACGACTTCGCGATCCTCGTCGAGGGCGAGGTCGTCGGCGGCACCGGCATGATCTCGCATCCTGACCGGATCGAGATCGGCTACTGGCTCGGCCGCCACCACACCGGCCGCGGCCTGGTCACCAGGGCCGCGCGGTTGCTGACCGCCGAAGCCTTCCGCCTCGGCGCGCCGGAGGTCGAGATCCGGCACGACGAGAAGAACGTCGCGAGCGGCGCCGTGCCCGCGCGGCTGGGGTTCACGGTGGTCGGTGACGAGGCCGCCGAACCGCCGCTCGCCCCGGCCTGCACTGGGGTGAACCGGATCTGGCGGCTCAAGCGCCCTTGAGTTCCCGCAACGCCGCGAGGGCCTTGTCGGCGTGCACGGTGAACTTCAGTTCGCTCTTGATCACTTCGAGCACCTTGCGGTCGGTGCCGATGACGAACGTGTGCCGTTTGGCGTGCAGTGGGCTGAATTTGCGCCATACACCGAACTGTTTGGCCACCACACCGTCCACATCGGACAGCAGTGGGTAGTCGAAGCCGTGTTTGGCCGAGAACTCCTGCTGTTTGTCGACGGCGTCCGGGCTGATCCCGACGCGGTGCGCCCCGACTTCGGCGAATTCGGCGGCCAGGTCGCGGAAGTGGCAGCTTTCCGCGGTGCAGCCGGTGGTCATCGCGGCGGGGTAGAAGAACAGCACGACCGGGCCGGACGCGAGGAAGTCCGAAAGCGTGCGTTCCTCACCCTTGTCGTCGGGCAGGGTGAAGTCCGGGGCGAGATCTCCTTGATCCATGGACGGATCCTGTCACGTCAGTGGGCGTGCCGTTCGATCAGCTCGTCGACCTCGTCCCCGGTCGCGGAATCGGCGACGAACGAGCCGCGCGCCGCGAGCACCCCGAGCCGCCGCAACCGCTCGGCCTGTTCGTGGCTGCGGACGCCTTCCGCGCCGATACGCAGTTTCAGCTCCTTGGCGCGGGTGACCAGCTGGCTCAGATGCCGCACGTCGGCCTCGTCCTCACCGTCGGCGAGCGCGTCGATCACCGCGCCGGACAGGATCACGTGGCGGACCGGCAGCCGGTGCTGCGGGATCAGCTCCAGATCGGCCGAACCGGAGATGGTCAGCACCAGCTGGGCGCCCAGATCGGACAGGACGGCGAACGAATCCAGCACCTCGCCGCGGGGGTCGAGGACGGACTCGCGGTCGGTGCACAGCCGCAGTGCCTGCGCGGGCAGGCTGTGCCGGTCGAGCTGTTCCTTGACCAGCAGCACCAGATCGGGCTCGGTGGCCAGCCGGTTCGGCAGCCGTACGCAGACATCCGGGGCGGCCTCGCCGAATCGACGCCGCCAGCGGGCGGTGGCGGCGAGCGATTCCGCCAGTAGCCACCGGCCGAGCGGGATGGTCATCCCGGTGGTCTGCGCGAGCGGGTAGAACTCGTCGGAGTCCAGCTCGCCCCGCTCCGGATGGTTCCAGCGCAGCCCGGCGTTGACCGCGGCCAGCTGGTCGGTGTTCGCGAGTTTCACCGTCGGCTGGTAGATCAGCGAGAACTCGCCGTTCTCCAGCGCACCCGCGATGACCGCGCCGAGCTGGTAGCGGCCGCGGTCGCGCGCGTCGAGTTCGGGATCGAACAGCATCCACTGCGCCTTGCCCGCTTCCTTGGCGCGGTGCAGCGCGATTTCCGCCGCCCGGAGCAGTTCCTCGGGGCCGCCGTCGGTGACCGGGCGGACGACGATGCCGGCGCTCGCGCTGACCCCGATGCCGTGCCCGCCGAGGTAGATCGGCTCGGCCAGTTCCTCCAGCGCCTGTTCGACCAGCGCGATCACCTGGGTCGGGGTGAACTCGCCGCGCAGCAGGACGGCGAACCCGTCGCCGGACAGCCGGGCGACGGAACCGTTGTGCTTGCCGGTGAACACGGCCTTGAGCTTGGTGGCGACCCCGCGCAGCACCTGGTCGCCGACCCCGGCGCCCAGCCCGTCGTTGATCACCTTGAAGCCGTCGACGTCGAGGTAGACCAGCGCGACCTGCTCGCGGCCCGAGCCCGCCAGCGCGGTCTCCAAGGCGTTGCCGAACGACGTCGCGTTCGGAAGCCCGGTCAGCGGGTCGTGCACGTTCTGGTGCAGCAGTTGTTCCTGCAGCAGGTGGATCTCGTTGGCGTCGGAGACCATCAGCACCGGGTAGGCCGAGCCGGGCCGGTCACCGGGAAGGTCGGTCAGGGTCACGTCGACCCAGAGCGTGCCTTCTTCGCTGTGGTCCAGCAGCAGACGCTCCTGCTGGGTCTGCTGGCCGAGTTTCCTGAGCTGCGAGAGCCCGCTCCGCAGCCGGGCGACGTCGTGGTCGCTGGAGCCGAGGTCGGCGATCGGCCGTCCGCGCAGGGCGGTGGGGCGGCAGCCGAGCAGCTTGCCGAGCGCGGCGTTCGCCTCGACGATCACGCCGTCGGAATCGGCGAGCGCGATCCCGACCGGGGAGGCGGAATAGAGCTTGGTGAACCGCAGCAGCGCGGGCTGATGATTCGGCTCCGTGCGGACGGCGTCCTGGGCGACGTCGAGCAGCAACTGCTCGAGTTGCTCTTGGGGAAGCGATACTCCTTTAGTGTCAGCGAGCGTCGCGGCCCATCTCCGAGCGACGTCCACCAACCCTGGCGCGGCACCAGGCTCAGGCACACTTCACCTCTTCATGCGCGGTTTATGGCCAGCTCAGACAGGGTGTCCGGGCCCACGGACCCACACTAGGTATGAGCCGACCGGGAGTAGTGCCACGGCACCATGCGCGATACGGGGTGTCTACCGGCTGAAAGGGTGATCGCTACTACACGAGTGGTGACCGGAAGTTACCAAGAGTACTCGATAGTGGTTGTCCCTTTGGTCGGGATTTCCGCGTGTCGCGATTCAGCGGGGCGCCAGGCGGATCGGCAGGCCGTCCGCGGGGACGGGCAGCGAGACGTAGTCCCAGCGCGCCGTGTAGTCGTCCGGGACCGACCAGCGATAGCTCCGCAGCATCTCGTGCAGCAGTGCCTTCACTTCGAACGTCCCGAAATGCAGGCCGATGCACTTGTGCGCGCCACCGCCGAACGGCATCCACGCGTAGCGGTGGGACTTGTCTTCGCGGCGTTCCTCGCCGAAGCGGTCCGGGTCGAAGCGCATCGGATCGGTCCAGCATTCCGTCGTGAAATGGTTGATGGTGGGGGAAACCCCGACCAGTGTCCCTTCGGGAACGAAGTGTCCGAGGACTTCGGTGTCCTTGACCGTTTTCCGCGTCAGTGAAGGCACCGGCGCGACCAGGCGGAGGGATTCCTTGATCACCAGGTCCAGCGTCGTCAGGGTCTCCAGCGCCTCGATGTCCGGCACGTCGTCACCCAGCGCGAGCGATTCCCGGCGCGCGCGTTCCTGCCATTCCGGATTCTTGGCGAGGTGGTAGACGGCGGCCGCGCTGGTGATGGTGGAGGTGTCGTGAGCGGCCATCATCAGGAAGATCATGTGGTTGACGACGTCGGAGTCGGTGAACCGGTCACCGTCTTCGGTGGTGGCGTGGCAGAGCGCGGTGAAGAGATCGTCGCCGTCGCTTCGCCGTTTCGCCGGCAGGTTCGCGGAAAAGTAGCGTTCGAGAACCTTGCGGCCGTGCAATCCCGCCGCCCAGCGGCCGCCGGGCACCGGGAACCGGACGAGGGCCGTGCCCGCGCGGACGGAGTTCACGAACGCGCGGTTGATCGCGGCGGCGTCGTCGCCCGAACGCATACCCATGAACACGCGGGTCGCGACGTCGAGCGTGAGTTGCTTGAGGGACCAGTAGATCCGCGGGTTCGGCCGGTCCGCCCAGGCGGCGACGCCTTCGCGCAACGCCGGCCCCATCTGGTCGACGTAGCCGGTGAGCCGTTGCCGGGTGAACGCCGCCTGCATGATCCGGCGGTGCAGGTGGTGCTCGCCGAAGTCGAGCAGCATGAGGCCGCGGTCGAAGAAGCGCTCGATGAAGAACTTCCAGCCCTCCTGCGAGAAGGCCTTGTCCTTGTTCACCAGCGCGATCTGGGTGGCCTCGGGGCCGGAGAGCGAGACGATGCGGCGGCCGAACGCGCTCATCCACGACACCGGGCCGTAGGTCTCATAGCGCTTGAGTCCGAACTCGATGCCGAAGCGCATGAAGTCCAGCGCGTGCCCGATGACCGGCGGGCCTTCGTCGCCGAGGACGGGTTTGAGGCCCGGCGGGGCGGGCGCGAGTTCCCGGACCGGCCAGGTCGCGCCGAGCCAGCGCTCGTCCACCGAACGCGGCAGGGGGATCGAGGTGAGCGGCGGTACCCGCTCGCGCAGCGCTCCGGTGACTTTTTCGACCGCGTTCGTCATGGTGACCATCTCCCCGTCGAGATCGGCTACCGCCCCACCATCGCACTCTTGTTGACAGGTTGACAATACCCCGAGGGATGTACATGAAGGCCCCTTCTTGTGCCTAGGCGCAAGGAAGGGGCCCTCATGTACTTGTCAGCCCAGTTCGGCGCGGACCGCGTTCGCGGCCGCGACCAGGTTCCGCAGGGCGGGCTCGACCTCGGCGTAACCGCGGGTCTTCAGGCCGCAGTCCGGATTCACCCAGATCCGCTCGGCCGGCACGGCGCCGACCGCGGTCCGCAGCAGCCCGCTGACCTCGTCGACGCCGGGGACACGCGGCGAGTGGATGTCGTAGACGCCCGGCCCGACGCCGCGGCCGAAGCCCGCCGTGCCGAGGTCGGTGACGACCTCCATCTTCGAACGCGCGGCCTCGATGCTGGTGACGTCCGCGTCGAGCGCGTCGATCGCGGTGACCACCTCGCCGAACTCCGAGTAGCACATATGCGTGTGGATCTGCGTCGCGTCGTCGATCCCGGACGTCGCCAGCCGGAACGACGAGACCGCCCAGGCGAAGTACGCCTCGTGCGCCGAGGCGCGCAGCGGGAGCAGTTCCCGCAGCGCGGGCTCGTCGACCTGGATGACCCGGATGCCCGCCTCCTGAAGGTCGCGCACCTCGTCGCGGATGGCCAGCGCCACCTGACGGGCGGTCTCGCCCAGCGGCTGGTCGTCGCGGACGAACGACCACGCCAGGATCGTCACCGGACCGGTCAGCATCCCCTTGACCGGCTTCGAGGTCAGGCTCTGCGCGTACCGGGCCCAGTCGACCGTCATCGGCTCGGGCCGGGAGACGTCGCCGTACAGGATCGGCGGCCGCACACAACGCGAACCATAGGACTGCACCCAGCCGAAGTCGGTGGCGGCGAATCCGGCCAGCCGCTCGGCGAAGTACTGCACCATGTCGTTGCGTTCGGGCTCGCCGTGCACCAGCACGTCCAGGCCGAGGTCCTCCTGCAGCCGGATGACGCGTTCGATTTCGGCCTTCATCGCGCCCTCGTAGCCCGCGTCGTCCAGCGAGCCCGCCTTATGCGCGGCGCGCGCCTTGCGGACGTCGGTGGTCTGCGGGAACGAACCGATCGTGGTGCTCGGCAACGGCGGAAGATTCAGTGCCGCCTGCTGGGCGACCGCCCGCCGCGAGTAAGGCGAGCGGACGGTGTCCTCCGGCCGCAGCGCCTCCAGCCGGGAGCGCACGCCGGCGTCGGCCAGGTCGGCCGCCGTGGCGCGATCGGTGGCGGCGGCCCGGGCCGCGGAGAGGTCGACGCCCTCCTCCTTCAAAGCACGGCCGAGCAGGACGACCTCGTCGACCTTCTGCTTGGCGAACGCGAGCCAGCCCTTCAGACGAGGGTGGAGTTCGGGCTCCCGCTCGACGTCGTAAGGCACGTGGAGGAGCGAGCACGACGTCGACACGCTGACCGACTTCGCCGTGCCGAGCAGTGTCGCCGCCCGGCTGAGTGCGCGAGTGGGATCGGTACGCCACACGTTGCGACCGTCCACGACACCGGCCAGGACCTCCTTGTCACGCAAGGCGGGTTCGGCCGCGACGGCGTCCACAAAGGACTCGTCGGTGACCAGGTCGACGGCGAGGGCGTCGATGGGGGAGCGGGCGAGCACGCCCAGCCCGCGACCGAGCCCGCCGAAGTACCCGGCGACGAGGATCTTCGGCCGCGCGGTCTCCTTCGCGAGCCGGTGGTAGGCGCGGATGAGCGCGTTGAGTTCGGTCTCGGTGCGGTCCGCGGCGAAGGCGGGTTCATCGAACTGGACCCATTCGATGCCTTCGTCGTGCAGACGGCGAAGCAGTTCTACATAGCCGTCGAGAAGGCCGTCGAGCAGGTCCAGCGGCTTGAAGCCTTCCGGCGCGCCCTCGGTCGCCTTGGCGAGCAACAGGTACGTCACCGGGCCGACCAGCACCGGACGGGTCTCGACGCCGACCGCGCGGGCCTCGCGGTACTCGTCCAGCGGCTTGGAGCCGGTGAGCGAGAACGTCGTGTCCGGGCCGAGTTCGGGGACGATGTAGTGGTAGTTCGTGTCGAACCACTTCGTCATCTCCATAGCCGTCGCGTCCTGGACCCCACGAGCGGCGGCGAAGTAGGTGTCGAGCGGCGAAAGGCCGAGTTTCGTGAAGCGCCCCGGAAGCGCGCCGAACAGTTCCGTGGTGTCGAGGACCTGGTCGTAGTGGGAGAACGTGTTGGACGGGACGGAATCCAGGCCGGCGTCCTTGAGTTCCCGCCAGGTCCGCGTACGCAGCGTGCGGCCGGTCTCCAGCAGCGCGGCCTCGTCGATCTTGCCCGCCCAATAGCGTTCGAGTGAACGCTTGAGTTCCCGGTCCGGTCCGATCCGGGGATAGCCCAGCACAGTGGTGCCGATTTCGGTCACAGCTCTCTCCTCGCGAGCTTGTCGGGGAGCCGGAGCGCGCGCAGGAGTGACCGACCTTCGGTCGCGCCCATCCCACGAGGCCCGGACTCACGCACGCCGTCGGCGCGCGTACCACGGGCAGGTCTTCGGACTCGTGGGCGACTCGCTCGCTCCTACCGGCCGTCGCTTCCCGGGAGCCGTTTCCCAGTGCTTTACCGTGTCTCGCACGGTGACGGCTTTCGTTCCCACATACCGCTGCGGGGCAGTCCCGGATTCACACCGGGTTCCCTGTTACCTCGTCCGGCCTGGATGGCCGCACGAACCAGTAGCACCCGGAGCGTACCGAATTCGGGTCTCGCGTGACTGGAGGCGTAACTCACGTGATCGGAGCCGGGACACACGTGTCCCGGCTCCGATCACGCGAGTTCGGGGATCAGTCCCAGTCGAGGGCGCCACCGGACTGGTACTCGATGACGCGGGTCTCGAAGAAGTTCTTCTCCTTCTTGAGGTCCATCGCCTCCGACATCCACGGGAACGGGTTCTCGGTCTCGCCGAAGATCGGCTGGAGGCCGATCTGCTGCGCGCGACGGTCGGTGATGAAGTGCATGTACTGCTCGATCAGCTCGGCCGAGAGCCCGAGCATGCCGCGCGGCATGGTGTCGCGGGCGTAGGCGACCTCGAGTTCGCAGGCCTCGGTCAGCATGCCGCGGATCTCCGCCTGGAACTCCTCGGTCCACAGGTGCGGGTTCTCGATCTTGATCTGGTTGATGCAGTCGATGCCGAAGTTCAGGTGGATCGACTCGTCGCGCAGGATGTACTGGTACTGCTCGGCGATGCCGATCATCTTGTTCCGGCGGCCGAGCGAGAGGATCTGCGCGAAGCCGGTGTAGAACCACATGCCCTCGAAGATCACGTAGAACGCGACGAGGTCCCGCAGGAAGTTCTGGTCGGCCTCCGGTGTCCCGGTCTCGAAGTCCGGGTTCTCCAGGTTCTGCGTGTACTTCAGCGCCCACGCGTCCTTCTCCGAGATGGAGGGGACCTCGCGGTACATGTTGAACAGCTCGCCCTCGACCAGGCCGAGGCTTTCGCAGATGTACTGGAAGGTGTGCGTGTGCACGGCCTCCTCGAACGCCTGGCGCAGCAGGTACTGGCGGCATTCGGGGTTGGTGATCTGGCGGTACACCGCGAGCACGATGTTGTTGGCCACCAGCGATTCCGCGGTGGCGAAGAAGCCGAGGTTGCGCTTGAGCATGGTGCGCTCGTCCTCGGTGAGGCCGTCGGCCGACTTCCACAGCGCGATGTCGGCCTGCATGGCGACCTCGGTCGGCATCCAGTGGTTGTTGCAGCCGGCGAGGTACTTCTCCCACGCCCAGGTGTACTTCATCGGCAGGAGCTGGTTGACGTCGGCGCGGGCGTTGATCATCCGCTTGTCGTCGACGTTGATCCGGGCGGCGCCGACTTCGATCTCACCGAGGCCGGTGGCGTCGGTCGAAGCGTCAAAGGTGGTCATAGAGGCTCACTTCACGAGGTGGTCGGGTGGGTCGTGAGTGGCGATTCGGGTTCTAACCCGAATCGCCACTCACGACCGGGAGGTCACTGGCAGGCTTCGCAGTCGGGGTCGTCGATGCGGCAGGCCGCGCCGTCGGTGGCGACGAAGTCGACGTCCGAGACCTGAGGGATCTCCTTCGGCTCCGGGGCGGTCACCGGCACCGCGGGAACGGCGGCGGCGGGCGACGGCGAAACCGCGGCGGAAGCCGACGGGGCGGGCGAAGCGGCGGGAGCGGGAGCCGGGGCGGCGGGCTTGGGTGTGGCCGGGGCCGGGGTGGCCGAGACCGCGTTCAGCTTGCCGTCGGTGCCGCGCAGGGTGCTCTTCTCCACGTGCGTCGCGGACCGCGCCCGCAGGTAGTACGTGGTCTTGAGGCCCTTGTGCCAGGCGTAGCGGTACAGCTCGTCGAGCTTGCGGCCGCTGGGCGCCGCGATGTACAGGTTCAGCGACTGCGCCTGGTCGATCCACTTCTGACGACGCGAACCGGCGTCCACCAGCCACTTGGACTCGATCTCGAACGCGGTGGCGTACAGCGCCTTCAGGTCGTCCGGCACGCGGTCGATCTGGCCGAGGCTGCCGTCGAAGTACTTCAGGTCCGACACCATGACCTCGTCCCACAGCCCGCGCTCCTTGAGCGAGCGGACCAGGTGCGGGTTCACCACGGTGAAGTCGCCGGACATGTTCGACTTGACGAACAGGTTCTGGAACAGCGGCTCGATCGACTGCCCGACACCGCAGATGTTGGAGATCGTCGCGGTCGGCGCGATCGCCATCACGTTGGAGTTGCGCATACCGACGGTCTTGACCCGCTCACGCAGCGGCGCCCAGTCCAAAGTGGACGAGGTGTCGACGTCGAGCGCGTCGCCCTGGCGGGCGTCGATCAGCAGCTGCAGCGAGTCGATCGGCAGGATTCCCTTGCTCCACAAGGAACCCTCGAACGTCTGGTACTGGCCGCGCTCCTCGGCGAGGTCGGTCGAAGCCGAGATCGCGTAGTAGCTGATGTGCTCCATGCTGGTGTCGGCGAACTGCACGGCCTCGTCCGAGGACAGCGGCACACCGATCTCGAACAGCGCGTCCTGGAAGCCCATCAGGCCCAGCCCGATCGGGCGGTGGCGCAGGTTGGAGCGGCGCGCCTCCGGGATCGTGTAGAAGTTGATGTCGATCACGTTGTCGAGCATGCGGACGGCGGTGCGCACGGTCTTCTCGAGACGCTGGGTGTCCAGGCCGTCGGGGGTGACGTGCTTGAGCAGGTTCACCGAGCCGAGGTTGCAGACCGCGACCTCGTCGGTGGTGGTGTTCAGGGTGATCTCGGTGCACAGGTTGGACGAGTGCACGACACCCACGTGCTGCTGCGGCGAGCGCAGGTTGCACGGGTCCTTGAAGGTGATCCACGGGTGACCGGTCTCGAACAGCATGGTCAGCATGCGGCGCCACAGGTCGACCGCGCGGATCTTGCGGAACACCTTCATCTCGCCGCGTTCGGCGGCGGCCTCGTACTCGCGGTAGCGCTCGGCGAACGCGGTGCCGTAGAGGTCGTGCAGGTCCGGGGTCTCGTTCGGCGAGAACAGCGTCCACTGCGCGTCGGCCTCGACGCGGCGGAGGAACTCGTCCGGCACCCAGTTCGCGGTGTTCATGTCGTGCGTACGACGACGGTCGTCACCGGTGTTCTTGCGCAGGTCGAGGAATTCCTCGATGTCGACGTGCCAGGTCTCGAGGTACGCGCACGCCGCGCCCTTGCGCTTGCCGCCCTGGTTCACCGCGACCGCGGTGTCGTTGGCGATCTTGAGGAACGGCACGACGCCCTGCGACTGGCCGTTGGTGCCCTTGATGTGCGCGCCGAGGCCGCGGACCGGGGTCCAGTCGTTGCCGAGACCGCCCGAGTACTTCGCCAGCAGCGCGTTGTTCTTGTACGCCTGGAAGATCGAGTCCAGGTCGTCGTCGACCGTGGTCAGGAAGCAGGACGACAGCTGCGGGCGGGTGGTGCCCGAGTTGAACAGCGTCGGGGTGGACGCCATGAAGTGGAACGACGAAAGCAGCTCGTAGAACTCGATCGCGCGGGCTTCACGGTCGTCCTCGCGGATCGCGAGACCCATGGCGACCCGCATGAAGAACGCCTGCGGCAGTTCGAACCGGACGCCGTTGTGGTGCTGGAAGTACCGGTCGTACAGGGTCTGCAGGCCGAGGAAGCCGAAGTCGAGGTCGCGCTCGGCGTGGATGGCCTCGGTGATCTTGTCGAGGTCGAAGGTCTGCAGCTCGGGGTTGACGAGCTCCAGCTCGATGGCGCGCTTGAGGTAGTCGCGGAAGTACTGCGGGTACCGCGCGGTCATCTCGTCCTGGCTGGCCAGCTGCGGCGAGCCCGCGAGGTAGGTGAGGGCCTCGCCGCGGAGCTTGTCCGCGAGCAGCCGGGCGCTGACGTAGGAGTAGTTCGGCTCCTGCTCGACGAGCACACGCGCGGCCATGATCTGGGCGAGGGCGAGTTCGTCGGCGCTGATGCCGTCGTAGAGGTTGCGCTTGGCCTCGGCCAGCACCGGCTCCGCGGAGACGTCGTCGAGTCCGGCGACGGCTTCGCCGACCACGTGCGAGACGCGGGCCCAGTCGAGCGGGCGAAGCGAGCCGTCGGCGGCCTTGACGCTGATGGCGACGTCGGACGAAGCCGGCTTCTCCGACTCGCGGGCCTTCGCGCGCTCGTCGCGGTAGAGGACGTACGCGCGGGCGACCTTGTGGTGCTCGCCGCGCATGAGCGCGAGTTCGACGATGTCCTGGATCTGCTCGATGTGCAGCGCGGTCTCGGGACCGGCGTGGCGGAGCAGGGTGGCCTCGATCTGCTCGGTCAATTCGTTGACCAGGTGGTGGATCCGCGACGAAGCGGCCGCGTCGCCGCCCTCGACGGCGAGGAAGGCCTTGGTCACGGCGACCGAGATCTTGTTCGCGTCGAAGGGGGACACGCTGCCGTCCCGCCGGATGACTCGCACGGTCGCGGGCGTGGTGTCCGAGGACGCGGGTGGCCGCTGACCGGTTTCCGAATCGAGCACTGACATACGTGTCTCCAAAAGGGCGCGTTGAAGCACCACAAGGCCTCGCGAGGCCGTGCGCTGCAGGTTCACCAAGCTGTCCGACAACCGCTCCCGAGCGGTCTCCCCGTCGCTGGGCGATGTCGGTTCCCAGAGACTACATGTAGGGGTCGGAGGCTGCACGTGCCCCAATGGGTGGCGTGTCGTGGTCTCACCCTGGCGGGTTAGGCGATCACGCTCAGCGGCTGGTCAACCGCCGAAAACGATCTTGAAATCGCGCAGGTGGGCGCTCAGAACGGGCCGTTGACCGGCCAGGAAGCCGAGTGGCCCGGACTCGTTGATCTTCCAGTCCGCGGCCGCCGGATGGGGTCGCGCCTTCGCCCGGACGGGGCTCCTTTTGGGACTTCCGTCCAACATCTGGACGACGTCGAAGGCGGCCGGCATCCTCACCGGGAGGCTCGGGCGGGCGGTGAACGCGGCCGTCGCGATCCAGTCCTCGTGGGTGGCCGCCGAGGCGGTGAAGGTCCGGCCAGGGGTGAAGTCGAGTGCGGCGAGATCCTTGGGAATGCCCCATAGCGCGCGCCCGCCCGCGAGCGAGACCTCGCTGTCGACCCAGATGTCGGTGATGGAGCTGGAGAGGCGCTTGCCGCGGACGGCGACCGTCGCCAGTAGCTCGTGATACTGGAGCTGTCCGGGCTCCTGGTAGTCGATCCAGGCGCCGAAGACCTGCGCGCGTCCGCCCATGACGGCGGGTTCGACACCTTCGGGCAACTCGGGCAGTTCGCTCACCGGGACACGCCACACGGACAGGTACGCCTGGCCGGCCAGGTTCCACGGCTCCGGGGGATAGGCGGTCATGCGTTCCGCCAGGGCAGGTAGGCGGGCTGGTCGGTGTCGACGCGCATGGAGAACTCCGGTGGTCGTTTCTGCAGGAAGGACAGGACCCCTTCGACGGCGTCCGGGCTGGTGCCGAGGCCGCCGATCAGCCGGGAGTCCAGTTCGTGCACGGGGAACGGCGATGCGGCGCTCGCCATCCGGTACAGCAGCTGGCGGGTCACCGCGACCGAGACCGGTGAGGTGGTCGTGGCTATTTCGAGAGCCAGTTCGCGGGCCTTGCCGAGTACTTCGCCGGGCTCGTGAACACTGTGGACCAGTCCGGCGCTGTGGGCTTCCTGGGCGTCGAAGACGCGGCCGCTGATCATCCAGTCGAGTGCCGTGCCCATCCCGACGAGCCGGGGGAGGAACCACGCGGACGCGCCTTCGGGGTAGATCCCGCGGCGGACGAACACGAAGCCGAAACGCGAATCCGTGGACGCCAGCCGGTAATCACAGGACAGCGTGATCGTGATGCCGCCCCCGACGGCCGCGCCCCGGAGGGCCGCGATCACCGGCTTGTTCATCGTGAAGATCCGCTTCGAGCAGCGTCCCGCCGGCTCCTGCCAGGCCGCGTCCGGACCCTTCTCCGGGTCGAAATCGAAACCGCCCTGCGAGAGGTCGGCGCCCACCGAGAAGTCCTTGCCGTTGCCGGTCAGGATCACCACGCGGACGTCTTCGTCGCGATCGGCGCGATCCATCGCGTCGCCGAGCTCGTCGGCCATGCGGATGGTGTAGCCGTTGCGGGCCTCGGGCCGGTTGAGCGTGACCGTCGCGATGCGGTCGGCGACCTCGTAGGTGATTTCGGCGTACGCGCTCATGACGTGAAGGTAAGCCAACCCCGGTGTGTTGACAAGATGTCAATAAGGGATCACTCGACGTCGTCCAGGTGATCCGCGTAGTACTCGATCGCCCGGCGGTACCGCTGGACCCCGGTGTCGGCGCTGGTCTCCGCGAGCACCTTCAGCAGGGTTCCCGCCGCGTCCCGTGTTTCGCCGACGTTGTAGAGCGCCATCGCCAGGAACGTCCTCAACGCCGCGTCGCCGGGGAACTCGCCGAGGCCGCGGCGCAGGGTCTTGAGCGATTCTTCGTACCGGCCGAGTACGCGGTACGTGCTGCCCAGCCCGACGAACACGCCATGCCTGTCCTTTGTGGACAGACCTTCGGTCGCCAGCGCGCGCTCGTAGTAGGGAGCGGCCTCGGCTTCGAAACCGAGGGAGTCGTGGGCCCACGCGGTCTGGTAGGCGATCACGGCGTCCTGCGGGTTCCGCTCGGCCAGCTCGATCAGTCGCAGACGGGCCTCGTCGGTGCCCTGCTCCCGGAGCCGGATCGCTTCCTGTGTCTCGCTCACGCGGCACCTTCGAACGGGGGATAGGTCTTCGCGCCTGTCCGCTCCGCCGCGTCGATGTACCCGGCCAGCGCGTCGCGGGACCGCGCGATCTTGGCCAGCTGCTCGTCGAGCCGTCCGAGTCGTTCCCGCATCGCGGCCAGCAGTTCGGGGCAGCCGATCAGTTCCGGCTCCTCGCCGATCGCGCAGGGCAGCAGGTACGCGATGTCCTCGGACGACAGGCCCGCGCCGAGGAGGTGGCGGATCTGCTTCACCCGCAGGACGGCCGTCTCGTCGAACTCGCGGTAGCCGTTCGTGCCGCGGTCCGCTTCCAGCAGGCCTTGGGACTCGTAGTAGCGCAGTTGGTGGGCGTTGACGCCCGTCCGGTGACTCAGTTCCCCGATCCGCATCGAATCCTCACTTGACCTTCATACCGGTATCAACGTTGACGATGTTGCCATGACTGACAACGCGAATATCCCGATCACGGTCATCGGCCTCGGGCTGATGGGCCGAGCGCTCGCCGGAGCGTTCCTCGAGGCCGGACATCCCACGACCGTGTGGAACCGGACGGCCGCCAAGGCCGACTCCTTGGTCGCCTCGGGCGCTCACCTGGCACCGACGGTCGACGACGCACTCGCCGCCGGCGGCTTGACCGTCGTCTGCCTCACCGACTACCCGGCCGTGCGTGACCTGCTCGGCGATGCCGGACTGGAGGGCACGACCCTGGTCAACCTGACCTCGGGCGACTCCGCTCAAGCGCGGGAAACCGCCACCTGGGCCGAAAAGCGGGGTGCCCGGTACCTGGACGGCGCGATCATGGCCGTCCCTCCGGCGATCGGAACCGACGAGGCGGTGATCCTGCTCAGCGGCCCTGAGCCGGACTTCGACCTCGGCGCGCTCGGCACGATCTCCCATCTCGGCGAGGATCACGGACTGGCGGCCCTGTACGACGTCGCCGGCCTGACCATGATGTGGAGTGTCCTGAACGCGTGGCTGCAGGGCACCGCCATGCTCCGGACCGCCGGTGTCGACGCCGCGACGTACGCGCCGTTCGCACAGCAGATCGCCGCCGGCGTGGCCGGCTGGCTGCCCGGATACGCCGAGCAGATCGACAAGGGCTCCTTCCCGGCCGAGGTGTCGGCGCTGGAAACCGACGCGCGGGCGATGGCGCATATGGTCGAGGAGAGCGAGGCGCTGGGCGTGAACGCCGAACTGCCGAAGCTGATCAAGGCGATGGCCGACCGCGCGATCGCCGCCGGGCACGGCGGGGAGCAGTACCCCGTCCTGATCGGGGAGTTCGAGCGGCCGGGGGAGTAAAGCCGCGCCGACTCGGTCGCGGTGCCTCAGTCAAGTCCGTGAAGGACTCCTTGAGGGACCCAGAGTCCCTCAAGGAGTCCTTCACGGACCTCCGAAGGCACCATGAGCGCAAAACAATCAGGCGTGCTTGATTTTTCCGGCGAGGGGTGCGAGCCTGGGGAAGACGCGAGGAGGCGGGCATGGCTGACCTTGGCGTGATCCTTGGGGATCTCGCGGCGGAATCTCAGGCCATCGACGACGTGGTGGCGGAACTGCCCGCGTCGGAGTGGGCGCGGCAGACCCCGGCCGAAGGCTGGACGATCGCCCATCAGGTCGCTCATCTGGCCTGGACCGACAAGAAGGCGCTGATCGCGGCGCGCGGGTCCGAGGCCGAATGGCAGGCGGAGATCGAGGGGCTGCTCGCGACGGGGGAGACCTACGTCGACGACGGCGCCGCCGAGGGCGCGAAGACGCCGCCCCGTGAGTTGCTGGCCGAGTGGCGCGCCGGGCGCGCGGAACTCGCCGAGGCGCTCGCAGCGGTGCCCGACGGGCAGAAGATCCCCTGGTACGGGCCGCCGATGAGCGCCGCGTCCATGGTGACCGCGCGGCTCATGGAGACCTGGGCCCACGGTCAGGACATCTTCGACACGCTCGGCGTCCCGCGCGAGAACACCGGCAGGCTCTGGCATATCGCCCGCTTCGGCACCCGCACGCGCGACTTCGCCTACAAGCTCAACTCGCTCGCCCCGCCCGCCGAGGAGTTCCGGGTCGAGCTGACCGCGCCCGACGGCACCACCTGGGGATTCGGGCCCGAGGACGCCGAACAGCGCCTGACGGGTAGCGCGGTCGACTTCTGTCTCGTGGTCACCCAGCGCCGTCATCCCGACGACACCGATCTGGTCGCCGCCGGCGCGGACGTCGAGGAATGGCTGGGCATCGCGCAGGCCTTCGCCGGGCCTCCCGGTGCGGGCCGCGAACCGGGGCAGTTCGCGTGACCACGGCCCCCATCAGGATCGGCAACGCGTCCGGGTTCTACGGCGACCGGTTCTCCGCCGTCCGCGAGATGCTCACCGGCGGCCCGCTCGACGTGCTGACCGGCGACTATCTGGCCGAGCTGACCATGCTCATCCTCGGCCGCGACCGGATGAAGGACCCGAATCGCGGTTACGCCAAGACGTTCCTCCGCCAGATGGAGGAGAATCTCGCGCTGGCGAAGGAAAAGGGCGTCAAGATCGTCGCCAACGCGGGCGGGCTCAATCCCGCCGGGCTCGCGGACGCGCTCCGTGAACTGGCCGCGAAACTCGAGGTCGACGTCGCCATCGCGCACGTCGAGGGCGATGACCTCATCCAGCGGGCCGAGGAGCTCGGTTTCGGGAAGACGCTGACCGCCAACGCTTATCTCGGCGCGTGGGGGATCGCGGAATGCCTGAACGCCGGCGCCGACATCGTGGTGACCGGCCGCGTCACCGACGCCTCGGTGATCGTCGGCCCAGCGGCCGCGCATTTCGGCTGGGCGCGTGACGACTACGACGCGCTCGCCGGTGCGGTGGTCGCCGGGCACGTGATCGAATGCGGCGCGCAGGCGACCGGCGGCAACTACGCGTTCTTCACCGAACACGAACTCGGCGTCCCCGGCTTCCCCATCGCCGAAATCTCCGCCGACGGCTCCAGCGTGATCACCAAACACCCCGGCACCGGCGGTGTGGTGAACGCCGGAACCGTTACCGCGCAACTGCTCTACGAGATCACCGGTGCCCGTTACGCCGGCCCGGACGTCACGGCCCGGTTCGACACGCTGTCCCTGATCGAGGAGGGTCCGGACCGCGTCCGGATCACCGGCGTCACCGGCGAACCGCCGCCTCCGACGCTCAAGGTCTGCCTGAACGGACTCGGCGGCTTCCGCAACGAGACGACGTTCGTCCTCACCGGACTGGACATCGAAGCGAAAGCCGCGCTGATCAAGGAACAACTCGACGGCGCGCTCGAGGCGCGGCCGCCCGCGGAGGTCCGCTGGACCCTGGCCCGCACCGACCAGGCGGACGCCGAAACCGAACAGCAGGCCAGCGCGCTGCTCCACGTCGCGGTCAAGGACGCCGATCCGGAGGTCGCCGGGCGTGCCTTCAGCGGTGCGGCGATCGAACTCGCGCTCGCGAGCTATCCGGGGTTCCACGTCACCGCGCCACCCGCGGCGGCCTCGCCCTACGGCGTCTACCGGGCCGCGTTCGTCGACGCGCACGAGGTGCCGCACGTCGCCGTCCTGCCGGACGGTACGCGCCGCGACATCGCGCAAGCCACCGAGACGCTGACACTGTCCGATGTGGACGAATACGGTCTTCCCGCCCCGTACACGCAGGCGCAGGTCCGCCGTGCGCCACTCGGCAAGGTGATCGGCGCCCGCAGTGGCGACAAGGGCGGCAACGCGAACGTCGGCGTCTGGGCACGGTCCGACGAGGCGTGGCGCTGGCTCGCGCACCGGCTGACCGTGACCGAGTTCAAACTGCTGCTCCCGGAGACCGCGGACCTGGAGGTCCAGCGGCATCTCCTGCCGAATCTGCGGGCGATCAACTTCGTCGTCGAAGGCATCCTCGGCGAGGGCGTCGCGTCGCAGGCGCGATTCGATCCGCAGGCGAAGGCACTCGGGGAATGGCTGCGCTCCCGCGAGATCGACATCCCGGAGGCTCTCCTGTGACCGACCCCTTCTCCACGCCGGAACGCGTCGAGCTGCGCGAAACCGTCCGGCGGTTCGCCGAAGCCGAGATCCTGCCGTACCTCGACGACTGGGAGCGCGAAGGCGAACTGCCCCGCGACCTCCATCGCAAGGCCGGGGAACTCGGGTTGCTCGGCGTCGGCTTCCCCGAGGAGGTCGGCGGCGGGGGCGGTGACTACCTCGACGCGCTGGTCATCGCGGAGGAGATGCATTACGCGGGCGGCTCCGGCGGGCTCTTCGCCTCGCTGTTCACCTGCGGTATCGCCGTTCCGCATATCGCGGCGGCCGGTGATCCGGTGCAGATCGAACGCTGGGTCCGGCCGACGCTGCAAGGCGCCAAGATCGGCTCGCTCGCGGTCACCGAACCCGACGGCGGCTCCGACGTCGCCGGCATCCGCACCACGGCGGTGCGCGAGGGCGACGAGTACGTCATCAACGGCGCCAAGACCTTCATCACTTCCGGCTGTCGCGCGGATTTCGTGACCACCGTGGTCCGCACCGGTGAATCCGGCGCCCACGGCATCTCGCTCGTCGTGGTCGAACGCGGTACGCCGGGCTTCACGGTGTCCCGCAAGCTGGAGAAGATGGGCTGGCTCTGCTCGGACACCGCCGAGCTGTCCTATGTGGACGTCCGGGTGCCCGCGGAGAACCTGATCGGCGCCGAGAACAGCGGCTTCGCCCAGGTCGCCACCCAATTCGTCACCGAACGGGTCTCGCTCGCCGTGCAGGGTTACGCGCACGCGCAGCGGGCACTCGATCTGACGCTGGACTGGTGCCGGCTGCGCGAGACCTTCGGCCGTCCGCTGATCTCCCGCCAGCTGGTGCAGCACAAGCTCACCGAGATGGCCCGCAAGATCGACGTCGCCCGGACCTACACCCGGCAGGTCGCCCTGCGGCACGTCGCGGGCGAAGAGGTCATCGCCGAAGCCTGTTTCGCGAAGAACACCGCCGTCGAGACCGCCGAATGGGTGGTCAACGAAGCCGTCCAGCTGCACGGCGGGCTCGGCTACATGCGGGAGGCCGAAGTGGAGCGTCACTACCGTGACGTCCGCATCCTCGGCATCGGCGGCGGGACGAACGAGATCCTCACCGGCTTGGCCGCGAAGCGATTGGGATACACCGCATGAGCACCATCAGGTCTACTGTGGACACACGGAGCGAGGAGTTCGCCACCAACCGCGAGTCCATGCTCGGCAAACTGGCCGAGATCGACGGCGAGCACGCCAAGGCGATCGCGGGCGGCGGAGAGAAGTACGTCGCCCGCCATCGCAAACGCGGCAAGCTGCTCGCGCGCGAACGGATCGAACTCCTCCTCGACGAGGACTCGCCGTTCCTGGAGCTTTCGCCGCTGGCGGCCTGGGGTTCGGACTACCAGGTCGGTGCCAGCGTGATCACCGGGATCGGCGTCGTCGAGGGCGTCGAGTGCATGATCTCGGCGAGCGACCCGACGGTCAAAGGCGGGGCGAGCAACCCGTGGACGGCCAAGAAGAGCTACCGCGCCGCGGACATCGCCGCGCAGAACCGCCTGCCGGTGATCAACCTCGTCGAGTCCGGCGGCGCGGATCTGCCGACGCAGAAGGAGATCTTCATCCCCGGCGGCCGGATCTTCCGCGACATCACGCGGTCTTCGGCGGCGAAGGTGCCCACGATCGCGCTGGTGTTCGGCAACTCCACCGCGGGTGGGGCGTACCTGCCCGGCATGTCGGACTACGTCGTGATGGTCAAGGAACGCGCCAAGGTGTTCCTCGGCGGACCGCCGCTGGTCAAGATGGCGACCGGTGAGGAGTCCGACGACGAATCGCTCGGTGGCGCCGAGATGCACGCCCGCACCTCCGGGCTCGCCGACTACCTCGCGGCGGACGAAGAGGACGCCATCCGGCTCGGCCGCAGCATCGTCAAGCGGCTCAACTGGAGCAAACAGGGCCCGACGCCGAAACCGGATTACGCGGAGCCGTTGTTCGACTCCGAAGACCTGCTCGGCATCGTGCCCACCGATCTCAAGGTGCCGTTCGACCCGCGCGAAGTGATCGCCAGGGTCGCCGACGGTTCGGACTTCGACGAGTTCAAACCCTTGTACGGCAGCAGCCTCGCCACCGGCTGGGCGAGTATCCACGGCTACCCGGTCGGCATCCTCGCCAACGCCCAAGGTGTGCTCTTCGGCGAGGAATCGCAGAAGGCCGCTCAGTTCATCCAGCTGGCCAACCAGATCGACACCCCGCTGGTCTTCCTGCACAACACCACCGGCTACATGGTCGGCAAGGAGTACGAGCAGAGCGGCATCATCAAACACGGCGCGATGATGATCAACGCCGTCTCGAACTCGAAGGTCCCGCATCTCTCGGTGCTCATGGGCGCTTCGTACGGCGCCGGGCATTACGGCATGTGCGGCCGTGCCTACGATCCCCGGTTCCTGTTCGCCTGGCCCAGCGCGAAGTCGGCGGTCATGGGGCCGCAGCAGCTGGCCGGCGTGCTGTCCATCGTGGCCCGTGCCGCCGCGGCTTCGCGGGGCCAGGACTACAACGAGGAGCACGACGCCGCCATGCGCGCCATGGTCGAGGGGCAGATCGAGGCCGAGTCGATGCCGATGTTCCTCTCCGGGATGCTCTACGACGACGGGATCATCGATCCCCGCGACACCCGCACGGTGCTCGGGCTCAGCCTGTCCGTGATCCACAATGGACCAGTGAAGGGCGCCGAAGGCTTCGGCGTCTTCAGGATGTGAGCGGCATGATCGAGAAGCTTCTGGTCGCCAACCGCGGGGAGATCGCCCGCCGCGTGTTCCGTACCTGCCGCGACGCCGGGATCGGCACGGTCGCGGTGTTCTCCGACGCGGACGCCGACGCGCCGCACACCGCCGAGGCGGACATCGCCGTCCGGCTGCCGGGCAACGCGCCGTCCGACACCTACCTGCGTGCCGATCTGCTGATCAAGGCCGCCGTCGAGACCGGCGCCGACGCGATCCACCCCGGCTACGGATTCCTGTCCGAGAACGCCGGGTTCGCCCGCGCGGTCCTCGACGCCGGCCTCACCTGGGTCGGACCGCCGCCGGAAGCCATCGAGAGCATGGGCTCCAAGGTCGAGTCCAAGCGGATGATGGCCGACGCCGGTGTCCCGATCCTGTCCGAATTGGACCCGGCCGAGGTCACCGAAGCGGACCTTCCCTTGCTGGTCAAGGCGTCCGCCGGTGGTGGCGGACGCGGTATGCGTGTCGTGCGGTCACTCGGCGAACTCGCCGAGGCCGTCGAAGGAGCGCGCGCGGAGGCCGCGTCGGCGTTCGGCGATCCGACGGTGTTCTGCGAGCGGTACCTGGAGACCGGACGGCATATCGAGGTCCAGGTGCTCGCCGACACCCACGGCACGGTGTGGGCGGTGGGGGAGCGGGAATGCTCGATCCAGCGTCGTCACCAGAAGGTCGTCGAGGAGGCGCCGTCGCCGTTCGTCGACGACGCCATGCGGGAAGCCCTGTTCGACGCCGCGCGCAAGGCCGCGCAGGCGATCGAGTACGTCGGCGCCGGGACGGTCGAGTTCCTCGCCGCGCCGGACGGGCGGTTCTACTTCCTGGAGATGAACACCCGGCTCCAGGTGGAGCATCCGGTCACCGAAGCCACGACCGGTCTCGACCTGGTTTCGCTGCAGTTGCGGATCGCGGAAGGCGAGCATCTCCCGATCGAGGAACCGGAGACGCGAGGGCACGCGATCGAGGTCCGGCTCTACGCCGAAGACCCGGCCGAGGGCTGGCAGCCGCAGTCCGGCACCTTGCACCGGTTCGAGGTTCCCGCCACCCAGCGGGAATTCGAGGTGGGTCCGGGTGTCCGGCTCGACTCCGGGTTCGTCAGCGGCCAGTCCGTCGGCGTGCATTACGACCCGATGCTCGCCAAGGTGATCGCCTTCGCGCCGGACCGCCGGAGCGCGGCGCGGGCGCTGGCCAAGGCGTTGGCCGGGGCGGAGATCCACGGCGTGGTGACGAACCGCGATCTGCTGGTGAACGTCCTCCGGCACGAGGCCTTCCTCGCCGGAGAGACCGATACCGCGTTCTTCGACCGGCACGGACTCGGCACCTTGGCGCGCCCACTGGCCACTGTGGACACCGTACGGATTTCCGCGCTCGCCGCCGCGCTGGCCGGTGCGGCCACGAACCGCGACGGTGCCCAGGTGCAGGGACGGCTGCCGAGCGGCTGGCGCAATGTCCGTTCCCAAGGGCAGCGCAAACGTTTCCTTGCCCGCGAAGACGAGATCGAGGTCGTCTATACGCTCACCCGTGACGGCCTGCGTGCGGAGGGATTCGACGGCGTGGAGCTGGTTTCCGCCGCGAGCGATCGCGTCGTACTGGAGGTCGCCGGGGTGCGGCGGACGTTCTCCGTCGCCCGCTACGGCGCCGAGGTGTACGTCGATTCGCCGGAAGGCACCGTCGAACTGAAGGTGGTCCCGAGGTACACGGATCCGGACGCGGCACTCGCCGCCGGTTCGCTCGTGGCGCCGATGCCGGGCACCGTCGTCCGGCTGGCGGTCGAAGCCGGTGACCCGGTCAAGACCGGCGATCCGTTGCTGTGGCTGGAAGCGATGAAGATGGAACACCGGATCGCGGCGCCCGCCGACGGCGTCGTGACCGAACTCCCGGTGGTCGTCGGTCAGCAGGTCGAAGTGGGCACGATCCTCGCGGTGGTAGGAGAGAACGAATGAACGCGATGAACTTCACCGAACCCGAGGAGCGCGTCGCGCTGCGGGCGGCGGTCGCCGAACTCGGCAAGAAGTACGGGTACGAGTACTACGCCAAGCAGGCCCGCGCCGGGCTCAAGACCGAGGAACTGTGGGCCGAGGCCGGACGGCTCGGCTACCTCGGCGTGAACCTGCCCGAGGAGTACGGCGGCGGGGGAGCGGGCATCGCCGATCTCGCCGCGGTGCTCGAAGAACTCGCCGCGGCGGGCAGCCCGCTGCTGCTCATGGTCGTCTCGCCGGCGATCTGTGGCACGGTCATCTCGCGTTTCGGCACCGACGAGCAGAAGAAGCGCTGGCTGCCCGGCATCGCCGACGGCAGCAGGCGGATGGTCTTCGCGATCACCGAACCGGACGCCGGGTCGAACTCGCACAAGATCACCACCACCGCGAAACGCGACGCCGACGGCTGGGTCCTCAGTGGACGGAAGGTCTACATCTCCGGCGTCGACGAGGCGGACGCCGTCCTGGTCGTCGGCCGCACCGAGGACGCGAAGACCGGCAAGCTCAAGCCCGCGCTGTTCACCGTCCCGACCGACGCGCCCGGCTTCGAGTACAAGCAGATCGACATGGACATCGTCTCGCCGGAGAAGCAGTTCGGCCTGTTCCTCGACGACGTCCACCTGCCCGCCGACGCGCTGGTCGGCGAGGAGGACGCGGCGATCGCGCAGCTGTTCGCCGGGCTCAACCCCGAACGCATCATGGGCGCGTCGTTCTCGCTCGGCATCGCTCGGTACGCCCTGTCCAAGGCCGTCTCCTACGCCAACGAGCGCAAGGTGTGGGGCGGCGCGCCGATCGGCACGCATCAGGGGCTCGCCCATCCGCTGGCCGAGATCAAGATCGAGCTCGAACTGGCCAAGCTGATGACGCAGAAGGCGGCGTCGCTCTACGACTCCGGCGACGACTTCGGCGCGGGCGAGTCGGCGAACATGGCGAAGTACGCGGCCGCCGAGGTCGCGATCCGCGCCATCGACCAGGCCGTGCAGACCCACGGCGGCAACGGCCTTGCCAGCGAGTACGGGCTCGGCACGCTGGTCACGGCCGTCCGGCTGGGCCGGATCGCGCCGGTGAGCCGCGAGATGGTGCTCAACTTCGTCGGCCAGCACAGCCTCGGCCTGCCCCGCTCCTACTGAGAGGCGCGAACCATGAGCACGCTCCACGGCAAGACGATCATCATCTCCGGCGGCAGTCGCGGGATCGGCGAGGCCATCGCGGTCCGCGCCGCCCGCGACGGGGCGAACATCGCCCTGCTGGCCAAGACCGCCGAGCCGCATCCGAAGCTGCCCGGCACGGTCTACACCGCGGCCAAGGCGATCGAGGAGGCCGGCGGGCAGGCGCTGCCGATCGTCGGCGACGTCCGCGACGACACGTCGGTCGAGGCCGCGATCGCGCGGACCGCCGAACAGTTCGGCGGGATCGACATCGTGCTCAACAACGCCAGCGCGATCGATCTGACACCGACCGAGTCGGTCAGCATGAAGCGTTACGACCTGATGCAGGACATCAACGCGCGCGGCTCCTTCCTGCTGTCGAAACTCGCCATCCCGTATCTGAAACTTTCGGACAACGCCCACATCCTGACGCTTTCGCCGCCGATCAGCCTCGACGAGAAGTGGTTCCAAGCCGGGCACCTCGCGTACAGCATCGCGAAGTACTCGATGAGCCTGGTGACCGTCGGGCTCGCGGCGGAACTGCGGCAGTTCGGGATCGCGGCGAACTCGCTGTGGCCGCGGACCACGATCGACACCGCGGCGATCCGCAACGTCGTCGGCGCCGAACTGGCGGCGAAGTCGCGGACGCCGGAGATCATGGCGGACGCGGCGCACGCGATCCTCACCAAACCGAGCGGCGAGGCGTCGGGGAACTTCTACATCGACGACGAGGTGCTGGCCGCCGAGGGCGTCACGGACTTCTCGAAGTACCGCATCGGCGGGAACGAGGAAGACCTGCAGCTCGATTTCTGGGTCGAAAGCCGTACTCCAGAATCAGGGCCATGATCCGCGAACCGCAGCAGGAGCGCAGCCGGACGACCCGGCGGCGGCTGGTCGAGGCCGCCGTCGAGACGATCGGTGAGCTGGGCTGGAACGGGACCACGGTGGCGGTCATCGCCGAACGCGCCGGGGTCTCGCGCGGCGCCGCCCAGCACCACTTCCCGACCAGGGAGGACCTGGTCGCGGCGGCGGTCGAACATGTCGGCGAGATCCAGATCGTGGAGCTGCGCACCCGGGCGGCCGAGCTGCCGTCCGGGCGGTCGCGGATCGAACGGGCCGTCGACATGGTGCTCAACCTCTACAGCGGGCCGATGTTCCGGGCCGCGCTCCACCTGTGGGTCGCGGCCTCGACCGACGAGGGGCTGCGCGCGACGCTGGTGCCGCTGGAGGCTCGGGTAGGCAGGGAAGCACACCGGGTGACCGTCGAGCTTCTCGGCGTCGACGAGTCCCACCAGGGCGTTCGTGAGCTGGTCCAGGCCACTCTCGATCTTGCCCGCGGCCTGGGACTGGCGAATCTGCTGACCGATGACACGAAGCGCCGCAAGCAGATCGTGGCCCAGTGGGCCAGGGTTCTGGAGCCCACACTGGCACTGGCGAAAAGCAAGAAGATCGAACGGAACCTGGAGATTCCCCGGAACGTCTGAGATCTTGTTAACACTGATGGAGCAGCGGCCGATAACACGGTGTAAGTGCTGCTGATTCGGGTAGCTGATCGAGAGAGGTTAGTCCGGTGTCCGGTTCAGAGGTCGAGTTGTCCCATCGAGCCATGGCGATGCTGCGAGCGGTCGCGGCCCGCCGAGCCCAGATGTCGTGCAGCTGCGAGCCGGACCTCTTCATCGACGGGTTCGCCTGCTGTGACCAGATGACCGCGCACGCCCTCGCCCACGGCGGCTACATCCGCCCCGCCGAGTCCACCGGCCTCTCCGCCGTCACCGGCCGGGTGCCCGCCGAGCTGACCGAAGCCGGCGAAGCGGCGATCGCGGTCACCGCGGCAGCCTGACCCTTCACCGCACCGTCTGTCCGGTGTGGACCACAACCGTTTACAACCGGCACCTGCAGTTCCTAGGATCCACCCCGGGATGAGGCCGTCGCGGTGCGCGACGGACCGGGGTTTCTGGAGGTGCCGATGGCACGCACGGCTCGCCGCGACGACGGTGAGGACGCCCTGAGCGTGTTGATGCGGAAAGCCGGAGCCGCACCCCGGCGCCGGGGTCCGCGCGGGCCGAAGCACCGTGCCCCTGACACTCCCGGTGGTTCCGGCAGCGGGAAAGTACGGCGGATCTCCGCGCTCTCGGCGGGCGGTGTCGTCGTCGGTGGCCTGCTGGCCGTGCTGCTCACCCCGGCCGACCCGGCTGACGTCATCCCCGGGATCGCGCCCGTGCCACCGTCGCTGACCATCGAGCCGCAGGCGGTGGAAGTCCCGGACGACGCTGTACCCGCTCCCGTCTCGTCGGGTCCCCCGGGCGGCAGCGTGGCGCCTCCTCCGCCACTCACGGCGTCGATGAACGGCACGGAGACGCCGTCTCCCACACCAACCCCCACCACGCCTCCGGAACAGCCGCGGGATCCGCGAGCCGGTCATTACGACCATGACTGGTATTACGACTGGTACTACGGCGGCGGATATCGCGACGGCCATCAAGGCGGCCGCTGGCCGCAATGGGGCGGATAGCGCCGAACGGGTGAGCGCGCGTATCGCTCACCGTCGAACAATAATTACGATTCTGCCCGGATTTCGTCCTTTCGTGTCCGGTGCGCCCATTCCCGTCCCCTGAGTTCGATCAGCTACCTACGATGGTCCGCAATCTCTGATCCCTTCCGGACCACAGCTAGGGGCTGAACAGGAAAAATGAGTGTGGGGCGACATTCTCCCGCGGTGAAGCTCACCCGGAGAATGCTGATCAATCGCGAGGTGGGGGCACCTTCAAGGCCGCAGCCGGTGACGCTGCTGCTCGGGCCGGTCGGCTCGGGTAAGACCACCGCGTTGGAGGCGATCCGGCAGGACCTGGGCTGGGGCGTCGTCCACGCGGGATTCGACTTCGGGCGCGGCGACCGGCCGAGTACGGTCGACGTGCTGACGAATCTGGCTTACACGTTGTCGAGTAAATGGCGGAACCGGCCGAAACCGCAGTTCGTACGGTTCACCATTGCGCTGATCGCAGTCCAGGCGGAGCTTCCGGGACGGAATCGTAACGACGACCGGGATCAGCTCAAAACGCTGATCACCACTTTCCACGGAATCCGCTGGACTCCGCAGGCCGACGAATTGCTCACCACACTGACCGAGACCGCGAAGGCGACGGGTCTCGTCGAAGCCGCTTACGCCGACGTGTTCCGCCAGACGTTCCCTCATCTGGTCCGGAACATCCGGCCGCGGCTCGGCAAAGCGTTGAAGTACCTCGCCGACTTCCCGAACGCCGAGGGCAAGGATCCGTTCGACGCGCTGATCGAACTCAACCGGCTCGCGCACGGCACTGCCCGTGACGACAAGGCGGTCACCGAATGGCTGATCGCGGCGTTCCTCGGCGACGTCCGGGAGAACCACCGCAAGATGGCCAAACCGGAGGAGAAGAGCCCGTGCGCCTGTGACCTTCCCGGGCGCCGCAGGCACTGGCACAACTGGGTTCTGCTGCTCGACGACGTCGATCACGCCGGCGGCACCGAGTTCCTCGCCGATCTGATCGCCGCGCGGGAACGGTACGTCCTGCACCATCCGAACGACCGGGACACCCACGACGCGCTGCTGATCGTCGCCACCAGCGGGCGGTGGCACCAGGACTGGGGAACCGCGTGGCTGGCGCCGTGGAAACCGGCGGCTTCCGCGCCGCCCGCGGTCCGGCCGGTGGTCGCCTGTGAAGAGGCGGGTTACGAGGACTGGGCGACTCCGCGCAACGGGGAACTCGAATCGCCCTATTACCCCGTCATGCTCGCGCCGCAGCCGAGCGGGCAGATCGCGCGTGTCCTCGATTCCGGTGTGACGACCCCCAAGGTGAGACTCGCGCATCTGGCGACCGGTGGGCTGCCGTCGGCGATCGAGCGGATCGCGGGCACGTTGCGGGGAAGGGACGTGCGGGAAGGCGCCCGCGACGTACTCACCACCGCGGCCGACGGCGAGCAGGATCCCTGCTACCGCAGGCTGAAGGAACTGGGCCTGACCGAACACCTCGACGGCGTCCACATCGACGACTTCGTGACCGCCGCCCCGTTCGCGACCGCGCCCTGGCTGATCCCGGACGCCGCGCAGAGCCGGATCGACCAGCCGCACGTCGGGCGGATCCTGACCGAACTGCGCACCGCGCTGTGGGTGACGGCGAAGAACTCCGCCGCCACCACCGAGGACCAGGCCGCCCTGCATCCGTGGATCGCCGCGAACCTGGTGTCCGCGCTGGCCCGGCGCGATGACGGGCCGACCTACACCGGTCAGTTCCAGGCGCTGCGCGACGACCCGGACACCGCGCAGGACCCCGTGCGGCTGGCCTACTGCAACCTCGCGCTGGGCGACATCGGCGCGGTGATCGGCTTCTTCGAGCGCGAGTTCAACCGGATCCCGCACGCCGAGTGGCTCGCGAAGCTCCACCTCGTCCTGCACGCGCCGGACGATCTGCCGCCCGAGCGGGAACACGCCGAGCTGTACGACGAGCTCGTCAACACCGACACCGCTCGCCATCCGGACGGGCGGACCGAGATCCGCAACAACATCGCCCGGCTCATCGCCGCGGGCTGGCTGACCGCCGACCCGTTCGCGGTCCGCGGTCTGGACCAGCAGCAGGTGATCGGAAACGCCTTCGCCGCGCTGGCGACGACCTCACATCGTCCCGACGTCGGCGCCCTCGTGGCCGCCAAGGATCTCGCCCGTCGCGGCGAATTCCCCTGAACCTCGAACGGAAACCCGTTATGCCCTGGCTCGATTCGTTGAAGACCCGGCTTTCCCGTACCCGTCACCGCGCGGCCGCCGGGCCACCGGTCCGCCCACGCGGCTGGGCGCAACGCCACCGCGGCCTGCTCTCGGCGGTCGTGGTCGTCCTCCTCGGCGCTCTCCTGGTCGCGATCAAACCGTGGGAGAACTGCGGGCCCGGCCTGCGTTCGGTGGACGCGGACGAGAAATCGTCCGGCTCGTCCTATGCCTGCGTCGGCATCAATCTCGAGTCCGGTCCGATGCGGGAGAACGACCCGTTCGCCACACTGGAGAAGTTCATCAAAGCCCGCAACGACGAGGCGGGCCAGGATTTCCGGACCATCGTGGTGCTGGAGAACTTCACCCCGGACCCGAATGTCGACAGTCAGCCGATCGAGTTCGTGAAACACGAGATCCAGGGCGCGATCACCGCCGCGTGGCCGAACGGCGGCCGGGCCGGGATCAGGGTGCTGCTGGCCAACTACGGCAGCAACGCCACCCGCTGGAAGGACGTCGCCGAGGAGATCATCGCGGCCGCGGCGAGCCAGCACATCGTCGCCGTCACCGACGTCGGGGTCAGCTCGGAGCACAGCCGGGCGCTGGTCGCGGAACTTTCCGCGAACGGCATCGCGACGATCGGTGCCACCGTCACCGCGGACAACATGAACATCGATCCGCAGGGCAAACGGATCGACAACTTCTTCCGTGTCGGCCCGACCAACACCGACGAGGCACGTGCCGCGGCCGCCTACATCGCGGCGCACGGTTTCCGCCGGGTGATGATGGTCCGGGGCACCGGCGTGGAGGACACCTACGCGACCACACTCGCGGAAGCCTTTCAGGGCGCGTCGAAGGTTCCGGTCATCTTCACCAAGGGGTACAACAGCATCCCGTTGTTCGACACCAAACGGGAGGACTATCTGCGGAATCTGTTCCGCGGCTACCATTCCGACATCTGCGGTGCCAAACCCGATCTCATCTACTTCGCCGGGCGAGGGCTCGATCTCGGCGCGTTCGTGAAGGCACTGGCCGGGGACGGCGCCTGTGAAGGGCTCGATTCGGTGACCGTGATGACCGGGGACGACGCGAGCACGCTCGCCGGGAAGCCCTTGCCGCTGGACAAGGACATCGGGGTCCGGCTCCGGTACACGGCGCTGGCCTATCCCGACCAGTGGGATATGTTCGCCGCCGATCCGGCGTATCCGACGTACAAGAAGAACCACGACAACTTCGTCGCCGAGTTCACGCGGCGGTTCCCGCGCGGCGAACTGTGGGACGGCGCCGCGATGATCGAGCACGACGCGGTCGCCGTAGCGGTCCGGGCGGCGGGGGACAACGTGTCGGCCGATCCGGTGTCGGTACCGGAAGTGGTGCGCAACATCGACTGCAATTCCTCGGTCCCCGGCGCCACCGGATCCATCGCCTTCGACCGGACGACGGGGAATCAGCTCGACAAGGCGCTGCCGATCCTCTCCATCGACGCCGACGGTGCGGTGCATCCGGTCGACCTCGTGTGGTCGCGGGGACGTCCGTTGAACACCGCGCCGGACTGCGGTGCCTGAAGTACGTGAAGCCCCCTTCACCACGCCTAGCGCGGTGAAGGGGGCTTGGCTGAAACCCGGTGGGGAACGGGGAAGTCAGCCGGTGTAACCCGCCACGATCTTGGTGTAGTCGTACTTGCCCTGGCCGATTCCCGCGCAGTTGTCGCAGTCGCGGTTCACCGCCCAGAACGACAGGCGGGCGAGATGTTTGCTCGCCGCGTAGTCGCGGATCGCGCGGAAGTCGGCGACGCTGACGGTTTCGCCCGCCACGTCGGTCTTCCCGTTCATCGACGAGAGTCCGCTGCGCCGGTAGGCCGCGTCGTCGCTCAGGCCGAAGGTGGACTTGACGACGTTCTTCAGCCCGTCGACGGCACTGCGGGTCTTGCCCGCCATGTCACCGCCGCTGGAGAAGTCGAACGGCATGACCGACCACGCGTCGACACCCGCGCCGAGCGTCTTCGACTGGTTGATCAGCCGCTTCCCGTGCGAGTTCGGGCCGCCGACCTCGGTCGGGATGGTGATGACCACGCGCAGGCCGGGGTTCTTCTGCTTCGTGATCTTGACGGCGTTCAGGATCCGGTCCTGCACGGTGTAGTTCTCGAACTCGTCGGTGTTCTCGATGTCGAGATCGATGGCCTTGAGCTTGTAGGCGTCGATGACCTTTTGGTAAGCGCCGGCGAGGGCGGCGGGTGTGCCGCACTTCGGGCCGAGCTTCGTACCGGACCAGCCACCGAACGACGGGATGACGTCGCCGCCCTTGGCCCGGATGTTGTTGATCAGGGTGGCGTCGGAGCCGGTGAGTGAACGACTGCCGTCCCATTTCGGGTTGCAGCCGCCGTCGGAGAGGACGAACGCGAGGGTGAAGGCCTTGACCCCGGTGGCGTTCATCGCGGCGATCGGGTCCGTCTGTCCCGACCACTGGTACAGATAAGGCGAGGCGAGCACCGGATCCGGGGCCGCCGAGGCGACGGGGGCGAGTCCCACGGCCGTGGCGAGAGCGGCGCCGACGGTGGTGGCCAGTGTTGCCCAGCGTCGTAAGGAATTCATAGGTCCTCCAACTGGTACGCGCGTGACGAGACGCGCAGGTGTGGAGCACCTCCGTCTTGACGCGGCGTATCAACCGGGAGGTCACTGTGTGCTCACTCACAGTGGACTAGACCATTGAGGACTGTCAAGAATTCACCGGGAATCCGGCGGGTATCGACCGACCTTAGTAGGGGGTCATGACCCGGAAAGCGGAGTGACAGCACCGCGATAATCGGCTAATTTGCCGAAATGGTGGGGGACTCCCTGGTGGCGACCGGAAGCGGCGGCCGAAGTAGCCGGTTCGCCGTGCCGAGACGGCTGCTGGGGACCTGGAGCCTGTGGGAACTACCCAGGCGGGGCCTCATCGGGTACCTGCTCCTCGTCGACGCGGCCGCACTCGCCGCCACCACGTACCTCTTCGCCCTGCGGCCGCCCGCGCCGTCGGCGCTGCTCCCGTTTTCCGCGCTGCTGGCCGGAATGATCCTCAGCTCGGAGATCTCACGTCCCATTGAGCGGTCCCGCGCCGACACCCGGCTCGGCGCCGGACTGGACGCCGCCTGGATCTTCGCGGGCGCGCTGCTGCTCCCGCCCGCCCTCGCCGCCACGCTCGTCGTCGCCTCCGCGGTCTACCGCTGGCTCCGGATCCGGCGCGGGATCCCGCACCGCCAGGTGTTCGCGGCCGCCGCCACGATGATGTCCGCGCTCGCCGCCTCCCTGCTTCCCATCCTCGTCGGAGCGGCGCCCTTCGCCGACGCGACAAGGGATTTCCAGGGCTTCGCGCTGGTTTTCGGCACCGGCCTGGTGTTCCTGTCCGTCGACGCCGCACTTGCCGCCCCCGCCGCCGAATTCGGCGCGGAACCGTCGGGTTTCGCCTTCGACGCGGCGATGGTCGCGTTCGGACTGCTGATCGCGTGGTCGGCGGTGGACTGGCCGTTCGTCACCATCGTGCTCGCCGTCGCGCTGGTGGTACTGCACCGGGCGGGGATGATGCGCGCCCTGCGCGGGCACGCGGGGACGGACGCCGGGACGGGGCTGCTCACCGCGTCGTCCTGGTTGGACGGTGCCCGCACCCAGTTCGACCTGCTTCGGGGGCGTGGCACCGATCTTTCCCTGTTGATGCTCGACCTCGACCACTTCGCCCGGCTCAACGACGAGCACGGCAGGAGCGTCGGCGACGACGTGCTGCGTGCCGTCGCGGACACGCTGCGCGCGGAGGTGCGGGCGGCCGATCTGGTCGGCCGGTTCGGCGGCGAGGAGTTCGTCGTCCTGCTTCCCGGCACCACCCGGTTCGACGCGCACGCGATCGCCGAGCGCATCCGGCTGCGGATCGCGTCGACCTCCGTCTCACTGGGTGGGAGGCAGCCGGACGATCCGTTGTTCGCCGGGACGACCATCTCGATCGGCGTCTCGTCGCATCCCGCCGACGGGGAGACGCTCGACAGGCTCGTCGGCGCGGCGGACCAGGCGTTGCGCGCGGCTAAGGTGGCCGGCCGCAACCGCACCGTCGTCTTCGAAGCCGAAGAATCCCTCGATTAACCCTTGGCGGTAGGTCGACCACGGCGCGTCTCGTACCGCCTCGCACCCGCTGGAGGTGTTGCGAAAGCCACTTTCGCAACCTTCAATGTTGCGAAAGTGGCTTTCGCAACACCGCGCCCGAGCGCTCGATCAACCCTCGGTGGTGGGGACGCCGATGTCCTCGAACCACAGTTCCGGATGGTCCCGGATGAACTCGGTCATCAGCGCGGTGCACGCCGGATCGTCCAGCAGGGTGATCTCGACGCCGTTCTGCTCCAGCCAGCCGTGTCCGCCTTCGAACGTGGCCGCCTCGCCGATGATCACCCGGCCGATGCCGAACTGGCGCACCAGCCCGCTGCAGTACCAGCAGGGGGAGAGCGTGGTGACCATGATCGTGTCCCGGTAGTGCGGCCGCCTGCCCGCGTTCCGGAACGCGGAGGTCTCGGCGTGCATCGACGGGTCGCCGTCCTGGACCCGGCGGTTGTGCCCGCGGCCGAGCAGCACGCCGTCGGTGTCGAACAGCGCGGCGCCGATCGGGACCCCGCCCTCGGCCTTGCCGAGTTCGGCCTCTTCGCGGGCGACGGACAGCAGTTTCGCGGGATCGATCACCCCGGTCACCTTACCCGGCGGATCGAGGACCGGAACTGTCCGCGATGTCTGCCAGACTCGTCCCCATGAAGCGAGCGAACCCATGACCACGGGCACGTCGGCGCGGCTGCTCAGGCTGCTGTCCCTGCTGCAGGCGCGGCGCGACTGGCCGGGCGGTGACCTGGCCGAGCGGCTGCGGGTGGACGTCCGCACGG
>NZ_JACBXD010000008.1 GCF_013870525.1 Amycolatopsis pittospori
CTCGGTGTTCGGCGGGCGCGGCGAGGCTGTACTGCGTCTGGGTGATCATGTCGTGCGCGGAGAACACGCCCGAGATCGTCCACAGCACTACGAGCGTGACCAGGCCTGGTGCCCAGCCGGTCGGGATCAGCACCAGGCTGCTCGCGACGGTCAGCGCGCCCAGGACCTTGACCTGCCGTTCCCGGGGGATCCGGCTCAGCAGGATCCCGCCGAGCACCGAACCGACCGGGTTCGCGGCCAGGAGCCACGGCAGGGCACCCGCCCCGCCGAGTTCGGCGGCGACCGGGACGGCGAGGCCTTCGGGCACGACGTAGAAACCACAGCAGCAGGCGATGAGCAGCAGCCAGCGCAGCTTGCGGTCACGGGCGACCAGGCGGCATCCCTCGATCAGGGAGGGTCGCGCGTGGTGACGCGGCGCCGCGGGCGGGTACCGCTTGAGCCCGAAGCGGAGCATGACCGCCGAGAGCGCGAACGTTCCCGCGTCGATCAGCAGCGCGCCGGGAACGCCGAGGCCGGTGACGACGGCGGCGCCCGCGCCGAAACCGACCACGAGCCCGGCCTGATACGTCGAGGAGATGACGGCCTGGCCGACGACCAGCCTGTCCGGGTCGAGCAGATCCGGCAGCATCGCCTGGCGCGCCGCGTAGAAGGGACCGGCCATCAGCTGCACGAGGAACAACAGCGCGGCCGCGGCGGGCAGCGGCAGGCCGGGCACCGCCATCAGCGCGATCAGGACCGCGCGGCCGACGTCGGCCGCCACCATCACGGTGCGGCGCGAGAACCGGTCGGCGATCCCGCCCAGCGCTCCGCCGAGAAGATCGGGCACGAAAGTCAGCGCGTACGCGGCCGACGCCCAGCCCGCGGACGCCGTCCGGTCGAACACCAGCACCGTGAGCGCGACCCTGGCCAGCTGGTCGCCGGCCACCGAGAGCAGATGCGCGAGCCAGATCCGGCGGAACTCGGCGACCGCGAAGACACTGCGGAACGTCGCCGCCCGTGCTGGCATGCGCCTCAGGCTGTCGTGAAGCGGCCACTTTGCGCAACCCCCGAAAAAGTTCGAAAAATATCCGGGCCGGTGTCGAACCGGGGCGAGTCCGTTCGACGTGTGAGTAAGAGACGAGGAACGGAGAATCCGATGTCGCATTCACTGGGGCCGCTGGCGAACAACCTGGCCGCCTACGCCATCTACTCGACCGCGCAGACCGAGATGCGCCACGCCTACAAACTGATCGAGGTGGGCGACTACCTCGGTGCCGCCGCCGAGATCGACTCCGCCGCGCACGCCGCCGAGGTGCTCGCCCGCGCCACCTTCGACCTGGACGCCGAACGCTCCGAACGATGGCTCAGAGTCGTCGCCGCCCGAAGGCGTTTCGCCGAGCAGGCCCGCGTGCGCGCCGGAGAACGCGAACTTGCGCTCGCCGCCTGATCTTCCTGCCGCTCAACGGAAAGCGCGACGATAGGTCAGCGGACTGACACCGGTCGTCCGCTTGAACCGGTCGCGAAACGACGTGGGGGAGCCGAAACCGACGTCGGCGCCGATCCGCTCGACGGCGTCTTGAGTGGTCTCCAGAAGATGTTGCGCCTGCCGGATACGCGCCCGATGCAGCCACTGCAACGGTGTCGTCCCGGTCTGTTCGCGGAAATGCCGGATCAGCGTGCGCGTACTCGTTCCGGCCCGGGCGGCGATATCCGCCAGGCTGAGGTCGTGGGCGAGATTCTCTTGCATCCACAGCAAAGTCGGCTCCAGCGCGGCTCCTCGCGGTGCGGGCGGATGCTGAAGCGCGATGAATTGCGCCTGACCGCCTTCCCGTTCCAGCGGCATCACCGAAAGGCGGGCCGCGTCGGCCGCGACGGCGGATCCGTAGTCGTGGCGGATCAGGTGCAGGCACAGGTCGAGCCCCGCGGCGGCGCCGGCGGAGGTGAGGATCTGCCCGTTGTCGACGTAGAGGACGTCCGGGTCGACGTCGATCTCCGGGTAGGACTCGGCGAGTACCTCGGCCGCGACCCAATGCGTGGTGGCGCGGAGGCCGTCGAGCAGGCCCGCGGCGGCGAGAACGAAGGTGCCGGAACAGATCGAGGCGATCCGCTTTCCCTTCGCGGCGGCCGAAGTGAGCGCGTCGCGGACGGCGGGCGGCAGCGGCTGGGCCGGTTTCGCGGTGCCCGGGACGATGATCGTGTCGGCCTCGCACAGCACTTCCAGGCCCCAGGGCGCGCGCAGGCTGAAGTGCCCGGCGTCGACGTCCGGATGTTCGGCGCAGATGAGGACGCGGTAGCCGGCGCTCCCGTCCGGCAGCCGGGTCCTGGTGAAGACCTCGATGGGCGTGGACAGGTCGAACGGGATCACCTGGTCCAGCGCGAGCACGGCGACGGTGTGCATGACCGCGAACCTACCGCGAGGATGGCGGGATCCCGTTGGAAGGCGTCGTTCACGCCACTGGGAGCGGACGCGGCCGGGTTCTAGCGTCGAACCATGATGATCATCGCGCCGATTCTGATCGGGCTCGTCTACGTCGTGCTGATGTCGCTCATCCACGAGCCGCATCGCCGCCGCTTCAACGCGATCATGGTCGCGGGCGCCGGTGCCGCGTATCTGAGCGGCGGCGCGCTCGGTGGCTGGGAATTCGCCTTCATCGCCGTCGTGACCTACGTGGCCTACCGCGGCCTCGAATCGTGGACGTTCATCGGGATCGCCTGGCTGCTGCACACCGGCTGGGACGTCGTCCATCACCTCAAAGGCGCTCCGCTCATCCCGTTCGCGGAACACTCTTCGTTCGGCTGCGCGATCTGCGACCCGGTGATCGCCATCTGGTGCTTCGCGGGCGGACGATCGGTGACGGATTTCGTCCGCGCCCGTGTCGGTTCCCGTCGCGTGCGTTCGTCGGTCGGGTGAAACGACCGGAAGGAGACACGGATGACGGTGATCGTCGCGGGGAAGGTGTACGTGGACCCGGAGGTGCGGGACCCGTACGTCGAAGGCCATCAGGTGATCGTCGAGCGGGCGCGCGTGTATCCCGGCTGTCTCGACGTGTCGATCTCGCCGGATCCGCTCGAAGCGGGCCGGGTGAACATCTTCGAGCACTTCGAGTCGGAGGAGGTGCTGGACGCCTGGCGCGCGATCTCGCCCGCGCCCACGTTCACGGCCGAGATCCGGGACGTCGAGGTCCTCAAACACCGGATCGCGCGTTCGGGTCCGCCGTTCGACTGAACCGGGTCTTGGCTGGTAGGCCGCTTGATGCGAACATATGTTCTATGACGATCGAGGGTCCCATCCTGCACGCCGACCTGGATTCGTTCTACGCCTCGGTCGAGCAGCGGGACGACCCGAGCCTGCGCGGGCGGCCGGTCATCGTCGGCGGCGGTGTGGTGCTGGCGGCCAGTTACGAGGCCAAGGCGTACGGCGTGCGGACGGCGATGGGCGGCGGTCAGGCGCGGCGGCTGTGCCCGCACGCGATCGTGGTCCCGCCGCGGATGCACGCCTATTCGGCGGCGAGCAAGGCCGTCTTCGAGGTCTTCGACAACACGACGCCGCTGGTGGAGGGCATTTCGATCGACGAGGCCTTCCTCGACGTCGGTGGGCTGCTGAAGATCGCGGGCACGCCGAGCCAGATCGCCGCGAAACTGCGCCGGGACATCCTGGAGCAGGTCGGTCTGCCGATCACGGTGGGCGTCGCAAGGACGAAGTTCCTCGCGAAGGTCGCCAGCGGTGTCGCGAAACCCGACGGCCTCCTCGTCGTCCCGCACGACGGCGAACTGGAGTTCCTGCACCCGCTGCCGGTCGAGCGACTGTGGGGCGTCGGGAAGGTGACCGCGCGGAAGCTGCGCGAGCGCGGGGTGACGACGGTCGGGCAGATGGAGGGGTTCGGCGAGAAGGAACTCGTGCGGATGCTCGGCCGCGGTGTCGGCGTTCACCTGCATGCCTTGTCCCACAACGACGATCCGCGGCGGGTGCAGACCGGCCGGCGTCGCCGGTCGATCGGGGCGCAGCGCGCGCTCGGCAGCAGACCGCGGTCACCCGCCGAACTCGACGCTATGCTGCTGACGCTGGCCGACAGGCTCGCCCGGCGGTTGCGCGCCGCGCACCGGGTGTGCCGGACCGTCGTGCTGCGGATGCGGTTCGCCGACTTCACCAAGGCCACGCGCTCGCACACCCTGCTGGAGGCGACCGAACAGACCGGCACGATCGTCGCGGCCGCGCGAGATCTGCTCGCCGCGGCGAGACCGCTGATCGACGAACGCGGGCTCACCCTGATCGGCCTCGCGCTCACCAACCTGTCGAAGGACGACGCGATCCAGCTGGCGTTGCCGTTCGAGGCGAAACCGAGGGACGCGCTGGACTCGACGCTCGACACCGTCCGGGACCGCTTCGGATCGAAGTCCATCACCAGAGCCGTGCACCTGGGGCAGGCCGAGCAGCCGTGGGTGCCGCTGCTACCGGACTGACCCCGTCGCTAGGGTGTCCCGGTGGTGGATTCAACGGGTTCGGTCGAGATCTACACCGACGGCGCGTGCAGCGGGAATCCCGGTCCCGGCGGCTGGGGCGCGGTCCTGCGGTACGGCACGGTCGAGAAGGAGATCTACGGCGGCGAACTCGGGCCGACCACGAACAACCGGATGGAACTGACCGCGCCCATCGAGGCGCTGGAAAGCCTGAAGCGCCGGGTCACGGTGAACATCTACACCGACAGCACGTACGTCCGGAACGGCATCACCAGCTGGGTGCGGAACTGGAAGAACAACGGCTGGATGACCTCGGCGAAGACGCCGGTCAAGAACGCGGACCTGTGGCGCCGTCTCGACGAGGCCGCTTCGCGGCACGACGTCGAATGGCACTGGGTCAAGGGGCACGCGGGGCACCCGGAGAACGAGCGAGCGGACCGGCTCGCCGTCAAGGGCGTGGAAGAGGTCGTCGGCCGACCCGTCGTCCAGCCCGGCGAGCGGTCCGCCCGGCGTCGTTAGGAACCGTCAGCAGCTGACGTTGACCTTGGCGCTCTTGGAGAACGACACGTGGACGTGGTCCATGTGGTTGGCGGTCGCGCCGCCGCGGTCCTCCATGGTGTCCCAGCCGCTGCCGTCGTTGTAGCGCTGGCGCCAGATGACGTACGTGACGCCGAAGTCCTTCTGGTTGGCCAGGATGTAGTCGGCGATGGCGTTGCCGGTGGCGGTGTCCACCATGAAGTCCAGCGCGAGGCCGGAGGGGTGGTCGCTGGCGTTCGCACGGCCGGCGACGCCGCCGATGTTCTTGACACCGAACTTCGCCTTGATGTGATTGCCGACCTGTGCCACATGGGGCTTGGTGCCGGAGAGGCTGGTCGAACAGGAGGCCGTCGCGGCCGGCACGGTCTTCTTGACCGGGGCGGGGGCCTTGGTCGACGTCGTCGGCTTCGGGGGAGCCGCGGTGGTCGACGGGGGTGGGGTCGTCGTGCTGGAAGGCGGGGTGCTGCTGGTCGACGGCGGGGGAGTCACGCTGGAGATCGGGGGAGTCTGCAGCGAGAGCGCGGCACTGGCCGCTTCGACGTCGGGGGAACCCGCGGTGGTCAGCCACATCGACGCCGGGAGCGCCGTGGCGACCGCTGCCGCGATACCCGCGGGGAGCTTCCACTTCGGAGCGTTGGTCTTGCGATGTCTGCCGGCCATTTCTCTGATCACTCACCACTTCGGGGACGGGAACTCGCGTCGGGGGCCGCGAGCTCCGGGCAACATTACGAAATGGACACGGCAAAGTCACGCCCGAGTGTTGTCGCCCACAGTTACCTTGATCGTTGAACCGAAGTGGGCTCACGTCCGTACAGACACAAGAAGTGCTTTTATGTGAGCACTGTGAGTGATCGGTTCAGCCGGATTTGCAGGCCTGGAACTGTGCCTCACCGTCCGGTGAGATCACGGTCATCCCCGGGACGCGCGGAGCCCGCCCCATCGCCGTCGACGCTGAAATCGCGGTACAAACCAGCTGGTTGACGGCTTGCCCGGACAATTTCCGCGCGCTGAACGGCAGGGAGATATAGCCCGGATCGCCCGAAGAAACCGCGATGCCGCTCACTTCGGGCGGCACGAACGTCGTCAGCCCCTGCGCGGCCTCTTCCTCGCTCGGTCCCTTGAGAAGCAGCATGAGTGCGCCTTCGGGGGAGATGAACCCTTCCGTCGGCCGGGTCACCGGGATGACGCGCCCCTCGGAGACGAAATACAGGGTCACGCCACCCATGACGGTCGTCCCCGTGGTCGGGCGGATCGACGGTCCGGGTCCGGCCGGGATGACGCCGGTCGGCTGCACGCCGCAGGCGGTCACCAGCGTCGCGGCCGCCAGGATCGCGAGAACGCGCGCCTTCCTCATCGGGTCACCCCCTCTGCCCGGTTCGGGATGCGCAGGACGAACCGTGCGCCGTGGCCGGTGTTGGCCGCGGTGATGTCGCCGCCGTGCAGCCGGGCGTTCTCCAGCGCGATCGCCAGGCCCAGGCCGCTGCCTTCGGACCGGGCGCGGGAGGTGTCCGCCTTGGTGAACCGGTCGAACACATGCGGCAGGACCTCGGGGTCGATCCCGGGACCGTGGTCGTCGACCTCCAGGGTGACACCGTCGTCGTGGGTGCGCAGGCGGACCTCGACCGGGCCGGACCCGTGCCGGAACGCGTTGCCGACGAGGTTGGCCACGATCAGGTCGAGCCGCCGCCGGTCGACCCGGGCGATGACGCCTTCCGGCAGGTCGGTCACCAGGTCTTCGCCGTCCCGCCAGCCCCGGGCGTCGAGGCTGTCGCGGATCGCCGTCGCGAGATCCCATTCGTCGAGGACGAGTTCGGCGCGGCCCGCGTCGAACCGGGAGATCTCGACCAGATCCTGAACCAGCCGCGTCAGCCTGCGGGTCTCTCCGGAGACCAGCCGCGCCGCGACCGCGGTGTCCGGCGGCAGGGCCTCCGCGTCCTCGTCCAGGACGTCGGTGACCGCGTTCATCGCCGCGAGCGGGGTACGCAGTTCATGGGAGACGTCGGCCACGAACCGGCGGGCGTCGGCCTCCATCGACCGAAGCTCGCCGACCGTCCGCTCCAGCTCGGCGGCCGTGTTGTTGAAGGTCGTGACCAGTTCGGCCAGCTCGTCCGACCCCTTGGCGGGCAGCCGGACGTCGAGTCTCCCCTCGCCGAGCTGGGCCGCCGCGGTGTTGAGCGCGCGCACCGGCCGCAGCACCTGTCTGGCCGCCAGCAGGGCGAGCGCGGCGGCGAGCGGCAGGGCGAGCGCCGCCATCTGCCAGGCGTACTTCGCGAGTTCTTCGATGGCCTGTTGCTGCTGGGCGAGTGAGGTGAGCGAGTAGACCTGGAGCCCGCTGGGTCCCATCGACCCGTCCGGCTGCCGCGACAGCACCGGCATGCCGACCAGGAGTTCGGGGACGGCGTCGCGGTCCAGGCGCTGGAACTGGATCCGGTTGTCGGTGGAGACCGTCTCCCTCAGTTCGGTGGAGAACGTGGTCAGATCCGGACCGTTGACCGACCGCATGCTCCGGTAGACCGCGACCGCGTTCAACCGCAGGCTGCCGGCGAAGTCGTTGAGCTGTTCCTGGGTCGGCGGTGTGGACAGCGGGCGACCGTACGCGGCGACCCGGTCCTTGAGCTGGTTCATCGCCGCGTCCTGGACGGCCCCGAGAATGGCGTTCCTGGCCGAGACGTAGCTGGCCCCGGCCGCGGCGGCCGCCCCGATGAGCGTCATCGCCGCGAAGGCCAGGATGAGCCGGGGCCGCAGGCCGGAGAGGACCCTCATGAACGGCCGAACCGGTACCCGAAGCCGCGGACGGTCTGGACGTGGTCGGGTTTCGCGGGCACGTCTTCGATCTTCGCGCGTAACCGCTGGACACAGGCGTCGACCAGCCGGGAGTCGCCGAGGTAGTCGTGATCCCAGACGGCGGAGAGGATCTGCTGACGGCTGTAGACCTGCCCGGGCGTGCGCGACAGTTCCAGCAGCAGCTTCAGCTCCGTCGGGGTGAGCGAAACCGGCTCGCCGTTCTTCGTGACCACCAGCCCGGCCCGGTCGATGACCAGCCCGCCGTGCCGTTCGGCGGCGGCGTCGTCGTCGGCGTTCGCGGGCTTCTCGCTCACCGCGCGGCGCAGGACGGCGCGGATCCGGGCGTCGAGCACCCGGGGTTCGATCGGCTTGGTCACGTAGTCGTCGGCGCCCGCCTCCAGGCCGGCCACGATGTCGAAGTCGTCGCTGCGGGCGGTGAGCATGATGATCGGGACCTCGCCGGCGGCGCGGATGCGACGGCAGGTCTCGAAGCCGTCGATTCCGGGCAGCATGAGGTCCAGCACGACGATGTCGGGCTGGTACACCCGCAGTTTCTCCAGGCCGAGCTCACCGCTTTCGGCGGTGTGGACGGTGTGCGCCTGGCGGCGCAGAGCGAGTTCCAGCCCCTCTCGCACGGACGCGTCGTCTTCGATCAAAAGGACACTTGCCACGCCGCCATTATTCGGATGTCACGGCGCGAGTGCGACTCGGCTCGATCTTGTAGCAGAACCATGACATTGTCCGGACCTCTTGGCTAAACGGCGCCGGGACAGTGAGATGCATGGCCGTACTCACCCCCGAAGCGAAGCAGACCCCCGCCCACCGCCCGTCGCCCGGACGGCACGCCGAGACCCGGCTCACCCTGTCCCGGGCCGTGTTCCAGCTCTCCACCGGACTGGGGCTGGCCGTCGCGTTCGCCGTGACCTTCGTGCTCTTCGTGCACACGTCGGCGGGCCAGCTCGCGGAGAACGGCGTCGTCCGCAGCGCGCAGTCCGGCCGATGGTCCACAATGGACTGGGCTGGCCCGTTGCGGGACCAGGACATGGTGCTGGTGATCGGCGCGGCCGCGGTGGCACTGGTCGTCCTCGCCCTGCTCCGCCGGAAACCCGGTCTGCTGATCCCCGCACTGAGCGTCCTCGTACTCCCGCTCGTCACCGCGCAGTTGCTCAAGCTGTACGTGCTCGAACGTCCGGAACTGCCCGACGGCGGTTACGGACCCGGCCACAACAGCTTCCCCAGTGGGCACGTCAGTGCCGCCATGGCGATCCTGATGGCGGCCGCTTTCGTTCTGCCCCAACGATTCCGCCCGGTGATGATCGGGCTGGGCGGCGTCGTGGTCGCCTGGGTCGCGTCGTCGACCATCGCCCTCGGCTGGCACCGCCTGTCCGACACCGCCGGTGCCTGCCTGCTGGGCGCGTCGTTCGCCTGCCTCCTCGCCGCCTGGCTCACCACCCGGCGCCGCGACCTCCGCCGCACACCCGCCTGGCTCGTGGCGGTGGCCGCCGTCCTGCCGACGGTGATCGTGCTGATCGGCTTCGCCGTGCTCAGCACCGCGACCGCCGGCGCCGCCCAGTTCGTCGCCGCGCTGGTGCTGGCCGCGCTGTCCGCGGTGGGGATCGTGCTGGTCGCGCTGTGGCCGCTGCGCGGATCGGCGTTCGAACGGCGCGCCGGCGTCGAGACCCGCGTGGTCGACGACCTGCTCGAGACCCGCCTCGTGACCCGCCGCTGACGCGGGCCTTCGGAGGTGCCCCGAATGTCACGTATGGGACGGAACCGTCTCATACGTGACATCGGTGTTCGGAGCCGCATTCAGAGGACTAAATGCGATCACCACTCTCGGCGTGAGTCCCCGGCCCGGCTCAGCGGCGAAGTGGGTGCCCGCGGCGCGGGAGGCTCAGGCGCCGAAGCGAGGACCGGAGCCAGTACCACCCGATTCCGCCCACCCCGCTTGGCCTCGTACATCGCCGAGTCCGCGGCACGGAAGAGCTCGCCGTAGTCCGTCGAGTGCTCCGGCGAGAGTCCGACCCCGATCGACACCGTGCAGCCGTGGATCGGCCCCACGGCGCGGGGTTCGTTGGTGGCGTGACCGCTGGCGAGTTCCGTCAGCCCGGTGATCGCCGTCGCGGCGACCGCCGACCGGATCCGTTCTGCGACCCGCAGGGCCTCGTCGCGAGTGGTGTCCGGCAGCAGGACGGCGAACTCCTCGCCGCCCCACCGGCCGACGACGTCGGAGGCGCGCGTGTTCTGGCGCAGCACCGCGCTGACGCAGCCGAGCACGATGTCACCGCCGGAGTGCCCGTACTTGTCGTTCCACTGCTTGAAGTGGTCGAGGTCCAGCATCAGGAACGCCGTCGGCCGCTCGTCGGTCTGGTCTTCGAGCAGCCGGAGGGCCGCCGGGGCGTGGAACGAGTCCTCGGTCAGCAGACCGGTCTTCCGGTCGCGCTGGCTGCGCGCGATCGTGTCCGCGAGGGCCTGCGAGAGCCGCGTCGAACGGAGCGCGACGCCGATCATCACCAGCGGCACGAGCGCGATGTTGACCGCGCCGAGGATCGTGGTGCACGCGGCGAGCTGGAGCGCGTAGACGAAGTCGGCGTTGTCGGCCCAGCTGCCGATCAGCTTCTGGCGTCGCCAGCCGCCCCAGGCCAGGCCGCGCGCGATGCTGATCAGGAGCGTCTGCGACGCGAAGTACCAGAGCGCGGCGCCCACCAGTGCGACGGCGGCGAACACGATGTCGCCCGCCTGCTGGGGGAGCATGCCCGATTCGAGCCAGGTGTGCAGTGACGTCAGTTCGGTGATCGTGTGCACGCCGAGGATGGACGCCGCGTGCGCGGCGGTGGTGAAGAGGAACGTCGTCATCGCCTTGTGCGCGATGGAGTAGCGCTGCACGCGCACCATCAGCAGCAGTGCGAGCGACAACGTGGGCGGCAGCAGGACGGCCGCGCTGCCCAGCCAGACCGCGGTCTGGTCGATGTGCTCACCGCGGCGGTCGTCGGCGCGGCGCTGTTCTTCGGGGTGCTGGGTCTGGATGAGGTACCAGATGGCGCAGCCGGCGATGACGGCGAAGCGGACGAGGTCCGTGGTCGTCGCGGAGGCCTTGAAGCCGCTGTAGAGCGCCCAGCCCGCGACGGCGATCTCGGCGCCGAGCATCCAGACGATGGCCGCGGGCGGCAGCCGCCACAGTTCCCAGCCCGCCGGATGCCGGAGCGTGTTCCAGGCACGGCTTCGGAGCCGCCAGACCCGGGCGGCGGCCAGACCGACGGTGTCGGCGAACCCGCGAAGCGGTCCGGCCTGCTGCTCAGTGCCCGCATCGCGGTCGTGCATGCCGGTCTTCGGTTCGTTCCGTAGCCCGAACTCGCTGACGACGGCCACCTCCATCCGTTACGCACCGCACCCGCCTCGATCTTGCTGGTCACCACAAGAGGGTGACAGGGGGACCGCGTTGACGATCGCGTGAGACAGGCCAATGCCTGCGTTCGCCGGACGCGATACCGCCACAAGCTGGCAGGGTGACTCGTATGCCAGAAGCCGCATACGACGCCGAAGCGGGCCCGGTCATGTTCGGTCCGGAATTCGACCGGAATCCTTCTCCTGCTTACGAATGGCTGCGTGCGAACGCGCCCGCCTTCCGGCTTCCGTTGCCCGGCGACACCTGGACGTGGTTGCTGACCCGGCACGCGGACGTCGTTTCGGCGATGGCCGACCCGAGGCTGTCCAAATGCCCGTCCGTGGCCTCCGAACACTGGCGCAAGGCCAATCTCGGGCTCCCCGCCGACCACCGGCCGACGCTCATCGGGCATATGAACAACGTCGAGGGCGATGAGCACGCACGGCTGCGCAAGGCGTGTGCCGGCGCGTTCGGGCCGCGGCGGCTGCACCATATGCGCGACCGCACGCACCGGCTGGCGAACGAACTGCTCGACCCGATCCTGGAACGCGGCGAGGGCGATCTCGTAGAGGATTTCGCCTACCCGTTGGGGATCCGTTCGATCTGCGAACTGATCGGCATCCCGGACACACTCCTGGACGAGGTCCGCCCGCCCGCGCTGGTGGTCGCCGCCGGCGACGTCACCGACATGGCGTCGATGCTGAAGGCGACCGACGAGCTGGACGAACTGCTCGCCGACGTCGTCGCGCGGAAACGCACCGAACCCGGCGCGGACCTGATCAGCGACCTGCTCACGCAGGAGGCCGACGGGAAACTGACCGATCAAGAGGTCGCGGCGACGGCGTTCCTTTCGCTGATCGCCGGGCACGAGACGACGATCAGCCTCATCGCGTCCACCGCGCTGACCCTCATCACGCATCCGGAGGAGGCGGCCCGTGCCCGCGCCGACGGCGCGCATCTGACGCTCGTCATCGAGGAGGTCCTGCGCCGCGACACCCCGCTCCAGAACACGAGCTGGCGTTTCGTCACCGAGCCGATGGAACTCGCGGGGCAGCGGATGGAGGCGGGCGACCCGATCCTGTTGTCGTTGCTGGCGGCCAATCGCGACCCCGAGGTCCACCCGGACCCGCTCGCCTTCCGGCCCGGCGAACGCCCGGTGCGGCATGTGGCGTTCGGCGTCGGACCGCATATCTGCATCGGCGCCGCACTCGCGCGGATGCAGGCGTCCGCGGCGCTGGAGACGCTGTTCGACCGCGCGCCGTCGATGACGCTGACCGTGCCGGAGGACAGGCTCGTGTGGTGGCCGAGCGCGATCACCCGCGGTCTGCACAACCTGCCGGTGAAGCTGTCCTGAGGGGGACGGCGAAGGCGTGACACGCGTGCGCGGACACGTGACTCGCGTGATCCGGGTTTGAGCACGCGAGATCCGAGTCCGAGCACGCGAGTGCGGCCTCGCGTCACCGCTCTAGACAGCGCCTTCGATCCGGCCCCGCAGCACGCTCGCCTTCCGGTCGTCGAGGTCCATGACGAGCTGCAGCGCGTCGCGCCACACCTCCAGCGCGTCTTTGGCATGGCCTTGTTCGGCCAGCGCGCAGCCGCGTTCGTCGAGCGCGTCGGCCTGTCCCCAGACGTCGCCGCAGTTCCGGTACGCGGTCAGTGCCTGGTCGCAGTAACCGAGTGCCTGGTCGAGGTCGCCGAAGCGGCGGCAGGTCCGGGCGAGCGGCACCAGCGCGAAGCCCATGCCGTGCTGGTCGGCGTCCTTCGCGTAGACGTCGAGGGCGCGGCGGCCGTGGTCGAGGGCGAGGTCGTGTTCGCCGAGGTCCCGGTAGGCGCGGCCGAGGTGGACCCGCGCGGTCGCTTCGCCGAGCTGGTAACCGATCCGCGCGCACACGTCGACGCCGTCGCCGATCAGCCGGACGGCACCGGCGTAGTCCTCCCGCTCGTGCGCGATGTTGCCGAGTCCCACCAGCGCCCAGCCGAGACTCGGGTTCTCGCCGATCTCCTCGGCGAGGTCGACGGCCTGACCGAACAGTTCGTGCGCCCGGTCGAGATCGCCGCGCCGACGATGCGCCTCCGCGAGGTTGATCGCCGACCACGCCAGCCCGCCGAGGTCGCCGCCCGCCTTCGCGGACTCGATCGCGACGTCGTGGCTGGAGATCCAGGTCTGCCAAGGACGACCGAGCAGGTGGTAGTCGAACATCTCCACCGGCAGCCGCCAGCCGATCTCGTACAGGCCGTGGTCCAGTGCCAGCCGCGCGACGCCGGTGATGCTCGGCATCTCCTCCGCGCACCAGATGTAGGCGTCGTCGAACGTCTCGAACCGCAGCGGCTCGACGCCTTCGGGAGCCGGGCCGAGGTCGACGTGGTGATCGCGCGCCGGGGTCAGCCTCCAGCTCGCCGCGTTGGCGGCGTAGAGATACCAGTGCGTCAGCCGGGAGACCGCGGCCTGCCGTTCGTCCCGCCATTGCTCGGTGGCCGCCTCTTCGGCGGCGTAGACGCGGAGCAGATCGTGGAAGCGGTAGTACCGCGCGCCGACCTGCTGGACGAGATGGGCCTGGACGAGTTTGTCGACAAGGCGCCGCGCGTCGTGTTCGGGCAGTCCGGCGAGCGCGGCGGCGGCGCCTGAGGTGAATCGCGGACCCGGGTGGACACCGAGCAGCCGGAACATGCGGGCGGTGTCGGCGTCGAGCGCTCGGTAGGACCAGCTGAAGGCGGCCCGGACCCCGACGGCGTCGTCGTCGACGGCGAGCAGTTCCAGCCGCCGTCCCTCGGCGACGAGTTCGCGGGCGAGTTCGCCGACGCTCTGATGAGGATGCGTGGCGACCCGTTCGGCGGCGATGTTCACGGCCAGCGGCAGCGCCGCGCACAACCGCACCAGCCGGCCGACACCTTCGGGATCACCTGCCGCGCGGTCGGCGCCGATGAGGTCGGCCATGAGCCGCGTCGCTTCGAGATCTTCCAGTGGCTCCAACGAAACCTGGACCGCGCCGCTGCCGACGACCAGTCCGGAGAGCCGCCGCCTGCTGGTGATCAGCACGGTGGTGTCCGGAGTGCCGGGCAGTACCGGGCGCACCTGATGCGAGTCGAGCGCGTTGTCCAGGACGACGAGCGTGCGCTGTCCGCGAAGCAGGCCGCGCAGCAGCGCGAGTCGCATGTGCTCCTCGGCGGGGATGCGGTCGGGGCGGACTCCGACACAGCGGAGGAGATCATCGAGGATGTCCGCGGGCTGCGCGGGGGAGCCCGCCGCGTAACCGCGCAGATCCGACCAGAGGACGCCGTCGAACTCCTCTTGCCGCCGGTTCGCCCATTTCAGGACGAGCGCGGTCTTCCCGACCCCGGGCGGTCCCGCCACGAAGACCACTTTGGCCGGTCCCGTGAACACCGTTTCGTCGAGCAGCGTGAAGTGTTCCTCGCGGCCGACGAAATGGCTCGGCGGTGGCGGAAGGTGAACATACGGTTCCGCGCGGGCGGCTTCGGCGAGCACGACCAGCGTGCCGCCCGCCTCCAGCGCGCGATCGCAGGCTTCGGCGAATTCCACACTCGGCGGGGTGAGCCCGCGTTCGACCCGGCTGATGAGGCTCTTGTCGACATAGGCGAGTTTCTGGAGTTCGCGCAGTGCCAGCCCTTTGGCCTGGCGCCGTTGTCGCAGGGCGCGCCCGAACTGCAAGGCGGCCGTCGAAACCGGTCGCGGTTCCGCCCGTGCTTTCCCGGTTTCCCCGGATCTGGCCGAGCCGGAATTCTCGGTCACCAGAAGCACCTTTCTTCCCTGCTTCGCGGCAGATCGTGCCACAAGGGTACGGCGCCTGGCAGGGCCATCTGCCGATTCGCCGCTGGGCGGAATGGCTCCGCGTGCGACAACCTTCCCATTACATGGGTCACAAGACGGCCACCGGGTGTGCGGATGAGGAAAGTCAGCCCCCAAACTGTGCGAGAACGCGCCCGTTCCCCACCGGTGCGCCAGTCGAAAGGGAGGTGGATCATGCGCGACCGCGAAATGTGAGCAGGCCCTTGTTCCGCCTTGCGAGCAACCGGGCGAGTACTGATCTCCTCGCAAGCCGGTCGTGGTCGCCTCTCCGGCGGCCACGACCGTGACCTTTCGGAACGTGTAGGACCGCTTAACGTCGGTGTAGATCTTTTCACTTGTCCTGTCGAGTCGCGGGAGGCAGCTTGGAGAGGTATCGAGCGGCTCCGCGAAAGGACGACAGTGAGCATTGGCGCGCCGGGAACCCTGATCCGGATGGGCGTTCTCGCCCTGCTCTGGGGATCGGGGTTCCTGTGGATCAAACTCGCGTTGACCGGGCTGTCGCCCATCCAGGTCACCGTCGTCCGCTGCGCCCTCGGCGCGGCCGTCCTTCTCGTACTGAGCCGCTGGGCTGGGCAACGCCTTCCGCGTGACCGCCGGATCTGGGGCAGGCTCCTCGTCGCCGCCTTCTTCTGCAACGCCCTGCCGTTCGCGTTGTTCAGCATCGGCGAACTGACCGTCGACTCCGGTATCGCCGGCGTGATGAACGCGACGACTCCGTTGTGGTCGTTGCTGATCGGTATCGGGATCGGTACCGAACGTCGCATCACCGTGGTCCGCGTGGGCGGGCTGATCCTCGGCTTCGCCGGCATCCTGCTGATCTTCGCGCCCTGGCAGAAGAGCGGCCTGCTCGGCTGGGGGACGCTGGCGCTGCTCGGCGCCGGAGTCAGCTACGCCATCGCTTTCGCTTACATGGGGCGGAAACTCGTCGGCCAGGGCGGTCCGATCGCGATCTCCGCCGCGCAGTTGCTGACGGCCACCGGGTTGAGCGCGGTCGCACTGCCGTTCGACGCGACACCGACCGGACCACTGAACGTGACCGCGGTGATCGCCGTGGTCGTCCTCGGGATCTTCGGCACCGGCATCACCTTCTACCTCAACTACCGGCTCATCGAGGACGAAGGCGCGACGTCGGCGGCGACCGTCGGCTACCTGTTGCCGGTCGTTTCGGTGGCGCTGGGCGCGATCGTGCTCGGCGAGGAACTGGGCCTTCGCGTGCTGGCCGGGATGGCGGTGGTGCTGATCGGCGTCGCGCTGACCCGCTACGTGAGGTCTTCGGCGAGCAAATCCATCAGCAGTCCGTCGTGCCAGCCGTCGCCCTCGGTGTCGCGTTCGTAACGGCGCATCACGCCGACCTCGCGGAAACCGACCGCCTTGTAGCAGCGGATCGCGGCGTCGTTGTCCACCGCGGGGTCGATCACCAGCCGATGGTGGCCGCGATCGTGCACGAGGTGGCGGGCCATGGTGCGGACGGTGTCCGTGCCGAGCCCGCGGCCGTGCGCCTCCGGATCGAGGAACAGGTCGACCGACGCGTGCCGGTACATCGGGTCCTCTTCTTCGCCGTACTGGACGAAACCTCGTACGACGCTGCCCTCCAGGACGGTGAAGCAGGACGTCGTCGGGTCGTCGAACGGCCAGGTGGGGGAGTCGTCGACCGAACCCCAGCGGGCTCGGACCCCCGCCGTACGGCGGATCCGCCGCAGTTCCGGGACATGGGCCTCGGTGACCGGGGCCAGTATCACGACTTCCCCGCGCAACTCGGTGGTCAGTTCCCGCTCCGTCCGCTCGTTCGAGTGGCGCCAGTCTAGAGAGAAATCGCGGGGCGCGCCGCCGGGACAGCACTAAGGCAGGGGGTCTTCTCGGTCCGGATCGGGTATCAACGACAGGGGAAGGAGAGGTGGGTCATGGGGAACCTGTACGAGGAACTGCGTCCGGCCGGTGAACTGATCGACGGCGGGGAGACGGCCGTGCGCGCGGCGGTGCTGCGCAAGGCGACCGAAACGGTGGTCGCGAACGCCCGCGACGCGAAGGATTGCCGGATGCTGCTGGAGATGCTCGGGCTGCACTCGCGCCTCGCGGTGGAAGAGGCCGACGAGGCGGCCTGAGTCCACACGGGACTCAGCGCCGGGGCAGCACGCAGAATTCGTTGCCTTCGGGGTCGGTCATGACGACCCAGTCGTCGTCTTCGGGGTCGTCGACGATCTTGGCGCCGAGCGAAACCAGACGAGCGACCTCTTCGCGCTGGTCGAGTTCGGTGGGGGCGATGTCGAGGTGCAGCCGGTTCTTGCCGGACTTCGCCTCGGGAACGGGCTGGAAGAGCAGACTCGGGACGTCGGGGCTCCTTTCACGGTGCCACGGACCGGCGGGGCTCGCAGATCAGCTGGGACGCGGCGTGATCAGCAGGCGCAGGACGTCGGTGAAGAGCGTTTCGGGGACCGCGCCGGCGTCGACCCCGCGCTCGACGGCGAGGCCGTTCGACAACGCGAGGATCACCACCGCCAGCTGTTCGGCCGGAAGCGGGAGTTCCACCGAGTGCGCGCCGGCCGCCTTGCGGATCGCGCCGGTGATGGCCTCGCGCAGGCGGGCCCGACGCTCGGCGAAACCGGCGTGGATCGCGGGGTCCCGCATCGCGAGGCCCCAGTACTCCAGCAGCAGCCGGTGCCAGGTGGCGTCGGTGCCGATGCCGCTCAGCAGCCGGGCCCCGGCTTCGGCCGTGGCCTCCTCCAGGTCGGCGATCTCGTCGAAGACCGCGGTGGCGGCGCCCATCCGGTCGACGATGTGCTCTTCCATGATCGTCAGCACCAGATCGTCGCGGCCGCTGAAGTTCGAGTACACGGCGCCCTTGGTGAGCCCGGCTTCGGCCGCGATGTCGTTGAGCGAAGTACCCGCGATGCCTTGACGGGCGAACACGGCCGTCGCCGCGTCGAGCACGCGCCGCCGGGTTTCGGCCCGGCTCGGACGGGTGCGGGGAGGGCGTGAGGCGGCCATGGAACCGGAGGGTACAACCCGCTGACTCCGGCTCCGGACATTGACTGTGATCTGGCTCATATGGTACTCAGGCAACTCGATACCGTTCGGTATTGAGTTGGAGGTCCCGTGTTCGCAGTCACCGTCGACGCGCGCCGCGCCCTGGCCGTCCTGGCCGCCGCCTTCGTCGCTCTCGCCACCCTCGCCGTCGCCGCACAGCCCGTGCGCGCCGCCGATTTCCCGCAGAATCCTCGTAACGATCCCTTCTACGCCCAGCCTTCGCCGTTCCCCGACGTCGAGCCGGGCAGTGTGCTCGATTCCCGGCCGGTCACCATCCGGGCGCTGGCCCTGCCGGTGCCGATCCGCGCCTGGCAGGTCAAGTACAAGTCCACCGACACGCGGGGGAGGCCGGTCGCCGACGTCGCGACGGTCCTCCAGCCGCTCTTTCCGCCCCTGGGGCAACGAAAACTCGTTTCGTACCAGACGGCGCAGGACGGTCTCAGCACCGATTGCGCGCCGTCGTACGTCCTGCGGACCGGGCTGGCCCTGCCCGCGGAAGAACTCGCCCTGATGGTGCCGCTGCTGGCCGCGGGGCACACCGTCGTCACCTCGGATTACGAAGGTCCCGACTCGCAGTGGACGGCCGGGCTCAACACAGCGCACGGCGTCATCGACGGAATCCGCGCGGCACAACGGTTCGCGCCCGCGCGGCTGAACGGTGCCGCCACGCCGACGGCGTTGATGGGCTACTCCGGCGGCGCGCTGGCGAGCCAGTGGGCCAACGAGATCCAGCCGTCGTACGCGCCCGAACTCAAGTTCGCCGCCGTCGCGGCGGGCGGTGTCCCGGCCGACATGGGCTACATCGCCCGGCAGATCGACGGCGGACCGCTTTCGGGTATCTACATCGGAGCGGCCGTCGGGCTGAGCCGCGCGTACCCGGAGATCGACCTCGCGACCCTCCTCAACGAACGCGGCAAGACGGCGTTCGCCGAAGTCGGGAAGCAGTGCATCGACCAGTTCAGCGTCGGGCAGGCGTTCCGGCGCATGGCCGACTACGTGACCGTGCCGGAACTGCTCGACGTGCCCGCGGTGAAGAAGGTCATCGCCGAGAACGTCATGGGCGGACACAAACCCGGCTCGCCGACGTACTTCTACCAAGGCATCTTCGACGAACTGACCCCGATCCCGCCGGTCGACAAGCTGGTCGCGAAGTACTGCGCGGCCGGCGTGAAGATCAAGTACAACCGGATCCCGGTCGGCGAGCACGTGACGGTGGCCGTCCAGGGCGCGCCCGGCGCGCTCGCCTACGTCAACGACCGGCTCGCCGGAAAACCGGTGCCGAGTAGCTGCTGATCACCGGCATACTCCGCTGGTGGCCTTCTTCGACATCGACGGATACGAACCCGTGTGGCTCTCCGGACTCTCCGAGATCCGGAGAGCCCACGGGGATCGCCTGCGCAGCCTGGTGGGCAAGCGGCTCCAGCGCGTCCACCTGACCTGGTTCGTCGAATACGACGAGTGGCTGGAGGACGCGCCGGTCATCGTCGACTTCGGTGACGAACGACTGGAGATCAGGCACTTCGAGTTCGACGACCTTTCGCTCACCTGGAACACGATCGACCCGTACGGCAGGGCCGAGTGGAACTGGGGCGACCCGGCGGAGCCCAGCCCGCTGCGATGGCGGCACGACACCCGCCCCGAACTGTCCGCTTTGGAGGGACAGGTGCTCCAGGACGTCGAACTGCTCGAGTGGACGGGACAGGACATGGCACGCGGCGTGGTCGACCTCGGCTTCGTCTTCCCGCACGGCCGCTTCACCGTCATCAACGCCATGGACGAGAACGGCCTCGAGTTCACCGAGCCGGGCCCCTCCTCCCGAAGGCATCGCGTTTAGTCCTCTGAATGCGATGGGGTTCGGCGCATTCCCGACCGCCCAGTGGCGTTCCCGACACCGCCGACCTCGTCGAACCATGGGCGGACCTGATCGACTCTGTGCCAAGGTGAAGAGCGGAACAACCCAAGAGCCCAGGTGGTGACCCCGGATGGCACTGAAGATCGGTTACAAGGCGTCGGCCGAGCAATTCGGCCCGCGCGACCTCGTCGAGTACTCCGTGCTCGCCGAGCAGGTCGGGCTGGACAGCGTGATGGTCAGCGACCATTTCCAGCCCTGGCGGCATCAGGGCGGGCACGCGCCGTTCTCGTTCGCGTGGATGGCGGCGGTCGGTGAGCGCACCGAACGGGTGGTTCTCGGCACCAGCGTGCTGACGGCGACCTTCCGCTACAACCCGGCCGTGGTGGCGCAGGCGTTCGGCACGCTCGGCAGCCTGTACCCGGGCCGCGTCCTGCTCGGCGTCGGCAGCGGCGAGGCGCTCAACGAGGTCGCGGTCGCCCGCATCGAGTGGCCCGCGTTCAAGGAGCGGTTCGCGCGGCTGCGCGAGGCGATCGAGTTGATGCGGAAGCTGTGGTCCGAGGAGCGCGTGACCTTCGAGGGCGAGTACTACCAGACCACCGACGCGACCGTGTACGACCGACCCGAGGGCGGGGTGCCGATCTACATCGCGGCCGGCGGCCCGGTGATGGCGAAGTACGTCGGCAAGCAGGGCGACGGCTTCATCTGCACCAGCGGCAAGGGCATGGACCTCTACACCGAGAAGCTGCTGCCCGCGGTCGCGGAAGGCGCGGAGCAGGTCGGCCGGAGCACCGGCGACATCGACAAGATGATCGAGATCAAGCTGTCCTACGACCCGGATCCGGCGCAGGCGCTGGAGAACACCCGGTTCTGGGCGCCGCTCTCGCTGACGCCGGAGCAGAAGGCGGGTATCGAGGACCCGTCCGAGATGGAGAAGGCGGCGGACGCGCTCCCGATCGAGCAGGTCGCGAAGCGCTGGATCGTCACCTCCGACCCGGCCGACGCCGTCGAGCAGATCAAGCCGTACGTCGAAGCCGGGTTCAACCACCTGGTCTTCCACGGACCGGGCCACGACCAGGAGCGGTTCCTGCGCTCGTTCTCGGAGCAGGTCGTCCCGGGGCTCCGCGAACTCGGCTGACGCCCGCGCGGGTGGCGGCACCGTTCACCTGGCGCCGCCACCCGGCTCCCGGCTGGTGAGACTTTCTTGACCGTTCCGGCCACCGCTGGGTTTCCTTTCGCCCATGCCCGCGAAACGAATTCGCCTCAACGCTTTCGACATGGCCGTCACGGGTCATCTGGCTCCCGGTGTGTGGACCCATCCCGACGATCAGGCGCATCGGTACAAGGATCTCGACTACTGGACCGAATTGGCGAAACTGCTGGAGCGCGGTAAATTCGACGGTCTTTTCCTCGCCGACGTCCTCGGCGTCTACGACGTGTACCGCGATTCGCGGGATCCCGCGGTGAGCACGGGCACGCAGGTCCCGGTGAACGATCCGCTGCTGTCGGTCTCGGCGATGGCCGCGGTCACGAAGCATCTCGGGTTCGGCGTCACGGTTTCCCTCACCTACGAACAGCCGTATGCCTTGGCGCGCAAGTTCACCACCCTCGACCATCTGAGCAAGGGCCGGGTCGCCTGGAACATCGTGACGTCCTATTTGGACAGCGCGGCGGTGAACCTGGGACTGGACCAGCAGATCACCCACGACAACCGGTACGACATCGGCGAGGAATTCCTCGAGGTCACGTACAAACTGTGGGAGTCGTCCTGGGAGGACGACGCCGTCGTCGCGGACAAGACCACCGGCCGTTACGCCGATCCGGACAAGGTCCACCCCATCGAACACAAAGGGGAGTACTACTCGGTTCCCGGCGTTTTCCTCGCCGAACCGTCGCCACAGCGAACGCCGGTGCTCTATCAGGCCGGGACGTCGACCAAGGGACGTTCTTTCGCCGCCGAACACGCCGAAGCCGTGTTCATCATGGGGCATTCGACCGAACTCGTCGGCCGGAACGTCGCCGACGTCCGCCGCCAGGCCGCCGAATTCGGCCGGGCTCCGGAAAGCGTCAAGTTCTTCGCGCTCGTGACCCCGATCGTCGCCGAGACCGACGAGGCCGCGCGGGAGAAGTACCGCGACTATCTCGACCGAGCCAGTTACGAAGGCGCGCTCACCCTGTTCGGCGGCTGGACCGGGATCGACCTTTCCGGCTACTCGCCGACCGAAATCCTCGAACACGTGCACAGCGAGGCGATCCAGTCGGTGGTGGAGAACTTCTCCAAGGCCGACCCGACGCGGACCTGGACGCCGGAGGAGATCGGGAAGTTCCTCGGCATCGGCGGGCTCGGCCCGGTGATCGTCGGCTCGCCCACGACCGTGGCCGACGAACTGGAGCGCTGGGTCGAGGAGGCCGACGTCGACGGCTTCAACATCGCCTACGCGATCACGCCGGGCACCTTCACCGACTTCATCGACCTCGTGGTCCCGGAACTGCAGCGGCGCGGAGTTGTCTGGGAGGACTACGAGGGCGAGACGCTGCGGGAGAGCGTCTACGAACCCGGCCAGGTGCGGCTGCGGGACGACCATCCGGGGGCTCGCTACCGCCGCAATCGGTGAGGGGTGGGCAGATGTGACGTGGTCGGCGCTGCCCTTCGCAACGCCCGAGGGGTCAGTTCACCCGGGTTCTGCCGTACTGCGTCGCGGTCGCCGAAACCGACACCGCGGAGGAGACCTTCGAGGTGTTCGTCGAAGCGGCCTTCCGCTGCCTGTACGGCTGAACGGGGCGGCTCAGGACTCGGTGACGAGCTTGCCGATCTCCTGGTCGAAGTCGAACCATTCCGGCTCGGAACCGGCGGGCACCAGGTCGTAGGTGCGGTCCAGGAATTCGGCCAGTTCCTGCGCGGAGGCTTCGAGGACGGCGCAGCCGTCGGGCGCGCTGAGCGCGAACACCACGATCGAGGTGTCGTCGGCCGGGCTGATGATCACGTCGCCCTCACCCGATGGTGTGAGAAGGCCGTCGGCGAGCAGATCGCGGCCGAACATCCAGCGGACCGTTCCGCCGCCTGAGTGGTAGGCGACCACGATGGCGTACGGGTCTTCCGGGTCGTACTCGAGATCGGCGTGGACGGGGAGGGGGTCGGCACCGAAAGTGCGCAGACCGAACACGATCGTCCCCCGGATGAGGTTGCTTTCCTTGTCCAACGCTTCAGCCCCTTACGTTCGGTTGCTGTTGATCTTCAGCTATGGATAACGCAATGTGAAGCCTTTTCGTGACCCGAGTCGACAACTTTCACACGTTCGGCTGAGAGCTGTGTCTCATGTGCTCACGGACCGTCTTCATCGTGCACGCGGGGTGAGCGGCCGGGAGGTGCGAGCATTCGTGCAAAGGAAAGAGACTCCGCACGTGCATATTCCAGTGAATGAAAATAGCCAACCATTCGGCGGATGGTTTCGATTTCCTTCGCGGTTAACATCGACATCGCGTCGTTCACAAATTGTCTGGAGTCCGGCGTGGCTCCGTCCTGGACCTCGGCGAGCGTGATCGTTGTGGATTGGGAAGGAGAGCGATCAATGGGCGTGCGAATCACCATCGCCATTCCGAAGGAAGACCACCGGCGGCGTGACGCCGTTTACGGGCCGCGCCGGCGGGTGCTACCGGGGTGTGTGCTGCCCCCGTCACGATCGGGTCAAGGGACCGAACCCGCCGAGCCGAGGGTCCAGGGGCGTCGCCGTGATTGACCGGCTCCCGATGCGCGTCGGGCAGCCCGATGTCGACCGGCTGGAGGGTGTGATCGGCGCGCTTCGGGCGCGTGACTACCGGGAAGGCGGCGGTTCCTGCCGCGAATTGCTGCGGGTACTGCAACCCTACGGCGTCGCGCTGCAACGCGGGATGATGTCCGAGGTGCTGGCGCGGAAGCTGGCCGGGGTGGTCGCGGATCTGCACAACCTGCTGGGCTGGACGGAATTCGACTCCGGCCGCCCCGTCCGGGCCGAGCGGCATTTCCGTCGCGCGCTCGAACTCGCGGAGGAGTCGGGTAACGACGATCTCGTCGCCAACATCCACTACCGGCTCGGCAGGATGTATCTGCACCACCGCTCCCCGGCGGAGGCGCTCGATCAGTTCGGTCGGGGACAGCACGCCGCGCGCCGGGCCGGAACGCCGTTGTCTCAGGCGATCCTCACCGCGAACGAGGCCTGGGCCTACGCCCTGCTCGGCGACGTCCAGCAGGCGTTGAGCAAGCTTTCCCTTGCGCCGGAACAGTTCGCCGACGCGTCCAGCGAGGCTGTCCCGTCGTGGTCGGCATTCTTCACCGCCAACGACCTGGCCGCGATGATCGGCACGGTGCGCACCGAACTCGCCAGACTCGTGGACGTCCGCCACTGCCGGGAGGCCATTCCGGCGCTCACCGAGGCCGTCGACGGCTACGGGCCGGACATGGTGCGAAGCCGCTCGCTGACGATGATCTGGCTCGCCGTCGATCACACCCTGGAAGGGGACCTGGATCGCGCGGCGGAGGTCGGGCTCGCCGCGATGGAGATCGCCGGCGGAATCCGTTCCGCCCGCACGCGGGATCGTTTGCGTCCGTTGTCGGAATGCGTGCGGAAGCGGGTGGGCGACATTAATGCCCGGGATCTCCTTGACCGTATCGCAACATTTCGAGCCAGTGCCTGAGCGCTGGAGAATGTGTGGAGGAATGACCGGATCAATTCGGCCGGGCGTAGGCTCGCGGGCATGAAACGGACTTCGTTCGCGCAGTGGCCGTGCTCGATCGCGCGCACCATGGACCTGCTCGGCGACTGGTGGACCCCGCTGGTCCTGCGGGAGGCGTTCTACGGAATCCGCAGGTTCGACGAGTTCCAGCAGGAACTCGGCATCGCCCGGAACACCCTCGCCGACCGGTTGCGCCGCCTGGTCGGCGAGGGCCTGCTGGAAAAGCGGGCCTACCAGGCCGACCCGGTCCGCTACGACTACGTGCTGACGGAGAAGGGCGCCGATTTCTACGGCGTCCTGGCCGCGATGACGCGGTGGGGTGACCGCTGGCTCTCCGGTGAGGCGGGGCCGCCGGTCACCCTCCACCACGACGCCTGTGGGCACGACACGCATGCGGAGGTCGTCTGCGCGCACTGTGCCGGACCGCTGACCGGGGAGAACACCCGGGCACGGCTCGGGCCCGGCTACCCGCCCAAGCTCGCGAGCCGTCCCGACGTCGTACGCCGGTTCGCCGCCCAGGAGTCTCCCGAAGGTTTGACAACGTAAGTCCATCTACGCAACTATCGAGGTCACGAGCACGGGAGGCGACCACGATGGAGTGGACCGGCGCCAGATACGCCGACAAACCGACGGTCGAGGTCCAGGCCTGGGTCGACGCCGACCCGGAGCGGGTCTGGTCGATCGTCTCGGACGTGCGGCTGATGCCGGAGATGAGCCGGGAACTCCAGTCGGTCGAATGGTGCGATGGCGCGGACGGCGCCGCCGTCGGCCGGAAGTTCGTCGGCCGCAGCAAGCACGACGCGCTCGGCGAATGGGAGACGACCTCGCATGTCGTCGAATGCGACGAGCCCCGCGTCTTCACCTGGGCCGTCCACGACCCCGAGACGCCGACGGCGTTGTGGCGCTTCACACTGGAGCCGGAGAACGGTGGCACCAAGGTCCGGCAGTGGATGCAGCTGGGGCCGGGCCGGTCGGGGCTTTCGCTGGCCATCGATCAGATGCCGGACAAGGAACAGAAGATCGTCTTCGTCCGGCTGCGGGAGTTCGAGAACGCGATGACCGGCACCCTCGCCGCGATCAAGGAGCGGGCCGAGGCGGCGCGCGCGTGATGCGGACGGCGACCACGGTCGAGGCCTCCCGCGGCTGGCGCGAGACGCTGGATTTCGTGCTGGAGGCGGAAAAGCTCGGCCTCGACGACTGCTGGGTCGCCGAAGCGTGGGGTTCGGACGCGCCGTCGGTGCTCGGGTATCTCGCCGCGCGGACCGAACGGATCCGGCTCGGGTCCGGGATCGTCCAGCTCGGCACCCGCACCCCGGTCGCGATCGCGCAGGCCGCCCTGACCCTTTCGGAGCTCTCGGGCGGCCGGTTCGCCCTCGGCCTGGGCGCTTCGGGGCCGCAGGTGATCGAGGGGCTGCACGGCGTGCCGTTCGCCCGGCCGCTGGCACGGATGCGCGAGACCGTCGCGATCATCCGGCAGGCGTTCGCGGGCGAGAAGATCTCCTACTCCGGCGAGGAGTTCGAGATCCCGCTGCCCGGTGAGGCCAAGCCGATGCGACTTTCGATGACGCCGAATCCGGACATCCCGATCCACCTGGCCACGCTTTCGCCGAAGCTGCTGGAGCTGACCGGCGAGATCGCCGACGGCTGGCTGGGTACCAGTTTCGTCCCCGAGGGGGCGCACGCGTACTTCTCGCATCTGGACACGGGGCTCGCGAAGGCCGGGCGGTCGCGCTCCGACCTCGAAGTCTGCCAAGGCGCCGAGGTCGCGTTCGCCCGCGACGAGGACGAGTTGCGCGGGATGGTCGCGGGACGGAAGGCCGAACTCGCGTTCAGTCTCGGCGGGATGGGTTCGGCGAAGACGAACTTCTACAACAACGCCTACAGCAGGCAGGGCTGGGCCGACGTCGCCGCCGCCGTACGCGAGCGCTGGCAGGGCGGTGACCGGGAAGGCGCGGCCGCACTGGTGACCGACGAGATGGTGCTCGGCACGACGCTGATCGGAACCGAACCGATGGTGGCCGAGCGGCTGCGCGTGTGGCGCGACGCCGGCGTCGACACCGTCCGGCTCTATCCGGCGGGGGAGACCGTCGGCGACCGGCTCACCACCCTCGGCCGCGCGCTCGACCTGGTCCGCGCCCTGGGCTGAAGCTCCGCCGAATGCCCGCGCCGGTTGAGGTGACCGGCCGAGCGTGGCCGTCCCGGCGTGCTCCAAGCGGGTAGAACTTGTTTCACTTTTCCGTCCGGCTGGAGAACATGACCTCGCTCGAACGCGACGCGAGGAGGATTCATGAATCCGGTCCCCGACCCCCGTCTGTCCCGGCGCCAGGTCCTGCGCGGCACCGCCGCCGGTACCGGGATCGCGCTCGCTTCGGGCCTGCCGTTCGCCGGAACGGCCTCGGCCGCCGCTCCGGTGCTCGGCGAGTACGACGTCGTCGTGGTCGGGGCGGGCGCGGCCGGGATGACCGCTGCGCTGACGGCGGCGAAACGCGGGCTCAGCTGCGTCGTCCTGGAGAAGGCCGCGAAGTTCGGCGGCTCGGCCGCCCGGTCGGGCGCGGGGATCTGGATCCCGTGCAATTCCGTGCTGGCCGCGGCCGGCGTCCGCGACACCCCGGAGCAGGCCGCGCGCTACCTGTCCGCCGTCGTCGGCCCGTCGATCCCCGCGTCGCGGCAACAGGCGTTCCTCGCCAACGGCCCGTCGATGCTGTCGTTCGTGATGGCCAACAGCCCGCTGCGGTTCCGCTGGATGGAGGGCTACAGCGACTACTACCCGGAACTGCCCGGCGGGATGCCGGACGGCCGCTCGATCGAACCCGATCAACTCGACGGGAACGTCCTCGGTGCCGAACTGGCCAACCTGAACCCGCCGTACCTCGCGACGCCCGCCGGGATGGTCGTGTTCAGCGCCGACTACAAATGGCTCGCGCTGGCCGCGGTGAATCCGAAGGGCGCCGCCGTGGCCGCGGCCTGTCTCGCCCGCGGCACCGCCGCCGCGCTCGCCGGGCAGAAACCGCTCACCATGGGGCAATCCCTGGCCGCGGGGTTGCGCGCCGGGCTGCTCCGGGCGGGCGTCCCGGTCTGGCTGAACACGCCGTTGACCGACCTCGTCATCGAAAACGGGAAGGCCACCGGCGTGACGGTGACGCGCGGCGGATCGGCCGGCGTGGTGAAGGCGCGGCGCGGCGTCGTCGTCGGCTCGGGCGGGTTCGAGCACAACGCGGCGATGCGGGCGGAATACCAGCGCCAGCCCATCGGTACACAATGGACGGTCGGTGCGCGGTCGAACACCGGGGACGGGATCCTGGCGGGGAAACGGGCGGGCGCCACGCTCGACCTGATGGACGACGCCTGGTGGGGACCGGCGATCCCGCTGCCCGGCGAGCCGTACTTCTGCCTCGCCGAACGGACGCTGCCCGGTGGCCTGATGGTGGACGCGGCGGGCAAACGGTTCGTCAACGAGGCCGCGCCCTACAGCGACGTCGTGCACACGATGTACGACCGGAATCCGACGTCGCCCACGATCCCGGCGTGGCTCGTCGTCGACCAGCACTACCGGAACAAGTATCTCTTCCGCGACGTCGCGCCGCTGCTGCCGCTTCCCGATGAGTGGTACTCGGCGGGCGCGGTGAAGAAGGCATGGACGGTGGAAGCGCTCGGATCCGCCATCGGCGTCCCGCCGCAAGCCCTGCGTGCCACGGTGAACCGGTTCAACGGCCAGGCGCTGTCCGGTGTGGACAGTGACTTCCGCCGTGGCGCCAGCGCCTACGACCACTACTACACCGACCCGTACGTCCTGCCGAACTCGTGCCTCGCCGCGCTCTGGGAGCCGCCGTTCTACGCGTTCAAGATCGTGCCCGGCGACCTCGGCACGAAGGGCGGGATGCGGACCGACGCGCGAGCGCGGGTCCTTCGCGCCGACGGCTCGGTCATCACCGGCCTGTACGCCGCCGGGAACGCGAGCGCGGCCGTCATGGGCACCAGCTACGCCGGGGCGGGCTCGACCATCGGGCCGGCGATGACGTTCGGCTACGTCGCGGCGAACGACCTCGCGGACCAGTCGTCGTGACACCGGCCCTCACGTCGTCACGTGGGTATGGCGTCCCTCGGCCGAAACCTTCAGTCGTCCTCGAATGGCTTGTGTGGTTGAAGTTGTGAAGGAATGTGGTGTAGCTGCGAATCGTCGGCCATCAGACCATGATCGCAGTTCGAGGGGCGGTTTCGAATCTGGCGAACACGTGATGATGCCGCTCGTCGTCACTGGACCTTTCGTGCGCCACTGTGTGGATTTCGGGACGTCAGATGTCCCGAAATCCACACAGTGGCTCTCCCGGTGGGCCGAATCTGGCGCGGGTATGGCGCGTTCGGCTCCCGCGCGCGCGGCCACCGGTTAGGGTGGGGCCGTTCACGTGGCATCAAGGACTGGGGGGTCCGCCATGATCGTCAAACGTGCCTATCACCACGGGGACCTTCGTCGTGCGCTCGTTCTGGCCGCACGGGAGGTCCTCGTCGAGCGAGGACCCGAGGGGGTGAGCCTGCGCGGAGCGGTCGCGAAGGTGGGAGCCTCCACCGCTGCGCCGTACCGGCATTTCCGTGACAAGGACGCGCTGCTCGTGGCCGTCGCGCTGGAGGGGCATGCCGAGTTGCAGGACGCGCTCCGGGGCTGCGGCACCGGGACGGTGACCGCGCTCGGGCATTCCTACCTCGGGTTCGCGCTGGAGAATCCCGCGTTGTACCGGCTGATGGCGGGTGCCGGGATCGGTGATCGCGCCGCGCATCCGGAACTCGCCGAGGCCCATCGGGAGACCTGTGCGGTGCTGGCCGATCGGATGGGCGACCGGATCGACCCCGGCGGCTTCGCCACCACACTGTGGTGCCTGCTCCACGGGCTGGCCACGCTGGTGATCGACGGTCACGTCGCCCGCGGCTCCGCCATCGCGGAAGCCGAGCGCAGCCTCGCTTTCCTGGCGGGCGGCGTGGTGCCGCCGGCTGGCTGAGACTCGCCCTGAGGTGATCTGGGCCACATTGCCTCCGACGATGTCCCGAAGTGCCCGTCCCGGCAAAGTCAACGGTGCTTACATGCATCGTATGAACGGATACGACTGGGAGCCGCCCACGGCTGCGGAAATGGCCGTATGGGAGGCGCAGGCCGCGGAATTCGAACGTCTCGCTGCCGAACACGCCGAAGAACGCTTCACCGGTCGTTCGGACAGTGGGCTCGTCGAGGCCGAGGTGGACGGCAACGGACGGCTGATCGACCTGGACGTCAGCCCGGACGCCCTGCGTCAGGCCTACCCGCAGAACATCGGCCCGGACACGATCGAAGCCATCGCCGCCGCGCGTGCCGCGGCCGGTGCCGCCGGTCGCGAGAAGGCCGCGGAACTCTTCCCGGGGGTGTTCGCGTGAGCCGCAGGAGCAGGCTGGAGAACCTGGTCAGCGAGATCGAGGAGCGCGACGAGAAGCGGACGCGGGCGATCGCGACCGCCCGGGCGCAGACCATCGAGGTCGACATTCCCGACGATCTCGGCGTCGTCGAGGTCTCCGGCGCCGGGCGCCTGGAGCGGATCGAACTCGATCTCGACAACCTGCCCTACACCACGGCTCCCGCCTTGAGCGCGAACCTGCTGGAGGCGATCGTCGCCGCCGAGGAACACGCACAGGAACTCAGGCAGCAGGCCCTCGACGCCTCGCGCCCCCGCTGATCGCTGAACGGAGAACGACCTTGGCTCAGATCGACGGCACCGGCTACTACGTCGTGCCCGACGCCCTCCGCAAGAACACCGACGCCTGGGTCATCGCGGGCGACGCCTGGTACGAGTTTCTCAAGCTCGGTGGCGACTACGCGGCGATGTCCGACATCGACATGGGGCTGCTCGGCATGAAGACCGGTTTCCCGCGGGACTACAACGTCGCCCGCGAAACCATCCTGAAGACCACTCGGACCGGCTACGAACAGATCCAGGAAGTCCGCCAAAACCTGGACAAGGTCGCCAAGGACTACGAAGAGCGCGACGCCGAGTACTACGAGAAGTTCGGCTACATGGGCGACGACGACGCGAACAAGCGCTTCTAGGCCCCGCCCTCCCGAGACTTAAGGAACGAACGACGCATGCCGACACGCGAGAAGGCCGAGTGGCCGGAGAACGCCGCCAACAAGGTTCAGAAGGAGGCTGAGAAGCGTAAGCACAAAGGTGCGCTGGACGCCCTCTTCATGGTCCGTGACGTCCTTTTCGGCAACGCCGACCGGATGGAGGAACTGGCCGTGTGGTGGGGCCAGGCCCCGTACATGGTCGACTCCGAGAACGCCATCGACGACTCCCGCAACAACCTCGCCGCGTACTGGCAGGGCGGCGGGTACGACTCTTACAACACCTACGCGATCAACGCGACCAAGCGCATCTCGCGTAACGAAGGCGTGTTCAACGAGATCGCGGGCACGATGGAGAGCTGCATCGACATCGTCTACGAAACCTATGGCGACGCGATCGCCTTCATCAGCGAATGCGCCAATCAGCTCGCCGACGCCGCGTCGAACTTCCTCGAAGACGTCATCAACCCGTTCGGTGAGGCGGGAAACATCATCCGGGTGCTCAACGGGTTCGTCCAGGCCATCAGTGACCTGATCGAAGCGTCGGTCCGCAAGATGGGCGACCTGCGCCAGATGGGTGTCTTCCTCGCCCGGCAGGCGAACGACTTCGCCGACGTCAAGGAAATGGCCGAACCGGCCGGGAACCCCGACCTCTGGGCGGTCAAGCCGGTGCCGAAGGAACCCGCGGCCGCGCGGTGACGGAGGAGTCTCCGAAGGAAGAGGGCGCGGAAAACCTCCTCGAGAACCCGTGGGATCCGGAGACACTGGCCGCCAAACGCAAGAAGGCGGGCAAGCCGAAAGCCCGGATCAAGGGGGCGAACAAGCCTTCCGAGGGGGACCCGGAGTTCCGCTTCAAGTTCGGCAAAGCCTGGTAGGACTGAAGAAGGCGTCCTTCACCGTGTGCCATGCGGTGAAGGACGCCTTCGAGTCTCCTAGCCGATGGACGGGATGTACGTCGGCAGCCGCCGGACCTTCGTGTCCTGCTCGAAGGCGTAGGCGATGGCCAGCAGCGACGGTTCGCTGAACCGCCCGCCCATGATCGACAGTCCCAGCGGCAACGGCCCGGAGTAGGCCATCGGGACGGTCATGTTGGCGTAGCCCGAAACCGCGGCCGGACCGGAGGAGTCGATGAGCAGCGCGCCGTCACCGGTCCCGAGTTGCGTCTTCCACGCGGCGTTGTTGGTCGGCGCCACGATCGCGTCCAGCTTGTTGCCGCGCAGCGTCTCGTCGAGACCTCGCCGGGCGGCGCTCGTCGCGGCTTCCCGCATCGCGCGGTAGGCCGGATCGGTGAGATCACCGGTGGTGGCCTGCGACCGGTCCCACAGGTTGTGGGTCCAGTACGGCATCTCGACCGCGGCGTGGTCCAGGTTGTACTGGATCAGCCCGGCGAGATCGGCCGGGTGCTTACCGCCGGTGGACGCGAGGTAGGCGTTCATGTCGTGCTTGAACTCGGTCCTGATCGCGGGGAACTCGTTGGCCGCGATGACGTCCAGGTACGGGATGGTGATCTCCACCGTGGTGGCGCCGAGCTTCCGCAGCTTGCCCAGTGCCTGTTCGTACGCCGCCTTCGTCGCGTCGTCCGGGGTGTAGACCTCACGCCAGACGCCGATCCGCTTACCGCGCAAGGCGTTGGGGTGCAGGAACTTCGTGTAGTCGTCGAGCGACTGGCGGGCCGCGTCGACGGTGATCGGGTCGCGACGGTCGGCACCGTTCATGGCGGCGAGCAGGATCGCGGCGTCGACCACGTTGCGCGCCATCGGGCCGGCGGTGTCCTGCTGCTTCGACACCGGCACGATCCCGCTGCGGCTGACCAGGCCGAGGCTCGGTTTGACGCCCACGATGCCGTTGGCGCCGGACGGGCAGGTGACCGAACCGTCCGTCTCGGTCCCGACGGCGACGGTCGCCAGATGTGCCGCGACGGCGACCCCGGAACCGGCCGACGAACCGCACGGGTTGCGGTCGAGGACGTAGGGATTGGCGGTCTGGCCGGCGAGCGGGCTCCAGCCGTTCGACGAACTGGTGGACCGGTAGCTCGACCACTCGGAAAGGTTGGCCTTCCCGAGGAGCACCGCTCCGGCTTCGCGCAGGTTGTCGACCACGCCGGCGTCGCGGTAGGGGCGGGATTCCAGCAGGGCCGTCGACCCCGCCGTGGTCGGCTGCCGGTCGGCGGTGTCGATGTTGTCCTTGAGCAGCACCGGAATGCCGTCCATCGGGCCCTTCGACTGGTGCCGCAGCCGCCGGATGTCACTGGCCGCGGCGAGCCGCAGCGCGTCGGGGTTCGTGGTGAGCACGGCGTGCAGGGTCGGGTTCAGCTTGCGGATCCGCTGCAGGTAGAAGAGCGTCAGCTCGACCGACGACAGCCTCCCGGAGCGCATCGCCCGTTGCAGATCGGGGATCGTCGCCCGTTCCAGGTCGATCCCGGCGACGACCGGACGTCCGGAAAGCGACGTGGCCTGTGCCGGGACCGCCACGGTCGCGGACGCGACGAACACCATGACGAGAAATGCGGACACGGCCGCAAAGCGTCTTTTCAAGGAATTCCCTCCTTGGTCGAAAGAATTACTGAACCGTACGTGTACCGCTCCTGTCCAGAACCGCCGAATGGAGCAGGGGAAAGGGTGGATGAATTGTCGTCGAACAATTATCCGGTAGGCGTCCGGTTACGGAAACGACCTCAAGGCAGGGTTATCGGCCGATTTCAGTACGCGGTGCGCCCGGGTGTGGACGCAGCGTGATCCGGTTCGCGGCGAAGGTCCACTTCGTCGGAAATATTCCGTCGGAATTCGGCCGGGAACCGCATTGCTCAATTGATCGGGAATTGGTCGGATTATCGTCGATCATCCGGTCCTGCCGGGTCGGGAGTGCTCGGCGAGAGCGGCGCTGAAAGAACGCGCGGTACTCGCCAATCCCGCCACCGCCGAAGCCGGGTCGCGCCGGACGGGCTGTTGATCGAAGGTATTTTCCGTCTGTCGTGCATGGTCAGCAGTCGAGCGTTGACGGCAGGCAACCACATGAGAACGAGGCCTGCCGGGCGGGCGTGTCCCTGTCAGTGGTCCCTCGATGCCACTAAGTCCGGTTACGCCGCCCCTCGGGTCATGGACGTGGCTGGGGGGGGATAGGTCATGCCGGGCCTGGCGGCCACGAGTCACGAGAAGGAAACGGGGGCGTGGTGTTGTGCCTGGCTCGGGTTGCCTTGACGTGGTTGGAGTCGTGAGTGGTGAGTGTCGTTCTAAGGCGACTTGCCACTTAGGGCCAGCTTGTACTCAGATCAATCCTTGGGCTGGGGGTCGTTGAGGGAGGGGCGGGCGAATCGGTTATTTCCGCTGACGCCGGCTTGCCCGGCTTCCGGTGGGCATGCCGAAGGGCCCGTCGCCGGTTCGGTGGCGGGCTCTTCGGGTCAGGCTGCGGCGCGGTGGAGGGTGTTGCGCCGGGGACTTCGAAGTGGGTCTCGGTATTGGGGTGGGATGAACTCGGGTAACCCGTCGGCGGCCATGCGGACTTCCCATTCACCGTGGTGAATCAGGCGGTGGTGGAAGCTGCAGAGCAGGACGAGGTTGCGGAGGTCGGTTCGTCCGCCGTCTGCCCAGTGATGGATATGGTGTGCGTGACAGTTCTTCGGTCGCCGATGGCAGCCGGGGAACGCGCAGCCCCCGTCTCGGATGTTCAACGCCCGTCGCTGGCCCGGGGTGACGAACCGTCTGAGCCGCCCCACGTCGAGAGGTTCCCCGGCGGCGTTGAGTATCACCGGGAGCATGAGGCAGTCGCAGGCGGCCATCCGCGCTTCGCGGGCCGTCATCTCCCCGACGAAATCCAGGCAGGCCTTGCCGATCCCGGTCTTCAACTCGTCGAGACCGACGGTCACGTGGATCAGAGTGCGGTACCCGCTGGTGCCCGGCTGATCCGGGCAGGCGATCGCCAGATCCAGCAGTTCCGCCCACGCGTCGCCCTGGCGTTCCGCTTTGGTGCGCCAGTCGGCTTGGCCGAACTCGTCGGCCGGGCGAGGCTTCGCATAAGCCTCAAGCGCGGCCGCGGTCCGGGCACCCAACTCATCGTCAAGAAGACCTTTGATCTTCCAGAACCCGTCCTTGCGGCGTTCCACGGTGAGTTCACGGCGCGGCTGGGCGGGTTCGGGATCCTTCGGTTCTGCACCGTCGGGATCCAGCAAGCCCAGCAGGGTGTTCCCCAGTTCCGAAACCTCACTGGGACCCGCGTCCCGAGCCAGGTCGACGAGGGTCTTCTCCGTACGCTCCCGAGCCTCGACAGACACCTCGGCCGGGATCTCCTTCAAGATCCCCAGGACCTGCTTGATCCGTTCCTGCCCGATCGCACCGTCCGCCGCCGCCACAGCCGTCGCGGGAGCGAACGCCGGAACCTCACGACCATCCAACGCACGTGTGGGATTCAGATCGATCGCCTGATTCACATACGGACGCGCCTCAGTTTGGGACAACCCGGCGACATCGGCGAACCACGCCAATGTCGTCCCATACCCATACAAATCCTTGCAGCCACGAGACTCGATCTCCGCCAGATACCGGCCCAGACCAGCAGAGGCGACCCGCATCAGCTGCAGGAACTGCTGCACGCCGTGGGCAAGCTCCAGCTTGCCTGCGCGCCACAGCTCCTGCGGCAACTCGGGGAGGAACGTCGTCTCGGACACACTCCAAGAATACCAAAACCGGTCGAACATGTGTTCGTAATTTTAGGCCACATTTAAAGTGGTCTGAATAACCCTGGAGGGTGATTTCGTCGCAACTAGACGACCGCAGGCAGGCATCCGCCCCCGATCTCGGGGTAACGGCGTCTGCTCACAGTCCTCGGGGAGAGAGTGCGCCACCTGCACAGTTCGGCACCCTGAACGCGATAGTTGCATGACGTAAGCACCGCATTCAGAGGACTAAATGCGAAAGTCACGCGTTTAGTCCTCTGAATGCGGTAGTTGCGTGAGGTACGCAGGACGGCGGCGAGTGCCGCGCCGACCCGGCCGTCCGGGGTCCGGATCGGGACGGCGGCGCAGCCGAGGCCGGATGTGATGGTCCCCGATTCGACCGCGAACCCGGCCGTGCGGATCTCCCGCGCGCCGCCGTCCGGTTCCGCCAGGGCGGGATGGTGGGCGGCGAGGAGGCGTCCGGCGGCGGTTCCGGGTGGCAACGGGCCGCCCGGGACCACGGGGACGTCGTCGGAGGGCAGGACGGCGCCCGCGGCGACGAGCGCGCGGCCCTCCCGGGGGACCACGAGGACAAGGCTCGCGCGCATCCGCGTCGAGAGCGACGGCAGCCACTCCTTGGCCAGGTCCCGCAGTTCGGGCTGCCAGAACCGGCCGAGCCGGAACACCCGTGAGCCGATCCGGTAGCCGACGCCCGCCCGCTCGACGGCGCCGAGCCCGACCATCTGGTCCAGGAGCCGGTGCACGGTGGTCTTCGGGAGCCCGCTGGCCCGCACGAGCTGGGTCAGGCCGGCCTGACCGCCGTGGTCGTCGAGTGCTTCGAGCAACGTGAACGCGCCTTCGAGCACGCCTCTTCCGCCGATGGTTTCCCGCATCGCCGCCCTTCCCCCGCGTAAGGCCACACCGGAGAAGTAAAGTGCGTCGCAGGCGGCCCGAGATACGAACTTTCGGGCAGGTGAAGGGGCAGGGTTCCGCTGAACGGCCCAGTCGGGGACGTGACGGACACCGCGCCGGAAACGGCCGTGCCGGGTCGGGCTCTCCCGCGTGTTCCTGGCATGCTGACAAGGTTCGCGCGAACACCACAGCTCCAGGGGGACGTCGATAATGGAGGAGACCCGCCGCCTCGCCGACCGGTTCGATCTCATCGAGCCCGTCGGTGGCGGCTCCATGGGCACCGTCTGGCGGGCGCGCGACGACAACCTGGAGCGCACGGTCGCGGTCAAGGAACTGCTCCTGCCGCACGGGCAAGGGGAAGAGAAGTCCGACGAGGCCAAGAATCGCGCGCTGCGCGAGGCCCGGATCGCCGCGCGGCTGGTCCATCCGCACGCCATCACCGTCTTCGGCGTGATCGACGAGCAGGACCGCCCGTGGATCATCATGGAGTACCTGCCCTCGACCAGCCTCGCGGACAAACTGCGCGAAGGGCCGATGGAGGTCGACGACGTCATCCGCCTGGCCATCCAGCTGTGCTCGGCGCTGGCGGCCGCGCACCGGGCGGGCATCGTGCACCGCGACATCAAGCCCGGCAACGTCCTCCTGGGCGAGGACGACGGCACCGTCAAGATCACCGACTTCGGCATTTCGCGCGCGATGGGCGACGTCCAGCTCACCGCGACCGGCGAGATCTCCGGGACGCCGGCGTTCCTGGCGCCCGAGGTCGCCCGCGGTGAGGACGCCACCTTCGCCTCCGACGTGTTCTCGCTCGGCGCGACGCTGTACACCGCGCTCGAAGGCGGCACGCCCTACGGCACGGCGGAGAACCCGATCGCGCTGCTCTACCGCGCGTCGAGCGGCGAGATCACCCCGCCGACGCGGTCGGGCATCCTCACGCCGCTGCTGAACCGTCTGCTCGACGTCAGACCCGACAGCAGGCCGACGATGACCGAGACCGAACGGGAACTGCGGGCGCTGGCGGCCGGGGAGCCCACGACGCTCGTCGCCGAGGAGCCGCCGCCGAAGGCGCGCAAAGGCATGCTGATCGGCGTCCTCGCCGGGTTCCTGGTGCTCGCCGCCGTCGCCGCGGCCGTGGTCGTCGTGCTCACCCGCGGCGACGACGGCCAGACGGGCGCGGCACCTCCGCCGGCTTCGCAGTCGCAGGCCACCACCCCGACGCCGTCCTCCGAACCGGCCGCTCCGCCGCCGTCACCCTCTTCGGCGCCGCCCTCGACCCCTCCGCCGTCGACGTCGTCTTCAGCTCCGCCACCTCCGGCGCAGACGCCCGGCCAGGCACTTTCGGCGTACTACGCGCTCATTCCCGGGAATCTCCAGGCCGGGTTCGCGACGCTGACCGACAACTTCAAGCGCACCAAGAACCAGAGCTTCGAGCGGTACTCGAACTTCTGGAAGGACTACCGCGGGGTGGCCGTGTCGAACATCGTCGAATCCGGGAACACGGTGTCGGCGACGCTCACCTACAGCAGGGCCGCGGGCGGCACCATGACGGAGAAGGCGACCTTCGTCATGGTGCAGCAGGACGGGCGCTACCTCATCGATTCCCAGCGCTGAGATCGAGTTTCCCGGCGAGGCGCTGAATCCAGGCCTCGACCTCCTCGGGTGAGCGGTCGGGCAGGCCGAAGATCGTTTCGGTGACACCGGCCGCTTCCAGCTTCGCGAGCTGTCCGGGATCCGGACGGACGCCGAGCGCCGAGATCTCGGGTTCCCCGGAGCGCCCTTCCTCCCGCCAGATCTCGCGGAGCCTCCGGGCCTTGTCCTCGATGTCCGTGTCGCCCGGCGTGGTCAGCCAGCCGTCGGCCGATTTCGCGATCCAGCGGAAGGTCTTCTCGGTCGCGCCCGCGCCGACGATCACCGGGATCTGTGCCTGCGCCGGTTTCGGCCAGGCCCAGCTAGCCCCGAACGAGACGAATTCGCCCGCGTACGAGGCCTCTTCGTCCGTCCAGAGCGCGCGCATCGCTTCGAGGTACTCGCGCAGGACCGTCCGCCGCTTGCCGCCGGGGACGCCGTGATCGGCCAGTTCGTCGACGTTCCAGCCGAAGCCGACGCCGAGGGTGACCCGGCCGCCCGAGAGGTGATCGAGGCTGGCGATGGTCTTCGCCAGCGTGATCGGGTCGCTCTCGACCGGCAGGGCCACCGCGGTCGCCAGCCGGATCCGTGTGGTCACCGAGGCCACCGTGGCCAGCGCGACCCACGGGTCCAGTGTGCGCAGGTAGCGGTCGTCGGGGAGCGACGAGTCGCCGGTGCGCGGATGCGGGGCTTCCCGTTTGACCGGGATGTGCGTGTGCTCCGGCACATGGAAGGCGTCGAACCCCGCGGCCTCCGCGGCACGCGCGGCGGAAGCGGGGGAGATGCCCCGGTCACTGGTGAACAGCACGATCCCGTGTCTCACAGGCGGTCACGTTATTAGAACGTGTTTCAGTTTGCAACCGGCGCGTGCAGGGTGACCGGAAGCGTGTGCAGTCGCCACGTGCCCGGGTCCGGGATCCGCGACGGCCCGTCGGCGGGGGCGAGATCGGGGAAGCGGCGCAGCAGTGCGGTGAGCGCGACTTCGGTCTGCACCCTGGCCAGGGCGGCGCCGAGGCAGAAATGCGGGCCGTGGGCGAATGCCAGATGCCAGGCGGGTCCGGCCGCGCGGCGGATGTCGAAGACCTCGGGCTCGGGGAACGCCCTCGGATCCCGGTTCGCCGCCGCGATCGCGACGGTAACAGGTTCTCCTTCGGGGATCAGGACGTCGCCGATCCGGACGTCCTCGGTGGTGAGCCGGGGGACCGTGAGCAGCTGCGGGCTGCACCAGCGCATCAGTTCCTCGACCGCGCCGGGCATGAGTGCCGGGTCTTCGCGAAGCTCGGCGAGCTGGGCGGGATGGGCGAACAGGGCCTCGACGGAGTTGGCGATGAGGTTGCCGGGCACCTGGCCGCCCAGGACCAGTTGCCAGACCAGGGCGACGAGTTCGGTCTCGCTGAGCCTGTCGCCGTCCTCGGCCTGGATGCGGAGAAGCTCCGAGACGACGTCCTCGCCGGGCTCGAGTTTCCGGTGCGCGATCGCGGCGAGCGAGTCCTCGACGATGCCGGGTACGGCCTTCATGAGTCCGGCGCCGTCGCCTGCCGCGATCGCGGTGCCGTACTCGCGCCAGCGCGGGCGGTCGCCTTCGGGGATGCCGACCAGGGCGCAGATGGTGTCGATCGGCAGCGGACGCGCGAAATCGGTGACCAGGTCGATCCGGTCGCGGCCCGCGAAGCCGTCGAGCAGGCCATCGACGATCCGCTCGATGCCGGGCCGGAGTGCGGAGGCGCGGCGCGGAGTGAAGGCGGGGGCGACGAGACGGCGGAGCCGAAGGTGCTCCGGGCCCTCGACCTCCTGCATCGTCCGCATGTACGGGCGGCAGTGCTCGGGGATCTCCATGCGCTGATAGCTGGCCTGGCTCAGGGCGAAACGCGGGTCGCTGAGCATCTTGCGTGCTTGCTCATGGCGCAGCACCGCCCACATCGGGCCGAAACCCGGTGCGACCAGTTTGGCGACGGGGGAGCGCTCGCGGGCGGGGCCGTAGGCGGTGAAGGGATCGTTCAGGACCCCGGGGTCGGTCAGGAGGATCTCGGGAACGTCGGACAAGGCGGTCTCCCAGTTCGGATGAGAAATCAGATGTTCATGACATCTGGATGTTCAAGGTATCTCGATCCGAGGCGTAGGGCAATCACCCTGGGTGAAGGGGAGTCGATGGTCCGCTTGGGCGGAGTGGGGACGCGGTCGCGCGATCGCGCGAAAGTGCCGGCCGCCGCTCGTGACGAGTTCGCGGGACGGGCCTTCCGGTGGCGTCGAGATCGACGTCATCGCCGAGTGGGCGGAGGAGCATCGCGACGGCGGACGGCCGTGGCGACGGGCGTGCCGTCACGGCGGCGGGCAGTGTGTCCCGTGTGGAGTATCGCTAGACGATGTCCGTATGCCGGATGCGGTACACCTGCAGCCGGAGTCCGTAGTACTTCTCGGTTTCGCCGACCCACATCATCCCGAGTCGTTTCGCGGTCGCGATGGCGCGCACGTTGTTCGGCCGCGCGACGGCGAAGAGTTCGTCGGTGTCCTGGGTGAACGCCCAGCCGAGCAGTGCGCGGGCGGCCTCGGAGGCGTAACCCTCGCCCCAGGCGTCCGGATGCAGCTGCCAGCTGATCTCCAGGTCCTCTTCGTACGGTGGCAGCAGATGGATGCCGAGCCCGCCGACGACCACGCCGTCCTCCTTGCGCTGCACCGCCCATCTCCCGCGCGGCGGCACGAGATTGGGCTGGGCCTGTTGCCAGGCCTGCAGTACGGAACGCATGGCCGCGGCGTCGGTCACCCGGTCCATCGCCGGGGTGAGCCAGCGGGTCACGTCGCTGGTGCCGTAGATCGCCAGCGCGGCTTCGGCGTCGTCCTCGGACCACTCGCGGACGACGAGCCTTTCGGTGGTCAAGTCCATAACAGAACGCTACGCCGCATTCGTGCGACCGGGGTAGCGTCGGTATCCGAAGGAAAGTGAGCTCACACATGCGCGCCGAAACCTCGACGACCCCCGAGCAGGCCTGCCCGATCGCACCGGTCGTCGACATCGTCTTCAGCCGTTGGACCACGCCGATCCTGTGGGCGCTCAACGAGTTCGGCAGGCAGCGGTTCGTCGAACTCGAGCGGCTCATCGGCACGATCACGCCGAAGGTGCTGACCCAGCGGCTGCGGCAACTGGAACGCGACGGTCTCGTCACGCGGACCTATCACGCCGAGGTGCCGCCCCGGGTCGAGTACGAGATCAGTGACTTGGGGCGCAGTTTGGCGCCGTTGTTCGCGACGCTCGCCGACTGGTCGACCGAGAACCTGCCGAAGGTGGAGGACGCCCGGTCGGCCTACGACTCGGCTCCCTGAGTTTCTTTCTTGACCGATCGGTCCAGATAGGGTTACGCTTCTTCGCGTGTCCCGGGTGAAGGAATTCGACGTCGACGCGGCCTGCGAGGCCGCACTCGCTCTGTTCTGGCGGCAGGGGTATGAGGCCACCTCGGTCAGCGATCTCGTCGCCGAACTCGGCATCGGCAAGGCCAGTCTCTACGCGACCTTCGGTACCAAGCACGAGCTGTACCTGAAGGCGCTGAACCGCTACATCGCCCGAGGCGACGAGCGGTTCGTCCAGGACTTCGCCGGACCGGGGCCGGCGCTGGCGGGTGTGCGGCGGCTCGTGGAGCGCTATCTGGCCGAAATCCTCGACGAATCGGGGCGGGACGGCTGCTTCGTGGTCAACGCGGCCATGGAGATGATGCCGAGGGATCCCGAGGTCGCCCGGGTCGTCGAGCGGAGCTGGGACGGGCTCGAACTCGCTTTGCGGATGGCGTTGACCCGGGCGAAGGCGCAGGGCGAACTCGCCCCCGACGCCGACCCGGAGACGCTCGCGGGCTTCCTGCTCACGGTTCTGCAGGGGATGCGAGTGCTGAGCAAAGGGCCGGATCCCGCGGCGCGGGCACGAGCGGCCGCGGGGCAGGCCATCGCCGTCCTCGAAGCCTCTCGCATGCGGTAATACTAGAACGATCGGACCAGAAAGTGGGAACTGTGGGGAAGCGATTCAGCGGCAAGGTCGTCCTGGTCACCGGGGGAGGATCCGGGATCGGCCGTGCCACCGCGGCGGCCTTCGCGCGCGAAGGTGCGCAGGTCGTCGTTTCGGGGCGTGACGGGGAAAAGCTGCGTCAGACGGTGAAGGAGATCGAGGCCGACGGCGGGGCGGCCGACGCGGTGGTCGCCGACGTCGGTGCAGGTGCGGAGGTCGAGCGGCTCGTCACCGAGACCGTGCGTCGCCACGGCAAACTCGACATCGCGTTCAACAACGCCGGCGTCCTCGGCACCCCGGCCCCGACCGCCGACCTCGACGAGGACGGGTTCAACGCCGTCGTGCAGACCAACCTCACCGGCACCTGGCTCTCCATGAAACACGAGATCGCGCAGATGCGGCGCGGCGGCGGGGGAGTCATCGTCAACATGGCGTCCAACATCGGCTCGCACAGCCGCTTGCCGGGAATGGCCGCCTACGCCGCCTCGAAGGCCGCTGTCGACGTGCTGACCCGCACCGCCGCCCGCGACCACATCGCGGAAGGCATCCGTATCAACGCGGTCAGCCCGGGCGCCACCGACACCGGTATGTCGTTCCGGCCCGGTGAGACCGAAGCCGACCGCGCCGAACGGCTCGGCGCGGTCATCCCGCTCGGCCGGATCGGCGCGGTCGACGAGATCGCCGCGGCGGTGCTGTGGCTGGCCTCCGACGAATCCGCTTACGTCGTCGGGCACGACATCGTCCTCGACGGCGGTGCGAGCGCCTGACCTTCAGCGTCGTGAAGGCAGCTCCGGGGAATCGGTGTCCAGCGGTACCGCGGCCGACCGCACGAGTCCTAATTGGACCGTCTGCCGCTTGGACACCGCTTCCAGCGCCCAATCGGTGGCGGTACGGAGCCGGTTTCCCGGCATCGCCAGCAGGTGGTACCCGCGGGTGACCGCCTTGGCGGCGAGGCCGGAAAGCGGGATGTGCAAGGGATTCGCCGCCGCCTGATGGCCGCCGAGGTCGACCACGAAGCCGAGGTCGTGGTGGCGGTAGGTGCGGTGCGAGCCGTGACCGAGGGACGCGGCCACGTTCCGCCCGGCGAGTTTCCCTTGCCGCTCGGCATGTTGCGCGGTCATCGGCGTGTACTCGCCCGGCCGGGTCAGATCCGGGACGGCGGCGGCATCGCCGCACGCGTAGACGTCCCGTCGGCCGGGGACGTTCAGTTGCGCGGTGACGACGAGTCTGCCCTTGGCCGTTTCCAGGCCGAGGTCCGCGATCAGCGGATCGGGACGGACCCCGACGCACCAGACGAGGGTGCGGGTGGGCACGGATTCACCCGAAGTCAGCGTGACGCCCTTTTCGTCGGCGTTGTCGACGGACGTCCTCATCAGCACCTCGACGTCACGCGACCGCAGGACCTCGTCGGCGGTGGTGCCCAGACGCCGGTCGAGTTCCGGCAGGACACGCTCGGCCACGTCCAGCAGCAGCCACCGGAACCGCTGTCCGTCCAGTTCGGGGTGCCGCGCCGCGAGCGCGGCGGTGAACGCGGGTCCCTGCGCGGCGACCTCGGTGCCGGTGTAGCCGGCACCGACCACGACGAACGTGCAGCGGGCGTCGCGTTCGGCCGGATCCTCGGCCGAGGCGGCGAGTTCCACCTGCCGGGTGATGTGGTCACGCAGGTAGAGGGCTTCGGGCAGACCGCGGAAACCGTGGGCGTGCTCGGGAACGCCGGGGATCGGCAGCAGTTTGTTGACGCTGCCCGCGGCGAGGACGAGCCTGTCGTAGCCGAGGCGGTGTTCGCGATCCTCAGGATCCGCGTAGCGCACGCTGCGGCCCTCGAAGTCGACGGACTTCGCCGTACCGAGCACCAGGCGCACGCCGGGCAAGGTGCCCGGAATGGACACCGAGATCCGCCGTGGTTCGAGGATCCCGGCGGCGACCTCGGGCAGGAGCGGGAGGTACAGGAAGTAGTCGGTCGGGTTGAGGACGACGATCTCCGTGTCGTCGGAGACCGTCTTGAGCAGCGCCTTCGCGGCGTTGTACCCGGCGAACCCGCCGCCGACGATCACTACGCGCATCATCAGTCCTCGGTGGGCCAGTCGCCGGTCGCCTTGCGATAGCCGATCGCGCCCGCCCGTTCGGTGGCCGCCTTGACAGCGCCGAAGATCGCGCCCTGCGCCGCGGCGGCGACGATCACCTGGGTCCAGGTGAAATCGCGGTCAGTGGCGTCCGGCGCGTCTTCGTTCCCGCTCACGCGTTTCCATACCTGCTTGAACGCGATTCCGGCCAGTACGCCGCCCGCGGCGCTCACGGCCATGCTCAGCGGCTTGTAGAGCACTTTGTTCACGACGAGGACCTCTTTCGCATGATCAGCCGGATCGTCACCAGCAAGGCGAGCAGACCGGCGAAAATCGGCACGGGGTTCGCACGGACGACTTCGGTGCCCTGACGGAACTTTTGGGCGGCCGGCTCGGAGACCTTCTCCGAGATCTTGGCGCTGGCCTGGTCGACCTTTTCGTCGAGGTTGTCATTGACCCGCGTCTTCACGTCGAGTTTCTGGCCGAGCGCGTCGAGGGTTTCGGTGAGTTCTTCGCGCGCCACGTCACGGTCGGCGCGCGCTTCTTCGGCGTTCTTGGGGAAATCGCTCATGAGTGCACTCCCTGCTTTACGGTGTCGACGTCCTCGCGGACGCCCTCGATGGCTTCTTCCGGCAACGGCGGCGTCGCGCTCGCGACCTCCTTGCGGCCGACGATGGCCGAGATGCCGGCCACCAGCAACAGGGCGGCTCCGGTCACCACGGCCGCCAGCCAGGCGGGCATGACCAGGGCGAGCGCCAGGACCACCGCGGCGATCAGGGTCGCCAGGCCGAACAAGGCGAGGACACCGGCGGCACCGAACAACCCGGCGCCCAGCCCCATCCGTTTCCCCTTGCGCTGCAACTCGAACACGGCCAGCCGCATTTCGTCGCGGACCAGGCGTTTGACCTCGTCGCTCAGGTCGGAGACCAGCTCGCCGACCGACCGATCCGCGGCCGGCTTCCGGTGGGTTTCTTCGATCATGGAGCACCTCCTCAGGGCTGTCTGCCCGCCGGGTACCCGGGAGTAAGGACGATCAATCACGATGAGTTTCAGGCCTCCGGACGCCGGGTAGCCGAGGGGAGTACCGGCTCGAAAGCACCCAACCGAATGGAGGATGCATGAGCACGATCACCGAAATGGTCGACGTCGAAGTCCCGGTGAAAACCGCATACAACCAGTGGACGCAGTTCGAATCCTTTCCGAAGTTCATGGAAGGCGTCGAAGAGATCCGTCAGATCGACGCGACCCACACCCACTGGGTGACGAAATTCGGTGGTGTGAGCCGGGAGTTCGACGCGACCATCACCGAACAACATCCCGACGAGCGCGTCGCGTGGACCTCGGACTCCGGTCCCGACCACGCCGGCGTGATCACCTTCCATCGCCTGGACGACAACAAGACCAGGGTCACCGCGCAGATGGAGATCGACCCCGAGGGTTTCGTCGAGAACGTCGCCGACAAACTCGGCGTCCTTGACCGTCGCGTCAAGAGCGACATGAAGCGGTTCAAGGAGTTCATCGAGAGCCGCGGTGGCGAGACCGGCGCGTGGCGCGGCGACGTGGACCGCCCCGGCAGCTGATCCGAGCCCGGGACCTCCCCCTGGATGACGCGTTTTCCAGGAGGAGGTCCCGGGTATCTCAGGGGTGAGGTCCACAACGAAGGGAGCGTCCCGGCATGACTACCAACGCATATGTCGCCTTCCTCGTCATCGGGGTGGCGCTGGTCATGCTCGACGGCTTGATCATCTACCAGAGCGGCAAGCGCTACCTCCAGGGTTCCAGCGGTGATCCCGCCACCGGAGCTTCCATGTCGTGGCTGGTCACGGTGCTGTTCCACCTCGCGACGCTGGGCGTGCTGGCGCTCCTGTCGACCATCGACATCGGCGGCAGCGACCTGCCCGGTGTCGTGGGCCGTCTGGGCGTCCTGTTGCTGGTCCTGGCCATCGCGCACGCGATCACGCTCAGCGTGCTCTCCCGGATCCGTGGTGAGCAGGAGGCCGAAGCGGTCATCAACCGCAAGCAGCGCGTCGAGCCCGAGCAGCAGGGCACGACGGTGACCCCGGTTCCCGGCCAGGCCGGCCGCTACCCGACCGCGAGCCCGTCGATCGAGCAGCAGGCGCCGTATACGACGCCGTGATCAACCCTGGGCCGGCTATCCCGCTAAAACCGGCCCTACCTCTCGAAAAGTGCGTCCTCGGGAGCTCAGTGTGGCGAAAGCCACGTTCGCAACACTGAAGGTTGCGAACGTGGCTTTCGCAACGTCGTCTCGGCGGATTCGGCAACCTCTCCGGGAACGCTATGAACGGCCCGTTACTTGCAAAATTTGCAAGTAACGGGCCGTTCATAGCGTCCGGGACTACTCCGAGAGCTTCCCTCGCAGCTGCTCCAACGTCTGCGAGAGAAGCCGCGAGACGTGCATCTGCGAGATACCGACCCGTTCCGCGATCTGCGTCTGGGTGTAGCCGCCGAAGAACCGCATCACGAGGATCGCGCGTTCCCGCTTCGGGAGCTCCCGAAGCAGTGGTTGCAACGCCTCGTGGTTCTCCACCAACGCCATCTCGTGGTCTTCCTCGCCGATCGTGTCGGCGAGCGAGAGGGCATCGGTGTTGTCATCGTGCACCGGCTTGTCGACCGACAACGTCTGGTACGCCTGGCCGGCGAGCAGTCCTTCGCGTACTTCGTTGACTTCGAGGCCGAGGTATTCGGCGAGTTCGGTCGGCGTCGGCGCGCGGCCGAGGCGCTGGGAGAGCGCGGCCGTGCCCTGGCTGAGGGAGACGTGGAGTTCCTTGAGCCGCCTGGGTACCCGGACCGACCAGCCGGTGTCGCGGAAGTGCCGCCGGACCTCACCCATGATCGTGGGCACGGCGAAGGAGAGGAAGTCGTGGCCGCGGCCGGGGTCGAACCGGTCGACGGCGTTGATCAACCCGATCCGCGCCACCTGCACCAGATCCTCGCGGGGCTCGCCCCTGCCGGAGAACCGGGTGGCGATGTGCTCCGCGAGCGGCAGCAGTTCGGTGACCAGGCGATCCCGAAGGTCTTGACGCTGTGGGGAATCTCCCGGCAGCGAGAACATCTCTTGGAACAGCGGCTCGCAGTGGGCGTAGTCGTCCGCCTGCCGCGTGCTCGATCGGCGCTCGGCGCTCACCCGTCGCTCGTTCCCGGGGCCAGGACGAGGTCGATCGTCGTCGTACCCCCAGTCTCGCCGGGCGCCGGCTCGCAGCGGGCCGTCACCGAATGCGTCAAGGTCGTCAGGACGTGCCATCCGAACGTCGTTTCGCTCGGCAGGTAGGGCTTCGCCGTCGTCGTCGAGATCGAGACGGCGATTCCCTCCGGTATCTCGTGAAAGACACAGCACAGGGTCGCTCCCAGTTCTGCGGGCTGGACAAGTTGGGAACAGGCTTCGTCGACGGCCATCTTCGCGTCTGAAATGGCGTCCAAGCCGAAGTCCGCGCGCGCCACCACACCGTGGGTGAGCGTGCGGACGAGTGGAATCTGCTCGGCCTCGGCGGGGAGGCGAAGCTCGACCCGGTCGAGCAAGCCGTCCGACTGAGGCCGAATCTGGGGGGTCAGACCGCCCCGTCCGTGTGCATCCATTGCGGTACCTATCCGTCCGTGGCCGTGGGAGAACCGCGGAGGGGATCCGCCGCGGGACGCGTACTCAACGGCCGAGGGCGCGCTGAAGCTCCTTTTTGGACATCTTCGACCTGCCTTCGACGTTGCGCTTCTTCGCTTCGTTGTAGAGCTGGTCCTTGGTAGGGCCGTTCGGGCCCTGCCGGTTCCCGGACCGCTTCCCGCCGCGCCGCTGTGGTGACATGTCCTGAGTGGAGGTGCGGCTCGCTTCGCGCGACTCGCCCGACTGGGCGCGGTTCTTGTTGACCGTACGCGCGGCGATCTCCTCGGCGCGGTCGGTACTCGCGCCGCGGTCCTTCGCCGAGTCCTTGATGTGCTTGTACTGACGCTCGCGTTTGTCGCTCCAAGTCTGCTGCGGCATGACGGGCTCCTTTCTTCTTCGGACAGGTACCCCGATCGTTTCGCCGGATAAACCTCTGGTTGGCCTCGGGAACGGGCGGGTACGCGGTGGTCAGACGTGAAGGGAGGCTTCGATGCGCATCGGCTACACGCTCATGACCGAACAGGCCGGACCGAAGGACCTGGTCGGATACGCCGCCGGGGCGGAGAAGGCGGGATTCGACTTCGAGGTGATGAGCGACCACTACTCGCCTTGGCTGGACGCACAGGGCCATTCGCCGTACGCCTGGAGCGTGCTGGGGGCGGTGACCCAGACCACCGAACGGGTGGAGCTGATGACCTTCGTGACCTGTCCGACCATGCGGTATCACCCCGCGGTGGTGGCGCAGAAGGCGGCGACCGTCCAGGCGCTGTCGGACGGCCGGTTCACCCTCGGACTCGGCGCGGGGGAGAACCTGAACGAGCATGTTGTCGGGCGCGGCTGGCCACCGGCGAACGTCCGGCACGACATGCTCGCCGAAGCCGTCCAGATCATCGGCGGGCTGTTCGACGGCGGATACTTCAACTACGCGGGAGACCACTTCAGGGTGGATTCGGCGAAGCTCTGGGATCTGCCGGAGCAGCGCGTGCCGATCGCCGTCGCGGTGTCCGGTTCACAGTCGGTGACCCGGTTCGCGCCGATCGCCGACGCGATGATCGCCGTCGACCCGAACGCGTCGCTGGGCCGGGAGTGGGACGCCACCAAACCCGGCTCGCCCGCCCGCAAGATCGCCCAGCTCCCGGTCTCCTGGGGTGAAGACCGCGACGCCGCGATCCGGCGCGCGCACGAGCAGTTCCGCTGGTTGGGCGGGGGCTGGAAGGTCAACGCCGAACTGCCCGGTCCGGCCGGGTTCGCCGGCGCCACCCGGTTCGTCAAACCCGAGGATGTCGCCGCGGCCATCCCGTGCGGGCCGGACGTCGATCCGATCCTGAAACAGGTCGCCGAGTTCGAGGCGGCCGGATTCACCGACCTCGCCCTCATCCAGATCGGCGGCGACCAGCAGGACGGCTTCCTCCGGTTCGCCGAAGACGCCCTGCTCCCGGCGCTGCGGGGCTGATTCACACGGACGGAGTAGGCGTTGCCGGTCTCTGGCACCCGGGCGTGGACTCCTGTGTTCAAGCCGGCGCTCGTGGGTAATAAGGGACGGACACCGGCCTTCGACCCAAGGGGGAACCGATGAAACGAGACCTGTCGACCGGACTCCATCCGGTACCCGACCTGCTGGCCGAGGACCCCGGCTCACCTGAGCAGGCGGAAGTGCGCCGGAAGGCGGCGCTCGCCGTGGCTTCGGGGGCGAAGGACTCCGACGACTGCGCGATGCTGCTGGACATGCTCGGCCTGCACGACGGTGGCCGAACCTCCGAAGTGGCTTGATTCGAAGTGCCGTGCGCCACCACGAAGACCGCGACGAAGGCCTGATATGCCTCGTCGCGGTCGGTGCGCGAAGTACCGCCGACGGATGAACCGTCGCCACCGCGGAACTCGATCGCCTCGCCGCGGCTTCGGGTGATGCGGAAGTCGTCGCCCAGAAGAGCCTTCGCCGCCCGTCCTCCTGATCTCCCGGCTGTCCGCCCGCCGGATCGGTGGTCTCGGATCGATCCGCGCCGGCGCCTTGGCCGCCGGGCGGTCACCCGAAGTTCGCGGCCAGCCCCGTCTGAGTCAGGATTTCCTTCCCGCTGGGCAACCCCGGCGCGCTCACCCCCGGTTCTAGGAGGTATGAGCGAAAAACAGGGGAGGCCTGGGTGAAGCGGTCCGACGAAACGGCGTACCGGGAGTACGTCACGTCCCGGATGGAGGTACTGCGGCGGACGGGCTACCTGCTCTGCCACGACTGGCATCTCGCGGACGATCTGGTGTCGATCACGATCGCCAAGCTCTACCGGCATTGGAAACGGGCGAGCGGCGTCGACCATCTCGACGCCTACGTGCGCCGGATCCTCGTGCGCACCTGGCTCGACGAACGCGGCAGGCCGTGGCGGCGGGAAGAACCGGCGGATGACCTGCCCGAACCGGCGGTGGAGCTGACCTCGAGGGTACTGGACCGGGCGCAGCTGTTCGATCTGCTCGAAGCCCTGCCGCCGCGGCGCCGGGCGGCGGTCGTGCTGCGCATCTATTGCGACCTCTCGGTCGAGGAAACGGCCGGGATCCTCGGCTGTTCGGCGGGAACGGTGAAGAGCCAGACCGCGCGGGGCCTCGACACGTTGCGTGCCCGGCTGGCCGAAACCACCTTGAGCTGAAGGAGATCGAGATGACCAAGGAACGGATCGACGAGATCATCGGCGCGGCCCCGCCGTCCACTGTGGACGTCGACGCGATCGTGGCGCGAGAGCGGAAGACAGCCTGGCTCCGGCCGAACCCCTGGATGGCGGCGGCCGCCGGGGTGGCCGCCGTCGCGGTCGGGGCGGCCTTCGTCCTCGCCCCCGGATCGTCGGGGACGGTGAGCCCGGCGGCTCCGCCGTCCTCGCCGCCGGAACTACCGGAGCCCTGCAAGATCCCCACCCTGATGGGCCCGGTGCCGACGGAGAAACCGGCCGACGCGATGACACGGCTCACCGGGGTGTTGACCACGGCGGTGACCGCCCGGCTCGCGGCGGGCACGACACTGACCCCCAGCGCGGCGAACTACCCCGAGGCCGACCCCGGGCGCGGACCGCTGCAGGTCGTCCACTCGTCGAGGCCGGTGACCAACGGCGGCGGCGGCATGTGCAGCGGCGGCGAGGACGAGTTCCTCGCGGGGGCGACCACGGTCCGGTCGGGCAAGAGAGGCGGCGTCCAAGCGACGCTGGGGCGGATGGGCGGCCGCCTGAACCTGCCCGCGGACTGCGTGGACCAGGCACCGGAGGGGATGGAGCAGGTGTGCCGCCGGACGATCGGGCCGAAGGGGGAGGTCATCGTGGCGACCACCTTGACCGCGAAAGGCGGCGGGCCGTCGATCCACCGGGTCGAGGTCGCCCGCGCCGACAGGATCGGGGTGATCCTCGATGCCGCGAACGCCGTCGACGCGAAGCGCGACGGGAAGCCGGACAGCCCGGCGCCGCCGCTCACCCTGGAGCAGCTGACCGAGATCGCGCTCGATCCCGGGATGACGCTCTACCCGTGAGCGGTCACGAGTTCCGCGCCGGCGCGACGATGCCGTACTCGTGGATCTTCCGGTAGATCGTCGCCCTGGAGATGCCGAGAAGCTGGGCCGCGCGCATCTTGTTGCCGTCGGCGTCCTCGAGGCTCCGCACGATCGCGTCGCGTTCGATCACCTCGAACCGGTTGAGCGGGCGGCGGGTGACGGCGTGGAACTCGGCGGGGAGGTCGCCGGGGACGATGGTCCCCGCGCGGCGGCGTTGCGCGACCTTCCGCAGCACCTGGTAGAGCTGGCCGGCGTTGCCCGGCCATTCGGCCCGCATGAGCAGGTGCAGTGCGGCCGCCGAACAGGTGAGCCGCCCGCCGTAGCCGAGTTTGCTCAGGAACAAGGGGACGAGCTCGGCGAGGTCTTCGGCGTGGTGGCGCAGCGGTGGGACCTGGACGGTACGCGGGAAGAATTTCAGCACCTCCGCCAGCGCGGGCGCGGCTTCGGTGCCGGGAGCCAGCGTCAGCACCACCCACGGGCCGTCGTCGTGGAGTTCCCGGAGCACCTGGACGAGCGCGTCCGCGGCGGCGGCCGGGAGGCGGTGCGCTTGCCGGATGACCAGGGTGGCCGGGGGATGGGCGCGGAGTTCGCGGTGCAGATCGGCCGCCCACTCCGCGCCCTCCGCGCCCGCGGTGTCCACTGTGCACAGTCGTTCCGCCGGACTGCGGCGCATGTGCATACCCTTGGCCAGGACGTGTTTCCCGGTGCCGGGGCCGCCTTCGAGGACGACCCATTCCTTGCGGCCGAACCCGGCTTCGAGCTCGTGGCCGCACCGCAGCCACATCGGCGCGGAGCCGACGACGCCGGGCAGGTACATCGGCAGCATCGGTGTGCTCCCGGAGGTGGACTCCTCGGTTTCGACGAGTTTGACCGACAGCACGCCGCCCGCGACGTCGCCGTCCCGTCGTCCGGGGACGCGGCGGCAGAACAGGCGGACCCGCTGACCGCTCGACAACGCGAGACTCGCCGTCGTCCGGCCACCCGACTCCAGCGCCTCGGCGGCGAACCCGAGCAGGACCGACTGGTCGGCCGGGTCGAGCAACTGCCGCGCCCGGTCGTTCATCATCACGATGTCCTCGTTGAACGCCAGGACGATCCCGGTCCAGCGGCGGCAGGTCTGCAGATAGTTCTGGAACAGCAGCATCTCCCGCAGATCGCTGTGCCGGAGCATCGCCTGCCGGATCTGCTCGGCGGTGGAACGGGCCAGCGCCAGCAGCAGCCCGCCCGCGTCCTTGTACCAGCAGGTGAGGTCGATCGCGCCGATCTTCTTACCGGAGATCGGATGATGGATCGGGACGCCGGCGCAGGCCAGGTTCTCCAGATGCTCCGCGTAGTGCTCGTGCCCGAACACCTGCGTGGCCCGGCCGTCTTCGAGCGCGGTGCCGATCCCGTTGGTGCCGACGGACTGTTCGCCGTAACTGAACCCGGGGACCAGTTCGACACTTTCGAGATGGCGGCGCAGTTCGTTGTCACCGGTGCTCTGGGTGAGGACCACGCCGTTCGGGTCGGTGAGAATGAGGCTGATCGGCTGGCCGTCGAACTGCTCGCCGAGCTTCGCCAGCACCGGCTCGGCACCGCGGATCAGCGGGATGTCGAGGTTCTGGTCGCCGAGGTAGCGCGGGTCGATCCGGTCGGCCTGCACCCGGAAGTCCCGCGACCGGCGCCACGAAGCCAGGATCGGCTGCCGGACATGGCGCGATTCGACCTGCTCCTCGGTGAGGAACCGGATCCTGGTCCGGGCGAGCTCTTCGTCGGCGACGACCATGCCGTCCACCTGACCTCCCGCGAGTCCCGCGGCCCGCGTGGGTGCGGGCACACCCTTGTGCCGCTCCTCCCAGGGTAGAGGCGGGTGGGCGGGGGCGGTGTCTCAAATTGAGACGTCCGGGTGTCGGTGCGCGAGGTGCGATGAGGGGTCAGCCCGCCGAAGCGAGGAGTGCCCGATGCCACCGGCCAGCCCGCCCTCGGAGACCTACAACCCGTGGACCGTCGTCAATCTCGTCTTCCGTCATCTGGCCGAGCAGGGTCTGCACCCCGTGCTCGGCGCCGACGGCCATCCGGGTGAACCGGCCGCGGACCTTCTGCGTGCCTTCGGGATCACCCCGACCGTCGAGGGCGACGCGCGGATCCAGCGCGGGATCCACGACGAGCTGGCCGAACTCCGCGCCCGGATGCTCGGCGAGCGTTAGGCCGGGTGTCTCACATTGAGACCCGCGGCGTTCGCGGGCCGCCCTCTAATGGTGAGCGCAGGACGTGCGCCCCGAACCGGCCGGTGGGGGAGCAGCCCGGCCGCCGGGTGCCACGGATTAAGGAGTGATCCATGAGCCGCCAGAGTGTGGCGAAAGCCCACCAGAAGATCCAGGAACTGTCCTGGGAACCGGCGTATCACACGCCGGTGTCGCACTACGGAACCGATTACACCTTCCGCAAGGCCAAGAAGAAGGATCCGCTCAAACAAGTCCTCCGGTCCTATTTCCCGATGCAGGAGGAAAAGGACCACCGGGTCTACGGTGCCGAGGACGGCGCGATCCGCGGCAATATGTTCCGTCAGGTCCAGGAACGCTGGCTGGAGTGGCAGAAACTGTTCCTGAGCATCATCCCGCTGCCCGAGATCTCGGCCGCGCGGGCGATGCCGCTGCTGTTCCGCACGGTGCCGAACCCGGAACTGCACAACGGCCAGGCCATCCAGATGATCGACGAGGTCCGGCATTCCACGATCCAGCAGAACCTCAAACGCCTGTACATGCAGAACTACATCGACCCGGCCGGCTTCAACTCGAGTCTGCGCAACTTCCAGAACGACTACTGCGGCACGATCGGCCGTCAGTTCGCCGAGGGGTTCATCACCGGTGACGCCATCACCGCGGCGAGCATCTACCTGACCATCGTGGCGGAGACGGCGTTCACGAACACGCTGTTCGTCGCGATGCCCGCCGAGGCCGCCGCCAACGGCGACTATCTGCTGCCGACGGTGTTCCACTCCGTGCAGTCCGACGAATCCCGCCACATCAGCAACGGCTACGCGACACTGCTGATGGCGTTGTCCGACGAGAGCAACCATCAACTGCTCGAACGCGACCTGCGGTACGCGTGGTGGAACAACCACGCCGTCGTCGACGCGGCGATCGGCACGTTCATCGAATACGGCACCAAGGACCGCCGCAAGGACCGCGAGAGTTACGCGGAGATGTGGCGCCGCTGGATCTACGACGACTACTACCGCAGCTACCTCGTCCCGCTGGAGAAGTACGGTCTCGTCATCCCGCACGACCTCATCGAAGAGTCGTGGAACCGGATCTGGAACAAGGGTTACGTGCACGAGGTCGCGCAGTTCTTCGCCACCGGCTGGCTCGCCAACTACTGGCGGATCGACCCGATGACGGACAAGGACTTCGAGTGGTTCGAGTACAAGTATCCGGGCTGGTACGACAAGTACGGCAAGTGGTGGGAGAACTACAACCGCCTCGCCACGCCGAACGGGCACCACCCGATCGTCGCCGAAGGCGTCGACTACGTGTACCCGCACCGGTGCTGGACCTGCATGGTGCCGTGCCTCATCCGCGAGGACATGGTCACCGACAAGGTCGAGGGACAGTGGCGCACCTACTGCTCGGAAACCTGTCGCTGGACCGACGCCGAAGCCTTCCAGCCCACCTACCAGGGCCGTAGCACGCCGAACATGGGCAAGCTCGTCGGCGCCCGTGAATGGGAAACGCTGTACCACGGCTGGAACTGGGCCGACGTCGTCTCCGACATGGGTTTCGTGCGTGACGACGGCAAGACGATGGTCGCGCAGCCGCATCTGGACCTCGACCCGAAGAAGATGTGGACGCTCGACCATCTGCGCCGGATGCCCGAGGTGCAGTCGCCGAACGTGCTGCTGAACCAGATGACCGACGCCGAACGCGCCGCGTTCCAGGCCGACTACAACCGCCAAGGCCCGGCCGGCCGCCCGGCACCGCGTACCTGAGACGCACCCTGAGACCAGGTGGGGAGGGCGGACCCCTCCGCGACACAACGTCCTCCCCGCCACCAATTCTCGCCCGGACGAGGAGCCCATGGAAAAGCACAGGGTGCGGTTCGAGCCGGTCGGCATCGAGATCGACGTCGACGAGGACCAGACGATCCTGCGTGCCGCCGCCGAGCAGGGCGTCATGCTCATGCACGGCTGCAAGGAAGGGCAGTGCGCGGCCTGCAAATCCTTCATCCTCGACGGCGACGACGTCGAACACGACCGGTACTCGACCTTCGCCCTGCCCGACTACGAAAAGGAAGAGGGCTTCACCCTGCTGTGCCGGGCACACGCCTACGAAGACCTCACGATCGAACTCCTCAACTACGACGAGGAGATGATCCAGTCCGGGCTGCCGATCACCGACGCGGTGGTGGAGGTCGTTTCGAACGAGAACGTCACCCACGATCTGCGGCATCTCGTCGTCCGGCTGGTCGAACCGGCGGACCTGAAGTTCTTTCCCGGCCAGTACCTGGACTTCAAGATCCCCGGCACGGACGAGACGCGGTCGTTCTCCATGGCCAACACCTCCGCGCGGGACGGGTTGCTGGAGTTCGTCGTCAAGATCTACCCCGGTGGCCTGTTCTCGGAGTTCCTCGACAGCAAGGTGGAAGCGGGCGACCGGCTGGAGGTCACCGGCCCGTTCGGCGTGTTCACCCTCCGGGACGCGCCGGGCGCCGAGGTGGTGTTCGTCGGCGGCGGGGCCGGGATGGCGCCCATCCTGGCCCTGCTGCGGACGATGGCCGAACGCGGTATCGACCGCAAGGCCGCCTTCTACTACGGAGCCCGGCGGCGCCAGGATCTCTGCTTCGAGGAAGAACTGACCGCACTCGCCGGGAAACTGAAGAATTTCCGCTACATACCGGCACTTTCCGAATCCGGGGACGAGGACTGGGACGGCGAGACCGGGTTCGTCACCGACGTGCTCAAGCGAGCCGGACACGATCTCGCCGGCGCCGACGCCTATGTCTGCGGGCCACCGCCGATGGTGGAGGCGGCTCTGGAGTTGCTGCCTTCCCTCGGAGTCGCGGACAAACGCGTCTTCTACGACAAGTTCACCACTACCGGTGAGGAATGAACCCATGACAGCCACCGAAGAACGCAGTGTGCCGAAGCCGGTCTTCACCGACGCCGAGGCCGGAGCCAAGGTGTTCCCGGATTCGGACGCGCGCCGGTTCAACTACTACCACTCGGCCAAGCGCAAGCAGAGCCACTACGAGGATGTCACCGTCGAGGTCCAGCCAGATCCGCGGCACTACCTCTCCCAAGGCTGGCTGTACGCGTTCGCCGACGGCAAGGGCGGCTACCCGCTCGAGTGGACGGCGCTCAAGGCATGGGGTTCGGATCGGCCGGAACCGGAACGCGGCCCGGGTTCGGGAGGCAAGGGTTACGACTGGCCCGCGCACGGCTGGCACGAATTCCGTGACCCCAACGAGGAATGGGAGCTGACCCTCTACCGGTACAACGCGAACGTCGTCCGCCAGCTCAACCAGAACGTCGACGCGGCGCGGCAGGCCAAGGCCTTCGAGCAGTGGAACCCCAACTGGATCGACTTCGTGGCGAAGAACGTCGGGGCGTGGATGCACGTCGACCACGGTCTCGGGCTGTACCTGTTCGCCAACGCCAACCGCCGCGCGCCCACCAACATGCACAACAACGCGATCTCGGTGAACAGCATGCACCGCATCCGCGCGGCGCAGGATCTGGCGCTGTACAACCTCACCCTCACCGAGGAGATCGAGGGTTTCGACGGCTCCGCGCATCTGGAGACGTGGAACTCCGATCCCGCGTGGCAGGGCGTACGCGAGACGGCCGAGCAGCTGACCGGCATCTGGGACTGGTGCGAGGCGATCTTCGCCGCGAACGTCGTGTTCGAGCCGCTGGTCGGCGAATTGTTCCGCAGCAACCTCGTACAGCAGGCCGCGCCGGCGAACGGCGACTTCGTCACCCCGACCCTCGTCGGTGCCGAGGAATTCGACTACTCCGAGCGGGATCTCCGCTACACGAAGCAGATGTTCGACCTGCTCGTCGACGACCGCCAGTACGCCGACCCCAACAAGGAGATCCTCCAGGGCTGGCTCCAGGACTGGGTTCCCCGGTGCATCGCCGCCGCCCGCACGCTGCAGCCGCTGTGGTCGCAGCCCGACGCCAAACCGACCCGGTTCGAAGACGGCCTCGACCGGGCGAAGAGCCGGTTCGTCGGCATCCTGTCCGATCTGGGTCTCAAAGCACCGAAGGAGCTGGGCCAGTGACCATCTTCAAAACGGCCGAAAGCCCGTACAAGGCCAACAACACCGCGTCCAACATGTGCGGGTTCACCCTGATGAACAACCAGGTCGGGGCGATCATCGCGGAGGTCGCGGGAAGCCTGGAGAACGTCACGATCACGCCACTGCCTTCGATGATCCGAGTCGACGCCACCGGCCGGATGGACCTCGTGTACGCCGAGGTCGACGAGGCCGCCGGCGAGGAGGAGGGCTGGTTCAACGCGGCCGAGTTCGAGGAGAGCATGTCCACCCACTACGGCCGGATGGTGCACCTCGACGACCGCACGATCATGTTCGCCAACCCGGAGGACGCGGCCGAGTACCTCGACTTCGACCTCAAGCCCGTCAGCTGACGCCCCGCCCACCACCCAGCCGGAGGCACGCTCATGTACACAAAGGACGGAGAGAAGTACTTCGTCGTCGACAGCCACACCCATTTCTGGGACGCCAGCCCGGAGAACTGGGTGGCGGGGCAGGAGGAGTTCGCCAAGGGCTGGATCGAATGCTTCCACGCCTACCAGGGACTCGGCCCGAAGGAGACCCACTGGCCGATCGACCGGTTCCAGAAGTACTCCGAAGAACTGATGATGCACGACCTGTTCGAAGTGGGACACGTCGACAAGGCGATCTTCCAGCCGACGAATCTGCGGCAGTGGTACAAGAACGGGTTCAACACCACCGAGGTCGACGGCGCGCTGGCCGAGAAGTATCCCGGCAGGTTCCTCGTCAACACCACGTTCGACCCGCGTGAGGGCGACGAAGGGCTGAAGGCGTTCGAGGAACGGGTCAAGCGCTACGGCGCCAAGGGCGTCAAGCTCTACACGGCGGAGTGGCGGGGCGAGTCGCGCGGCTGGAGCCTGAAGGATCCGGAAGCCGCCCGATATCTGGAGAAGTGCGAGGAACTGGGCGTCAAGAACATCCACGTCCACAAAGGACCGACGATCTGGCCGCTGGACAAGGACGCCTTCGACGTCTCCGACATCGACCACGTGGCGACGAACTTCCAGGGGCTGAACTTCATCGTGGAGCACGTCGGTCTGCCTCGGATCGAGGACTTCTGCTTCATGGCCACGCAGGAACGCAACGTCTACGCGGGGCTCGCGGTCGTCGTCGGCGGGCTGATGCACGCCCGGCCGAAGTTCTTCGCGAAGGTGATGGGCGAGCTGATGTTCTGGATCGGCGAGGACAAGCTGATCTTCGGCGCCGACTACGCGATCTGGGAACCGAAGTGGCAGGTCGAGGGCTTCGTCGACTGGAACATGCCCGAGGACGACGAGTTGTCGGACTTCGCCCCGCTCACCGTCGCGCAGAAGAAGAAGATCCTGGGCTTGAACGCGGCCCGGCTCTACGACATCGAAGTCCCGCCCGAGCTGCGGCTCGCCCAGGAGACCGAGGTCGAGCCGGTCGGCGTGCAACAGCCATGACCGCCGTGTCGGCGGACCGCACCGCCACCGCGGCGGTCTGGTCCGCCCTGCGCGCCGTCCGGGATCCGGAACTGGACGAACCGCTGCCGGACCTCGGATTCGTGGCACTGTGCGAGGTCGACTCGGCGGGACGGGCCCGGGTGGAACTGCGGCTGCCCACGTACTTCTGCGCACCCAACTTCGCGTTCCTCATGGTCGCCGACGCCTACGACGCGGTGGCGGGTGTGGACGAGGTGACCGCGGTGGAAGTGGTACTGCTCGACCATTTCGCCGCCGACGCCATCAATCGCGGGGTGGCGGCGCGGGAAGGGTTCGTGGCGTCGTTCGAAGGGGAAGCGGCCGGTGAGCTGGACGGTCTGCGTACCGATTTCGTCCGCAAGGCCGTCCTCGCCGGGACCGACCGGGTATGCCGGGCGTTGCTCGCCAAGGGCGTCGACGCCGCCCGGCTGCCCGGGCTCACCTTGGGCGACGTCCCGGCCGGTCCCGATCTCGACAGGGTGCGACGGCGGCGGGCCGAACTGTGCCTGCCCGCCGGTGACGAGGACGCGTTACTGCTCGACCCGGTGACGGCGCTGCCGATCACGCCGTCGGAGGCGAAGCGGCATCTGGCCTTCGCCCGGCTCACCCGGACGAGTATGGAGGCCAATTCCGGCGTGTGCCGCGGCATGCTGCGCGTGCGGTACCCGCAAGTCCAGGAAGAGGAGAACACGGGATGAAAGCGGTCCGCCTGCACTCGTACCACAAGCAGCCCGTCGTCGAGGAGGTCCCGGAACCCCGCGCCACCGGCCCGTTCGACGTCGTGGTCAAGATCGGCGGTGCCGGCGTGTGCCGCACCGATCTGCACATCATCGAGGAACAGTGGGCGGAGAAATCCGGGGTCACGCTGCCTTACACGATCGGGCACGAGAACGCGGGCTGGGTGCACGAGATCGGCTCGTCCGTGTCCAATGTGGAGGTCGGCGACACGGTCATCCTGCATCCGACGCCGACCTGCGGACTGTGCCACGCCTGCCGCGCCGGTGACGACATGCACTGTCCTAACGGGAGCTTCCCCGGGATCGACAGTGACGGCGGGATGGCCGAGTACCTGCTGACCTCGGCCAGAGCCTGCATCAAACTCGACCCGGAGACTCGGCCCGAGGACGTCGCCGCGCTCGCGGACGCCGGGATCACCGCCTATCACGCCGTACGCAAGGCCGTTCCGTTGCTTCCTCCGGGCACGGTGTGCGTGGTGAACGGCGCAGGCGGGCTCGGGCATATCGGTATCCAGTCGCTGCGCGCGCTGACCGCGGCCACCGTCGTCGTGGTCGACCGCAACGCCGAAGCCCTTGACCTGGCGGCGAAACTCGGTGCCGACCACACCGTGCTCGCCGATGGGAAACACGTCGAGGCCGTCCTCGATCTCACCGGCGGCAACGGCGCGGAGGTCGTCCTCGACTTCGTCGCCGAACAGGGCGCGCAGCAGGACGCGTTCGCGATGACGCGGCGGGCCGGATCGCAGTTCGTGATCGGCTACGGCGGCGACATCGACATCCCGACCATCGACCTGATCTCCACCGAGCGCAACGTGATCGGCAACCTGGTCGGCACCTACAACGACCTGGTCGAACTCATGGTGCTCGCCCAGACGGGACGGGTCACCCTGCACACCAAGAAATATCCGTTGGAGGCGGCGCTCGACGCCCTCGCCGATCTCGACGCCGGCCGGGTCCGCGGCCGCGCGATCCTCACCCCCTGACCCGCCGCATCGATCGAGGAGCACGCACGATGGCCAAGGAACTGCGTTTCGGCTCGGACGCCCGCGACCTCCTCCTTTCGGGGGTCGACCAACTCGCCGAGGCGGTGAAATCGACACTCGGTCCCAAGGGGCGCAACGTGATCATCGAGAAGATCACCGGTTCACCCGTGGTGACCAACGACGGCGTGACCATCGCGCGGGAGATCCACCTCAAGAACCAGTTCGAGAACATGGGCGCGCAACTGGTGAAGGAGGCGGCGATCAAGACCAACGACGTGGTGGGCGACGGCACCACCACGGCGACGGTGCTGGCGCAGGCGATCATCCGCGCCGGGATGCAGGCCATCGGCCGTGGCGGGAACCCGGTGCTGGTCAAACGCGGTATCGACCACGCCGTCGGCCTGCTGGTCGAGCATCTGGAGAAGCACGCCCATCCGGTGGTGTCCGAACAGGACTACGCGCGGGTCGCCGCCATCTCCGCGAACGACGACGACGCCGTCGGTGAAGTGATCGCGAAAGCGCTGCACACCGTCGGCGAGGGTGGTGTGGTGACCGTCGAGGAGGCGGCGTCCATCGGGATGAGCGTCGACTTCGTGGAGGGTTTCGAATTCGACAACGGGTATCTCTCGCCGTATCTGGTCACCGATCCGGGACGGCTGGAGGCCGTGCTGGAGGATCCGTACATCCTGATGTGCAGCGAGAAGATCACCCAGGTGCAGCAGTTGATGCCGTTGCTGGACAAGATCATGCGGGCACCGAGACCGCTCGTGGTGATCGGCGAGACGGTGGAGGGGACCGCGTTGTCGATGCTGGTGCACAACCACGTCAACGGCACGTTCCAGTCGGTGGCGATCCGCGCGCCCGGATTCGGCGACCGGCGGCTGCACAAACTGGAGGACCTCGCCGCGGTGGTCGGCGGCGCGGTGCTCTCGCGCCAGTCCGGGTTCTCGATGGAGACCATGACGCTGGAGCATCTGGGCCGCGCCAAGCAGGTCCGGGTGACCGAGAACAAGACGACCATCGTGGGCGGCGCCGGCTCCGCGGACGACATCGAGTTCCGGGTCGGGCAGTTGCGATCCGAACTGGAGCGGGCGCAGTTCGGCGTCGACGAGGACGTGCTGACCGAACGGATCGGCGCACTGACCGGCAAGGTCGCCGTGGTCCACGTCGGCGCGGCCACCCCGGCCGAACTCAAGGAACTCCAGCACCGCGTGGAAGACGCCCTCTCGGCGACCCGCGCCGCGATGGCCGAAGGGATCGTGGCGGGCGGCGGCGCCGCACTGGTGCACGCGGAGAAGGCGTTGGAAGACCTCGCGCTGGAAGGCGATCACGCGATCGGCGCCGAGATCGTGCGGCAGTCGTTGTGCGAACCCGCGTACCTCATCGCGTTCAACGCCGGCCACCCCGCGCACGAGATCGTCGCCCGCACCAGGGAACTGGGCGACGACGAGGGCTTCGACGCGTTGCACGACCGCTACGGCGACATGATCGAGATGGGCGTCGTCGATCCGCTGCGGGTCTGCCGTTCGGCGATCCAGAACGGGGCGTCGGTGGCGGGACTGTTGCTGACGACGAACTCGCTGATCGCCGAGGAACAGACGCCGTGGGGCGGGAGCGCGGCGCTGATGACCGAATTCGGGCCCCTCGACGGCGGATTGCACCAGCCGTCGCCGGACTCCAGCACCCCGCAGTCGCTGGGGATGGGGCCGTCGGTCGGCTGATCGACGGGTTCGCGCGGCGCGATGCGTTCCAGAAGGGGGTCGTGAGTGATAAGGAGGGTTAGAACGACACTTATCACTCACGACCCCCCGGCCACGAACTGCACCTTGAGGCATCAATCGGACTGGGTTGCCCTTCACCGAGTCTCGTCTTCGACCCATTCGAGCAGGTCCCCGGGCTGGCAGTCGAGGACCCGGCACATGGCTTCCAAGGTGCTGAAGCGGACGGCCTTGGCGCGGCCGTTCTTCAGCACCGCCACGTTCGCCGGGGTGAGCCCGACCAGTTCGGCGAACTCGCCGACGCTCATCTTGCGTTTGGCCAGTTCGACGTCGATGCGGACGACGATCGGCATCAGATCACCTGTTCCATGTCGGACCGCAGCGTGGTGGCCTGCCGCAACAGCGTGCGCAGCACGATCATGAGGAGGCCCAGCACGGCGACGCCGATCAACGCCAGGAACAACAGGAGCGGCAGGCCCGGGTCGTCGGCGTTGAAGCCGACGTAGAGGAACACCCCCGCGAGCACCACCCAGCCGGCGACGATCGCCCACACGATCGCGTCGACCCAGACCAGCGAGGCCCGGGTGAAGATCCGGTCCTTCTTGACCAGGGTGAGCAGTTGCCAGGTGGCCACGACCACGACCTGGACGCAGAGCACCCAGAAGACGGACACGGCCGTCGCCGGCCAGCGCAGGTATGCCATGTCCGGGTCCTGCCTGGCCATATGCGCGAACTGCCCCGGCAGGGACATGACCTGGAACAGGACCAGGACCCCGAACAGCAGCACGAGGAACACTCTGAGGGGCGCGACCGCCCGTTGCGCGGTGAACATGCATCGATGTTCGCTGGTTATCTATCGAAAGTCAATCGGTAGCTATCGACTTGTGCGTGCCAAGACGAGGAGCGGCCGCTGGTCGGGCGGGGCGAGCATCGTTGGCCGGAACTGTTCACGATGTCCTGGAACAGGGCGGGACGGTCCTCATCGTCCATGCGGATCAGGGCCCTCGTGCTGGAGCCGGTGGTCTCGCGTGAGTGGATGGACGGCACGCGTGACGGGATGGACGGCATGCGTGACGGGATGGACGGCAGGAACGGGGCCGGGCCGCGCGGTGAGCCTTCCCCTCTGAACATGTGCGCCGTCCATCCCGTCACGCGGGACCGTCCATTTGCCGCCCAGGGCGTGGTCGTTCCCGTTCGGGCTGTTGGAGCGTGTTCGGAGAATTGCTCACCGCATTCGGTGAACGGGGTTGAATTTTCGTTGCCCGAAGGAATTCACCCGGCCGTAGTTCAGTCGTTGTCGCGTCCGGTGGTGTCTGCCAGGATGCTCGTGACCCGAACCGAAGGAGCGTCCAGTGGCTTCCCGTCTCAATCCCTACATCAGCTTCGCCGGCGACGCCCGGCAGGCCATGGAGTTCTACAAATCGGTGTTCGGCGGAGAACTGACGCTGAACACGTTCGGCGAGTCCGGTATGGCGGGGTCGCGTGTGGAGGACCAGATCATGCACAGCCAGCTCGATTCCCCGGGCGGCTACACGATCATGGCGTCGGACACGCCGCCGGGAATGGAACACAAACCGGGGACCAACCTCTCCGTCAGCCTCAGTGGTGACGACGGCGAGGAATTGCGCGGATACTGGGAGAAACTGTCCGCCGACGGTACCGTTTCGGTCCCGTTCGAAAAGCAGATGTGGGGCGACGAATTCGGCGCCTGCACCGACAAGTTCGGCATCTCGTGGATGGTGAACGTCACCCAGTCCTGACCAGAGGACTATGGCCCTACCGGATCCGTGCCGAAGCGCCTGACTTCGGGGGACTTGCGGCTCCGATCTCGCGAAACCCGTTATGCCACCGGTGAAACCGCCGTCCTTATGAGGGTTCAGCGGTTTCACCGGAAGGCGAGGGTATGGACAGGACATTCGCGGCACTACTGGTTTCAGCGGGTGCCGCCGTTTTCGTCGCGGTACTGGGTGGTTGTGGAACGACGACCGCCGGGACACCGATCACGGTGGTGCGGGAGGTCGTGCCGCCGCCGCCGTCTACGACCACCGCCGTCGTGGCGCCACCGCCGACCTCGATCGTCGTGGTGGAGCCGCGGGTGACCGTGACCCGGGCACCCGTGGCGCCGAGTCTCACCCCGTGTCAGCGCCTGTTCTCCGAGGGGTACTCGTTCGACTACGCCTTCAGCGCGTGGATCAACGCGGGGCGCCCGCTGAGCTGGGACGCCGATCGCGACGGGTATCCGTGCGAGCAGTCGTACGGGAACCGGAACTGAAGTACAGGAAGGCCCCGTTCTTGCGTCTGGCTCGTAGCGGCCTGACATTCTCGACTGTGCATAAAGGACACTCTCGGGGTGGTCGTCCGGCTGCGTGGCGGGTGTTGCGAAAGCCACTTTCGCAACCTTCAACGTTGCGAAAGTGGCTTTCGCAACACCGGAGAGCGGCTGGGCAAGCGGGTCGTGAGTAGGACTCGGCCGTCGCCGAATGTCGTCCGTCTGATCACGTGCGTCGCCCGTCCGATCACACATGCCGTCCACCCAGTCACGCGAAAGTACCGACTCGGCCCGGGTGGTGGTGACTGGCGATTCGGGTCAGGACCAAGAGTGTTTCGGCTACCGCCGGTTGCCGGGGCGGGGCCGTGGTCCGTGAAGGACCCCTTCGCTCGGCTCAGCCGCAGAAACTCGACCTTCACACCTTCCCCAGTACAGGAAGGCTCAAGGAGCCGGCTTGAAGCGGACGTCGGTCGAGCCGGACGGGTCGGTCACGCCGAGCCCGTGCAGCCGGATCGGCGTGCCGCCCGGGTTGTCGTACAGCCGGATGCCGTCGCCGAGCAGTACGGGCGCGATGTGCAGGTCGATCTCGTCGATCAACCCCAGTTCGAGCAGCTGGCGGCCGATGTCCGGGGAGAACACTTCGAGGTTCTTCCCGTTCGCCGCCTCGAGTCCGATCCGCACCGCTTCGGCCGGGCCGCAGTTCAGGAAGGTGACCCCTTCGACGGGTGTCGCGTCCTCGGGGTGGTGGGTGAGCACGAAGAGCGGGCCTTTCCAGGCGCCGCCGTAGATGCCGCTGGGGTCGGGGTAAGCGTCCCAGCCGTCGCGGCCGCCGAGGACGGCGCCGGTGGTCTTCGCGTACTCGTCCACCAGGCTCGGGCGGAACGTGGTGCCCGTCATCCAGTCCATGCTGTGGCCCGGGCCCGCGACGAAGCCGTCCAGCGACATCGTGAAGTGCCAGAGCACTTTCCCGTTCGCGGTCTGTGGTTCGAGCATCCCGCCTCCTACTGCTTGCGATTCGCAACCGGTTCGCTCACCCTAGAAAACCCGGTGGTAGATTGCAACCACTTCTCCCGGAGGTGAAACGGATGGCGGACACCGCCCGTTCGGGCTGCCCGATCAACGCCGCGGTCGAGGCGTTCGGCGACGGCTGGAGCCTGCTCGTGCTGCGGGACATCATGTTCGGCACGCGTCGCTACTTCCGGGAACTGCTCGCCGGTTCGGAAGAGGGCATCGCCTCGAACATCCTGGCCGACCGGCTGAAGCGGCTGGTCAAGGCCGGGCTGCTGACCCGCGAGGACGCCGGCCCCGGCAAGCGGGCCGCGTACAGCCTGACCGAGGCGTCGATCCAGCTGGTGCCCGTGTTCGCTCAGCTCGGTTCGTGGGGACTGAACCATCGTCCGACCACGAAGCGCCTGCGTGTCCGGGCCGAACTGCTCGCCGCGGGCGGGCCGGAGCTGTGGGCGGAGTTCATGGCCGAGCTGCGGGTCGTCCACCTCGGCGAACCGGCGTCGTCCGGGGACGGGCCCGGCGTGCTGCGACGTCTCGCGGAGGCCTACGAGGCCGCTCTCTGACCTGTTCGGTCCTTTGTGGACTCAGGTCGACCCATAGCACCCCGCACCCTCTCTCGCATCTCGTTGATTGTTCTGCCCGAATCAAGGGTTCCGGTCAACCAATCCCCGGGATGTAGTAGCCCGCGACGAAGCGACGGGCTGGTGGGGAGAGGGAATGAGCTCAGCGGAGGGTGTTGTCCTGGTCATCGGCTGCGGGATGCGGCCGTACCGGGAGTACCTGTTGGCGTCGGCCGGGCACCGGCATCCCTTGTGGCTGTTCAACGGGGCCGAACCGACCTGGCAGGAGCGCTACATCACCGGCGCCACGGTGCTGGACCTGCAGGATCGTGACGCCGTACTGGCCGCGGCCCGTGCGCTCGACGCGACGACGCCGGTACTCGGCGTGGTGTCGTGGGACGAAGCGCTGATCGTGACGGCGGCCCACGTCGCGGACGAACTCGGTGTGCCGGGCGCGGGGATCTCCGCGATCGAGGGCTGCCGCGACAAGTGGCTCAGCCGCCGGACGCTCACCGCGGCCGGGGTCGCGCAGCCGGACTTCGGGTTCGTGCACGACGAGGACCAGGCGGTCCGGGTGGCCGAGCGGATCGGGTACCCGGTCGTCGTCAAACCGCGCGGGGGAGGGGCGAGCATCGGCGTCAGTCTCGCGGCGGACGCCGGGGCCGTGCGGGACGCGTTCCGGACCGCGGAGGACGCCAGCTTCGGCGGCTCTCCCGCCTACAAGGGCGGGGCGCTGGTCGAGGAGTACCTGACCGGACCCGAGATCAGCGTGGACGGCGCCGTCGTGGACGGCGAGTACACGCCGATGTTCGTGGCGCACAAGACGGTCGGCATGCACCCGTACTTCGAGGAACTGGGCCATCTGGTCAGTTCGAAGGACGAACTGCTCGCCGACCCGGTGCTGCGCTCGACGCTGGCCCGCGCGCACAGCGCGATCGATTTCCGGTACGGCATCACCCACACCGAACTCAAGCTCACCGGACGCGGGCCGGTGATCGTGGAGATCAACGGACGGCTCGGCGGGGACCTGATCCCCTTGCTGGCCCGGTACGCGACCGGCGTCGATCCGGGTGCCGCCGCGGTCGACGTCGCGCTCGGCATGCGCCCGCACATCCCCTACGAGGCCGAGCCCAGGTGGGTCGGCGTGCGGTTCGGCTACCCGAAGCAGGACTGCGTCGTCGAGTCCGTGTCCGTACCGCTTTCCTCACCGGGCACCGGGATCCTCGCGGCCGACGCGCTCGTCGATCCCGGCTCCCGGATGCGGTTGCCGCCGGCGGAGTTCATCTCGCGCCACGCGTATGTGATCTGCGCCGGCAGCGATCCCGACGACTGTGACGTGATGCTGGACAAGGCGATGGCCCAGGTCCGGCTGACCGCGCATCCCCTGCTGCCTTCGGTGGCTTCCGGTGGCTGAAGGCGCATCGGGACCACAGGACACTTTCCCAGCACTCACAACGATGGCGGAGCAAACTATGGCTAACCGTGATGTCGAGCTTCTCGCAGTCGGAGCAGGACCGTCCAATCTGGCACTCGCCGTGGCGCTGGAGGAGCTCGCACCCGGCCTTGCCCGTGACTCGGTCCTCATCGAGCGCGACCAGGAGGTCTCCTGGCAGCGGGGCATGCTCCTGCCGGAGGCGCTGTCGCAGGTCTCGTTCCTCAAGGATCTGGTGACCCTGCGCAATCCGCGCAGCCGGTTCTCGTTCCTCAACTACCTGCACGACACCAACCGGCTCAACGAGTTCGTGAACATGGGCAGCTTCGTGCCGTACCGGGTCGAGCTCGCCGACTATCTCAAGTGGACGGCCGAGTCGCTTTCGCTGGTGGACCTGCAGCGCGGCCGGGAATGCCTCGACATCACTCCTGTGTGGACGGACGGCACCCTCACCGGCTGGGACACGCGGGTCGCCGACGGCGAGACCATCCGCAGCCGGTACCTGGTGGTCGGCGCCGGCCGTGACGCCCGGATCCCGGACCAGCTCCGGACGGTGAACCAGGACCGCGTCATCCACAGCACGCAGTACCTGCCGCGGATCGCGAAGCTCCGCAAGGACCTGCCGTACCGCGTGGCGGTGATCGGCGCCGGGCAGAGCGCGGCGGAACTGTTCTGCTCGGTGCAGAACGACCTGCCCGAATGCAAGCCCACCATGGTGATGCGTTCGATCGGGCTGAACTACTACGAGAGCAGCAAGTTCAACAACGAGCTGTTCTTCCCGTCCCATGTGGACAAGTTCTTCGACGCGCTGCCGGACGCCCGCGAGCAGATGCTCGAGGAGATGCACCACACCAACTACTCCGGGTTGGCGCCGGGCACGATGGACTCGCTCTACCGCTCGGTGTACCTGGACCGCCTGTCCGGTCGCTCCCGGCTTCGGATGATCACCATGAACGACATCACCGACGCCCGCGACGAGGGCGACGAGGTCGTACTGGAACTGACCGACCGCCGCACCGGCGAGGTCCAGGAACTGCGCACGGACCTCGTGCTGCTCGGCACCGGCTTCTCGCCGGAGATGCCGCGCATGGTCCAGGAGATCGCGAAGTCGATCGGTCTCGCGGAGATCAAGGTGACCCGCGACTACCGGCTGGAGATCGACCAGCCCGCCACCGCCGCGGTCTACCTGCAGGGCGTCAACGAGGCCACGCACGGCATCGCGGACTCGCTGCTGAGCGTCCTCGCCCCGCGCGCCAACGACATCCTGCAGGACATCCTCGCCCATCGCGGCGAGACGCCTTCGGTGCCCCCGCAGCCTACGTCCGACACGGCTCCCATCGTCGCCACCCGCTGAGCATCGGAAAGGAAGAGACAGTCATGGAGATCCGTCCGCTGGAGCGGGAGAAGATGGTCTTCGAGAACGGTGCCTTCGGGCAGCGGCTCCTGCCGTGGACGGCGCTGAACGCGCCGTTCGAAGGCGCCTGGGTCACGGTGCCCGCGCACGGCGCGACGGGTGCGCATTCCCACCACGAGTACGAGATCTTCATCGCCGTCAGCGGCGAGGCGGTCGTGGAGACCGGGGGAGAGCGGCGCGCGTTCAAACCCGGTGACATCGAGTACCACAAGCCCGGCACCGAGCACCGCATCCTCAACGACGGCGCCGAAGACTTCGAGATGTACGCGATCTGGTGGGACACGGACATGTCGGCGAAGTTCGCCGCCCGGCACGAGGAGAAGGCGTGACCGCGTCACCCGACACGAGGCCGGTGGTGATCATCGGCGGCCCCCCGACGTCCAACGGGGACCTGCACATCGGGCATATCGCCGGCCCGTACCTCGGCGCCGACGTCCACCGGCGCTACCTGCGTGCGGCCGGCCGGGAGGGTGTCTTCGCCTCCTGCACCGACGACAGCCAGACCTATCTCGTCACCAGCGCGGCGCGGGTCGGGACGACGCCGCCCGCGCTGGTGGAGCAGTCGACCGGCGCCATCCAGCGCACGTTCGAGGCGATGGGCGTCGACGTCGACGGCTTCTCTCCGACCGACGACGGCTACAAGGCACTCGTCCACGACTACGTCAAACGGCTGTACGACAAGGGAAAGCTTCGCCTTCGCAAGGTGCGGCTGCCCTACGACGAGAACAAGGGCGAGTTCCTGGTCGAGGGCTTCGTCGGCGGACGCTGCCCGACCTGTCTCGCCGACAGCCGCGGCGGGTTCTGTGAGGGCTGCGGACATCCGATCGACTTCGACGCGCTCATCGAGCCGTACTCGGTACTCGACCCGGCCCACGAGGTGACCTACCGCGAGACCGAGATCATGGTCTTCCCCGTCTCCGAGTACCGCGAGCAGCTCCTCGCCTACTACGAGGAGCGCGGTCCGGCGTGGCGGCCGCATGTGCTCGGGCTGATGCGGGAACTGCTGGCCGGGCCGTTGCCCGACTTCGCGATCACGTACCCGGTGAAATGGGGACTGCCGGCGCCGTTCCTCCAGACGCCGGGTCAGCGGCTCAACGCGTGGGTCGAGGGTATGCCCGCCTCGATGTACTGCACCGAGTACGCCCTGCGCCGCAACGGAAAGCCCGTGGTCGCCGACGACGACGCGTGGCTCGCGCAGAACGACGCTCGGGTCGTGGTGTTCATGGGCTTCGACCCGTTGTTCACCTGGGGCGTCGTCCACGTCGCGGAGCTGATGGCCCTCGAAGGCCGTTACGTCCTCCCGGACACGTTGCTGGTCAACGAGTTCTACGAACTGGAGAACGAGAAGTTCTCCACCAGCAAGGGACACGTGGTCTGGGCCCGCGATCTCGCGGCCGAGGTGCCGCGTGACATCGCGCGGCTCTACCTCAACCTCACCGCGCCCGAGTTCGCCCGGACCAACTTCAGCCGCGCCGCGCTGGAGAAGATCGCGAGGGAGCGGCTGGTCACGCCCTGGAACGAGCTCGCCGAGACGCTCGCGAAGCTGACCGCGGAGGTCGGCGGCGAGGCCGACCGGCTGCCCGTGTCGACGGAGGCCACGGAACGCGCGGCGGCGATGGTGTCGCGGTTCGCGCTCAACTACGAACTCGAGGACTTCAGCCTCAGCCGGGCCGCCGATCTGGTGGTGCAGCACGTCGAACGCCTGCGGGCCGAGACCGAACGCACCCTGGAGGGCAACCTCGACCAGGAGGTGCTCCGCGGCAGGCTGGGTGACCTCTTCCTCGAAACGCGTGCGCTGATCGGCTGCGCGTCGCCGATCCTGATCGACGTCACCGAACGCGCCGCGCGGGCCGGCGGGTTCGACCTCCGGATCACCGCGGCCGCCCACGACGTCACGCACACCACGGCGTTCGCCGTGCCACCACTGGAATTCTCCCCGACGAGCGAGGTCTGAGACCCCATGTCACCCGACACCACCCTCTCCGCCGACGCGGTCCGGAGTTCCCGGCTCGCCGAACGCCTGCTGGTCCCGGCCGGGTTCGTCACCACGGCGGGCAACGCGTTCCAGATCACCGCCGCGGCGATCCTGGTCTTCCACGCCGAGCAGACCACCCTGGCCGTGGGCTGGCTGTTCATCGCGGTGTCGATCCCGCAGGTCGCGCTCGCGCTGCTGTTCGGCAAGCTGGTCGACAAGGTCGACCGGCGGATGCTGTGCGTGGCCGCGGACCTGGTCAGCGCGATGACCGCGTTCGCCCTGCCGGTCTGGCTGTGGATCGGCGGCCCCGCGAACCTGGGGTCCTACATAGCGAACTTCATGCTCGCCTGCACCGCGGCGCTGTTCATGCCGGCCAGCAACGGGTTGATCAAGGAACGGATCCGAGACGAGCGACTCGGGAAGTTCAACTCGCACTTCGAGATGGCGAGCAACGCCGGCATGCTGCTGGCATCGTCGCTGGCCGGCTTCCTGGTGATCTGGTTCGGCGCGACGCCGCTGTTCATCTTCAACTCGCTGACCTTCATCGTCTCGGCCGTCCTCGTCTACGCGATCGGCCGCAAGCCGGCCAAGGCGCCGGTGGTCGAGGAGACGGTGATCGACCCGTCGGCGCCGGTCGAGGCCCCGGTGCGCCAGCCGATCAAGCGGCTCGCGCTGCTGTACGCCAACGGGAACATCGGCCTGATGGTCGCCAACGTCATCCTGACGACGCTGATCCTGCAGACGTTCGGCCAGGGCGCGTGGATGATCGGCGTGGTCGACGCGCTGGCCGGTGTCGGGTTCATCGTCGGCGCCGCGATGTACGGCAAGGTCAGCAAACGGTTCAAGGGCATCCATCTCGCCGTGCTCGGCACCCTCGGGAACCTGATCTGCCTGGCCATCCAGCCACTGCACTACATCGCGTTGATGGCGGCCATCCCGTTCGCGGGCTTCTGCTTCGCGCAGGGCCGGATCGCCGCCCGGACGCTGCTGATGCGGGCGAGCCCGGAGGAGCGGGTCGGCCGGATCTTCGGTGGCACGCAAGCGGTCGGCCTCGGGCTCGGCGTCGGCGCGACGGTCGGCCTGTCCACGCTGGCGGACGCGTTCAGCGTGCCCTACGCCTTCTGGGGTCTGGCGATCCTGCAGGGCGCGATCGTGATCGGCACTTACTTCAGTCTGGCGAAACCGCTTTCGGCGCAGGAAAAGAAGCAGCCCGTCGAGGTTCTCGAGGCGACCGCCGCCTGAGCGCGGCCCACTACGGAGGAAACGAAAGCCATGACGGACAAGCCGATCAAGGGCGGCGTGGCGACCTGGGCCTGCCTGCCCGGGTTCCCGCCCGCGGTGATCTTCCCGTTCACCCCGGGCGAGCGCTTCGGCGTGCGGAACCTCTACGAATTCCAGATGCTGATGTACCGGCCGCTCTACTGGCTGGGCCGGGACGGCGCGCCGGAGATCGACTACGACCTCAGCGTCGGCGAAGAGCCGGTGTGGGACGAGACCGGCCGCACCTGCACCGTCCGGATCAAACCGTGGAAGTGGTCCAACGGCGAGACGGTCAACGCGGACAACGTCATCTTCTGGATGAACATGCTGAAGGTGAAGGGGCCGAAGTTCGGTGCCTACTCCGAGGGGTACTTCCCGGACAACCTGGTGTCGTTCGAGAAGGTCGCCGACGACAAGGTGAGTTTCACCTTCGACAAGGCGTACTCGAAGAACTGGGTGCTGCTGAACCAGCTCACCATGATCACACCGATGCCGAAGGCGTGGGACCGCACCGCGGACGGTCCCGCCGACGCCACGCACGACATCGATCAGGCCGAAGCCGTCTACGAGTTCCTGATGGCGGAGAACGGCGACCCGGTCGCCGAGGACAACAGCCATCGCACGCGCTGGGCGGCCAGTCCTGTGTGGAGTGTGGTGAACGGGCCGTGGCGGCTGAAGAGCTACACGGAGGAAGGCGTCATCACCTTCGTCCCGAACGAGCACTACAGCGGCCCGAACCCGCCGCATCTCGACGAACTGCGCCAGGTCTCGACGACGTCGGACGAGCAGCAGTACGAACTGCTGAAGTCGGGCGACGTCCAGGTCGGCTTCCTCCCGCCGGGGATGGGCGTCCAGCCGGACGGCGACCCGACCAAGGGCGGGCCGAACCCGCTGGGGGACGGCTTCCAGCTGGAGCCGCAGATCCTGTTCAACATCAACTTCATGGCGGTGAACTTCAGCAACCCGACGGTCGCCGGCAAGCTGATCGGGCAGCCGTACGTCCGGCAGGCGCTGCAGAGCTGTTTCGACCAGGAGTACGGCGCCCGCGAGGTCTACCAGGGCTACGGCTGGAGCCAGACCGGGTCGATCCCGGTGCTGCCCAAGAGCGACCTCGTGTCGCCGAAGATCACCGAACGCGGTGGTTTCTGGCCGTTCGACCTGGAGAAGGCGCGGACGCTGCTGGCCGAGAACGGGTGGGACGTCAGCGCTTCCCCCGCGGTCTGCGTCCGGCCCGGCACCGGCCCCGGTGAGGCGGGCGAAGGTATCCCGGCCGGGACCGAGCTGAGCTTCTCCCTGCGTTACTGGGAAGGGCGTCCGTCGCTGGCGCGGCTCATGGCGCAGTTCCGGGACGACGCGAGCAAGGCCGGCATCGAGATCCGCCTGGAAGAGGTGATGGGTTCGGTCCTGGTGGCGGAGGACGGGCCGGGTGAGAAACGGATGTGGGAGCTGTCCTGCTGGGGCGGCGGCTGGGTCTACAACTACCCGACCGGCGAGAACCTCTTCCAGAGCGGCGCGGCCTGCAACTTCAGCAACTACCGCGACGCCAGGGCGGACGAGCTCATCGCGAAGACCGTCACCACGGACTCCCTCGAAGCGCTGTACGAGTACCAGGAGTACATCGCCGACCAGGCCCCGGTGATCTTCATGCCGACGTTCCCGCGGCGGCTGTTCGAGGTCGCCGGGAACCTGCGCGGATTCGCGCCGCTGAATCCGTACGGGCTGATCAACCCGGAGAACTGGTACTACGTCCAGGACGAATCATGACGCGCCCGGTGGTCCTGGTCGGGTTCGTGGCCGCCGCGCTGGGTTCGTCCATCAAGGACTTCCAGCAGGACGGCACGGTGATCTTCGTCGAGGAGCCCGACGTCGTCCGCAAACGCAACGCACGGGAGACGGTGGCCGGCTCGGCGCTGGTGCGCGAGCTGATCGAGTGGGAATTCCATCTCCCGGGCAAGGCCGACGAGTTCTACCATCTGCACCGCGACCTGGACCCGGCCGCGGTGGTGCCGCTGACCGAGTACGCGACACCGTTCGCGGCCCGGCTCGCCGAGCGCTACGGGCTGCCCGGCGCGGGATTCGGCGCGGCGCAGATCCTGCGGGACAAGGCGGTGCTGCGTCAGGTCAGCCGGGCGGCGGGGATCGCGAACCCGGAGTCGGCGCGGGTCGAAGGCCCCGAAGACGTCCGCGCGTTCCTGGCGGAGCATCCGGGGAAGATCGTGCTGAAGCCCGCGAACCGGCAGGCGTCGGTGGGCACGCAGGTGATCACCGACGCCGCCGAGATCGACCAGGCGTGGGAGAACTGCACCGAACAGGACGAGGGCGTCTTCGTCCCGGACCGCGCGATGGACCTGCGGATGCTGGCCGAGCGGTTCGTGGAGGGCGACGAGTACAGCGTCGAAATGCTGCTGCGGGACGGCGAACCGCTGTTCGCCAACGTCACCGGCAAACGGCTGTTCCCCGGGCCGCGTCCGGTGGAACTCGCGCATATCGTCCCCGCCGACATCCCGGACGAGCTGACCACGCTGCTGAACGAGGAGACGCGGCGGCTCACCGGCGCGGCCGGGTTCCGGACCGGGATCGTCCACTGTGAATGGATCGTCTCGGACGGCGTCCCGTACCTGGTCGAATGCGCCGGCCGGTTCGCGGGCGACGGCATCATCGAGCTGATCCAGCGCGCCTACCCGGTGGAGCTCAACCGCGCCTACTTCGCGGTGATGAAGGACGAGCCGGTCATGGACACGTTGCCGCGCAAGGCCGAAGGAGGGGCCGCCGTGCGGTTCCTGTCCATCGAGCCCGGCGTCATCGAGGACGTGCGCGGCGTCGAGAAGGCGTCGCAAGCCGAGGGCGTGTTCATGTGCGACGTCGGTGTTTCGGCCGGTGACCGGTTCGACGGGCTGAAGAGCTCGTGGGACCGCGTCGGCGATCTGATGGTGACGGCGGACAGCCCGGCGAAGGCCTTGCGCCTGGCCGAAGAGGCGGTCGCGCTGATCGAGATCGACGTGCGGCCGGACGGTGAGGAGAGGGAGAAAGCCGCGCCATGAGCATCGAAGCCGTCCAGCCCGCCCTCCCGGACGCCGGACTCGACGTGATCGTCACCGGGCTCTCGTCCGACGCGCACACCTGGAACCTGGTGTACCTGGAGCTGTTGCTGGAGGAACTGGGCTGCCGGGTGACCAATCTCGGCGCCTGCGTCCCGGACGCGACGATCGTGGGCGAATGCGCCGTCCGCCGTCCGGACCTGGTGGTGATCAGCAGCCTCAACGGGCACGGCTGCCAGGACGGGGTCCGGCTGATGGACACCTTCCGGGCGCATCCGGCGCTGGTCACGATGCCGGTCGTCATCGGGGGGAAGCTCGACGTCATCGGCGGGAGCAACGCCGCGCGGCTGGTGGAGGCCGGTTTCGACGCGGTGTTCGAGGACTCCGGCGGGCTGAGCCCGTTCCGGACGTTCATCCACACCCTGGCCGTGCGTACCGGTGTCCCGCTGGGTGCCGGATGAGCGTGCTCGCCCCGCGACGGGGACTTTCGTTCGGCGAGGTGGTCTCGCGCCACCACGCCCAGGGGGACCTGGTCGTCCAGCCCCGGATGGGGTTCGCCGATCCGGAACGGATGACCCGGGGGCTGCTGGCGACCAGGGCGGCGCGGGCCGCGACGGTCGGCACCATCACGATCGACAGCTACACCCGGGTCGGCGACCACGAGGCGGCGCGGAAGGCGCTGGCCGCCGATGCCGACCTCAACGGGTACCCGCTCGTCGACCACGACCCCGCGACGACGACGGCGTTGCTCGACGGCGTGCTCGCCAGGGACTTCCCGGTGCAGATCCGGCACGGTTCGGCGGACCCCCGCCGGATCGTGCGGACGCTGCTGGACTTCGGCCTGCACGCGACCGAGGGCGGACCCGTCTCGTACTGCCTGCCCTACAGCCGGATGCCGCTTTCGGCGGCCGTCGACAACTGGCGTCGGTGCTGCGAAACGCTGGCGGAGGCCAGAAGTCCGTGGCTGGAGCCGCATCTGGAGACGTTCGGCGGCTGCATGATGGGGCAGCTGTGCCCGCCCGCGCTCCTGGTCGCGCTCAGCGTGCTGGAGGGGATGTTCTTCTGGCGGCACGGCGTCCGCTGCATCTCCTTCAGCTACGCGCAGCAGACGCACGCCGGCCAGGACGAGGAGGCCGTCGCCGCGCTGCACGCCCTCATCAGGGAGTACGTACCGCATGCGCGGACGCATGTGGTGATCTACGGCTACATGGGCGTCTACCCGAGGACCCCCGGCGGCGCGCTCGCGCTGATCGCGGAGTCCGCGCGGCTGGCCGCCCGCACCGGCGCGAGCAGGCTGATCGTCAAGACCACCGCCGAAGCGCACCGGCTGCCGACCGTGGCGGAGAACGTGACCGCCCTCGAACACGCCGCCGGCGCCGCCAAGGGCGTCTCGCGGATCGGGCACCTCGGCGACACCGGGATCCACGCGCAGGCGAAGGCGTTGGTGGACAACGTCCTCTCGCTCGACGGCGATCTCGGCCGCGCGCTGGTCACCGCGTTCGCGCGGGGGCAGCTGGACGTCCCGTTCTGCCTGCACCCGGACAACGCCGGCCGCGCGCGGGGCAGGCTGGACCCCAGCGGGCGCCTGGAATGGCAGCGGATCGGCGCGATGCCGCTGAGGGATCTCGTCGACCTGCCCGCGGACCGGCGGATGACGTCGGGCGACCTGCTGGACGCGCTCCGGTACGTCGAGCGGTCGTTCGACGACCGGTTCGGGATGCCCGGAATCGAGACCGTGCAACTAATTCAGGGGAGTAGATGATGACCGGAACACCGGGCGCGGCACTGCCGCCGGGAACCCGCGAGCACCTGACGTCACCGGTGACGCAGGCGGCGTTGCGCATCCAGAACAGCATCACCGCGGGCACCCGCGAGTACCTCGGCATGAACGGGTTCGTCGAACTGCAGCCGCCGCTGATCGGGCCGGTCACCGACCCGGGATGCCGTGGCGCCAAACAGGTCGACGTCGACTACTACGGGCACAAGTACAAGATGATGACCAGTGTCATCCTGTACAAGCAGGCTTCGCTGCTCGCGTTCGACAAGATCTTCTACGTCGCCCCGAACGTGCGGCTGGAGCCGTTGGAGACCTCGACCACCGGACGTCACCTGGTCGAGTTCACGCAGATCGACGTCGAGGTCGCGCGGGCGAGCCGTGAGGACGTCCTCGACCTCGCACAGGGTCTGCTCCGCCACGTGGTCACGTACACGCTACGAGAGTCCAAAATGGACCTGGCCGCCCTGGGGCGGGATCAGAACGCGTTCACTCCGCTGCTGGAAGAGGACTTCGAGCGGATGACGCATCGCGAGGCGGTGTCGCGGCTGCAGGGACTGCTGCACGGGCAGAGCGCCGACGCGGAGATCGACTGGCAGGGCGAGCGGATCATCTCCGAGCAGACGAACCGGCCGTTCTTCATCGTCGACTATCCCAAGGGGTCGCGCGGGTTCACCGACGGCGAATCGAGCACCGAACCGGGCGTGCTGCGGAACTTCGACCTGGTCGCCTCGGACGGGTACGGCGAGCTGTGCAGTGGCGGTGAGCGCACGCACGAGTACCGGCGGCTCATCGAGCGGATGCGGGAGACGGGGGAGAACCCGGCGAAGTACGCCTGGTACCTCGAGCTCGCGCGCGAAGGCCTGCCGGCGAGCGCCGGGTTCGGCATGGGACTGGAGCGGGTGACGCGGTACCTCGCCGGGCTGGACGCGGTCTGGCAGGCCAACGCGTACCCGAAGCTGCCCGGGATCGCGACGCCGTGATCACCGCACGGCAGCTTCCCGAAGACGCGATCCGCGCCCGGGCGCGTGAAGGCAGCGCGGCGATCTTCCCCGACGTCGGGGGATACGGGCGTTCGTTGTTCGGCGCGGACGTCGACTCGGGTACCGATGAACTCGACCGCGCGCGGATCGTGCCGCCGGTGTTCGTCCCGCGGCGTCTGGAGAAGATGTTCGACCTCGCGCGCGAACCGGTCTACGGCGATGTCGGGCTGCGGACGGTCCTGGGCGGCTTCGTCTCGCCGTCGCCGGTGTTCCTGTGCGCCTTCGGATCCACGCAGGTGGCGGGCAGCGGTCTCGGGATCGCCGCGAGCGAACAGGCGGGCAGGCTCGGGATGCCGATGGTGATCGGCGAGAACGTCGTGCCCATGCACGGATACGGCCGGATGGGCGAAAGCGCCGAGGACGGCCTGCTCGGCCGGATCCGCGCGTACGCCGGTGCCGTGCCGGACGGACTCGGTGGCGTCGTCGTGCAGCAGAGCACCGAGGACGCCGACGCCGAGGTGTGGAACCTCGTCTACAGCGACCCGTCCGCGACGAAACTGCTGGAGAGCGGGCGGCTCGCGTTCGAGCTCAAGGTCGGGCAGGGCGCCAAACCGGGTCTCGGCGGGATGACCGTACTCTCGCGCACGGCCGCCGGCGAGGTCGCCGAACAGTACACAGTGGACGAAACCTTCGGCACGGACACCGCCATGGTGCTGCGCTCCAGCAGCCCCGGCACGTTCACCGGGGAGATCCTGCGCCAGCAGATCCACCTGATGCGCAACAACTACCCGCGGGCCCGCGCCTGGGTGAAACTGCACCCCGGCCGGGACGTCGCCGAAGCGGCCGAGGTCGCCTGGGCCGCGGGAGCGGACGCCGTCACCGTGGACGGTGCCGAAGGCGGCACCGGCTGGGCGCCGTCGGTGTTCCTCGACCAGGTCGGCCTGCCGCTGGTGGAATGCCTGCGCCGGATCGGGAAACACGACGCGTCGCTGCTGGTGTCCGGCCGGATCTGGGAAGGCGGCCGGGCGCTGAAATGCCTCGCCATGGGCGCGTCCGCCGTCGGCCTCGGCCGGGCAGCGCTGCTGGCCGTCGACGAAGACGCGTCCGAAGGACTCGTGCGGCTGGTGCGATGCCTCGACCTCGAACTGAGGCTGCTCACCAGCGCGCTCGGCAAGTACGACCTCGCGGACCTCACCGCGGACGACCTCTGGTTCCCGACTCGGACGGAGCAGAACGGATGATCAACTACGACGGGAAACGGTTCCGCAAGGTCAGCGCCGACCCGAACGCGCCGGTGACGCTGTACCGGCAGAAGGACGACCTCGTCTGGGCCGAACTGACCGGCGGTGGCGTCCGGCTCGGCTCGCTGACCGGGAAATGCGGCGAGGACGGGACGATCGACATGGCCTACACGATGGTGCTGGCCAGCGGACAGGTCGTCTCGGGACACAGCACGAACACGCCGGAGTTCCTGCCGGACGGGCGGATCCGGCTGAACGAGGTGTGGGAGCGATACGGGAGCCACGGTTCACGCGGGACCTCGGCGATCGAGGAGGTCGCCGAGTAGCCGGCCTGCCTGCCGCACTCCGCTCCTGTCTCCCGGCTGCCGGCCGGCGCTCCGGACGCTATGAACGGGCCGTTCCTTGCAAAATTTGCAAGGAACGGCCCGTTCATTGCACGCGCGTCCCCCGCCCACCCACTCGTTGTGCGGGGTCCAGGTCCGTGAAGGCCTCCTTCCCTACGCTCAAGGTAGGGAAGGAGGCCTTCACGGACTTCCGGCGGAGGGAGGCGGCCGGGCCGGGGTGGTCGTGAGTGGCGATTCGGGTTCTAACCCGAATCGCCACTCACGACCACCCGCAGCCCGGGCAGCAGGCCCCCTTTGTCGTGAAAGGGTCTTTTCGGTCGGCCGAAAGGCAATTCACGCGACCGAAAAGGGCAGTCGGAGGGGCTGAACGGCTCACTCCGAAAGGCGTAGTCAGCTCGGGTTCTTTTCCAGGTATTCCGTCCAGACCTTCTTCGGTACGCACATTCGCCACGAGTCGACGATCAGCTCTCGTAACTCCTCGTAATCGATCGCGGACAGCCGGACGCGAACCCACTGATAGCGCATATCGGATGCGATCGGCATCATGAACTTGTCCGGCTCGCCCGCCACCAGTGCTTCCCGCTCTTCTTTGGGATAGCCGAATCCCAGTACGGTTTCGTCGGGCGAGAGCGAAAGGAAGACGATTCGCCCCACCCGGAACTTCACTCGGTCCCGGACCAGCGCCTCATAGGCGCGGGGCAGCTCCGAAGCGATCTTCCTGACGTCATCCCCGGTTGCCATTTTTCCACCATTCTCCGTTTTCTGTTCCCCAGTCACCTCTGTCGCCCATGGTGAAGGCGACGTAAAGGTATTCGTCCAGGATCTTCGCCAGGGGCACCGGCCTGCCCATCAGGGCGGGGATCGCTTCCCCGGAGATCCCGGAAGACCCGGCCTCCGCGATCACCGCGGCGGCCCAGTCGCGGCCGAGGCGCAGGTGCCTGCCGAACGCGGCGCCGTCCCGGTCGCCGTGGAGGGTGGCCGCGATCGCGGCGTCCCACGGCATGATCGTGTTGGGCCGCAACGCATACAGTGCCTTGGCCGCGGCGGTCGGGCCCAGCGTACGCCGCGACCGTCCGGCTGAGACGACGACGCTCGCGAGGTCCGAGTAGGCCTTCGCGGCCGTGTCGATACCGGCATCCGTCAGGTGGACGAGGTCGACGTCCGGCAGGCGGGCGCCCCAGGCTTCCCACCAGGTCCGGACCCCGTCGTCGTAGGGGGCGGGCTCGCCTTCGCGCGGATACCGGATGCGGCATCCCCACGAGTTCAGCCAGCGCAGAAGAATTGTGCGATGAGCGGCCTGTGACAGGTCGATCGCGGAGAGCCCTCTTTTGTCGGCTGTTTCGTGGATCAGCCGGAGCCATGAGGTGTCGGCATTCGCGAAGCCGTTGAACACTTCGGCGGCTCGCCGGAGTTCCGCGAGTGGCGGCAGGGGGTCAGACATGGACGAACCCTATCCGGTGCCACCAAGCAGGTGAATTTCCGCGTCCAACTATTGGACTTTGTACATTGAGTCACCTATTTGTATCTGCTGCATGGTTCATTGGTCCTTTAGGGTTGTGGCCAGGAAGGCCGCAAGGATGTCGGTCACGCAGCGCGATCGCGTTGCCCCATCCAGGGGAGGAGATGGCATGGGCAGACCCGAGCGACCGTTGGACGGCTCCACTGGTCCGATCGCCGCATTCGCTCATGATCTGCGGGTGTTACGGAACCGGGCGGGAAACCCGAGCTACCGGGAACTCGCCCGGACGGCGCTGTTCGCGCCTTCCGTGCTGTCCAGCGCGGCCAGCGGCCACCGGCTGCCCACCCTCGCCGTGACACTGGCGTTCGTGTCCGCGTGCGGCGGGGACCGCGCGGCGTGGGAACGGCGTTGGCGGAGCATCGCCGGGCAGACGGGTGTCGGCGTCGAGGCGCGCGAGGAGCGTGCGCCGGCGCCACCGCAGGCCGAGGTTCCCGTGGACGGCGCGCACGCGCTGGCGTCCGGGGTCATCCACCTCGCCCGTCCGGCGCAGCTGCCCATGGGTTCGAGGACCTTCGTCGGCCGGGAGCGTGATCTGGCCGAAGCCGCCGGGATGATCGGGGCGACCGGGCCGGTCAAAGTGCCGTTGCTCATCAGTGGTCCGATCGGTGTAGGTAAAACGGCCTTCGCCTTGCGGCTGGCCGAAGAGGTCGCCGCGGACTTCCCGGACGGGCAGCTCTACGCGGATCTGAGCAACAGCGGAACCGGTGGCCGGTCGGCCAACGGGATCGTGCGCGGCTTCCTGCGCGCGCTCGGCGTGCCGGCGCACCTCGTACCCGACGACCCGATGCAGCGGATCGGGTTGTACCGATCCCTGTTGGCGGAACGCAGGTTGTTCGTGTTGCTGGCGGGCGTCAGCGACGAAGGTCAGGTACGGCCGCTGCTCGGCCAGGCGCCGCACAGTCAGGTCGTGGTGACCAGCCGCGCCCGGCTGCTCGGCCTGGAGGACACGAACCGTGTCGAGCTGGATACGTTCACGCGCAACGAATCCCTGGAATTGATCGTCCGGATCGCCGGAGCGAACCGGGTCCGCGCCGAACATGACGCGACCGACGCGATCGCCGATCTGTGCGGCGATCTCCCGCTGGCGGTCAACATCGTCGGCCGCAGGATCGCGGCGCGTCCGGAATGGGCGATCGCCTACACGGCGGGCCAGCTCGCCGATCGCGAACGGCTCATGGACAGCCTCTGTGTGGGTGACGTCAATGTGCGCGACCGGTTCACGTCGGCGTACGAACATCTTTCGCCCGCCGGGCGGGAGGCCATCCATCACTTCGGGCAGAGCGGCGCGGGCTGGACGACGTCCATCGGCGTCGCCGCGGCGATGGGCATCATGATCGAAACGGCCGACGAACTCCTCGAATCCGTGGTGGACGCCGGTTTGCTGCAGCGCGCCAACGTGGCCGGCCGCTACGCGGTTTCCCGGTTGGTCAGCGCTTTCGCCGCCGAGCGGCAACGGGATCCGAACCCGCTCGCCGCCGCCGTCCCGATGGCGGGCCGCAGGGCGCGGAAGACCGCGTTCGAGTCGCTGCGCCGCGAGGCCGTGCGCACCCTGCCGGGTGGCTCGTCCGAAGGTTGATTGTTCTCCCCGTGCGGAGCTTCCGGTCAACGGGCCGCGCGGCTTGAATGAATCGACGAATGAAGGCGAGCGAAATTCGGTGACACAATGCTGATTCTGTCCATGAAAGAGGGTCACGATGGCGGGATCGTGGCGATCGAGGACGGCAAGCTGCTGTTCGCGCTGGAGTCGGAAAAGGACAACTACCCGCGCTACGACCGGATCACCGGCGAGCTGATGGCGCGTGCGGCGGGCATGCTCGACAGACAGCCCGACGTGGTCGCGCTCGGCGGCTGGGTCAAGGGCGAGTTCTCGGTGGAACCCCCTTCCCGCACCGGATACTTCGGTGTCGGCGAGGGCGCGGTCTCCGACGAGGCGGGGAAGTTCTTCGGCAAGGACGTGCGCTACTTCTCCTCGACCCACGAGCGCTCGCATATCTACACCTCCCTCGGGATGGCCCCCGCGGCACCCGGCCAGGCGTACTACTCCCTGGTGTGGGAAGGGAACATCGGGGACTTCTACCGGATCGACGAGCGCGGTGAGGCCACTCACCTGCAGCACGTGCTGACCGACCCGGGCGCGAAGTACGCCTACCTGTTCGCCCTGGCGGACCCGAAGTTCCCGCTGGGCAAGGGAAAGTTCCGGTTCAACGACGCGGGCAAGCAGATGGCGCTGACCGGGTTCGCGGAGCCGGGCCCGCTCACACCCGACGAGCAGAAGACCATCGACTTCATCCTCGACCGCGACGGCATCATCCTCGGTCTGTCCAAAGAGGAGATGTCCTGGTCCCATCTGTACAACGCCGGTGTCTGGTCGCAGGAGTACCGCAACGCGGCCGCCAAACACTCGCAGGCGATCTTCGACCGGTTCTACGACTACGCCGCGAAGAACATGACCGAGGGACTGCCTCTGCTGATCTCCGGCGGTTGCGGGCTGAACTGCGACTGGAACCGGTTGTGGCGCGAGAGCGGCCTGTTCTCCTCGGTGTTCGTGCCGCCCTGCCCCAACGACAGCGGTTCCGCGCTGGGCACGGCGATCGACGCGCAGTGGTTCTACACCGGGCAGGCGACCATCGATTGGGACGTCTACGCGGGGGAGAACTTCGTCGAGGACGTCGTCCCGGATCCGGCGAAGTACGAGACGCGGCCGCTCGTGGCGAGCGAGGTCGCGAAGTACATCAAGGACGGCAACATCATCGGCTGGGCCAGGGGCCGGTACGAGATGGGGCCGCGGGCGCTGGGCAACCGGTCCATTCTCGCCGCGCCGTTCACCGTCGACACCACCGTGCGGCTCAACAAGATCAAGCGCCGGGAGGACTACCGCCCGATCGCGCCGATCGCGCTGGAATCCGACGCTCCCCAGTGGTTCGTCGGTTCGGTGCAGGATCCGTACATGCTGTACTTCAACCACGTCACTTCCGACGAGTTGAAGGCCATCACCCATGTCGACGGCACCGCGCGCACCCAGACGGTGACGCGGGAACGCAACGCCGGCATCACGGATCTGCTCGAGGCGTTCCGCGAGCAGACCGGGTTCAGCGTGCTGTGCAACACCTCGCTGAACAACAACGGGCGCGGTTTCCTCAACCGCACCAGTGATCTCATCGAATACGGGGAGACGTACGGCCTCGACGGCTACGTCATCAACGACACGTTCGTGACCCCGCGCAACTCCTGATTCCTTTCGCACCGGGGGTCGTCCCGGACGCCGCGCCTCACCCGGCCGCGGCGTCCGGGCATCCCGTGGTGTCCACCTGAACTTTTCGTCCGGAGGGGGAAGGCCATGCGGATCGTGCTCGCGGGCGGTGGCGTCATCGCGCTGCTGACCGCCGTCGAGTGCGTGTCGGCCGGGCACGAGGTGGTCATCGCCGACCAGGCCGACATCCCGTTCTCCGGCGCGACGTCGTTCGATCGTCACCGGGTCCTGCGCGCCCTGCATTTCGACGATCCCGCCACGACGGCGGCCGCGGTCGGCGCGCATCACGCGTGGATCGAACTCGAACACCTGCTGTCCACGTCGTTCTACGAACAGGTCGGCGCGCTCACCGCGATCGCCGACGGCAAGGCGACGGCCGCGCAGGAACTGCTGACCGCCGCGGGGTCCAAAGCGGAGTTCTTCGGCGCGGGCGAGCTCGCCGCCGAGTTCCCCCACGCCGGGTTCGCCCCTGGCACGGGCGCGGTCCACGAGGCGCACGCCGGGGTCCTGCTCGCGGATCGCGTCCTGGCGGCCTGCGCCGGCTGGCTGCGCTGGCACGCGCACGCCGAACTCCATCCGCACCGCAAGGTGGTCGGGGTCGACGCCGATCGCGCCGAGGTGCGGCTGGCCGACGGCGAGATCCTGCGGGGCGACGCCGTCCTGCTGGCGGCCGGGCCGTGGTCGCGAGACCTGCTGGCGCCCGAGCTGTCCAGGGAACTCGTGCTGCACCGGCAGACGATGCTCTACTGCGACATCCCACCGTCCGACGCCGCCGCGTGGGCGGCCACACCGGCGATCACCTCGCTCGGCACCCCCGGCGGCGCCTGGCTGGTGCCACCGGTCGCCGGGACGCCGTTGAAGCTCAGTGCCGCGAGCGCCTGCCGGGTCGTCGACGAGGTCGGCGGCGGCAGGACGCCCTCCTGGTGGCGCGAGCATCTGATCGACACGTTCGCCGCGCTGATCCCGGGCTTCCGCCGGGACTGGCTGGTCGACACCCGGGACTGCCACTACCTGGCCCGGCGCTCCACCCTCGGCCCGATGCTCGCCATCCTCGGCGACCACGTCCTGTCCTACGCGGCGTGCGGGGGCTCGTCGTTCAAATTCGCCCCGCTGATCGCCCGGTCGCTGGCCGCCCGCCTGACCGGCGCGAACCCGGTCCCCACCGGACTCGAACCGCTCGACCGGCCGCTCGTGCGCGCGTCCGGCATCCACCCAACCCGTCCTGCCCTACGAGGTGTGTCGTGAAACTGCTCGCGCTGGAAGCCAGCCAGAACTCCTACTACTACCTTCCCCGGTATCAGCAGATCGAGGACTTCGGCGGGGTCCTGTACGTGCTCAACGGGATCGGCACGGAGGACCTCTGGCCGTCCGAGCGCTACCGGATCGCCGGCAGCAACCACATCGACGACCTCATCCGCCACGCGAAGGCCTGGCACGCCGAGGAATCCTTCGACGGCGTGCTCACCTTCTCCGAGTCCGGCGTGGTCCTGGTCGCCGCGGTGGCCGACGCGCTCGGCCTGCCCGGGATCGGCGTCGACGCGGCGCGGACCAGCCGGAACAAGCTCATCATGCGGCAGGCACACGAAAAGGGCGGTGCGGCGCATCCGGACTTCCGGTTCGTCGAGGACCTCGACGCGGCCCTGCAGGCCGCCGAAGACTTCGGCTACCCGGTGATCCTGAAGCCGACCCTGGGCGCGGCCAGCAACTTCGTCTTCCGGGTCGACGACGAGGAGAAGATGCGGGAGCGCTACGCACAGGCGCGCGAAGGCATCGATCGGATGACCTGGTACAACATGGAGGCCGAAGGGCTGGACCTCGGCCCGCACGGCCTGCTCGTCGAGTCCTTCTTGGACGGTCATGAGCACCTCATCGAGGCACTCGCCTGGGACGGAGAGGTCTACCTCGGTTCCATTGTGGACCGCGTCACCTCCGAGGGGGAGACCTTCGACGACGACGTGCACCACGCCCCGACGTCGCTCACGCCGGAGCAGGTGGCCGAGGTGCAGGCCGTGGTGGCCGCCGGGGTCCAGTCGCAGGGGATCACCCGCGGCGCACTGCACGCCGAAGTCCGTTTCCACCAGGGAAAGCCGTTCCTGCTGGAGATCGCCGTCCGTCCCGGCGGAGGAGGGCTCGACCATATGGCCCGGCTTTCGGCAGGCTACGACCCGATCAAGGGACTCATGGACGTCTCCCGGGGCGTGCGGCCGGACGTCGATCACTTCACCCCGACCGGAGTGCACACGGCGGCGATGTGCCTGATCTGCCCGGGTGGCGTGATCGAGTCGATCGCCGTCCCGCCGGCGGTGAACAACTCGCAATCCTTGTACTACCTCAAGATCTTCGCGAAGCCGGGTGATCTGATCAAGCGGCCGCCGCTGGGCAACAACATCTTCGGCGGTATCGGCGCGCTCGGTTCGTCGTTCGACGACGCCATGCGGAACGCGAACGACCTGGCCGGGAAGATCGAGGTCAAGCTCAGCGAAACCCAGAAGTAGCAACGAATTCTTTCGACGGATCCGGACCCTTACCCAGGGCCCGGTGGTGGAAGACGCCCAAAATCGCGTGGAGGACAGCGTGTCTCGTACAGCCACTGAACGGCATTATCTGATGGTCAGACCGACGTACTTCGACGTCGAGTATTCGATCAATCCGTGGATGGACCCGAAGAAGCCCACTTACACCGAACTGGCCGTCGCACAGTGGGAGTGGCTGCACGATCTGTACACCGATCTGGGGCACCGCGTCGAAGTGCTCGAACCGGTGCCCGGCCTGCCCGACATGGTGTTCGCCGCCAACGGCGCCACCGTCGTCGACGGTCAGGTGCTCGTCGCACGGTTCCATCACATGCAGCGCGCCGGTGAATCCGAGGCGTACCTGGAGTGGTTCCGGGCGAACGGCTATCGCTATGTGCGGCAAGCGCAGTGGGTCAACGAGGGGGAGGGCGACTACCTCGTCGCCGGGCAGCGGATTCTCGCCGGGACCGGTTTCCGCACGAACCCCGAGGCGCACAACGAATCCCGGGAGTTCTTCGGCCGCGCGGTGATCGGGCTGACCTTGATAGACCCGCGTTATTACCACCTGGACACCGCGCTCGCGGTACTCGACGACGACACGGTCATGTACTACCCGGAGGCGTTCTCGGAGGACAGCCGCCTGGTACTCAAGGAGATGTACCCCGACGCGATCTTGGCCTCGGAGCGCGACGCCGCCGTTTTCGGCCTCAACGCCGTGTCGGACGGAAAGCACGTCGTGCTTCCGCAGGCGGCCACCGGTCTGACCGCGCAATTGCGGGAACACGGTTTCGAACCCATCGGTGCCGATTTGTCCGAATTGCTCAAGGCGGGTGGCAGCGTCAAATGCTGCACGCTGGAATTGCGTGCGGGTTAAGGAGATCTCGATGGAGTCAGCGGTACAGGAGCGGAGCCGGCGAACCACAGTGCGCCGGATCCTCGTCGGGACGGTACTGATCGCGGTGCCGGCGGTGGTGGTCGTCGTCGTGCTCGGGCTGGGTTCGGCCTACGAGCCGGTCGCGGGCACGCCCGCGAAGGCGGCCGCGGGTGGCCCCGACACCTACGCGCGCCTTCTGGTCGCGCTGCCGGTGATCCTCGGCGCCTGTTACCTGGCGGGAGTGCTGGCCAGACGGCTCGGCCAGCCCGCCGTGATCGGTGAGATCGTCGCGGGCATCCTGCTGGGACCGTCCCTGTTCGGGCTGCTCTGGCCCGGCGGGTTCGGCTGGCTGTTCCCCACCGGCGTCGTCTCGGCGATCAACATCCTGTCGCAGCTGGGTTTGATCTTCTTCATGTATCTGGTCGGTTCCGAGATCGACGTCGACGCGGTGCGGCGGCGCGGGTTCACCGCGGTGACGGTCAGCCAGGTCAGCATCGCGCTGCCGATGGTCTCCGGCATCGTCCTCGCGCTCGGCATGTACCCGATCTTCGGCGGTGACGTCAGCTTCCTCGCCTTCGGGCTGTTCATCGCGGTCTCCATGAGCGTGACGGCCTTCCCGGTCCTGGCGAGGATCCTGACCGACCGGGGCATCTCGAAGACCCCGCTGGGCGCGCTCGCGCTCACCTGCGCGGCCGTCGACGACGTCGCCGCGTGGTGTCTCCTCGCCGTGGTGGTCGCGGTCAGCCAGGGCGGCACGCCGTCCGAGGTGTTCCTGACCATCGGGCTCACGATGGTGTTCGTCGTGGTGATGATCTACGTGGTCCGGCCGCTGCTGCTCAAGTTGCTCGCCCGGGTACCCGAGCCCGCGGTGCTGGCGATCCTGCTCGGCGGGATCATGCTGTCCGCGCTGGCCACCAACGAGATCGGCATCCACGCGCTGTTCGGCGCCTTCCTGTTCGGCGTCATCGCGCCGCGGAAGGATCCGGTCGTCGCCCGTGCCGCCGGGAAACTCGGCAGCGTGACTCTGACGCTCCTGCTCCCGCTCTTCTTCGCCTATACCGGACTGCACACCGAGTTCAGCCTGCTCGGCTCCGGTTCGATGTGGCTGTGGACCGTGGTGATCACGGCGGTGGCGGTGTTCGGCAAATGGGTCGGCAGCACCACGGCGGCACGGCTGACCGGCGTCGGCTGGCGCGAATCGATGTCACTCGGGGCGCTGATGAACTGCCGGGGCTTGACCGAACTGGTGGTGCTCAACGTCGGGCTCCAGTTGAAGGTGATCAGTCCGACGGTGTTCGCGATGCTCGTGATCATGACGCTGGTCTCGACGATCGCCACCGCGCCCGCGCTCACCCTGATCGCCAAGTTCCGGAACAAGTCCGAAAAGGACTCGGAGAAGACCGTCGATCCAGCGGCGGCGGAAAGTAGATAGGACGCCATGACCAGCAAGCAGGAAACCCTTGTCAGCACGTTCGCCGAGGTCGTCCTCGCCGACGAGGTCCGGGAGACCATCGGAAGCGAACTGCGGACCTTCCCGAACCCCGTCGACGACATCGACCGCTCGCTGGCGATGCTCCGGGTGGCCTTCTCACGGCTGCCCATCGACCAGCTGCAGACGATCCTGGACTTCGGCAGGCACGTCGACACGCCCGGCGTCGCACTCGTGCGCAACCTGCCGGTGGACCCGGAACTGCCGGAGACCCCGATCGACGGCGAGCCCAGCAAGGACAAGAAGACCTTCGTCGCCGAGACCGTCCTTTTGGGACTGAGCCAGCTGCTCGGCGAGCCGGTCGGTTTCACCACCGAGAAGAGCGGGCGTCTCGTACACGACGTCGTCCCGGTGTCGGCTGGGGCGCGAAGCCAGACCAATCAGAGCTCGCATGTGTTCCTGAACTTCCACAACGACATCGTGCACGACGAGGTCGGCCGGTACGACGTGTCCAATCCGGACTTCCTGGTGCTGAACTGCGTTCGCCAGGACGGGAACAAGGAAGCCGTCACCTATTACGCCGACGGCCGGGACATCTCGGCGGCCCTGAGCCCCGAGGTCCTAGAGACCCTGCGCCGTCCGCTGTTCCGGCTCAACGCGCCCGGCAGCTACGTGCGCGATGTCGCGAAGGGCGCCGACGTACTGTCGGACCTGGTGCCGGTCATCTCCGGGCCGGCGGACTCGCCCGAGGTGGCCGTCTCGGCCAACGGCGTGGTGGGGGAGACCGTCGAGGCCGAGCAGGCGCTGGAGGAACTGCAGCGGATCTGCCGCGAGGTCGCGCACCAGGTCAAACTGGAGCCGGGCACCGCGCTGCTGATCAACAACCGCAAGGGCCTGCACGCGCGTTCGCAGTTCTTCGCGCGGCACAACGGGCGGGACCGGTGGCTGCAACGCACCTACATCCGGCGCAGCCTGTGGACGATCCGGTACCGGGGCACGGCCGAAGACCGGCGGGTGCACTGAGAAGGGGTAAGGCAGACGTGTCGTGGCCGGTGCCGGTCGTCGGGTCCGGCGCCGTGGCGGGTGTTGCGACGAGTGTTGCGAAAGCCACTTTCGCAACCTTCAACGTTGCGAAAGTGGCTTCGCAACACTCCCGCGGGACGTGACTCGCGTGTCGGGCCCCCACTCGAGGTGTACGGCTCCGATCACCTACGCCGGTGGTGCGCGCATCTATGCCATTTCACTGGGTTTGGGCTGCGAAGACGACTATTCGACGTACACGGTCAGCCACCTCGAACGTGACGCCGAAGGCCTCACCGCCCTCGACGTGACGTTCGAACAGCTTTGCGGTGACCCCACCGCACCCGCGCTGCGTGGCGAGGTCCACTACCGGCGCTGAGACCGGCGCCGCGGTTTCGCCGGGTGGCCGGACCGGGTAGCCGGGGCACGAGGAGGTGCCCATGACTACAACGGGCCGGACATCGGCGTACGCCTGGTTTCGCCGGGCGATGCGGCTCCCGGGTGAGGAACGACGGAGTCTCGTCCAGACCGCGAAGGCCGCGGCGGCCGCCGTGATCGCGTGGATCGTCGCGACGTCGGTCCTGCACCTGCCGCAGCCGTTCCTGGCTCCGTACGCGGCCGTGTTCCTGGTGCAGGCCACCGTCTACCGGTCTTTGCGTGGCTGGGCACAGCAGGTCGGCGCGGTCGGGGCCGGCGTACTCCTCGCGGCGTGCGCCGGTCACTTCATCCCATCGGTGACGGTGGCGCTCGGAGTGGTCATCTTCGCCGGACTCCTGATCGGTTCGTGGCAGGGCTTCGGTGATTCGGGCATCTGGGTCGGGATCACCGGCATGCTGCTGATCTCCTACGGCAACGCGACCGAACCCGTCCTGCTCGCCGACAGGCTGCTGGAAACCGCGCTGGGCGCGGCGATCGGCGCGGTGCTCAACGCGGTCGTCCTGCCGCCACTGCACGGTGAACGCCTGTGGTCCGCGACGTCCCGGCTCGCGTCGGCCATCGAGGACGTCCTGAAGGAGACCGCCGCATTGGTCCGCGGCGGAGAGCCGCCCGAAGCGGCGGATCATCTGGACCGGCGTATGCGCGACGTCCGGAGCCTGGCGGCCGAAGCCGAGGACGCGATCGGCTGGCAGCGGGAGGGCCGGTACCTGAATCTGCGTCGACGGCGTGAGGTGCGGGAGGAGCCGCTGGCGAACCTCGTTTCCCTGTGGCCGCCGCTCGCCCAGCTGATCGACGCGGTCAGCGAGGCGGCCCGGAGCGAGCAGCCGTTCCGGCATCCCGGGGAATACGCGCGCGGGGTGGTCGGCGACCTGCTCGAGACGCTCGCGGAGGTGGCTCGTTCGGGTGATCCGGACAAGCTGGAGCGCTGCCGGACGCTGGTCGAAGAGATCGACCAGCTGCTCGTCACGCCCACGGACGAAGTGACGACGTCGATCGGGCTCGGCGCGATGGCGCTGCCCGCCCGCCGTCTCGTCCAGCGCCTCGACGCCGGTTAAGCCGGAACCACAGCGGGTAGCCCTACCCATGACGAAGGGAATACGGGCCACAAGGGCGAGACCGTGAACGAGAAGGAACTGCTGCGGCCCGAGTTCACCGTCCCGATCGGGCTTTCCGGTCGCTTCGGCGAGATGGCCGGGCTGGTCTGTTCGATGGCGGAGGATCTCGGCAAGGCGTTCGAGGGACCGACGACCGAGGTGTTCCAGTCCCTGGCCCGATCCGACCAGCGCGTCGACGCGCTCTACGAGGAACTGATGGAACTGGTCACCGGGCAGGACTGGATCGACGGCGTCGCGCCCGCCGGCGAACTGCCCGAGTCGGCCGTGCGGGACGCTTCCGCCCGGTCGTGAGTGTTTTGGGTCGTTAGAACGACCCAAAACACTCACGAGTCCCCGGACAGCCGGCTCTCCCGCAACAGGTTCGCGAGGTGTGAACCCGGCCAGGCGGGGTAAGCGTCGGGTATGCGAGCTTTGGTGATCGGATGGGCGAGTTTCCGTGACGGTGGCGCTTCCGCGGGGGACGTTCTCGGTATGCGCAGGGTCGGCGTGGCCCTTTCCGCCGCGGGAATGCCTCACGACCTAGCGTGGAGCCCCGCCTGCCGACGGGAAGGCCTGGCTTACGAGGAGGCGGATCCGGCGCGCTACAGCCATGTCGTGTTCGCCGGTGGCCCTGTCCACGGGTGGCAGATCCGCGAGGTGCACCGGCGGTTCGCGCACTGTTCGCGGATCGCCGTCGGCGTCTCGGTGGACGACCCGGACGACGAGACGGTCGCCGGCTTCGAGGAGGTGCTGGCCGGGGCGCACCCCGGGATCGCCACCCCGGACCTGGCGGTCGGCGCCCCGACCGACGAGGTCCTGGTGGTGGGGGTGATCCTCGGGCCGGAGCCCGGCCCCGTGCGGGCCTCGGTGACGAAATGGCTCGCCGGACTCGACTGCGGCCGGGTCCCGCTCGACCCGCGTCTGGCGGCTTCCGACTGGGAACACTGTGCGACACCTGATCAATTCACCTCGATCCTGTCCCATTTGGACGTCGCGGTCACCACCCGCCCGGACGGGCTGGTGCTGGGACTCCGCGCGGGGATCCCGGTGCTGGCCGTCGACCCGGTCGACGGCGGTGGCGCGGTGACCGCGCAGGCCGACGCGCTGGGCTGGCCCGCGCTCGTGCCCGCGGACGAGGCGAGAGAGCCGGAGATCCTCGATTCCTGGTGGCGCTGGTGTTCGTCGGTTCAGGGCCGGGCGGTGGCGGCGTTGCGGGCGCTGCCGGTGGACGACGGCACGATGCGGGACATGCTCAAGGCGCTCAAGGCCGGATCGGCCGGGTAGCCGGAGGTTTATCGCCGCCAAAGCGGGTAACCCGCCGGATAGCGGCCGGCGTAGCGAGGTTGTGCGTCCACCGGCCGCGAGGTGACCCGGCGCGGGCAGCCCCGGCGAAGCAGGGACGTCGGCGCGCCGGTCACCGAGACCAAGCGCTAGAAGGCGAACTGCTCCACGACGTCGCCCGGCAGCCCGCATCGCGCGAACAGTACGCGCTGGCGGTCCGCGCCGCCGCCGTCGGCGATCAGCCGGGCACAGCCGTCACGGACGAAGTCCAGGTCCCCGGTCATCTCCAGCGCGGCCGCGGCGAAGTCCACGACGTCGCTGATCACCTTCGCCGTGGGGGCGAGGTCACCGGTCCGCGGATGCGGGCACTGGCCGGAAAGTCCTTCTCGCGACGCGCGCCAGAGGTGAGCGCGGAGGATTTCGTTGGAGAGCCCGGGCGCCGGCTCGGTGCTGTCGAGGATCGTGGTGACCAGGCCCCGGATCAGGACGCCGAGCAGCGTCGCTTCCTCCGGGGTCGCCGCCACGTCGGAGAACCGGAACTCCACGGTCGGTTGCGCCTCGGAAAGCCTTACGTCCCAATAAACCATCTTGCGGTCGAGGATCGCGCCCGCGCGCAGCCAGGCGTCGACGATGCTCTCGTAGTGGTCCAGCGAGGTGAACTCCGGCGGCGGCCCGGCGGACGGCCATCGGGTCCACTGCTGGTAGCGCCAACTGGAGTAGCCGGTGTCGAAACCGTCGGAGATCGCGGAATTCGCGGTGAGCGTGAGCAGCGCGGGGAGCCAGGGGCGGAAATGCGAGATCAACCGGACCCCCGTCTCACGATCGGGGATCGCGACGTGGACGTGGCAACCGCAAGTATGCGAAGTCCTCGCGGTGGCACCGAAATGTTCGGCCATCCGCTCGTAGCGGGGATTCGGCGTGATGTGCGGCAGGTCGCTCTCGGCCATCGGCGGGCTCCCGCAGGGCAGCAGACGGCAGCCACGCTGTGCCGCGGCTTCGGCGAGTTCGCCCCGCAGGCCCCGCAACTGACGCAACGCTTCTTCGTGCGTGCGGCAAATGTCCGTCGCGGTTTCGACCTGCGATCGGGTCAGTTCGCGCTGGAGTTCGCCTCGGGGCTCCTCGGCGGAGTCGATGACGAGGTCGCCACTCTGGGAAAGCTGTCCTCGGGGGTCGACAACGAAGAACTCCTCTTCGATACCGAACGTGAGGTCGTCTCCGGTCACGAAGCGGGGATTACCCCGGCTTCGAAACGGCAAACCTGTTTTCCCGATGCCCCCGCTGGGTATTAGCGGTCATGGACCTCGTTTCGGCGGAGCCGCCGTACCTGCTGGCCGCACAGGCCTCTTCCGTGGTGCGTCACCTGTACCGGCGAGTGCGCGACGGCGAGCCGGACTCGGCAGCCGACCTCGGCCGGACGCTCGGGGCGTTGCGTCAATTGGCCGACGACCTCGCCCACGTCCTTCCCGGACTCCAGCAGCAGCTCGAAGAGAGCCTGCTGGACGGCGACCTCCCGGCCACCGGCCCGGCGGCCGAAGCCTGGGACGCCGTGTCCGAGGTCGGGCAGAACCTCGCCAAGGCGCGGGCCGCCGGCCTCCTCATGGCGCAGGAACTGCGGGCGTCGCAAAAGGTTCTCGGCGGACTGGCCGCCCCGCTGGACGGGTGACCCTCACGAACGCACCACCGCTACCGGGCAATGGGCGTGATGGAGCGCGTCGTCGCTGACCGAACCCAGCAACAGACGCCGCAGACCGCCATGGTCGCTCCGGCCGAGCACCAGCAACGCCGCCTCGCTGGACTGGACGGTCAACGCCTGCGCTGTCGGGCCGACGCCGTGCACGATCTCCACGGGCACGTCCGGATAGCGTTCCCGCCAGGGGCTCAGCTGCCGGTCGACGAGTTCGTCGGCCACGTCCTGGGGGATCGCCGGCGCCGGATCCAGTACCGGGCCGCCGAGCAGCGGTTCGCTCGCCGGTCCCCAGACGGGAAGCCTCGCGGCGTGGACCGCGTGCACGGTCAGACCGTGCCTCGCCGCGAAGTCGAACGCGAATCCGGCCGCCTGAGCGCTCTGCTCCGTGCCGTCGGTACCGAGGATCACCGGACCGTCCGGCGGGGCCTCGTCCCCGCGGACGACGATCACCGGACGCCCGGCGTGCGTGGTGACCTCGGATTCGGTCGAGCCGGTCATGGCACGGGCGAATACGCCGGTGTGGGATTCGCCCAGCACGATCATCGTCGCGTCCGTCTCGTCGGCGACGGACGTCAGCACCTCGTCCGGGGTGCCGCCCCGGACGACCGTCCGGACGTCGAGTCCCGGGTCGGTGTGCTGGAGCGCTTCGGCCATGGAATCCAGTTGGAGTCGCGCCGGTTCCGCCTCGGCCGAGCCGGGGACGACCTCGGTGAGCGGTGCCGCGACGGGGTCGGAACCGGGCGGTGGCAAGCGATCCCCGGTGCAGTACGCGAGGACCAGGCCGAGCCCTCGGGTCTTCGCTTCGGCGGCCGCCCACTGGGCGGCCCGGCGAGCTTCCCGCGACCCGTCGAATCCGGTCACCACGGGCCCGGTTCCGTACTGTGCTTGCGACATCGACCATCACCTCCGACGTGCGACGAGTACCCGTTCGAGCCGATCTTCAAGCGTCCGGCTGTTTCACGCGGCGCGAAAACGGGGTACTTCCACCGTATGACCTCTCTGTCGGTACCTCGTACGCCTCAAACGAAGCGTGCTCTGTTCGTGCCCGCGGAGTTGCAGGCATTGGGTGCGCCAGGGGGCCGCCTTCGCCTGCGGGTGTCGAGGCCCGCGAAGGGAACCGCTGTCGTCAAGGTGAACGGCGAGATCGACCTCGACACCGCGCCCCGGTTGTGGGAGATGCTCAGTGAGCGGCTCCATGGCCGTGGTGCCAAGCTGATCGTCAACCTCTCGGAGGTCGAGTTCTTCGGCGCCACCGGGATTCGCGTCCTCCAGCGGGCGCAACTGCTCGCGGACGAGACCGGGACGCTGCTGTTCGTCTTCCCCGGCGAATCGCGTTCCGCGCGCCGGATGCTCGACCTCTACGACGGTGAAGGCCTCCGAGCCCTCGCGAGCACACGGGGCACCGGAACCGAGTGGGTCGCCGGCTCGTGAGTGGCAAGCCGGTCGAACCCCCTTACCACTCAGGAACCCGTTATCCGCCCACTTTCAGGTGCTGCGAAAGCCACTTTCGCAACCTTGAACGTTGCGAAAGTGGCTTTCGCAACACCCGCCGCGCGGCCGGAGGCAACGCCGGTACGGGACACGACACGTTGCCGTGCACCTCAGTAGAACCCGAATCGCCACTCACGACCTCACTTCCGTCCGGTGACGGTGCGGGCCGCAAGGGCCGCGTTCAGCAGGGCGATGTGTTCGAGCCGGGTGGGATCCAGCCCGGTGAGGTCGGCGATCCGACGCAACCGGTAGTCGACGGTGTTGGGATGGACGTGGAGAGCGGCGGCGGTCTGCCGCCTGCCTCCACGGCGCAGGAACGTCTCCAGCGTCTGCAGGAGTTCTTCGTTGCCGTCCAACGGTTCCAGCCGGGTGGCCAGCCGGTCCAGCGCCGGACCGGGGCGGGACAGCTGGTATTCGAGCAGGACGTCGTCGAGCCGGTACAGCCCCGGTGGCCTGCCTGACGCGGTGGCGACCGCGAGGACGTCCTGCGCCAGTTTCGCCGCGGCGGGCAGCTGCGCCGGTTCGGCCGCCGCGGCCCCGGCGATCACCTCCGCGCCCGCCGTGCGGGCCACGTCCGCCAGTATCCGCTCCAGTCGCGCCCAGTCGTGTGTGGACAGTTCTCCTGCCGTGTCTTCGTGCGGCAGCAAGGCGATCCCGCCCTCGGGCGTGAGCGAGGTCAAAACCGTGCCCCGGATCTGGCGCTCCAGTTCGACCCGCAGCCGTCGCAGCTTCCGCCGTCCGGCCACCAGCGGGTCGACGCCGTTGGCCTCCTCGTCGGGATGTGCCCCGACCGACGCGGCGAGGACGACGTAACACGGCGGCAGCCGCAGGCCAGCCTGCCCGGCGGCGACGTCGGCCGATTCCCCGTCGAGCAGGGCGGAAAGCACCGTATGCCGCGCCGAACGTTCGTCGTCGAACATCGTCCGGCGTTCGTCGAGGTAGCCGGCGCCGACCGCGGGGGTGACCACTTCGAGGTAGCGGAGCGTCAGCTGGTGGACGGCCAGGACGTCGGTGACCTCCTCCGGCCGGACGTCCGGGGTCAGCGACGCCCAGACCACCTGGATGCCGATGTGGTACGCGGTGAGGACGATGTCGATCGGGATGCCCTCTTCCGCGCGGCGGGCCGCCGATTCGCGGAGGAAGTCGATCTCCTCCCGGGCAGGCATCGCTCCCGTACGCAGTGTGTCGATGAACGACCGCAGGTTCTGCTCGATCACGTGCGTGATGTCGCCACTGAGCTCCTCGGCTGGGAGCAGGCCGTACTCGGGGATCCTGGTGACGATCTCGCCGAGTACCGCCTTCGTGAGCGATGGCAGAACGTCGGTCAGCCGCTCCGCGAGGGGGCGTCCGCCGATGAGGAACCCCGGATCGTTGTGACTCATCACAACGATCCCGGGGTCGACCTGGTGATGCGTCCCATGGCTCCTCCAGCTGTCAGTGATTCATCATGACAGCCGGCCCGGGGGCGCGTCAGCGAGGAGCGAGGGCGTCCCGCGCCGACGCGATGGTCGGGTGCACGTTGAAGACGGCGTCGAGGCCGAGGAGGGACATCGGGCGGAGCAGGGCCCGTTCCTGGGTGACCAGGATGAACGGGATACCCGCTTCCTCGGCCTTCGCGCGAGTCTGGACGAGAGCGGTGAAGCCCGAGGAGTCGCAGAAGGTGACCTCGGAGAGGTCCGCGATCAGCGCCGCAGGTGCGAAGCGGAGTTCGTCCTCGAGGCTTTGCCGTACGCCGTCGGAGACCGCGAGGTCGATTTCGCCGGACACGGTGACGACGGTGTCGGTGTCGGTGGCCGTGACCGAGACGTCGAGCGAGGACACGAATCTCCTGCTCGAACGGGGCGGATCGGAGGCGGGTGCGCGATAGTCGGTCAAGATGACTCCTTGCCGGTAAGGGGGAACCGGCCAAGGTCCAGGCAGGCGGCCGGAAACCGGAGAAAAGGGCCCGGCGGCTGGTGTCTGAACCGCGACGAGTCAACCGTAGCAGCCCCACGCCCGGAACTGCCCGCTGAACGCCTCCGAGCCGTTCACTTCCCGCCGATCTCCCCGTTGAACAGCGGAGTTCCCTGGGCGGTGGAGGCCTTCACCCAGGTCGTTCCACTGGTTTCGACCGGTATCGAGCCCTCGGGCGGCCAGATCGCGAACGTCCCGTTGGCGACCGGGACGTCGACGGGCTTCCCGGTGCCGAAGTCCGCGATCATCCTGGTCGCCGACGGCGGGACGATCCCGACGAACGCCACTCTCCCGCCGACGTCCGGGACGATCAGCCGGCGGACCGGGATCGACTTGCCCACGAAGGTGTCGACGTGGACCTGGGCGGTCTCGCCGTCGGTGGAGCAGACGAGGGCGTGCGCGGCGTTGCGGGCCACCACGACGCGGAACCGCCCGTTTTCGAGCAGCGTCCCGGCCTGGTAGGAGTCGGCGTCGTCCGGCGGGTGGCTCGCCCGTGCGAAGCACTCCTTCAGCGCGGCGCCGGCGGGGGAGGAGCGGTCGCCGGCCCGGTCGATGACGCTGAACAGGGGCGGAGGAGGTGCGGGCAGCGCCGCCCGCGGCCAGGTGCGCTCGATCTGGTCGGTGTCCCAGCGGCCCGCCCACAGCGCGCCCATGGACGGCGGGGTCTTCGTGAAGCTCAAGAAAAGGTGCTCCGGCGAGGTGATCCGCTCCATCGTGATGCCGAGCCCGTCCTCGCGGGAGAGCTCGAGCCGAGCCCAGGCCGGATCGGCGATGCCGGCGGCCAGCCCGCCGGTCGTGTGGAGCAGCAACGCCGTGCGGCTTCCCTCGGCGTAAGCGAGCGGCGCGTCGGGGTTCGTGAGCGTCACCGAGGTCGCCGTCGTCTCGCAGACGGCGGGTTTGCCCGCCGCGAGGAACGCCACGCCCACGTGCTCGCCTTCGCCGGCGCTGACCGGCGACGTCCACGATCCGCGCGGCGGCAGTTGCCCGGCCTTGCCCGCGGTCTCCGCCGCCGCCCAGCAGCGGTCGAGGACAAGGGCCGCCGGATCCGCCGAAGGACCCGCCACCGGCGGGCTCTCGTCGCGCCACAACTGCACGCCGGCGGTGGCCGCGCCTGCCAGCAGCACGACCGCGGCCGCGACGACACCCCACCGTCCCCGTTTCGGCCGGTCGAGCCTGGTCAGGACGTCTTCGCGAAGTCGGTACCGCAGGTCTTCGGGTAGCTCACGCCGCGGCGGGAGGAGCTCTTCGATGGTCATTTCGCCTCCACCAGGGCGCGCAGTTGAGCTCGCGCCCGAGACAGATGTGCACGTACGGTTACTTCGGCGACCTTGAGCAACGAGGCCGCGTCGGCGATCGACAGATCGCCGAGCAGGCACAGCTCCACCACCTGCCGTTGGGCGGGCGGTAGTGCGCGTACCGCGTCGATCACCTGGCGTAGTCGTTCCTCGCCGTCCACCTGCGCGGCGACGGTGTCCGCGTGGTCCTGGACGTCCGGTGGATCGGGGATACGCCGCAACAGCCGTGATCGCCTGCTCGCGCTGCGGCGTTCGGTGCGCGCGAGGTTGCCCGCGACGGTGTACAGCCAGGGCAGCGCGCTACCCCGCACCAACGCCACGTCGGCCCGCTTACGCCAGGCGATCAGGAACGTGTTCGACGTCAGGTCCTCGGCGGACGTCCACGAGCCCGTCAGCCGGTACGCGTGGTTCCACACCGCCTGGACGTGCCGCTCGAACAACCTCGCGAACGCCGTCTCGTCCCCGCCTGCCGCCCGGTCCCACAGTTCCCGGTCACCCAGGTCGGAGATTGCCCCCACCGGTGCCTCCGCTCCGGTCCTTTGCATGGTCACACCCATCAGTGACCGCCATCCGCGCCAGTGTTGCGGCCCGGTTTCAGACGGAGACGGTGGGGTCGCCCCAAGCAAGTTCGGGAAGCCCGTTCGACAGCCCGCCCGCCATCCGCGCCCCGGCGAGCATCGGATGGGCCGTCGTGTCGGTCCGGTACGCGACCAGCTGGAGGCGCAGGACCTCCGCGACCTCGGCTTCGATCAGGACGGGAGAGCCGAGCTTCGCCGACTCGCCCGGTTGCCGGACGCCGTCCAGGTAGACCTCGAAGTGCCCGATCTGCCGCGAGTCCCGGGCGTCGTCGAGCACACCGGCGGTGACCGAGAAGCGTCGGTAGCGTCTGCCCAGGTCGTACTCGACGACCCCTCGCGGATCGTTGCAGAACGCCGAACAGCGATAGGTGAGGCTGTTGCCGTAGTGCACGCCGTTGAGTGTCGCCGCCTCCACGCGGAGATCGGAGCTCTTCGCCACCGGGGTCAGCTCGCGGGTCAGCAGGAGTTTCGCCCTGGTGGCCGGCCGGACGTACGTGCCGTCCTCGAAAGGCGGCAGTTCCCCGGAAGGTCGTGGATATCGGGGCTGCCGCCGGATAGCGCGGACCAGGTCCTCGACACCGGGGTCCTCACGGACGAACCGCTGGACGATGTAGTGCGTGGCGCTGTACGGGCTGAGGAACTGCGGGATGTCGTCGATGGACCGGCCGGGCAGGACCACCGGCAGGATCCGTGCCGTGTACTCCTCGATGTCCTCGGTCAGCAGATCGCGCAGGATCGCGCCTTCGAACTGCGAACCGCGGCCGATATGCGGGGATTCCAGGCCGTCGGTCCGCCGCCGGTACCACGGTGAGGCGATGGCGATCGTGTAGTCCGCGGCCTTCAGCTGTCGCAGCGCCCACCTCGACCAGTCGATCCGGGCGCCGTCGGCCCACTGGTCGAGGTGCACCTCGAGCCCGACCTTCGTGGCCAGGAAATCGGCGAACCGCCGCACGAGGGTCTTGTGCTCTTCACTGTCGTGCGAATACGAAACGAAGACGCGGGGGCGGGCTGTCATCGTCGGTCTCCAGGCCGCTGACGTCGGTACGCGGCGAATCGGCGGTGTCCGTGCGGAAGTCGGTCCGCCGGACCGGGCCGTTACGCCCGCCGCGCCCGCGCCTCGCCGACCATCACCTGATCGAGATCCGGGTGGATTTCGTCGGCGCGCTCCCAGAATTCGGCGGCCAGGTCGGCGGAGCCCTGCGCTGCCGCGACATTGCCGAGGCCGGTGTACGCGCGGGCTGTCTCATATGGACTTCCGCACGCTTCGGCACGTTCCACCGCGGCTCGGTACGCCGACGCCGCGAGCTCGTGGCGCTCCGCGGTGTACCAGGCCCATCCTGTGCAGTTGAGGGCCATCGCGGCATCGAGGTCCAAGCCGAGTTCGTCGAAGACGGACAGCGTGCCGGCGGCCAGCTCGGCCGCCTCCGTCGCTTCGCCGAGTGCCGTCAGCACCAGCGCGATCCCGCGGCCGGTGATCGCGGCGTTGCGGCGATTGCCGTCGCGGACGTAGAACGCCTGCGCCTGCCGGAGATCCCGCAGCGCGTCAGTGTGCTTGCCCCGGTAGTGCTCGGCCCAGCCGCTGTGCGCGAGCGCCGTACTTTCCCCGTGGCCGTCACCGATGCTGCGGAAGAGCCCGAGGGCCTCGCTGTAACAGGCCGACGCTTCGTCGAGGTCGCCGCGATCGACGAAGGCGACCCCCAGATTGGCCGTGGTCGTGGCGAGCGCCCAGGTGTTCCCGATCGTCGCGGCCGACGCGCGGGCCCAGCGATGGGTGTCCAGCCAGGGATCCCAGAGCTTGGCCACGAAGAAGAAGTCACGCAGGAAGAAGGCGAGCTGCCAGCATCGCTCGTGTTCGCCGCGCTCGCCCGCCGCCCGGCACAGCGCGACCAGCCCCGGCCATTCGGCGCGGAACCAGGACATCGCCATTTCGCTGTCGTCCAGCCGGGCCGGTTCCGGGGTCCCGGGATCGAAGGAGATCTCCGGGACGAACCGGGACGGAGTGAGCAGATTATCGGCGTGAGCGGCATTCCGGACCGCGAAAGTGGTGAGCCGACGAAACGCGTTCATGCCGTCCTCCGCGTCTGTTTGTACGAATTCAGTGGCAAATGCGTGGAGCAGGTCATGGAATCCGTACCTGTCAGGTTCTGGTTGGGTGAGCAGGTGCGCTTCGTGCAGACGTTCCAGCAAGCGATCGGTCTCCCGATAGGAAAGCGCGCTCAACGCGCTCGCGGCATGGATGTCGACATCGGTTCCGGGGTGGACGGTGAGCAGGCCGAACAGCCGCGATTCGGCATCGGTAAGCTGCCTTGTGGACAGCTGGAAAGTCGCGGCGAGGGTGCGTTCGCCGTCGTCCAGTTCTCCCAGGCGAGCGTTTTCGTCGTCGAGCCTGCGCTCGAGTTCGGCGACGTCCCAGGTGGGATGCGCGCGCAATCTCGCGGCGGCGATCCGGATCGCGAGGGGGAGCCGGGCGCACCGTTGGACCACCCGGGTGACGGCATCTCCGGCGGGAACACCGGTGACAGAGCTGAAAAGTTCGACGGCCGCGGCGAGCGGGAGCATGTCCAAAGAGACGTGTCCGGCGTCGTCGAGCGCACTCAGTCTCGATCTGCTGGTGATCAGCACCCGGCATTTCGGCTCGGCGGGCAGCAGCGGCCGCACCTGCGCCGCGTTGACCGCGTTGTCCAGCACCAGCAGAAGACTGCGGCCGCGAAGCCGGGACCGGTACAGCGCGGCACGATCGTCCGGATCGGCGGGGATCCGATCCGCCGGAACACCGAGCACACGCAACAATCTGTCGTGCACGGCCGCGGTTCCGGCGGTGGCGTCACCGAATCCGCGCAGATCGATGAACAGACAGCCGTCGGCGAATCCGGATTCCAGCCGGTGCGCGCATCGGACCGCGAGTTCGGTCTTGCCGACACCGCCCATCCCGGACACGACACAGACTCCGCCGTCGATTTCCAGCGCCGTGCGCATCGCCCGCAATTCCGCGTCCCTGCCCGCGAAAGCGTTCGTCATCGGCGGCAATCCGGACGGGCGGACGTCGGGTCTGGTCCGGCGCCGCACGGGTTCGGCGGGCAGTAGCGAGGTGAGCCCTTGCGTCCCGAGTTCGGTTTCGCACAGGGCGGCGAGTGCCGGATTCGCCTGGGCGAGGCCGGTTTCGACCTTGCTGAGGTAACCCTTGCTGTAATGGGTGCGAGCCGCGAGTTCGGTCAGCGAAAGGCCGGCCGCCCGGCGACGGCGTCTGAGTTCGGCCCCGAACGTGGCTCTCTCGTTCATCAGCACCCATCCTCGTCGGAGGACCAGTATGACGGTGTGGACGGTGCCCCGGCACCGTTCGCTCACCGCGGGGGCGCCGGCCGGGTCCGCGGACCCGGCCGGCGGCTGCGCGCACAGCCCGTGATCGTCGTTCATCATCGTCGTCCTCAGCTGAACACGAAGCCGAGCAGGGCCAGGATCAGGCCGATGGCGTGGGTCTGCATGGTCAGCGCACCTCCTCTCCGTGCGTCGCGACCACGGGTTCGACCGGCGTCGCGGGCGCGGTTCCCTGTGCGCTGCCGAGCAGCACTCCCATGAAGAGCGCGACCACCCCGAGCCAGAAGGCCAGCCGCAAGAGCAGCGAAAACGAGCACATGACCTTCATTCCGACTCCTTGGGTGGGCGTGCTTGGGCAGCACTCGACAACGCGGTAAAACCGCTGGTCCGGTTGTTATTTCGCCGCGAAATCGTCGCGGTCCACCAAGAATGCGATGCCCGCCTGGGGGCGACAAGGAGTTTCCTGTTTCCCGTATGGGCGGGAAAGGAAAACCAAAAATAACGATCGGCGATATACCGCCGTGACCGGCTGGACACGGGCCGCCGCGCTGACGACTATTGACCACCGTGCTTGAACCACTAGGGGAGGACTGGTGAACGTCAGCGCCGCGGACCTGGTCGCCGAATTGAAGCTGCTCCGAAGGGGCAGGGGAATTCCGGCACCTCAGCTCGCCGAACGAGCCGGGCCGGCCTTGCGCGCGGTCTGCCGTATCGACGAAGACGACGAAAACGCGGAGGTCCGGAGAAAGATAGGGGACTGCATCACCGAGTGGGCGGCGTCGCTGCCCGACGACCTGCGCGTCGCCGTGCTCGCTGCGTTCGCGCTGCACGAAGAAGCGCGGAACCCGTTCTATCAGGACAGGGTGCACTGGCTGGCGAGCAAGCTGGAACGTGACGACCGGACGGCGCGGCGCCGGATCGACGAAGGCATCGAACAGCTCGCCGAGGTCGCGATCGCGTCCACAAGCGAGTCCGAGGTCGGCGAAGCCTCCTACCCCAGCAAGAGTTGGCACACCGAAGACCTACGAGTGACCCTCGCGCTCGATCAGCCCGTTCCGGAGGTTTTCGAGTTCCGCCGGATCGTCGCGGACGCCGACGACATCGCCGAGCTGGACCTGGCCCTGACGCAGACCGACTCCGACTACCGCGGCGAATCGATCGGCGACGAGGAGCTCCGGGTCGACGTGTTCCACGGTGGACGCCTGACCGGGCGCGTGATGGAGTCCAGTGACCGGGTCGGCCTCGCGTTGCGGTTACCGGAACCGCTCCACAAACGAAGTCGCCACGAAATCGGGTTGCGGTACCGGGGCGAGTTCAAACAGCCGCATTTCGTGTGTGTTCCCCGGCATCCGGTGGACCTGTTCGACCTGCACGTCCGATTCCCGCTGCCGATGCCCGTGGAGGTCGTGCAACTGGACCGGGTATTCCAGGACGACGCGAGCGATGAGGCGACACGCGGGCTTTCCTTGACACCGGACGCCTCGGGCGAGATCCATGTCCAGTTCCGTCGGCTCGCGCCGGGTTTCGCCTACGGGGTGCGCTGGAAATACCCCGATCCCGGCCCGGTCACCTGACGGCCGGGCGGGCCGGTGCCGGCTGACGGACGTCTTCGGCACGACCCACACCGCCGTAGACGCCCCTCGCCTCGCTGCTCGGTAACCGTCGCTACCTTCGGCCGGCGCCGCTAACTCGTGGTCGTGGGTGGCGGAACCTCCTCGGGGAGTCCGAGCAATTTGGCCTCGCCGAGGTCGAGATAGTTGCCAGACCCGCCGCATTCCCCGGATTTCACCGGCTGCCAGCCGATCTTGAGCCGGAGCACCCCGGTCAGGTCGACGTCGACCGGCACCATCTTGCCCAGCACGGTCGTGGTCGAAAGCAGTTTGCGGTCGTCGCCGAAGATCTCCAGCTGTACCTTGAGCGACGAGTCCGGGGAGTTGTCGTCGAGGCCCGCCGAGGCGACGAGACGCCGGAAACCCTTGGAAAGGTTGTACTCGACGGATCCGGGATCGTTGCACTCGTAGATCCTGGTGGCGACGGTGTGCAGGTAGGTCTTGCCCGCGACCGAGCCGGTCTGATGGTCGGAGTCGAACTGGCCCCGCACCGGCTCCAGTTCGCCGAGGTAGCGCTCGGCCGGCAGCGCGGGCGAACTCGGCGGTGCCGAAACCGAGGCGCTTCCCGCCTGAGCGGTGCCGCTCGGCGCCTCGGTCGCCGGGGCCGTGGCCGTGACCTGCACGGTGGTCGTGGGCACCGGCGCGGCCGCCGGTTCGACGGGGGTCCGCGAGTTGCCGGTCAGGGCGACGGTCGTGATCGCCCCGGCGGCGACCACGGTGGTCGCGACGGCGATCGGCACCCACTTCCTCTTCCGTTTGGGCGGGGGACTGTACAACTGCTCGCCGTACATCTGGTCTCCGATCATGAACGAGGGTGGGAGAGTGTCCTGCCGGTCCTTCGCGGATTCGGGCTTCGGAGCCCGTTCGAGTCGTTGCCCGACCGGCGCTCCGAGCAGGTCGGGTGTCATCGCGCGGAGAACGGCCGCCGTCCGGTCCGCGGTCGGCCGGAACGAGGGATCGAAGGCCAGCAGGAGCCGGATCAGGTCCCACAGGGGTTCCGGCAGCTGACCCGGTCGTCCCGGTCCCTCGTCGACGGCCCGGACGAAACCGGCGGCGAACGGGGTGACGCCGCAGTACAGCTCGTAGAGCAGGGCTCCGAGCGAGTACATGTCCGACGGCGGCGCGTCCTCGGCTTCGGGCGCGGCGTAGGTCGACGCGGCCAGCAGGGACGTCTGTCCGGAAGTACGCTGTGTCAGCGACGAACAGGCCGTGTCCGCCAACCGGGGGACCCGGACCGAACCGCTGTCGTCCATCAGGACGTTCGCGGGCCGGACGTCCCCGTGGACGATGCCGAGCGCGTGCACCTCGTGCAGGGCGGACGCGATCCCCGCGCCGATCCTGGCGATCTCGGCGGGCAGCAGGGTGCCCGCGGTGCCGAGCCATCGCTTCAGCGATCCACCGGGTACGCGGTCCTGGATGAGCGCGATGGCGTCGTCCTCGATGACGACGTCGTGCAGGAGCACGAGGTTGTCATGCCGCAGACCGACGAGTTGGGACTGCGCACGGAGGAAACGCTCGACGAGCGCGGGGTCGCGAGTGCGTCCGAAGGGCAGCAGCTTGATCGCGTAGTCTTCGCCGTCCGGCCCGGTGGCGGCGAAGACCTCTCCCACCGAACCCCGGCCCAGCGATTCACCGAGCCGGTAGCGCCCGGCCAGTTCACCTTCCATGAGTCATTCGCCTTTCTTCTTGCCCGTGCCGAACAACCGCTCGGCCGTGAACAGCGCGGAGACGAGGGGCCGGGGGAGCCGGATCACCCGTTTCGCCGCGATCGCCTTCGTGGAGAGTTCGGTCGCGATGCCGAGTGCCGCGACGATGTCGTCCGCGGCGCCGTCGACCAGCTCCGTGGCGCGCCGGTACTGGTCGCGTCCGCTGAACGCCAGTGCGATACCGAGGTCGAGCCGGCTTTCCAGGGTTTCCGGATGGGTCAGGCCCAGCAGCCGGATCTGGGGCTGGAGGATGTCCTCCAGGAGGTCGGCCTGGCGGCCGAACTCGCGCAGCTGCCCGTGGGCCAGCGCCATCCCGTGCCTGATCCGGTACCGCAGCTGGTGCTCGCTCCCGAGGACGCGGAGCACGGTCTGCTCGGTCGCGCTCAGCACGCGCAAGGCCTGTTCCGGCTGTCCCAGCGCCAGGAGCGCGCGATCGGCCATGACCGCGACGGTCAGGGTCAGCGGGTTCTCCGCGCCGTAGCGTTTCTCGTACGCGCTTTCGAGCTCGCGTAGTTCCGTGGCGGACCGTTCCCAGTCGGCCCGATCCGGCCGCAGGTCCCGCAGATCGAGCGTGACGGTCGCTTCCGCCTGCAGTAATTCGGCTTCGGTACAGCGGAAGTGCCGTTCCCGTCCGGTGGCATGGAAGGACGACACCACCTCGGCCGCGACCTGACGTGCCCGCCTGGGATGGCCGTCGAGAAGCAGTGCGCGGACGTACTCGAGCAGAGCGGCGGGCAGGAGGTCGTCGCGTAACGGTCCGGGTGGGGCGTCGCGGAGCTCCGGCAAGAGCGCGTCCAGTGCGGCGATGGACTCGCGGGGGCGCCCGCGCAACCGGGACGCCTGCGCGGTCGCCACGACCGCGGCCAGCCGGTCTTCGTGGCGGCTCGGGAACCGGCCGCGATACTCGTGCCAGAACGTCCGGTCGCCGGCGTCGTAGTCCCCTTGGCAGTCCAGCGCCTGGGCGGTGATGAGCCTGGCCGCGTACCGTTCGTCCTCGGAATCCGCCAGCAGGAGAGCGCGCCGGGCATGCCTGGCCGCCTCCGGGTAGAGACCGCAGGCGATCTCCACGCGCGCCGCCGCCGCGAAGTCCGCGCTCGTCGCCCCTTCCGTGGTCAGGATCATGGCGTGGATTTCGCCCGCGGCCAGTGGATCACCCTGCTTCTCGTGCGCGGTCGCGATCGGGCGCAGCAGCCGGATGCGGTGCTGCGCCGGAGCACGTTCGGCGAGGGTGCGCGCATGCTGGAGGAGGAAGTCCCGGTATCCGGCGTTTTCGTCGGAGAGCAGTCGCAGCAAGGTTTCCGCCGCGCGCTCGTGCAGGTCGCCCGGCTCCAGTTCGGCCCTGGCCACCTCGGCCACGAGCGGCTGCAGCTGGAGGCCCCCGTCCACTCGCGAGGCGGCACAGTGCGCGGCGAGTTCGTCGACGGCGTCGGCGAACTCGCGTTCGGTGGCGAAACCGAGCACCTCGCGGGCGAAGTCGAGTGGGAAGGGCACCGGGGCCAGCAGGCTGCCCAGCCGGATCAGCCGGGAAGCGAGCGGTCCGAAGCCCTCGAGCAGGTCACGGATCGCGGGCGGGGCGGTGTCCGGGCGAGAGGCGAGGGAGACGTCGTCGAGTCGTCCGGGTAGATGTCGCGCGGCCAAAGCGTTGGCGCGCACCGTGATCGGGTGTCCGCCGCAGCGCTCGACGAGACGTAGTACAGCTTCTCGTTCGGCGTCGTCGGTGGGCTCGCGATACTCACTGAAGAGCCGGAGTCCCTCTTCGGGGGACAGCCCGGGCAGGTCGACCGCGGCGACGTCCCACGGGGAATGCTCGACCCGGCTGGTGATCAGGGTCGACACCTCGGACGCGGGCAGTAGCAGCCGGTCGAGGACGTTCGGCGGGAGCCCGGCCGGAACGTCGTCGACGATCACGAGAACCTTCTCGCCGGCGGCGCCGAGCCGCTCGGCGACGTGGTCGCGTAACCGGTCGAGGTCCATTCCGGAGACGTCGGTGCCCAGCCGTTCGGCCGCCACCCGCGCCAACCCCAGGTGGAACTGGGAAAGGACCTCTTCGGGCGCGTGATGACCGAACGGTCCCAGCCTGATCACACCGCCGTCGAAAGCGTCGTGGAAGAGGTACGCGTACTGCTCGGCCAACGCGGTCTTCCCCACACCAGGTAGTCCACGCAGCATCAGTACGGGCCGCGAATACGGGGTCATACCAGGGAATTCAGCGGCATGCAGACCACTGTGGACGGACCAGAGCTCCCGGTACCTTCCGACGATCCGCGCCGGGGGCCGCCGTCCGGGGGGCCGCTTCCCGGCGCCGAGGGGATGTCCGGCCTCGGCGACCTTGCGCCGGACGCGGTCGACCAGAACGGGCATGGTCCGCTCGGTGACCGGCCCGGAGAAGAATTTCGCGTCGGCCAGTTCCACCGGCGCGATATGCCTGCTGTCGGGCTCGGGATTGATGGCGAGAACCCGATTCGCCGGCGCGCCGTGACGTCCGGCCGCGATGAAGGCCGCGGTCAGCTCCCACTGGCAGGCATAGCGTGTCGGAAGCACACGGGAGTAGTAGACGAGCAGGACGCGCGAACCGGCGATCGCGTCGGCGAGCTCACGGGTGATCGGCGCGAACTCGTCGATGACGGTGTCCCGGAAAACGCGGAGCCCCGCGGCCCGGAGCGCGGTTTCCAGCTCGGCCACCCGTTCCGCCCCCTCGGGATCGGCCCGGGTGAAACACACGAAGACATCGAAACGATCCGAGCTGCGAGCATCGGACAGGCCAGGGTCGGGATCCGTCATCTGCGCACTCTCTCTCCCAGTGGTCGCGGCGGTTCGCCTGCGCAAGGATCGATCACGAACGCGATTTCGCTACCGGTGATCGAGCGGATACGAGGAACTGTCCTTGATTTGGCAGGTCCGTCGGCGGATTCCGCCGGGAAACCTCCGCGACACGTATTTTGTCAACGGACAAAACCTGGACAACAAACGACGGCCCGCAACATCGCGGCCCGCCTCCTCGATTACCGGGCATTCGAACCGCGAACGCCCGGGAGAGAACATGGGAATCGCCACTGGCCCCGCGAGCGAGGGGAACAGCACGGTCGGCGCTCTGATCGTCATCGTGATCATCGGTCTGTACCTGGGCTACAACGCCTTCAAGAGACACGGTTTCCGGCCGCGGCGGGTGGAAACGACGCTGAGCGGTCAGCAGCTGCGGCAGGTCTTCAAGAAGAAGGTCGCGAGGAACGGCTGGTCCATTACCGACGACGGCAATCCGATGGTCGCCCAGTTCACGTTGCCCGACGGAATCAGCCGTCAGATCTCCCTGAACATTTCGGAGGCGAACGGGCGCACGGTCGCGGAACTGGCCGTGATCCGCCATTCGAAGAGGGTCCTCGGCGGTACGGCCAAGGGTTACACGATGCGGTGGCGGATGAACGCCTTCATCGCGCAGGTACGACGGCTCGATTCCAGTGCGAAAGTGATGGGCTGATCCGATGACGACTCTCGACACGCGTCCGACCGACGAAGACGTCAAGGGCTACACCAGGCTGGAGACCGCGCCGCGCGCGCCCGGCCGGATGACCAGGGAAGTGCTCGATCCGCTCGTCGTCGCGGCGAAGACCGGCGACCCGGCCGCCGTCGACGCACTGCTGGCCGTCGTGAAGCCGGCGCTGGTGCGCTATTGCCGCGCCCGCATGGGAGGCCGCGACCTCTCCTACCTGTCGGCCGACGACGTCGCACAGGAGGTCTGCCTCGCGGTCTTCAAGATGCTTCCGGCGTATGAAGATCGCGGCGGCTCGTTCATCTACCTCGTCCGGGCGATCGCGGCGAACAAGGTCGCCGACGCCTTCCGCGCAATTTCGCGGGACCGGTCCGACCCCGTACCGGAACTCCCGGAGGCCGGGCCGGTCCACAACGAACCGGAGGACCACATGCTCGGCGTCGACCTCGGCGCCCGGCTCGGCAGGCTGGTGGCCACCCTGCCGAAGATGCAGCAGGAAGTACTCACCCTGCGGATCGTCGTCGGCCTGTCCGCCACCGAGACCGCGGAGGCGCTCGGACTGACGCCGGGCAACGTGCGGGTCAAGCAGCACCGGGCCCTGCTGAAGCTCCGCGAACTGGCGCAAGAGGAAGACGACTTCTGAAGCGAGGTCAGCTTGGACCTGCTCCAGGGCCCGACTCCGGCGGGAGCACGAGAGGCCGTCCGAGCGGGGGCCGGAGGTGTCGTGGTTGTCCGGTGATCGTGCGAAGCAGGCCGTCGGCCCCCTCGACGGTCAAGGACGCGATGGGGTACCGGTCCGCCGCGTACGGCTGGAGGAAGAGTGGAATTCCTTCGATGTCTTGACCGGGAAGCAGGACAGGAAGGATCTTCGCGGTCCAGGTCTTCCGGTCACCCTGGAGAAGGTCGCGTAACAGGGCCGCTTCGGCTTGACCGCCGAGATTGCGGTCGGCGGGGCCGTTGCCGTCACCCATTCGTCGGTAGCCTTCGGACGCGACGACGAGGACGTAGTCGTACGAGGTCATGAAGCGGGTCGCCCACACCTGCCAGTCCTGCCTCGGCCCCGTCGCCCACTGGTCCAGCTCGACGACGATCCCGTTGTTCACGAGCAGGGTCGCGAAGTCCCGCACTTGATCACAGTGGTGGTCGCTGTCGTGGGTGTAGGAGATGAAGACCTGCGGAGTCCGGCTGATTTCGTGCGCTTGCATGCGAGACCTCGTTGCCCGGCGATGGTGCTGTGGCGGAACGATAGCAATGACGTCTTGTGTAGCGGATGGAGTATCCGGTACGACTCAGTGACGTAGCTTCGTTGATCAAGTCCGGCGCGGGGAAGGGACGGTCTTGGTGGATCCCGGCGAAACCTCGCCACGGGTGTACATCTCGTATTCGCGGGATTCCGACGAACACACCCGGTTGGTACTCGAATTCTCGGGCCTTCTGCGGAGCGAAGCGGGGATCGACGCCCATCTCGACCGGTGGTACGACGACGGCAGGCGGGACTGGACCGCTTGGGTACTCGACCAGGTAGGACAGGCGGATTTCATTCTCGCGATCGCTTCACCGGAGTACAAGAAGGCCGTGGACGGACGTGCTTCGTCGACGTCCGCGGGGCTCGCGGAGATCGAAGGGGCGCTGATCCGGAACAGCTACGGCCGGAATGTGGACGGTGCCACGCGCCGAATCCTGCCGGTGATTCTTCCGGGCGGTACGACCGACGAAATCCCCGATCTTCTTCGACCGGCTTCCGCCACGAATTATGTGGTTCCCGAGTTGACGCTCGAAGGAATCCGTTCCCTGGCGCGAGTCTTCTACGGTTCACCCGCGTATCCCTTGCCGTCGCAAGGCTCGTTCCTTCCTCCCGTCACCATGCCGGACCGGATATTCGTGTCGGTCGCCGAGGCGCCCCCCTTGCGAGCGCCCAGCCTCACCGCGGGCGTCGAAGCGGAAATCGGAGAGGACCGGTACCTCGTTCACGGCGATTTCCTCGTGAAGCGGACGATCGCGGACGGGGCGGCTGTCGAACGCCGTGCGCGGGCACTGCGCGTCGGCCCACCTCACGAGCAAGTATGGCTGCGCCAGGTCGAAGTACGGCAACGGACACCGCGGGCGAAGGCGGCCATCATGAGTCTCGGCCGCGAGCACGACCTGCTTGCCGCCCTGGACGGCAAGGGCTCGGGTATGCCGTCGCTGATCGGACGCTCCAGTGACGGCGGCGTCGGGACGTTGATCACCCGGTGGCCGACCGACAGGTCGTCCGGCCGGCCTTGTGACACGCTGGCCGCGTTCTTGCCGGAGCCCGGCGAGTTCGTCGATCCGCTGCGCGCTCTCGGCTTGCTCAGGGACCTCGCCCGCCTCTGCCGGACCTTGGCCAGGCTGCACGGAGTGCGGCGCGCGCACCGGCTGCTCGAACCGGACGGGATCCTCCGGTTCGACGACGGGACGCTGGTCCTGCGGGATCTCGGTCTCGCCGCGGTCGAATACGAGCCCGGCGAAGCGGAGGGGTACCACCAGGCCCCGGAACAACGGCGGCGGAGCAGTGGCCGGGTCGGGCCGTGGACGGACGTGTATCAGGTGGCCGCGATGGCCTACCACCTGACAACCGGCCATCCGCCCAGAAGCCCCGTGCCGCTTCCGGTGAGCGCGCTGGCTCCGGGGCTGCCACCGGACGCCGCGGCAGCGATCGACGCCGCACTCCGGCCGGAGCCGGCCCTGCGACCGGACATCCGGGTCCTCGCGACCGCTTTGGCCGGGTAGGGATTTCGCATCGACCCGGGGAGGGGTCCTTCGTGTTTCACACCATCGTGTTAAGCGGCTGGTTGACGCTGATACCAGGCAAGCCGCTCGACGCTCGTCTGCGGCGGATGGCCAAGGACCATCCCGGCCTGCCCGGAGGGGTGTCCCAGGTGGTCGCCGATCTGAACGCGCGTTCCGACGGTGTCGCCGCCACAGTGGACGAACCACGGGAGAACGGCGACGACCGCAGCCTGCTGCTGTACACGCGGGACTACCGCGTCCGCCTGTTCCGGACCCGGCGTGGTGACGCCTTCACCGTCGCCGGGATCGATCCGATCCGGCTGAAAGACCACGACAGGCTGGCCCAGGGATGTCTGCGGTTGCGGGCGCGGTGGCACGCGGTGCTCGAACCCCGGCAGGTCCCGCAAGGTTCCGACGCGCAATGGCCGGCACTGCTCTCCGCCTGGACGCGGCTGCTCCGTACGCGTGGCGACGAGCAAGCCGTCCCCACCGTGAGCGCGGCCCAGGCAGCGTTCCTCGACACGCTCGACCACCTGATCGACACGAAACGGGAGATGGAGGCCGCCGCCGACGTGCCGTCCTACCCGTATCGCGAGGTCCGCACGACAGGGGAACGCCGATACAGCGCGTCGTCGATGTACGAGTTCCTGGTCGTCGGCGGACGGGTTCCGGAGCGCGGCCAGTTCGTCGGGCTGCGCGGAGAACCGGCACAGCGGGGCCAAGTGCTCCGTGCGGACGAGGAGCGGGTCGTGGTGCGGTTCGACCAGCCGATCGACTGGGCGGGACTTCCGCAGCAAGGCGAGCTGGAGGAGACGAGGAGCAACGTCGTCCACGCGAAACAGCGAGAAGCCGTCGGGTTGTTGCGCGATCGACGGTCCCGCAACCATTCGCTGCTGACAGTCCTGGTCGACCACCAGGTGAAACCGCTCGCGACCTCGCCGGAGAACCCCGGTGAGGAACTGGACGACGATCAGCTCGTCGCGTTCCGCCGGGCGCTCGGCGTCCGGGACATGCTCGTCGTGCTCGGCCCGCCCGGCACCGGCAAGACCCGCACGATCAGTGAGATCGCGCGAGCGAGGGCTTTGGCGCCGGAACGCGCGCCCGTGCTCGTCGCGTCGCATACGAACCGTGCCGTGGACAACGTGCTCGCCAAGCTTTCCAAGGACGTTGTCGTGGTCCGGGTCGGCAACGAGGGAAAGGTCGATCCGGACGGGCGCCCCTTCCTCCTGGAAAGGCTCGCTTCCGACCTGCGCGGCGAGGTCCTCAGCACGGTGGATGTCGCCCTGCGTTCCTACGAGGGTGTTCCCATCGCGGCCAGTTGGCTTCCGGAACTGGAGCGGCGTACGAGTGCGTACGGGGCGGCGCTGGATGCCGAGGCACGAGCGGCGGCGGAACTCGATCGCGTCCGGCGCGTGATGGGCGGACCGGCACAGACCCGGGTCGAGGAATGCCGGTCCGAGCTAGCCGTTCACGAGCAACGCATGGTGCGGGCAAGACGGAAGCTCGAGCGGTTGGGCGGACGTGACGCGCGAGCGAGAAACCGTCGTTGGTGGCCACCTCTCGACAGGTGGGCGGCCTCGCGGGCTCGGGGCCGTGCACGGCGGATGCAAGCGGAGCAGGCCACGCTCGCCGGCCTGGCTGAAGCGGCGGTAGGTCTGCGGGCCTCGGTCTTCCAAGCCGGTGAAGCACTCGACGTCGCCACCCGAGGAATACCGCAAGTCCAGCACGCCCATAGGGAACTAGAGCGAATCCGGCACCATCGCCAAGCCGCCGCCTCTTCCACCGCCGAGGCGGCGGAGGCCATCAGAAGGGCGCTTGGCGGGGTCGAGGTCATCCCGCCGATTCCGGCAGGCCTCGACGCCGGGGAGGCATGGCGGATGTCGACGCGGCTCCACGCCTGGGCCGGGCCGCGATTGGTGTTGCTGGGAGCCAGGGAGAAGCTGTTGTCCGAGTGGCGCGAGGAGGTCTCCGGCAAGACGGAGCAGTTGCATCCCGAGCTGATCCGCTACGCCGACGTCATCGGCGCGACGTGCGTCGGCGCGGCGACACGCTCGGAGATCGCCGAGGTCGAATTCGATCTGGCGATCATCGACGAGGCGGGGCAGATCGACACGGCCAACCTGCTCGTGCCCCTCGTCCGGGCGAAAAGGTCGGTGCTGGTCGGTGATCACCGGCAGCTCCCCCCGTTCCTCGATTCCGATGTCCAGCGCTGGGGCGAGGAGAACGGTGACCCGCTGATCCGGGACCTGCTCGAGAAGAGCGGCCTCGAGATCCTCGTCGGGGCGATACCGGACAGCCACATCGTGCGGCTGACCCAGCAACGGCGCATGCCCAAGGTCATCGCCGACTTCGTCTCCGACATGTTCTACGAGGGAACGTTGCGCACGAAGGTCGTCCGGGAGCACAACTCTCCGCTGTTCTCCAGTCCACTGGCCTTCGTCGACACCTTCCGGCTGCCTGAGCGGAAGCGGATGGAAACCCCGGCACAGCAATGGAACCCGAGTCTGTCGGGCGGTTGGGTGAACCACGCCGAGGCCCGGATGCTGGCCAGACTCGCGGCCCACTACCAGCGGTCGGGGGTGGAATGGGCGTTGATCGTGCCCTATTCCGCGCAGGTCAAGCTGATCTCGAATCTTCTTCGCCTGGGCGGCGTCGCGTCGGACACGATCGACGGAAGCATCGGCACCGTCGATTCCTTCCAGGGCGGCGAGCGCGACGTGATCCTTTACGGGTTCACACGCAGCAACTCACGCGGGGAGGTCGGCTTCCTCGACGAACTCCGGCGCGCGAACGTCGCTTTCACCCGGGCCAAGCGGCAATTGGTCCTCATCGGCGACATGGGCATGTTGTTGCGCGCCAAGGACCTGGGATTCCGGGCACTGTCCACGTCGTTGCGCGACCACGTCGCGGCCTCGGGTGACGTCCAGCAGTACGAAGAGTTCGAAACGCGTCTGGAAGGGCTGGAGTGATGAAGCCCAGGAAGTACCTGATGCCCTACCGGGAAGAACGCGCATTGGAGGACGTGGCGTTCGGGCAGGGCTTCACGCCCACCCGGATCTTCTCGCTGATGCTCCCGATCTGGCAGGTCGAGGTGAAGTCGACGGTCACCGAGGGCAGGCCGTACGAACTGATCGAACGCTTTCTCGAACGCGGGATCGTCGAAGCCGAGCTGGGCACCGTGCCCGAGCTGGCGACTTTCTTCGCGCTGGACGAGGCCCTGGTCGATCGCGCACTGCGATTCCTCGCCGCGCTCGATCATCTCTTCGTCCAGGACGGACGGATACGGCTCACCGAACTCGGCCTCCGATCGCACCGTGATCAACGCTGCTACACGGTCGAACGGGAGGACCGCCGGAGGCTCTACTTCGAGGCGTTCTCTTCGCGGCCGCTGTCGCGGGCTTACTACGACACGAACGTCGTGACGCTTCTGTCCTTGGCGGAGGTGAAAGAAGCGAAAGGCGGCAATGCCTACGCGTTCCAGATGTTGTCCACTATCAACGGATTTCGCCGGGACGCGCTGGCCGAACTCGCCGGCCTCGCCGATCGTGACCACTACAACCTGCCTGCCCGGATCTCCCAGCCGGAAAGCCTCGGCGAGAAGATCGTCCATCTTCCGCTCTTCGTCGTTCGTGCGCTCGATCCGCGGGGCCGTACCCGGTATCTCGCCTACAGCCAGGCCGCTGACAGCGCGGATCCGGAGCTGAGCGAGCTCTGCGAAAGGAATCCCGACATCGCGGCGGTGCTGGACTCGGAGGAACTGGAATCACGGCCGGATCGGCAGAAAGCGACGATGGAGAACTGGCTGAAGGGGAGGAACCTCGAACAACACCGGCCGGTCCGGCGCGATCACGGCGCGTGGGAGGTCGTTCTGCCCGCCGCCGCCTTCGAACCGGCCGGGTCGGTGCCGTTGGCCAGACTCGGCTCTTTCGTCGTTCGCGGCACCGACGTCCTGCACATCCGTTGCGAAGACGAGAAAACACGGGAGCGCACGTTACTCACCCGGATGGATTCCTATCTGACGGCGAGGTTCCGGGTCGACGCCGCCGACGTCGCCGCTCGGATCGCGCGCATCGGGGTTCAGCTGGGCTTCACCGGCCTGGATCCGGAGGGATTGCGTCAGCTGGCGACCGGTGCGGGAATGACCTCGTTGGCCAGGCGGCTCGCCGAGCTGACGTCGTCCGGTTGAGCGCGGCGCCTACTCCAGAGTGGGGTCGGCCCAGGCGAGTTCGGGCCACCACCGGTGGTCGGTGGTACCCGGCCGGTACATTTCCAAGCGGAGTTTCAGCACGCCGCTGACATCGACCTCGATCCTGGCCGGTTTCCCCATACCCACTTTCGTTTCCGGTGAAGGTTTCCCGTCGAGAAGAAAACGGAAGTGACCGACCTGGAAGGTTTCGTCGGCGTCGTCGAGCACGCCGACCACCGCGGTCAGCCGTCTGTAGGCCATTCCGAGATCGACTTCGACGAAGCCGAGCCGTTCCGGCGCCTTCAGGACGATGCTGTCCGCATAGTGCACACCGCCGATCCGCGCGCCCTCGGCACGAAGCAGCGAACTGCACGCCTGCCAGTCCAGCCTGGTCACCGGCGTCCGACGAGGCTGGTAGCCCCCTGCCGCACCTCCTCGCCACTCTCCACGTTCGGGTCGCTGGTGCCGGGCTCGGCCGGTGATCGCGGTCAACAGGTCCGCGACGCCCTCCTCGGTGAACGTCTCGACCGGATACCTCGTGGTGGAGTAGGGGTTGAGGAAGTTCGGGATGTCCTCGACGGACTGCTGGGGGAAGACGACCGGGAGGATCCGCTTGATCTCCCGGCCGAGATTGTCGGTCATCCGATCCCGGATGCGCGCCGCTTCGAACTGGGAGCCACGCCCTTCATCGTGGGCCACTTTCCCCTCGGCGCGGCGTTTGTAGTCCGGGGAAGCGATGACGACCACGAAATTCGCGGTGTCGAGATGATCCAGCGCCCAGGAAGACCAGTCACGGCGATCGTGGTCGTCCCATTGATCAAGGTGTACGTCGAGCCCGATCTGGCCGTGTAGGAATTCGGCGAACCGGCGAACCCGGTCCTTGTGCTCCGGGGAATCATGTGCGTAGGTCACGAACACCTTCGGCGCTTCGTTGTCGGCCATCCACTCTCCTTGTTGATGACGGTGCCTCGTTTGCTCGGGTGAGAGGCATTCTTGACCACTGGCCGGGAGTGTGCACCCTTTGGCGCTCCCTTGTCACCTTTCTGTCTTTTCCGGGTACGTAAGTGTCCAGGGCTTCTTTGCGGGTGAACGGGTGTCCACTTTTTGTCGTGTTTTTGTACCTTTTTCGAGGGTGTCGTCGGCCCCTAGGATCGCCTTGTCCGGAAGGTCGGCGTGTGAAGGAGCAAGGGCGCTCGTGTACGAGTACCACGTGTTCATCAGCTATCAGCGCAGCGGTTCCACCGTTCCGGCCTGGGTTCGCAACCACTTTTATCCGCGGCTTCGGGAACTGATGGACGACTTCGTCGACTATGAGGTCAAGATATTTCTTGACGATCAGGTTCCGGTAGGTGGTGAATGGCCGGACTTCGTGCGCGAGGCGTTGCGGCACGCTCGGATCCTGATTCCGGTGTGTTCGCCCAAATATTTCAGTGATGAATGGTGTATGGCGGAGTGGCGCTCGATGGAGAAGCGAGAGGAACTCGTCGGCATGACCAGGAATGGCCGCCTGATCTACCCGGTGATCTTCAGTGACTCCAAGAATTTCCCGGAGTTCGCGAGCCGGCGGACGATGCGGAACTTGAAGAGCTGGAATCTGCCCTACGCGCACTATCAGAACACAGCCGAGTACTTCGACTTCCATCGAGAGATGGAGCGAGTGGTCGAGGAACTCGCCGAGATCATCTCGCAGGTTCCCGAGTGGCGTTCGGAGTGGCCGGTGGAGACCGCCGCCCCGGCCCTGCCGAAACCGTCGACCCTGCCGAGGTTCTGATCCCATGCCGGGAACCGTGGTCACGTTCTACTCCTACAAGGGTGGCGTCGGGCGAAGCTTCACCCTGGCCAACATCGCCGTTCTCCTCGCGCGCTGGGGGCATCGCGTGCTGTGCGTGGACTGGGATCTCGAAGCGCCTGGCCTGGACTCCTACTTCAAGCCGATGATGAACGCGGATCCCTCGGGCGGGGTGGTGGATCTGGTCGACGACTTCCTGGCCGGAAGGGTGCGTCCCGGTGCGCATACGACCAGGTTGAGGGGCGTCGAGAGTCTGGACGTCATCACCGCGGGCCGCGCCGACGCCGATTACGCCGGCCGGATCCAGAAGATCGACTGGGAAGATCTCTACCAGCAGGGTTTCGGCGACTATCTCGAACGCTGCCGCGAACAGTGGACGACCGAGTATGACTATGTCCTCCTCGACAGCCGGACGGGTATCTCGGACATCGGAGGCATCTGCACCGCGCATCTCCCGGATCGGCTGGTCGTCTTGTTCACGGCGAACGTGCAGAGCATGCGGGGCGCGGTCGAGATCGCCGAACGAGCCGACGTGGCCCGCGACCTCATGCCCTACGACCGGCCGCAGCTGACCGTCTTGCCGGTGCTGTCCAGATTCGACGCTCGCGAAGAGTACGAGCGGTCGGTGGAGTGGCGGCGGATCTGCTTGGAGGAGACCAAGAAGCTCTTCGGCAACTGGCTCGACCGTGAGACCCCACCCGAACTCATGTCGCGCCACCTGACGTTGCCTTACGTCTCCTACTGGACCTTCGGCGAAGAGCTGCCGGTCATGGAGGAGAAGCGGCCCACGGCCGATCAGATCAGTTTCGCCCTGGAAACGGTGGCGGCGGTGGTCGCGCACGACTTCGACCGGACCGACCTGCTGGCCGAGAACCGGGATGCCTACGTCGCGGCCGTTCGTGCCGAGAAACGCACGTTCACCCACGATGTCCGGGTCAGCACGCCGAGGCCGACCCGAGCACTCGCCGCGGAACTGATGAAACACCTGGGAGACCTCGATGTCCGCCCGGTGTTGTCGCTGTCCGGAGAGCGCTCACTGCTCGAACGGACCGAGGACGACGCGAGGCACCTCTGCCTGCTCGTCGACGGGGAAGTGAGCCGGTGGCAGGCCGCCGAGGTCGAACTCTTCCTGCACCGGACCCTCGGGCAGGACCGCCGGGTCATTCCCGTCCTCACCGCCAGAACAGAACCGAACACGCTGCCGGGCTACGTCGGCAATCTGCGGTTTCTTCAATTCGACCCGTCCCGCGGCCCCGCTGAGGTCGCCCAAGGGCTGGTGGACCAGCTCAACGGAACCACCGCGCTGGTCGAGCCGGGGAAGTATGACGTGGCCGGAGCGCTTCGGCAGGCGGCCCAGGCACGGTTGCGCCCCCTGATGTGGAGGCTGGTGGACGAGATCGTCGCCGAACTCCAGGTCGCGATCGGCGCCGGCGAGAGCGGTCGCGCCCAGGAACTCGCCGAAGACCTCTTCCTGACCGTACGGAAGCGGTCGACCGACACGGAGTCGCACTTCCGTGTCGTCGCACCTCCCGATACCCGTGCGGCGATCGACTGGGCCGTGCGGACCGTCGAAGCGCGGGCGGTACGGCATTCGTTCAGAGGATTTCTCGACCAGTAGGCAACGACCGAAGCGGAAGGATCTCGGATGACGGATCGATTGGGACAGAAACAGACCGCGGCGATGCTCGCGTTGATGGTGATCGCGCGCGAGATCTCCAACCCGGAACTGAAGAAGATCATCGGCTTCGCGCTCGACGGCAAAGAACGTCGCCAGCTCAACGACCTTCACCTGGTTGCCAGCGAGAAGCGAGGACGTCCCTTCTATCACGAGCTGACCGAACGTGGTTGGGCTTGGTGTGAGGACGAGCTGAACATGGAGGAGGCGCCCCCGCCCCGGAGCAGCCTCGGGAGCGCGCTGTACGTACTGCTCGGCGGCCTCGGCGGTCATCTCAGGCGGAACAACCTTCGCCTGGCACACCTCTTCGCGGCCGAGGTCGGGCCGGGCGCCGAAGAGGTCGAGCCTGCCGCGGAAGAGGTCGAGCCCGCCGCCGAGGAGATCGAGAAACGGATCCGGGACGCCTACCACAAACTTTCGAGCAGCCCACGCGATTGGGTCGGGCTGGTCGACGTCCGGCCGCTGCTCGGCGTGGCGTCCACCACGGCCGTCGACGCGGTCTTGAAGGAGCTCAGCCGGTCGGGGCAGGCGCATCTGGTCCCGGCTTCGAATCGCAAGACCCTCACCGCCGCCGATCACGCCGCGGCCGTCCGCATCGGCGGTGAGGACAACCATCTGCTCTCGATCGAGGCGTCGTGATGGATCCGCAAGCGGCGCTCGCGGCTCTGCGCTTCGACTGGGCCGACACACCCGACCATGTGTGGCGTGACTCGCCGTATCACGTCGACGGTCTGCACGCCGAGGTGCTCGCGTCGGCGAACGCAGGGATCCGGGACGCCGCCGCCAGCGACGGACCGAGCCCGATCGGCCTGGTCCTGCAAGGCCAGAAAGGCGTCGGGAAGACGCATTTGCTCGGCCTCGTGCGTAAGCAGGCCCATCAGGCACGCGGCTACTTCTTCCTCAACGATCTCACGGCGGGCGACGCGTTCTGGGAGAACACCGCGGAGGCTTTGCGCCGGGGACTGTCCAGACTGGATGGAGGCGGGGTGGCCCAGCTCACCGGTTTCCTGCGCAGAGTCTGCCTCCGAGCCAACGTCGATGCGCAGGTCACCAAGAAGATCCTGAGTGGACGTGGCGTGTCGAGGAACGATCTGGACGCCTTCGTCGAAGGGGTGAAGGCCCTCGACCGACAGGTCGCGATGGACTGTTCCGACACGGCTCGGGCCCTAGTGCTCTACGCGAGTGAGGACTCCAAGAAGAACTACGTCGGAGACGACTATCTAGGTGTCTTCCCGGAATCGAAGACCGGGGACCGGAGGAAGTGGGGGATCCGGAACGAGCCCAAGTCGGCGTTGACACAGGTCAGGAACATTACGAGGCTGCTCGCGTTGACCGGTCCGATCGTCGTCGCCGTCGACCAGCTCGACACCCTGGTGGCCCGGTCCACCGTGGCGACACAGCGAATCAAGGACAGCGACGAGGAGGACGTGCTCGTCGCGCAGATCGCGGACGGCTTGATGGGACTGAGGGAGGTGACCCGGCGGACCATGACGGTCCTCGCCTGTCTGCCCCACTCGTGGGAACTGATCAAGCAGAAGGGTGCGGACACCGTCCCCGACCGGTTCCGTGAGGCCTTGATCCTCGGCCGGGTCACCAACGCGGAGGTGGGCAGGGCACTGGTCGCGAAACGCCTCGGAGTCGCCTACTCCGCGATGGGATTCGTCCCGCCGCACCCCACCTGGCCGGTGGCGCCTTCGGCGTTCGAAGGCGGATGGGACGAGTTGACCCCGCGGGAGATCCTGAAACGGATCGGCGCCCATATCGAAACCTGCCTCCGGTCCGGTCGGATCGTCGAACTGGCCACGTTCGACGAGCAGGGGACGCGCCCCGCGGTGGTGTCGCGTCCGGTGATGACGGCCGATCGATTCGTGGAACTCGACAAACGGTTCGAAGAGCTGCGATCGGCCGCCGAACCGTCCGCGTTGAGCGACAAGAACTCCGAGGACAAGGCCATGCCCGTCCTGCTGCACGCGGCACTGCGGGCCTGGATCACGGAAAACGGTAACGACGGAATGGAATGGGGCTGCGAAGCCAAGAACGACCGGAACGAACTGCACGCACGGCTCACCCACACCTTGGACGAAGCGTCCGATCTCGAAGAGCACTGGGCGTTCCGGGCCATCGCGGCGCCGCACCATCTTGCGGTGCTGCATCGTTTCCGCAAGGCGCGGTCCGCGGCAGGCCTACGTCGGGGCGTCGAGAACCGTCATCTCATCCTGCTCCGCAACACGTCGTGGTCGCCGGGGCCGACGACCCAGAAGGAACTCAAAGAGTTCAAGGCCGCGGGCGGACGACACCTGCCACTGTCCGAATCGGATATCCGCACGTTCTGGGCGCTGGACCAGATGTTCGCCGAAGGCAGCCGGGAACTCCACGAGTGGCTCGTCGACCGGCGCCCCGCCGGCCGGTCGGAACTGCTGTCCACCGTCCTTCCCGAGCCCGCTCCACAATCGGCCCCGAAGCACGTTCCCGACGAGCCCGTCGCACTGCCCGCGGACGGGGAGATCACGCTCGGAACCGCTGTCGACAGCGGGAAGCCGGTCCGGATCGATCTGACGGCGTTGCGGAAGCACGCCGCGATCTTCGCCGGATCCGGTTCCGGTAAGACGGTTCTGCTGCGGCGGATCGTGGAAGAGTGCGCGTTGCAAGGGGTCTCGGCGATCGTGCTGGATCCGAACAACGACCTCGCGCGGCTCGGCGACGCCTGGCCCGAACCGCCCTCGGCGTGGGGACCGGACGACGCTCAGCTCGCCAAGCGGTACCTGGCCGAGACGGACGTCGTCGTCTGGACTCCCGGACGCGCCACCGGCAGGCCGCTCGCGTTCCAGCCACTGCCCGATTTCGCGGGTGTGCTCGACGACGAGGACGAGTTCAACGCGGCCGTCGAAGTCGCGGTCGCCACGCTCGCCCCGCAGGTGCGGCTGACCGGAAGCACGGCGAAGACCAACATCGGGCTCGCGGTGTTGCGGCAGGCCGTCGTGCACCACGCTCGCACCGGGTCGCGGAGCCTACCGGAACTCATCGAGGTGCTCGAGGATCTGCCCGACGGCGTGAGCACCTTGAACGACGGGAGGAAGGTGGCGGCCGACCTCGCCGAATGGCTGAAGGCCGCCATGGTCAACGACCCTCTTCTCGCCGGAGGCGGTGAACCGGTCGACCCGGCTGTCCTGCTCGCGCCCGGGGAAGGGAAGCGAGCGAGGGTTTCGGTCATCAGCTTCGTCGGCCTGCCCGGGGAACAGCAGCGCCAGAACTTCGTCAATCAGCTGCAGATGGAGCTTTTCGCCTGGGTCAAAAGGAATCCGGCGGGGGACCGGCCGCTCGGCGCGTTGTTCGTGATGGACGAGGCACAGACCCTCGCGGCGTCCGGCACCCTCACGGCGAGCACCCGCAGCACGATCGTGCTCGCCTCGCAGGCACGAAAGTACGGTCTGGGCCTGCTTTTCGCCACGCAGGCGCCGAAGGGACTGCACAACCAGGTCGTCGGAAACGCCATGACGCAGTTCTTCGGCAGGCTCAACAGTCCCGCCCAGATCGCCGCGGCCAACGAACTCGCCAGGGCCAAGGGCAGCCCCGTCGACGACATCTCGCGGCTGGAACGTGCGCAGTTCTACGTGGCGGGGGAGGCGTTCGGATTCCAGCAGGTGACCACCCCGCTGTGCCTCACCCACCATCCGGCGAGCCCGCTGCGCATCGAGGAGGTGCTCGACCGCGCCCGCGACGACGAAGACGAGTGAAACCGCAGATCCCGTAAGCCTCATTGAACGCGCTCGCTGGGAAGGATTTCGCACCATGGCAGGAATCTTCATCAACGTCCAGGCCGGTGACGGCCAGGACCGCACCCTCGACCGGAGTTTGAGTCACGTGTTCGGCCGGAATCCGGGCGGCGCCGCCGATGCCGCCGTGATGGTGGTGCCGATCGGCACCGGTTGGCTGGAAGATCTCGAAGATCCCGGTAACGAGGTCTTCGAGCGGCTCGCCGACGCCCTGCGAGACGGCACGAAAGTCGTCCCGGTGCTCACCGAAGACGCCGCCATGCCCACCGAAAGTGAGCTGCCATCCGAGATCGCCGGCCTCGCGCGCCTGCGGTACCGGCGCCTCGGCCGCAAGACCGCGGAGCAGGACATCGCGAGCCTGAGCAACGAACTGATCCGGGTCGCGCCGGAGCTGGGAATCGGCGTCGTCAAGGGCCTCGAAGACCTGTCGGAGTGGCTCGATTCCTGGCGGCACGCCACGAATCCGGTGCTGCCCGAGGCGTTGCCGATACTCGGCCGTGACCGTGAGGTCGACCGGCTGTGCGCGTGGCTGGACGCCGAGCCGTCGGTGCTGCCCGTGTACGCCGGCAGCCGTACCGAGGCCGCCGCGTTCGTGGCGACCGCGCTCGCGGCGCACCGGCCGGAACTGCGGGCCGTGCGCGTGTCGACCGAGGACGGTCTGCGTCATTGCCGTGATCTGGCCGCTCCTTTCGTCGTCGTTGTGGACGGCCCCTCGGCCGAGGTGGGCGCGATCGCCGGCGGTCACGTCGTCGTGGTGCGGAACACGCCGGACCGGAACGGCGGCGATCTCCTGGTACTGCCCGGAATTCCCCGCGACAAGGCGGCCGAGGCGTTCGCCGCGGCAGGCGTCCCGCCCGCGGACGCGAACTCGCACGCGGACCAGGCGCGGCGGAGCCTCGGCAGCCTGCGTCGTCGGCTCAGCGTGTCCGACGATCTCCCGAAGTGGGTGAACCCGCTCGAGCGCGACCTCGCCGCGCCGCTTCTGCTGATCGGCCGGTGGTCGGCGTTCTCGCCGCAGGACCGGGACGAGATCGCCGCGATCGCAGGGCGGGAGACCGACGAACTCGACCGGTTCTTCACCAGGTCGGCGTCCGGCGACGACTCGTTGCTGGTCCGGGCCGGGGATCGGTTGGAACTGGCGGATCCGCACGACGCCTGGTCTCTCCTCCATGGGCGGCTGAGCGCGCAAGACCTGCGGCGCTGGCACGAGGAGGCCGTCAAGGTGCTCTCGGAGCCGGACCGGACGTGGTCGCCTGAACTGCGGTACGGCTTGGCGCGGAGCGCGGCCATGCTGGCCTCCGAAGGGAAGACGACGCTCGCCGATGGCGTCACGTGCGCAGACCACGCCGCCCGCTTCGTCCGGGAGCTTCTGGGGCGGGCCGACGAAGACGCTCAGCTCTGGCGGTCGCTCGACGACGTCCTGCCCCTGCTGGCGGAAGCGGCGCCGCACGAGTTCCTCGGCGCCGTCGATCGCGCGCTGACCAGCGATCCGTCCCTGCTGCGAACCGCCTTCGACGACATCGACCCGCGCGGCCTCACTGCGGCGCTGGAGTCGGTCTGCTGGCTGGACGAAGCGCTGCCGATGGTCGTCTCCGTCCTGGCCGAACTGGCGCGAGGTACGGGGGAGGGGCCGCTCGAGTCCTTGGTGACGCTCGTGCAGCCGTGGCATCCGTACCTGGAGCTGCCGGACGGGCAGCGGACGGCCTTCGTCAAGGCGATCAGCCGTCGTACCCCCGATGTCGGCTGGCGGCTGGTGCTCGCGCTGCTGGGCGGCCCGCAAGGACATCTGCTCACGAGCCCGCGGCGCCCCCAGGTCCGTCTCGAATGGACGATCCCGGCGCCCTCCGCCACCGGCGTCTCCGAGTTCGACGACGAAGTGGTCACCGCGGCGCTCACCGCGCTGGAGGAACGCCCCGAACGGTGGTGCGACTTCTTCGGACAGCGGCCCGAGTTGACGACCGCGCAGTGGGACCGGTTCGTGGAGGCCCTCACACGGCTGGACACCGACCGGCTCTCCTCGGACGACCGTTTCCGCCTCTGGAACCGGCTCACCGGGCTGACCGCCGAGCATCGCCACTATGCCGGTGCGGAGTGGGTACTGCCGGAAGAATTGCTGCAGTGGCTGGAATCCTGCGCCGAAATGATCGAGCCCGCGGTGAACCCGAGGCGGCACGCCCTGCTGTTCGGACCGCATCCGTATCTGGAGGGCGGTGACTCGCTCGATCCCGACACACGCGAGGCCGAGATCAAGCGTCTCCGGCGCGAGGCCGTCGGCGGGGTGCTGCGCGAGCACGGCGTCGAGGGCCTGCGCGTCCTCGCCGCCGAAAGCGCGCGGCCCCGGCTGGTCGGCGTCACCGCTGCGGAAGTGGCCGGTGAAGAAGTCCAGGAAGCCGCGCTCGCGGTCCTCGGCCAGGATGACTGGGCGTCCGGCTGGGCCGGTGAAATGGCGCGTTCTCAGGGCGAAGAGTGGTGGCAGGAGGTCGCGACGCAGCTCAAAGGCCAGGAGAGCCTCGTCGATTACCTTCTGGCGGTGCCCGCGGAGCACGCGTTGGCGCTCCTCGATTCCGCCGACGACGCGGTTCACGAGGACTACTGGGCTCGAGTCAGCCCTTGGCCGCTTCCCGAAGGCCAGGAACTGTCGTTCGTCACGCAGCTCGCTCGGCGGCGCCCGTGGGCCGCGGTCGAGGCTCTCGCTCAAGGCGTGCGCGCGCCGGAACCGCTGTCCCCGCCGGCGTCCCTGCTCGAAGACGTGCTGCTCCAGGCGTCCGCGGACGAGGTCGAGCCCCCCGACCGCAACGCCGTCGCGCAGGTGGGTCCGCTGCTGGACCACCTCGTGGAGGCCGGCGGATCGGACGTCGCGGTCGCGCGCCTGGAACTCCGGTACCACGCGGCGCTCAAGCACCACCGGAAACCGCAGAGTCTCCAGCGCATCCTCACCGGGAACCCGGTCGCGTTCGTCGACCTCTACACCCGGATCCACCCCGCGGACGACGCGTCGCCGCGTGTGGAGCTGGTCAACGCGTGGTTCGCGATCTTCGAGCTGCGCACCGTGCCGGGCGCCACCGACACCGGCCTCGACGCCGCCGCCCTTAAGACCTGGGTCGCCGATGCCCGCGCGGAGTTCGCCGAGCGCGGCCGGGCCGAGTCCGGCGACCGAGCGATCGGCACCGTCCTGGCCGGCACCTCGGTCCACCAGGACGGCTGGCCACCCGAGCCGATCCGAGACGTCCTCGACGTCGCCGACGGAGGTCACCTCCGCGAAGGGTTCGCCATCGGCATGACCGCCCAGGACGGCGACCCGCAGGACCTCGCCGAACGCCACCGCCGCTGGGCGAGGCGCATCAACGTCGGCTGGCCCCGCGTCGCCGCGCTCCTCCGCGAGCACGCCGACGACCTCGACGACGCGCTGTAACCGTGCGGAGGGGTCGGGCGTCGCGTCCGACCCCTCCCGCGTGCACACCCTGTCGCTCTCTGTTGCTATTGCTTCTCGACCTGCGGATTCTCGGGACGTCAAGCTGCCCGACGGTAACCGATCATCGTCTCAACGTGAGCCCTCGTGACGATACGTACCCCCCTGATTGAGGCCTTCCGGGCGACGTATACTCTCTTCATCAGCAAGTCCGAGTGGCGGAATGGCAGACGCGCTAGCTTGAGGTGCTAGTGTCCTTAACGGACGTGGGGGTTCAAGTCCCCCCTCGGACACACACGTTACCCACACGGGGAGAGGCGGTCACCACGACCGCCTCTTTTTTGTTGTCGTAGAGCACTTGCAGCCCAAGGTCCCGGTAGACCTGCGTGATGCGGTCCGGGTTCCGCGAGTTGAGCGCTCTTTCGACATCGCCCAGCGAGTCGAGCATGGCGTACACCTCCGCCGCATCGATCGTGGCGGACTCAGGCAGGTTCTCCAGTTCTTCTCGTGCCGCCTGGCGCTCCGCCTGAGCAAGGTTCATCGCGTCCACGAGCGCCGCCGGATCCACGCCAGCCTCGATCGCGGCCTGATGCCGCCGCAACCTTGCCTCTGCGGCCTTCAACCGCTTCTCGACCGCGTCCCGGCCAGTTCCCGGCCTGCTCTGCTGTGCCCCGACCATTGCGGCAACGGTCTCGTCGCGGTTGTCCGGGTCGAAGACCTGGCAGAGCCAGGCGTTGATCGGCGGAGTCACCACGTCCTCACGAAGGTTCACCGTCTTCGGATGGTCGGCCAACACCGCCGAGCCCGGCGCTAGTGTCCGTGCGATGCACCGGTAGTAGACGCCTTTGCGGATCGCCGCGCCCTGCATCTTCCGGGTGCAGATCTCGCAGCGCACTAACCCTTTCAGCAGATACGTGTGCCTGGTCGCGGGCCGTTCCCGGTCCAGCTTCGCGATACCACGCATCCGCCCGCGGCTCGCGACCGGCGCATGAGCTGCGCCTGTGTGAAGACCTCAACCGAAACGATCTCGGGGTGCGCGGGCTGTCGTGAGCGCACTACACGATCTGGCGTCGCGCGCCGGAACCGGACGACATGGCCCGCGCTGACGTCGTCCGGGTTCAGGAGCGTCTCGTGCTTGGCCCATCGGCCAAAGATGGCATATCCCGTGTAACGCGGGTTTTCCAAGATCGACCGGATCGTGCTGCCTTGCCAGCCATCGGCGAGCCGATGCCGGTTCTGGTCCGGCCGACGCTCGGATGGACACGGCACCCCGTCTTGGTTCAGCCCCTTCGCGATCGCCCGGTCTCCGCTGCCCTGCGAGTATTCCGCGAAGATCCGCCGCACGACCTCGGCCGACTGGTCGTCGATCTCCAGAACGCGCAGCCTGAACCCTTCAGCCGCCTTGCGCGGGTTCGGATGCGGACCGCCGTCGACGACGACGTACCCATACGGAGCCCTGCCGCCTTGGTGGCGTCCTTCGTTCACCACCTGCGCGTCCATCGCCGCCCGTACACGTGCCTGAACGTGCTGGCGTTCCGACTCGCTCATGCCACCGAGGACGCTCATGAGCATCTTGTGGGAAGGATTCCGGGCGTCGAACTTCCCGCCTAGCTCGGGCACCCACAGATCCACTGCGTACGCCGCAAACCTTGGCGCGATAAGCGAAAACTGGTTCCCGAACCAACACCGAGTACCTTCGCCAACGACTAACGCGTCCCACTCTCGCCGCGGGTTCTTCAGCTCGGCGAGTAACCGCGCTGCCTCGGTCCGCCGCTCCCACGGCACCGAACGCGACTGGCCGATGTCGAAGAACTCCGCGACGATCCGTCCGCCGAGCGGCTCGACGAACTTGCGCGCGTTGACGCGATATCCAATGTTATCGCCGGCAACGAGTCACTTGATGAAATATATAGAACAGTACTGAACACTCGATAATGCTAGATGCTGCAGTCCTTGCAAAGCTGCCGACCTTGCGCGGCCAGGCTAGTTGCCACCTCCTTGGCGCACGCTCGTATCTTTTCGTCCCGAGGGCACGAAGCAGCATAGAGGACGTCAGGCGTGTGCCGAATCGCTAGGTACCCAGGGTTTCGCCGAGTTCTTTGACGGGGCAGCCACTGATTGCTTAGGTCGTTACAACTTGCGAATCGACATAAAGAATTAGTTCACGACAGATGACATAGCACCGATCCAGCGCAGTAGTGCCGAGCACAATACGATCGTCAACCAGAACGACTCCAATGGAACGAATTTTCGCACGTGTTTTCTGGTTACGCTGGCGACGCGTGAGCGAACCCAGACCGTGAGCTATTGCGTTGCGCACATCGATACCTGCGTCGAACTGGGACCAGCGACCGAAAGTTTCGATACTGAAAGTGTGATATCTAGAGAACGCCACCTTCCGGTCACTCCAGGTGCTACTCGACCGCAGTTCTGCGTCTGCTACCAGCCTCCTGAGTATCGGCTCATGGCCGGCCAGTTGACGACGGAAGAGATACCCGTTAAGTGAGTCGATATACGCTTCCACAATGCTGATATACCGCAGGTACATCGCCTCCAGTCTCGTCTGAGCCGGATCATGCGAGCCCAGCGATCCCGTGAGGCGAATTCGACCTGCGCCCTTGCTGTCCGAATCGTCTTCGGTTGCACGAAAATCAGCGCGATTCTCTGCTAGAAGGGAAGCGGCCTCCTCGGTCAAGGCAAGATTGAATCTGATCATATCTGACCAATAAGGGAAGACAGCAGTGGTGAACCGTCCTTTACCGCCTGAAGGCGTTTCTTTGCGTCCTCGTCCTGCGTTCGATTAAAATGCGCTCGCAGGGATTCCGCATACCACGGCAGCAGCACTCCAGGGGATGAATCGAGACTCTGCACTATTTCGTCTGTCGACATGTGCCCTGATCCTGAAAGTGCTCGTGTCGCATAAGCAACCGTGACTGGCGACGGAGATTCGAGCCTAAGATTGCGGACCCAGACCACTCTCTCGGCGAGGCCGTCAGACGGTAGGCCATTGAGAAGTTCTAGCTCGTGTATAAGTTGAACCAGCCATTGGGCCTGCCACTCGTTCATCGAAAGGTTTATGGCTGCGCCCACGACCTCTGTTACCTCGGTAGGTGCGCCGGGAAAGGCAGCAACAAGGTAACGACAGACCGTTGGAGTTATCGCAGGAACGTATGGTAGAAGGTCTCCAACTTCTCCCACGACGGTTGAGTCGGATTCAGCAGCCAGGCTTCCAATAGCGCGCCGCAGCCTGCGCATGCCCGCAGCGCTAATATTGCGAGGATCGATACTCTCGTCTGGGTGATCGCTCGCTGCTTGCTGAACCGCCTGCCTGGCACTATCTAAGTCTTCAGAGAAGTCTTCCGTGTACTCGGCAATCGCCATCTCAATCTCGTCGAGGTCAACGACACCTTGCCGTTCATGCTCCACCAGGCCGACATGGTCCCACACGTACTTTACAAACCCATGGGTGAGAGTTTTGTACTCGTTAGTGACCAATCCAACGGCTCTTGCTGCCGCGTCAAGTTTTTCAATCGCCTGCAGAGACTCACCGTATGTGCGACACGCTATCCGAAAGTCATCGTTATAGCGCCATGCTGCTAAGCCGTGCCGATGGAGATCTCTTTCGACACAATCTATGTAAACTTCCGATAGAAAGTCCGATGAGTCAAGTAGCTGGGGTATCCCGAACGTGCGGCCCTGAACTTCCTGCAGTAGCGCTATGAGGTGGTCAATCGCGTCGAAATCCCCGCCGCGCAGTCTGAGTTCCCGTGCCAGTACATTGTGGTCAATATACTGGTAGAACGCAGCAATGTCTGCAGCCACAACGTATTCAACTTCCGAGGTGTTCACGAAGAACAGGCTTGTCGACGTCTTTTTGTCAATTGCCCGCTGCTTAGTGGAAGCGTACGAGATGGGCGCATTAACAAACCGCAGGTATGATTCGCCGGATCGATCGAAGGTGAAGTTCTCGCCAAGTGCGAGACCAACAAGCGCGCGGTAGACGATGCGCTCGACTATCCCCCATATGGCTACCGGGCGAGTTCCACGTATCTTTCGGACGGAGGTGATATGCTCAGGCTCTGGGTTGAACCCGCTACGCAGCTGCGACGTTATCGACCGTTCCACGCGACTCGCGTCCTTGACTAGATTGCCCCAGTCGACTTCGTGCGGGAGCATGTTTCGTTCGGTAGCGGCCTCCTCGGTGATGGCCTTCTTGAGACCAAGCCTCTTAACGAACTGCTCTGCCATGGCCTTCACAGGGCGGACCCCTCCGTCACCGAATCGGACCGTGCAGGACGCGTGTTGGCCTGTGAGTCGAGGAACCGGTCGGTAGCGTTACATCGCACGTCACGAGTCCGTGACGGTGCCCGACTCTGCGCCGCTACCGGCACGATCGCAGATCACACACTTGACCAACAGTAAATTATTTTCGCACTGCAGGTGCCTGACATCGGCTGGTGTACGCCGTGGCGTACCGGAACTCGCACCTTCTTACACCGAAAGTAGACAGGATGTTCCAGATTTGCCGGATTAACCGAGCAAGAGCGCTGTGGTTAGCGAGCAAGATCGTCCTCGGGCACGTTACCCGCACGGGGAGAGACGGTCCTCATGACCGCCTCTTTTCTGTTGTTGTAGAGGACTGGCAGACAGAGGTCAGCGAAATCGGATCAAACCGACTTGGTCTTGATTTGCCGTGCGACGCCTGTGGAGTTGTAGCGGTATCGAGCCATCTCCAGGGTGACGTTGTACTGCTTAGCGATTTCGTCGGGGCCCCAGCCCCGATAAGCGGCGGCGGTGAGCAGTGGACGGGGAAGCAGGAGGGTGCCACCAAAAGCGGTGGCCTGCTCTTCTTCGTCCGGTTTGCAGGTCCGAAACGGGATGCCGTCGATCTCGCGCACTTCAGACAGTCGGTGATCGAGCAGGCGATGCGAGACCTCGTGCGCGACATCGCTGGTAAGCCGGCCCGGAGTCCGGATGGGGTTCGACACGATGAAGAAGCGGCCTGCGAGTTCGAATGTCGCTGCTGAAAAGGCGAAGGCCTGAATGCGCTCGAGTTCGTGAAGGCGTTCGATGTCGACGAGCTTGTCCGCGCTCACTACTTTCATCTGCAGGTGTTCAGCAAGCTCGTTGATATCCACGGCAGCGTTGCCGGAGAGCCCCATTTCCTTGCGCAGCCGTGCGGCTTCGCGTTCTGCGTTGGCCTTAAAACCGCGAGGCAGGCTCACAGGTCACCCGCCTCGGCGAGCCGCTGGAGCCCAGCATGCATGTCGACCAAGAGCTGTCCCAGTCGGTCCGGCACTCCAGGGCGCATGGTGGGTGCAGCCCTGAGGTGACATGCAATGAGGGCCTTTGGCGGCTGGGCCTCTTCTGCCAGTGCGTCATACATCTGGCGGATCACGGACGCGATGCTGGACGCGGCGTCCGGCTTGAGTCGTGGGTCGGCTTTCAGGTGCGAGATCGCTTCTTCTAGCGGGGTCTCCCTGCGCTGAGTTACTGGCGTGAAGAAGCGACTGGGAGGGATACCGATCCAAGCGCAGATCGCCGTGAAGGACGCGAGGTCTGGCTGCGCACCAGCCTCGACGCGGGAGAGGGTGCTGAAGCTGACACCTGCGTCGGCGGCGGCTTGCCGGAGAGATTGTTTCCCGCGGTGCTGCCGGACCAGAGGGCCGAGTTGCGCGACATTCAGTCGTTCGGGAGGAGTCGCTGCCTGCTCGCCGGGACTAGCCACGTGGATTTTGCGCGCGCGTGGATGTCATGGCGAGATTATAGAGCACAAACGCAGCTTTGGTGCAACACGAACGGGTCGAAGTTTGACCTTGCTTGACGCCACCTCTACGTGTCACCATGAGCCTGTTAGATCGTTAGTGACGCTTTACTGAAACAATATGAATGATGCGCTGGCCGACCAAGACCGGCGCCACCGCAAGATCCGAACCTTCATCGATGGCCGCCGATCTGCGGCCCACCCAGCCCCCGAATGGGTGTCACAGCGCCCCCGGCGCCCAACCCCGAGTGAGTCAACCAATGAGCTACACCGAAGAAGTGCTCGACGAGGTCCGCGGCCAGACCGACGCGCACAAGGAGCCGTTGGCCGAGGCGCGGACCCGGCTGGACCTGGTCCGCTCCGCGGCCGAGACGTTTCCGGGAGCGCTCCGGACCTACCGCAGCGGCTCACTGCCGCAACACACCTTCATCCACCCGGTCGGTGACGGCGACGGCGGAGTCGTACTCGACCGCCGCGTCTACCCGAAAATCGGCCCCGACGGCGAGTCTCCGTCCAAGATCGCCGAAGACATCTGTGCGCTGCTCGGCCCCGCCGTGCGGGAGGTGTACCCGAAGGCCCGCTGCGGCACCTCGAAGCGCGGCCCGAAGCTCTCGTTCGGTCAACCCATCGACGGCCAGGACCCCACCGTGGACCTGGTCGTTGCGCTGCCCCGCAAGACGGGCGGAGGCCTGTGGATCCCGAACCTCAAGACCAACACCTGGGAGGCGTCCGATCCCGAACGCCACGTCGAGCTGTTCACCGCCGGCAGCCAGTCGCTGCGCCGCACCCGGCGCCGCGTGGTCCGTCTGCTGAAGGCGTGGAACAAGCAGTACAACCAGCCCGGCTTCTCCTCCCACAACCTCACCGTCTGGGCCTGGGAATTCGTCCAGCCGGGGATGGGTATTGCGACGGCGTTGAGTGCAGTGCTGACCAGCGCCGCTGCCCGGGTCGAAGGTGGCCGCGCGACACCCGACCCCGCGGGCGTTTCACCCAACGTGAAGCTGCTGGTGTCGCGCGACGTCGCGGCCAAGCGGCTCCGCGCGGCCGCCGACGGGCTCACCGAAGCCCTCGAGCACGACGACGACCGGGAAGCTGTGCTCACCGCCTTGTCCAAGGTCTTCTACAACTACGTCGAGAACCCTGTGTCCAGCGGCTTGGCGGGGAAGATCGCAGCCCTGCGCCGGAACATCCCGGTGGCCACGGCCACGCTCGGTCTCGGCGGCCCGTCGACCCTGATCCGGCCGACCCGAGCCTACGGCACCGCTGAGTCCCGGGAGTGAAGAGCGCAGCAGCGTGGCGGGCGCCGCCTTGGTACGCCAAGCCAGCGCCTCGGCTCCTGTTCCAGCGTCGGCTCGCCGCGTGCGGCCTACCGGTGCAGGTGGTGCGGCCGCCGCGACGCCATCGCGGCGGGTTCGCAGTCGCCGTCCAGGCGCGGGTTGCCGATCTACCGGCGCAGACGGTCACAGTGGTTTTCGGCCGCGCCGAACCCCACGTCCCGCACGTCTACACGGACCTGCCCTCGGGCTCCCCGCACCGGTACACCGACGGGGCCCTCTGCATGTGGTACCCCGGTGACCCGGCGGATCAACGCTGGGTCCTCCGGGACGGCCCGGTGGTGCTCCTCGGACACGTTATCGCCCACCTCCTGCGCGAAGAATGGTGGCAGCACACCGGCGAGTGGCCTGGTGACGAAGCAGCGCACCTGTCCATCTCCGGCACCGACGACACCAGTACGCAGGCCGCATGACGGATAATCGGGGGCGTGACGAGCCCCGCCAGTGCGCCCACCAGCACGGTGACCGCCCCGAGCGGCGGAACGACCGCGCTCGGCGGCACCAGCGTGGCGGTGGCCGCGGTCTTGTCCGGAGCGTTCCTCGCGGCTCTCGTCACGGCGGTGATCGCCATCTGGCTGGCGCGCAGAAAGACACGGGAGGAGGAACGCAACCGGCTTCGGGCGGCGTTTGCCGAAGCCTTCGCGGCATACCAGGCTTACAAGGAATTCCCGTATGCCATCCGCCGCCGTCGCGTCGACGCACCCGGCGAAGAACGAGTCAGGCTGTCCGAGGCGCTTCGCTCTGTACAAGCCGACCTCGCGTATCACCAAGCCTGGACCGTCATCGAGTCTGAACAGGTCGGCAGTGCCTTTACGGAGCTGGTCAAGCAGGTTCGCGCGACCGCTGGGACGGCTATGCATGAAGCGTGGAACGCGCCGGCGAACGACACAGACAGCGCGATGAACATCCCGCCGTCGCTTGTCGACCTTGGGGAGTTGACGACGCACGAGACCGTGTACATCGACGCTGTACGTGCCCACCTTCGGCGGCTGGCTCCATGGTGGGCGAGATGATGAGCCCTTCGTCTTGCGCCGCCTGCGATTTCTTTCAGCGAAATGGATCGAAGCCGAACTACCTCCGCCCAGCGCAGCTCGGACTTGATGTCGTTCGCTGACTGGTCAGATTGCTCCTGCAGGATTATAAACGGTTCGTTCCTAGGCTGGGTCCGAAAAGTGAGACCGCGCCGGTCAGATTGACGGCTCATCTGTAGTCGGAGTCTGAGGCCGCCGGTGTCGAGCAGGCTGCGGGGGTGATCTAGTTGGTCAGGTTGCAAAAGCTGGCGCGGGCCGCGGCAGACGCTTCGCACCACTGCGACGTCACGGTCTGGCGACGAAGATTCGCATCGCGTAATAGCGTTCCTGCCCTGCTGGACTCCATAGTCCGGCAGGGCAACTCAGTTTTCCGGCAGCACGTCAACCGAGCTTGAGTGTTGTATTTAGCGTGCAAGTCTCCCCTCGGACACACGCATTAACCCTACGGGGTGGGCGGATGGTCACATCGACCGTCCGCTCTTTTGCGTTATAGACCATCTCCAGGCCGATCTCGCCGTAGAGCTTCTGCAGTCTCCTCGGACTCGCGTTCCCGACCTGCCTTCCCAGCTCGCCGAACGCGTCGACCATCCCTTCGAGTTCGGCTCTGCCGATCGACTCTTCAGCCGGAGCCCGCGCGAGATCCTCCTCCATGATGGTCTATCGGTGTGGGCGGCGCGCAGACTCCCATGGGCAGGGGCGGGAATGGCGTGGGAGAAGGCCCGCGAACCGGGCATCGTGATCGCCGATCGTGCTCGTGTACCGGCCATGTCCTTCCTCACCTCCGCGCGGGGCCCGCCGCACGGAGGCTCGGCGCTCAACGAGACCGGGCGCGGCCCAGACATTGCCTGCCTGATCCGATTCTCGATGGTGCGGTGGGGCTGCTCGACTTGTTCAAGGTGGCCGGCGGTGGAAGAACCGGTACGGCCGAGAAGTGGCTTCCGTCGCCGGAGGACACCGCGAAACTGTGGAAACTTGCGGGCTGCCCTCACTCGGGCGCGTCGCCGGCTGGTTCCTCGCTGGGGAAGAGGACCGGGCTGAGCAGGTAGCGCGTGCGGCCCGGCGTCTGTTCGTTGGCGAGCATCGGTGCGATGGCGGCCCGCATCCCGCTGATCATCTCCAGCAGTTCGTCGCGGTCGAGCCAGACGGCGTGTTGCCGGTAGCCGACCAGGTCTTCGACCGGATCGGAGCCCTCTCGGTCGAGATAGGCGTTGAACTCGGCGACCAGGGCGGCGACCGCGGTGGCGAACCCGCGGCGGTGGTCTTCGGGGGAGAGCGACGCGACGAGGGCGGGGTCGATCGCGGCGCGGTCTTGACGGAGCCGGTAGGTCCGTTCGACGGCGCCGCGGACGCGGTGTTCCTCCACGACTTCGAGGATGCCGCCGGTGGCGAGAAGGTCGACGTGCCGGTAGACGGTCGCCTTCGAGATGTCGGGGAGCAGTGCGCACAGCTGTGCCGTCGTGAGAGCTCGCTCGCCGCGCATCGCGTGCACGACCCTCAACCGGCCCGGGTGTCCTAACAGCTCCATCACGTCCACGGCCAAACAATCTCATAAGCTGATACCATTCGCAAAACATGAGAACGTTGGGGGTGTCATGGTGTCGACGGATCCGAGCGCGATGGCGATGACCGTTGTGCGGAACGTGCGAAACGGACGATTCGGTGAGGTTGAAGCTCAATTCTCTCCAGCGCTCAAGGCGGCCGTGACCGCCAAAACGCTGAAGAACGCCTGGTTGGGTGAAGTCTGCCAGCGAGGATCGGTGACCGCTTTCGGGGAACCGGTCGCCGATCCGGCGGGGCCGGGTCTTACCCGGGTTCAGGTCCCGGTGTTCTGCAGTCAGGGTGGCTTCACCGTCGTCATGGTCGTCGACGACGCGGGTGCTCTCGCGGGCGTTCGATTCGCCACCGCCGCGGTGTGGACACCGCCGGACTACGCGGACGAGAAGGAGTTCGCCGAGCACGAGATCACCGTGCGGGCGCAACCCGGTCCCGTCGGTGGGACCTTGACCTTGCCGCGAGGCCCCGGCCCGTGGCCGGGTGTGGTGCTGCTCAGCGGTGGTGGGATCTTCGACCGTGACGGGACGGCAGGGCCGAACAAACCGCTCAAGGATCTGGCATGGGGCCTGGCTTCCCGTGGCGTAGCGGTGCTGCGGTTCGACAAAGTGACTCATTCCCGCCCGGAGTTGGCCCAGACCGCCGGCTTCACGATGACGACCGAGTACGTTCCGCACGCCGTCGCCGCCATCCGGTTCCTTCAACGGCAACTCGCCGTCGATTCCAGGAGGGTCTTCGTCGTCGGGCACAGTATGGGCGGGAAAGTCGCGCCGAGAGTCGCGGCCGCGGAGCCCTCCGTCGCCGGTCTGGTGCTCTTGGCCGCTGATGCCGAACCGATGCACCAGGCCGCCGTCCGCGTGGTCCGGAAGCTGGCCGCCCTCGATCCCGGTGTGGGAACCGACGCGCTCGTCGAAACGATCACCCGACAGGCGGAGGTGGTGGCCGGTCCTTCTCTGTCACAGTCGACGCCGACGGAAGACCTTCTGTTCGGCTTTCCGGCGTCCTATTGGCTCGATCTGCGAGGGTACGACCCGGTCGCGGCAGCGGCGGTCCTGGACCTGCCGATGCTGCTGCTGCAGGGTGGGCGCGACTACCAGGTCACCATCGAGGACGACCTGGCGCGCTGGCAGACGGGCCTTGCGGGACGGCCGGATGTCACCGTCCGCGTCCACGAGGCGGCCGACCACCTCTTTTTCCCCGGCGCCGGGCCGTCCAGTCCGTCGGACTACGAGCACCCGCACCACGTCGACCCGGCTGTCGTCGGCGACATCGCGACGTGGGTGACCGAAAGGGAAAGCGCGAGGAATCCGTAAGACCGGCCGCGCTTTTCTTGCCAGGGACCCTTCCTGGATTCGCCGTCACGCCTGGGCCGTGCGCCACGACGACAGGCCACTGAAATCTGCCCACGGGTACCGTTTCCACACGCCTCTACTTCTTTGTGGATTGATCATGTCCGAAAACCCGGACGGTCCTGGAAAATCGCCGTGCTCGTCACCGGTGGGGCGGGCGGTGTTCAGGCCCACCGATCGTGGTCCGACTCCGTTCTCACCGCTGGTCGGTGGGTTTGACGGTGCCGCTGTCGCCGATGCCGGTCCTGAGCGGGTGTGGTGTTCCGGGGCCGGTCGATCCAGGAGGATTTCCGCCCAGGTGGTTTTGCTCTGGGGTGTGCTGGTTACGCCCCAGGTGGTGGCCACTGCTGTGACCAGCAGCAGGCCTCGGCCGCCTGGTTTCGAGGTTGCCCCGTCTTGGAGATCGCGGAGGTGGGGCAGGAGGGTTGGCGAGGCGTCGTCGACTTCTAGGCGGATGACCGGTCTGTCGGCGGGTAGCCGGAGGCGGAAGGCGCGTGGGCCTGCGGCGTGCAGGTAGGCGTTGGTGACGAGTTCGGTCGCCAGCAGTTCGGCGTCCTGAACGGTGGTCTTCGGCAGGTGTGCCAGCCGGACCCGGACCCAGGTCCGGACCGGTGCCAGCGGTGGCACGCCGGGAAGCGGCGGAAACCGGTAATCGTGTTCTGCGTCGATGCGCGCAGTTCTCCCCTCAGCGGTTTCCCCCGCCTAGGGTTAGAGCGCGGACGCATCAGGGACGTACCCCGGCATGGTGGTGTTCACACCACGGTCACCGATCGCAACGCCGGGCGGAGGACTCGATGAGCGTTTCGGCGGCGAAGTTCACGGACGTGCAGTGCTGTGGGCCTGCCGGGACGACCACCGACAACGTCGTGTGCTTCCTCGACGGCGTCCGGAGCGGGGCGCTACTTCCGGGCCGGGAACTCAGTCCGCGTCGCACGCGGGGGAAGTCGGGCAGGAACAGGGGCCGGCGGGCCGGGTCGGTGGCGGGGTCCATCAGAGTGCCGGCCCGAAGTGAGCGGGGATTGATCCCTGAGCGACTTGAGCGGCGAGGTCGCTGAGTTTGCGCTGGTTGTCGCGGGAGTGACTGCGCAGCCGGCTGAAAGCCTCGTCGACGGTGATCTGACAGTGCGCCGCGAGGAACCCTTTGGCCTGTTCGATCACGATGCGGCTGTCGAGCGCGGTCTGGAGCTGGTCGATGATCGCGTCCTTGCCGAGTAGGACGCGCCGCTGCCGCAGGCAGACGACGGCGGCGTCGGCCAGCGTCTGTGCCAGGCGCAGGTCATGTCGGGTGGGCATCGATGGCGCCGAGATCATCAGGTTGAGTGCACCGATGACGGTGTCGGCATCACGCAAGGGTACGGCGGCGACGCTCGTGATACCCGCGCGTAGTGCCCGCGGCGTGAACCGGGGCCAGCGCGGCGGGGGCGAGTCGCTCGGGCGCAACGTAGTCGGGGTGAGGGCTGTCCCGGTTCGGGCACTGTCCACGCAGGGACCTTCGCCCAGTTCGATCTGGTCTTCCTCGAGCCGTCGGCACACCTCGTCGGACGCGGTCACGTAGTCGACCTGACCGTACTCGTCCAGAATGGTGATCCCCGCAGACCGGACGGGTAGCAGGGCGACCACATGCGTGGTCAGATCATGCAACATTTCCAGCGGGTCGAAATCGTTCCCGCGGTCGGCCAGGCTGAGCACAGCCTCGGCGACAACGAATTCACGTTCGGTGGTAGGCATCGGAGCCACCCGTCAACTGGGCTCCCGAACCGCGAGGTGCCGAGAAACCAGCCATCGGCGAACTCAGGAGTAAATCAACCCGCAGGGGAGCACGGCATGCTCGCTGGCAGGTATACGGCTCGCCTCAATCTGGGGTGGCCCGCCTCGAGACCGCATCCCGGCCGATTCCGAACGGCCTGCACGCTCTCACGATTCACTGCCCATCTTAGCGCGTTCTCGCAACGGAAATCGGAAAAGCGCGCACCCGTTCGCCGAGGATCGATGCCGAGGCAGGAGGGCTTGCCGTTCTCGGCCTCGAGCCCGCCGACGGTCCGGAGCGCCGATGTTCGTCTGGCCGAACAAGATCATGAAACGTTGGAGGAAACCCGATGTCCCGGGGGGAGGGCCGCCGTACGTTCTGCGCCGCTTCTGCGGCGTGACACGGACACGATCGGGTTAACCTGGCATAACCCGGCCCTGGGCCGCCGCCGTCGAGATAACCCTTTGCACCTAAGGGAATTCAGGCACCCCTGAGCGATTGCAGGCTCCGCGCCTGCCATGAACGCTGGTTGCGTTCCCTCGCGACCGGTGCGACGGTACGCGCCGACAGCCGACCGTCCCGGTTCCAACACCGGTACCGGGGCCGTCACCGCTCCAGACCGTGGCGGGTCACACCGGAACCCGTCTCGTCAGGAGCCCCGTCATGCACAGAGCCGCCTTCGCGGACTTGTCGTCTTCCCCGAGCATCCGGCGTATCCGTGCAATGCATTTGCCGCGGTCGGTGCGGTTCTACCTCGCCGTGGGCTGCGAAGTCCGCCGGTCCGGCGACGGGTGGGTGCAGCTGCGTAACAGTGACACCGTGTTCATGCTCGAACGCGACGGCGTCATCGGTTGCCCGGGAAACGACGCCCCTGAATTGAGCGCGGGCAATCTCCTGCATCTGTGCCGCCGCCTCTGGGCGGCCAGTATCGACACCAGCCCGATCAGCTACCCCGCCTGCGCGCCAGGTGGCCGGATCACCACCCATGATCCCGATCTGCATCCCGTCTCCATCAGCCAAACGGAGAGCCGATAGTCACCACCGTTTCCATCAAACCTGTGCGCCACCAACGCGGGCACGGTGGACGAGCTTGTCCGCGCGTAGGGCGTCCTCAGCTGGCGACCTCCGCCCGGCACAGCGAGGTGACCGTCGCGGTATGGCCGGACCGTCGCTGCAGCGGCAATCCCGCCGGCAGATCCGCGCGGCTGTTCACCCGCAGCTTCCGGTAGACCTTGGTGAGATGCTGTTCGACGGTGCTGATGGTGATGCCCAGTCTCCGGCTGATGGCCCGGTTGGAGTTCCCGAGCGCGGCGAGCGAGGCCACCCGCCATTCGGCCTTGCTCAGTGAGGAGAGTTCGTCGGGCCCCAAAACCGGCTTCTCGCCGACGGCGGTCGCGTTCCGGCTGGCGAGCAGCTGTTGATGCAGGATGTCCGCCTGGCAGGCCCTGGCCAGTTCGATGGCCTGTGTGGAGAATTCGTGCGCTTGGGAGAACTCGCTTCTGGTGCGGTGGGCGGCGCCCAACTCGGCCAGCGCCGCCGCCAGCTCCAGCCGGTCGCCGGAGGCACGCAGCAGCTCGACGGACTCCCGCAGCCGGGGTAGCCGTTGGTCTTCACCGCCGGCGACCGCCAGGAACCGCAGCGAGGTTCCCCTGGTGCGGCTGCCGGCGCCGGGTAACGCCAGCTGGTCGGTCAGAAGCTGAGCGGCTTTTCCCGGCCGGTTCTGCAGTAGGAGTGCCTTGGCCAGACCGGTGCGCCACGGGGCCAGGGCAGGATGGTCGATCTCCCAGTGCCGCATCAGGGCCCCGCACTGGTGAAAGTCATTCAGCGCGACGTCGATCCGGCCCGTGGCCAGGAAGAACTGACCACGGGCGAAGAGGTACTGCGGTCCGAGCCAGGTTTTGAACATGCTTTCCGGCATGGAGCGCTTGAACAGCGTGGCATCTGCGGCGAAATCACCGGAAGCCGCGGCGGACTGCAGCAGCACCGAGACCGGACCTCCGATCCAGTCGTCACCGCTCGCCGGGGTCGGTTGCCGCAACGCCGAGCGGGCGAGTTCGGCGGCCAGCAACGGATCTCCCTGCCGTAGCGCGAGTTCGGCGCGCACGGTGCTCAGCTGCGATTGCCACACCACGGCCCCCCGTCGGCTGGCCTCCTCCAACAGAAGGTCGCACAGGGGAGCCGCCTTGTCCGGGCAATCTGCGTACATCAGCGCCTGCAGCGCGCAGAGTAGGGTGTCCAGGGTCGCATCAGCGAGCGCGCAGGTCTGCAGCACATGTTCGGCGGCGTCCACAGCGGACTTGACCGGGCCTCGGTTGAGTACCGTCGTCAGCGCCGACGCGGCCCGCATCCACGGCTCGCCGGTCACCGGCTCTTCGTCCGCGACGGGCAGAACGGCCGATGCCTTCGGGAAGGCGGTGGGGTGTGAGTAGGAGAGCAGGGAGTAGGTCATCCGCAGCTGGGTCTTCCCGCAATCGTCCGGCGAACCCGGGCGGCCGAACAACAGCCCCAGGGTGTCCGCGGCCTCTTTCGCCCGCCCGTGCCAGATCAGGTACTTGATCAAGACCAGCGCGTCGCGATCGTCCAGATACCCGTCGCGGGCGGCGGCTTGCAACCTGGCGATCCGGAGATTCGCCGTGGCCGGGCGAAAACGCCACTCCACTTGGGCGAGCTGTGCGGTGAGCGAGGCGCGTTGCCGCTCATCCCCGCACTCCCGGTGCGCGAGCTCCAGACAGGACACCGCCAGTTCGGTCCGGTCGACGGCAAGCGCTTCCGCGGTGGCCTTACGAAGCTCCTCCACGGCCCAGCGCTCACGAGCCGAGTTCGCGGCGATGAGGTGCTGGGCGACCGTGGTCGCGGATTCGCCCTCCTCGTGCCGGAGTTCTGCGGCCTTTCGGTGCAGTCCCGCGAACTCGTCGGTGGACAGGCTGCTCAGCACCACCCTGCGGATCGCCAGGTGACGGAATCCGCCGTCGTGGAGCAGTCCGGCCGTACTCAGGACTTGAAGTACCTGAGCCGCGGCTTCCGCGGTCATGTCCAGCAAGCGGCCGAGCAGATGCGGGGGAGTACCGGAACCGAGCACGGCCAGCCCTTGCGCCACCCGGAGCAACCGGGGTTCCCAGCGGTGCAGACAGGAGAGCACGGCGTGCTCGAACGCGTCGCCCACCACCGGCTCGGCCTGTACGCCCGCGGGCGCGGCCCGGCCTGCCGCCAGCAGATCCTCGAGCAACGCGTGCACCAGCAGGGGATTCCCGCCACTGGCGTCGTGGCAGGCCGGCGCGAGCTGGCGCACCGCCGGGGTGTCCAGATGACGGGACAACACCTCGGCCACCCCGGTGCGGGACAACGGCGCGAGCCGCAGCCTGTTGAAGTACGGCAATCGCGCGACCTCGGTGTGGAAGGGCAGCTGCCGAGGGTGCGGCTGCTGCCATTCGTTGAGCACCACGAACAAGCGGGCCGAGCGCATCCGCCTTTGTAAATACAGCAAGGTCTCCAGCGACCAGGCATCGACGAACTGCACGTCGTCCACTCCGAGCAGCAGCGGCTGTTGCCGGGTCACCGCCAGCAGTGCGCTGGACAGCTCGTGCAGGATCCGGGCAGCGGCCGGGCCGGCCTCGTCCCGACTGTCGGACGAACGCTGTTCTTCCAACAGTGGCAACACTCTTCTGGCGTTCTCCGGCGGCAGGGTGAGCTGTCCGAACAGTTGCTCCACCACGCCGAGCCGCAGCCCTAGCTCGGCCCGCGAGCCGGTGGCGGTGAGAACGAGCGCGTCCCGTTTCGCCGCGTGGTTCGCGAAAGTGTTGAGCAGCTGGGTCTTCCCGCTGGCCACGCCACCTGTGATCAGCGCGATCTGGCCCGAGCCTCGAAGTGCGGCGGAGAATAGCTCGTCCAGCGCTTCCAGTTCTCTCCCCCGTTCGGCCAGTTCCATGCTTGCGTCCTCCAGTTCCGCTCGCTGGGTGTGTTCGGTGGGCCGAGGAGACTACTCAGTGTGTCGACGGCGTCCTGCATTTCCGACAATATGGTTGAATCTACCGTCGTTGGTGTGGTTTCGCCATGAAATATCGCATCGGCGAGCGAGTGGGCTGTGTCCGGAGAATGCGCTGCCGGGGCGCGAATCGAACCACGCAGCTCAGCTCGGTGAAGTGAATGAAGTTCGCGATCATTCGCGAAGGGTGGCGAGCGCGGCCATGGTCGTGTCGTTGAGGGAAACCATGCCTCGAAGGTGCTTTGTTAAGTCTTCGGTGGGCACGGAAAGTAGCGGCGAGCGGGCACTCGCAACGATGGGGGCGCATACCTTATTCTCGGGGTATGGCTAATCAGACCGACAGTTCTCCCGAGTTGCTGGAATATGTCCGGAGTGTGTCCCTGCGAGACGACGATATTCTCCGAGAATTGCGAAGGGAGACCGCCGAGCTCCCGATGGGTCAGGCCATGCAGGTGATGGCGGAGGAGGGGCAGTTGCTGGCCTTGCTGGCCGGGCTCGCCAACGCCGGAACCGTGGTGGAGATCGGCACGTTCACCGGCTACAGCACGTTGTGCCTGGCCAGGGCGTTGCCGCCGAGCGGGCGGGTGTTCACTTGCGACATCACCGGCCGCTGGCCCGCGATCGGCGAACCCTACTGGCGTCGGGCCGGGGTGGCGGACCGGATCGAGGTCCGGATCGGGAATGCGGTCGAGACGTTGGCCGAATTGCTCGCCGAACTGGGCCCGGAAAGCGTCGATATGGCGTTCATCGACGCCGATAAGGCGAGCTATCGGGCCTATTACGAATCCGCGTTGGAGCTGGTGAAACCGGGCGGGCTGATCGTGCTGGACAATATGCTCTTCTTCGGCAGGGTGATCGATCCCGAGATGCGGGATCCGGACACCGTTGCCGTGCGTGAGCTGAATTTGTTCCTCCGCAACGACGAGAGGGTGGAAATGTCCTTGCTCGCCGTCGCGGACGGGATCACTTTGGTGCGGAAGAGGATTCGCTGACTCGATTCGAGTTCGATTCGCGTGGTCGCGACGGTGGCGTATATTCTGCTGTTGTCACAGCGAGTGGATAATTTCTCGGATCAGGTAGCGACCGTCGTCATGAAGGTGGCTTTGCCGAAAGAAGTCGTTCGGCAAAGCCACCTTCATGACCGCGCACTCGTCGTGGTGAGGACGGTGGTCAGATCCGGGGCGGTCAACCGCATGGTCGTCGGCGCGGGCCGCGGGCCGGGGACCAGATGCAGCCGCTGTACCTCGGGTTCTTCGGCGTCACCGAGAGTGGTCGTGCAGGCGCAGGATCCCGTGTCGTATCCCGCGAACCGGTAGGCGACCTCCATGATCCGGTTTCTCTCGGTGGAACGGAAATCGGCGACCAGATGCACTCCGGCACGTGCGGCCTGATCGGTGAGCCAGTTGAGGATCACCGCCCCGGCCCCGAAGGAGACCACCCGGCAGGAAGTCGCCAGCAGCTTCAGATGCCAGACGTCCTGGCCGGTCGCCAGCAGCAGGACGCCGACCGCCCCGTGCGGGCCGAACCGGTCGGCGAGGGTGGTCACCAGCACCTCGTGGCCGGGGTCGGCCAGCAGCGCTCGCAGATCCGCGTCGGAGTAGTGGACCCCGGTGGCGTTCATCTGACTGGTGCGCAGGGTCAGTTCCTCCACGCGGGACAGTTCCTCTTCACCCGCTCTCCCGATGCGCATGTCGAGTTCCAGCGAGCGCAGGAAATCCTCGTTCGGGCCGGCGAAGGCGGCCTGTTCGGCCTCACGGCGGAAGCCGGCTTGGTACATCTGCCTCCGCCGCCGGGAGTCCACGGTGACCGTGCCGGGGCTGAACTCGGGCAGCTCGGTCAGCCCGAGCACCTGCTCGGCGGTGTAGCAGCGCACTTCGGGCAGGTGGAAGGCCACCTCGGCGCGTTCGGCCGGCTGGTCGTCGACGAAGGCGATGGTGCTGTACTTGAACTTCAGCGTGTCGGCGATGTGCCGGACCGAATCCGACTTCGGCCCCCAGCCGATCCGCGGCAACACGAAGTACTCGGCCAGCCCGAGCTCGGTCAGTCTCGCCAGCGCCAGGTCCGCGTCGTTCTTGCTGGACACCGACTGCAGGATGCCACGCGAGTCGAGTTCGGCGATCAGCTCCCGCACCCCGTCGGCCGGCTCGGCCGGGCCGCCCTCCAGCAGGGTGCCCTGCCACAGGGTGTTGTCGAGATCCCAGACCAGGCACTTCACCAGTGGTGGTTGTTCGGACACGATGCTCCTCCGGTTTCGCGGTGATCAGTCCGAGACGGCGAGGGCGTGTTCGGCCAGCAGCAGCTGGCAGATCTCGTTGCTGCCCTCGATGATTTCCATGAGTTTCGCGTCGCGGTAGGCACGCGCGGCGACATGTCCGTCCGAGGCGGCCGCCGAGGCCAGCACCTGGACGGCCGAAGCCGCGCCGCGTGCGGCGTTGACCGCTCCGACGTGTTTGGCCAGCACCGTGGCGATCACCAGATCCGGTGAGCGCGCATCCCAGCTCCGGCTCGCCCGCTCGCAGGCCAGCTCCGCGGTCCGCTCGGCGGTGAGCAATTCGGCGAGATGCCGGGAGATCAGCTGGTGCTCGGCGATCGGTTTGCCGAACTGCACCCGCTTCCTGGCGTGGGCGGCCGCGGCGTTGCGGCAGGCGCGCAGGATGCCGACACAGCCCCAGGCCACCGAGAACCGGCCGTAGGCGAGCGCGGTGGTGAGCAGCAGCCCCGGTGAAAGCCCGCCGCCGCCGAGCAACGCGCTCGACGGCAGCCGCACCGAGTTCAGCCGCACATCGGCGTGCCCGGCGGCGCGGCAGCCG
>NZ_JACBXD010000080.1 GCF_013870525.1 Amycolatopsis pittospori
AGATCGCGCTGGGCCTCGTCTCGCTGCTGGTGATGGGCCTGACCGGCTACGCGTGGGCCGCGATGGACGGCCTGACCTTCGCGAACGTCGGGATCGGCGCCGACGAGGGCGAGAAGCCCGCCGACGGCGCCCGCGACATCCTGCTCGTCGGCCTCGACAGCCGCACGGACGCCCAAGGCAACCCGCTGTCCAAAGAGGTCCTCGCACAGCTGCGCGCCGGGCAGGCCGACGGCGAACTGAACACCGACTCCCTGATCTTCGTGCACATCCCGAACGACGGCTCGAAGGCCGTCGCGATCTCGCTGCCGCGCGACTCCTACGTCGACATCCCCGGCGGCTTCGGCAAGCACAAGATCAACTCCGCCTATGCCCGCGCGATGCTCGACGAGCGCAAGAAACAGCAGGAGAACGGCGTCTCCGACCCGAAGGAGATCGACCAGAAGGCCAACGAGGCCGGGGCGAAGACGCTGATCAAGACGGTCGAGAAGCTGACCGGCTCGACCATCGACAACTACGCCGCCATCAACCTGCTCGGCTTCAGCGAGATCACCCAGGCCATCGGCGGGGTCGACGTCTGCCTCAACGACAACGTCAACGACCAGTTCTCCGGCGCGAAGTTCACCAAGGGCCCGCACACCATCTCCGGGGTCGAGGCGCTCGGCTTCGTCCGGCAGCGCCACGGGCTGCCGCGCGGCGACCTCGACCGCGTCGTCCGCCAGCAGGTGTTCATGGCCGGCATGGCGCGGAAGGTGCTCTCGGCGGGCACGCTCGCGAACCCCGGCAAGCTCAACGACCTGATCGCCGCGATCAAGAAGTCGGTCGTGCTCAACCAGAACTGGGACATCTTCGGCTTCGCGCAGCAGATGAAGGGCCTGACCGGCGGCCAGCTCGAATTCCGGACGATCCCGACCGTCAACATCGAATACCGGACACCGGACGACGGCGTCGCCATCCAGGTCGACCCCAAGCAGGTCAAGGACTTCGTCCAGGGCCTCGCGGGACCGCAGCCCGGCGAGCAGGCGCCGCCGCCCACCGAGTCGCCCAACAAGGCGACCACCGTGGACGTCCGCAACTCCTCGGGCAAGGACGGCCTGGCCTCGACGGTGCTGAAGCAGCTCGTCGACAAGGGCTTCACCGCCGGCGACACCGCCAACGCGAGCTCGCGCAAGAAGACGGTCATCTGGGTCGCCAAGGGCCAGAAGGAAGCGGGCCAGGCGGTCGCCGACGAACTCGGCGGAAACCCGACCGTCCAAGAGGACAAGAGCGTCGAAGCCGGGCACGTGATGGTCTTCCTCGGCTCGGACTACAAGTCCTCGGACGGCGCGCAGGCCTCCGGTTCCTCGCAGAACGCCGTCGGATCTTCGGCCGCGGCCCCGCCGCCCGAGGAGTCCGGCGAGAAGCCGATCACGGCCGAAGGCGTACCCTGCGTCAACTGACGTCAGCGCTGAGTAAGCACTTGTAACCCACTTGGCCCAACCGGCCGAAATCGGTATGAAAAGCACCCCCGAAACCGCGTAAGAGCGGCCGACCTGCCGACTTTCATACACGTGAGTGCGCTCGTCCCGGATTCAGTCACCGGGGGCGGGCGGTGGGAGCAGGTTGGCAAGGCAGGGGATGGGGAGTGCTGATCGACGCTGAGAGCTATCAGCGGATACTCGGAGACGAGCTCCGCAAGCTCCGACGCAAACGTGGTTGGACACGCAAGGAACTGAACCAGCATCTGCAGAGCGAGATCTCGCTCCAGACGCTCGCGACCTACGAATTGGGCACCCGGCACTGTTCCGTGGTGCGACTGGTCGAACTGTGCCTCGCGATGGACGAGCTGCCACAGGATCTGCTGGCCAAGGTGCACCGCCGCGTGTTCGTGGACGAACCGGGCCGGGTCCGGATCGATCTGCGCGCGGTGATCAAGGACGACCAGCCGGAACTGCTCCCCCTGCGGCGCTGGGCGGACGACCGGCTCAAACGGTCGGGTGAGACCGGACCCGCCGAGGTCCACCTCGACTTCGCGGCGTTGGAACGGATGGCCGAACTCTGCGGCGTCCCCACCGTCGATCTCATCGGAAGGCTTCGCCGGCTCAACCCCTCATGAGCGCGGCATCCCCAGGTCCGTGAAGGCCATGCCCCCCATCCTGGCTTTCACGGACCCTCCCTTTTGGACGGCTTCAGCCGAGGAGTTCGTAGTCCTCGCGCCGGACCTTGCGCGTGTCCAGCCAATACCGCCAGGTGAAGCCCGGCCAGATCGTCCGGTTGACGCCCTTCGCGTCCAGGTACCAGCTCTTGCAACCACCCTGGGTCCAGATGCCCTTGGCGAGCTTGCGCTGGATGTCGACGTTGAACCGTTCCTGTGCCTCCGGCCGCGGGTCGAGTGCCTTGCCGCGCGCGAGTTTCAGCGCCTGCGCGACGTAGGAGATCTGCGCCTCGATCATGAACACCACGGAGTTGTGCCCCAGTCCGGTGTTCGGGCCGAGCAGGAAGAACAGGTTCGGGAACCCGGACACGGTGATGCCCTGATAGGTGCGCATCCCCTCGGCCGCCCACTCCTTGCCGAGGTTGCGGCCGTCGCGGCCGATGATCTCCAGGTCGTCGAAGGCGTCGGTGACGTGGAATCCGGTGCCGTAGATGATCGCGTCGACCTCGTGCTCGACCCCGGCACCGTCGACGACGCTGTGCTCGCGGACCTCGGTGACGCCGTCGGTGATGACGTCGACGTTGTCCCGCGCGAGCGCCGGGTAGTAGTCGTTGGAGACCAGGACACGCTTGCAGCCCATGGTGTAGTCCGGCGTCAGCTTCCGGCGCAGTTCCGGATCCTTGACGCTCTTGTCGATGTTGCGCTTCGCGATGCGCTGGCCGATCTTCATCACCCAGGGCTGCCCGTTGAAACCGATCGCGCGGGCTTCGAGCCCCCAGTAGAGGACGTTGCGGAAGGCGCGCTGCAGCAGCGGGACCGAGCCGAACGCCTTCTGCAGCGCCTGCGGCATCTCCCGGTCCGGCTTCGGCATGATCCACGGCGGCGTCCGCTGGAAGAGCGTCAGCTCGGCGACGTCCTTCGCGATCCGCGGGACGAACTGGATCGCGCTCGCGCCGGTGCCGACGACGGCCACCCGCTTGCCGGCGAGGTCGTAGTCGTGCTCCCACCGCGCGGAGTGGAACGCCCGGCCCTTGAACCGCTCGATGCCCGGAAGTTCCGGGATCTGCGGCAGGTGCAGGGCGCCGACCCCGGCGACCAGAGCGGGTGCGACGAACTCGTCGCCCGACTTGGACGCGACGTGCCAGCGGTTCTCGTCGGCGTCCCAGCGGGCGCCGGTCATCTCCTGGCCGAAGCGGATGAAGCGGTGTAGCTCGTACTTCTCGGCGACGCCGCGCATGTAGCGCCAGATCTCCGGCTGCGGCGAGTACGCCCGGGACCAGCCGGGGTTCTGCTCGAACGAGAACGAGTACATATGCGAGGGGATGTCGCAGGCGCAGCCGGGGTAGGTGTTGTCGCGCCAGGTGCCGCCCACGTCGTCGGCCTTCTCCAGGATGACGAAGTCCTCGCGGCCCTCTTTGCGCAGCTGGATGGCCATACCCAGACCGGAGAAGCCGGTTCCGACGATGACGACACCGGTCTCGGTGCGGTTGCCCATGGACCCGACCCTTCGTTCGCTTTACCTGTTACCGGGAGTTCACCTTACTCGAAGTAGGTTACCTTCGGTAGAGTGTTGTGGTGACGACGGCGAAGCGCAAACGCATGCCACGAGCAGAGCGAATGCGGCAGATGATCGAAATCGCTGAGGAAGTCTTCGCCGAACGCGGCTACGGCGCGGCGTCGATGGACGAGATCGCCGAACGCGTCGGCGTCTCCAAGCCGATGCTCTACGAGTACTTCAACTCGAAAGAGGGACTGCTGCTGGCCTGTATCCAGCAGTCCCGGGCAGCCCTGCGCGAGGTCACCGAGCGGGCGACCGTCGGCGCCGAAACCGCCGAAGAAGCCCTCCGGCGAGGGCTGCTCGCCTTCTTCGTCTTCATCCGGGAACGGCAGCAGGCCTGGTCGCTGCTCCGGCACGAGATGGCGCTCATCGGCACACCGGCCGCCGACGAGATCGAGCAGATCCGGCGCCAGCAGACCGACCTGATCGCCGCGCTGATGAGCGGCTACTTCGATGCGGGCGACGACCCGCGCACCGAGGCGTCCGCGGAGTTCGTCGTCGGCGCGTGCGAACGACTCGCGATCTGGTGCGAGCGGCACGAGGACGTCAGCCCCGAAATGGCCACCGGATACGCGATGGACATCCTCTGGTCGGGCCTGTCCACGAGAGCCCGCTGAAGCGACCGTGAAGATGCGCGTGCATTAGGCCATTCGGTCGTCACTCAGAGCACATTGCCGCCAGTGTCTTGTGACACAGAGTTGTCCTACTGTATCGATGACACTGTAGAAACTCTGATGGACCTTCGCGGCCTCCGGCAGGAGGGGGCGCCACCACCCGAAAGTGGCGTCATGGCGGCGGCGTGGCGAAGTCCACAGAGTGACGCATGCTCGCGAGGAGAGGGGTGAGGCGGATGACCGAACCGATCACCGCGTCGTACGTCCAGGAGGACGACGACTGGAAGGTCACGGTCAACGGCTCCGGCAAGGAACTGACCGGTCGCGCGCCGGGCATCATCGCGGCGAGGGACCGGGCCGACCAGCTGGTCGAAAAACTGTCGCCGCCGGAACGATCCACGGTGGTGCACCTGCTCAACGGCAGTGCACTCGAGTTCACCGCCGCCTACATGACGGCGAGACTCACCCTTCCGGAGATCGAACCGCTCGAGGTTCCCCCGCCGGCGAACGGCAAGTCCAGGGAGAAGACGGGCGGCAAGCCCCCGGTCCCCCAGGGCAAGGAACTCCCGAAGGCCGTCGACGAAGCGAAGACCAAGGAGAAGGCCGAGCCGGCCAAGGCACCCGCCAAGGCCGTCCAACCCTCCTGAGGCTTACTTCAGCAGCTTGCGGATCAGCAGGACGCCGATCAGCACCGCCCCGCCGATGAGCGGGTACTTCACCTTGGGCTCGTCCAGCTTCGCGCGCAGGCCGGTCTTCGCGGAATCCACCAGCTTCGCGGGGTTCGCCTTCGTGCCCAGCTGATCGAGCGTGGCGACCAGAGCGTTCCTGGCCTGCTCGATCTCACGCTCGATGGTCTCGGGATCGCGAGCCACGTGTCCTCCTCGCCGCGACGGACTTGCTGGGGCCCCACGTTAGAGGACGCCACCCCCTCCGACGGCACCGGCCACGCCGAGAAACGCCGATCGTGTCGCACGCTACGATTTCGAGGCGGTACTGGGGCCCGTAGCCCAATTGGCAGAGGCACACGGTTTAGGTCCGTGCCAGTGAGAGTTCGAGTCTCTCCGGGCCCACCCCAGCCGATGTCCGGCGACTCCGCCACAACCGGCACCGTCTCGCGGGGATCGAGGGACTTCAGCGGACGTTGGTCACCCGACGAGCGGTTTCGACCAGCGTCTCGGCCGCCCTGCCCGCGCGCTTGAACTCCTCAGCCGTAGCCGGGGTATGGCTGTACCCCGCCTTGGTCTTCAACTTCAGCAACGTTCTCAGATGCTTGGCGATTTCCTTGTCCGCCCGCGCCAGCAAGCCGATCGCTTCCTCGTGGTTCTCACCTTGGGCATGCTCGCCCAGCCTGGCGCAGCAGATGACATCGGACGCCGCGATACCCGCGTGCACACACAAGGTCACGTAGGCATCGGCCACGTCGTCGTGTTCATCGGCGAGTTCACCGATCATGGCCGCCGCCTCGATGAACTGGTTCGCCTTGAACAGGCGTCCTCGCTGGATGCCCGCGTCGCACTTTCTTGTCCGCACCCTCAGTCTTTCCTCTTCCGCACCTGTCCGGCCAGCCACGCGCGGCTCCCGACCAGCGTGAGCCCGTCCCGCGCGACATCACGCAGAACCGGCTCCTCGTGCGCGCGGTCGGCGAGTTCGGCTTCCGTGAACTCCAGAGGGCGGGTGTCGTTACCGACCCAACGGGTCACCTCGGCCGCCAGCTCGTGGACCTGCGTCTCCCACAGATCGTCATCAGCGTCATCCGGCCGTATCAGCAGGAGGTCCACATCGCTGTCCAGCGTCATCGACCCGCGCGCCACCGAGCCGAATACCGCGGCATAGACCGGCGGGACCCTCCAAGACTCCAGACGCTCCTCGACGCGCTCCAGAAAGGTCTTACGAAGTTGAGCGAGCCCGATGATGTGCTCCGTCGCGAGATGGTCACGGTTGAGCCGATAGGTGAAGGCGTTCCCGACCCGGTCGGTCAGTACGACACCCTGCTTTTCCAGACGCTTCAGCACCTTGCGGATCCCCTCCTCCGAATGTCGCGTCAGAAGACGGTGCAGTTGCCCGGTCGTGAAGACACCGTCATGGCCGACAAGGGCGGCAAGGACGTCACCGTCAAGCGTGGGGGTGACCGTCATCAACGGCCGGCTCAAATCCACGGTCCACCTCCCCGGCATCACCAACTATAGTACCGATATGCCAACTATAGTACATATACCGGGACTATAGTTGGTGATGCCCACAAGCCCCGGAGCGCCTGGTCATCGCACGCGGTCGTAGACCACGGCCATCTCCCCCAGCTCACCGACCTCTTGGAACGCCAGGCTCCACTTCGACGCAGGCAGGCCGTCGACGAACAGCCGCTGACCGCCGCCGGTGATTTCGGGGCAGATCATCAGGTACAGCCGGTCGATCAGGTCGTCGGCGAGCAGGGCCTTGATGACGCTCGCGCTGCTGTTGACCAGGATGTCGCCCTCACCGCTCGCTTTGAGGTCGGCGACGACCTCGGCGGCGGACGCGTTCACGACGCGGGCGCGGTCCCACGGGGCCTCGGTCAGCGTGGTGGAGAGGACCACCTTTTCGGCGTCCACGAGCCACTTCGCGTAGGCGCGGTCACGCGGATCGGCGTTCTCGTCGCCGGCGACCATCGGCCAGAAGCCCAGGAATCCTTCCGCGTTCAGTCTCCCCAGGAGCGCGGTCGTCGCCTTCTCGTGGATACGGGCGAGGTGGGCGCGAGCGACGTCGGTGGTGGCGTAGGAGACGATCGCGCCCATGTCGCCAGGGCCGCCAGGGCCGCTGTAGTGACCGTCGAGGGTGAGGCTGATGTTCGCGGTGACGCGGCGGCCGGTCGAGTTCGTCATGATCATTCCTTCGGGTCGATGGCGCAGTGAGCTGCGAGGTTGTCGAGCACCTGCCCCCAGCCGGTTTCGATGCCGGCGATGAACGGGACGGCCTCGACGGTGGTTTCGGTGATGCGCAGGTCGAGCCGGAGCCGGGTCCCGCCCGGCCCCTCGGTGAACTTCAGGTCGTAGTGACCGGTGAAGAAGTTGTCCCCCTTGGCATCCAGCACCGAGAGGTCGAACTCGAGGTGTTCGAGTTCCTTCGCGGCGTGGACCTTTCCCGCGGAGCGATAACGCCCTTCGGCGTCGCGATAGTCGAGGACGGCACGCCCGCCCGCCCACGGTTCGATGACGCAGTCGGTGACGGTCATCGAAGGCGGCGCCCACCAGGACGCGAGCAGCTCCGGCTCGGTCCAATGCCGCCAGACGACGTCGCGCGGCGCGGCCAGCAGGCGGTCGAACGAGAACGCGCGTCCGTCCGCCCACCGGTCCTTGTCCGCGACCGCGGTCTCCGTTGCGATCGCGGACCGGTAGCGCGTGAGGACATCCCGCTCGCCCTCGTTCGCCGCGATGGTCCCGATCAGGTGCCCCAGCCGGCTTTCGAGATCCTTCAGCGGCGCCGGCTCGATCGCGTAGACGCGACGCTGCCCGAGAGGGAAGACCGTCACGAGGCCTACGCGGCCGAGCGTCTGGAGGTGCTTGGTGGTCTGCGGCTGCCGCAAGCCGGTCAGCTCGGCGAGCTCACCGACGGAGCGAGGCCGCTCGGCGAGAAGCTCGACGATGCGCCACCGCGCTCCGTCTCCCAGTGCTGCTGCGATCTGCTCCATGCCCGGAAGTATTCATCTCAGAGAATATTCTTGTCAAGGAATATCTTGGAGGCGGAACTCCAGCAGGCTGCGCTGCTCGGTCAGGGTGGTGACGGAGTCGAAGACCAGGCCGTGCGCCGCGGCGAGGTCGCGGAGTTCGTCGAGCCGCCGCTCGCGGCCGCCGTAGAGCACGAGCATGACCAGATCCCCTTCGGTTCGGGCCCCCAGCCCGCCGACCGCCTCGATGAGGAGGACACGGCCGCCAGGACGAGCCGCCTCGACGCAGCGGGCCAGGACGCGGTGGGCGTTCTCGTCGTCCCAGTCGTGGAGGATGTCGGACAGCAGGTAGGCGTCCGCACCCGTCGGGAGCGGATCGAAGAAGCTGCCCCCGGTCACCTCGGTCCGATCTTCGAGGTGCTGCTCGCGGAAGGTCTCCACGGCGCCGGCCGCGGTGGGCGCGAGGTCGACGAGATGGCCGCGCATCGCGGGGTTGGCCGTCAAGATCGCCGCGAGCAGGCTCCCGTGCCCGCCGCCGACGTCGACGACACTGCCGAAACGGGACCAGTCGAACCCCGCGACGAGCCGAGGGATCTGCTCGCTGAACCGCTGGGTCATCTGCCGGTCGAACGTCTCCCGCAGCCGCGGATGCTCGGCGAGGTCGGACCAGAAGTCCCGGCCATAGCGGCGGACGTACCCCGCCTGACCGGTGGCGACGCTGTGCGCGAGTTCGATGAACGCCAGTTCGCCCCGCCCGCCGGCGGCCTTCATGTCCAGCAGACCGGCCAGACCGTTTCCGGCGTCGGCGCGGAGATTCGCGCCGTACTCGGTCGTGCGATAACCGGTGGAGGTCCGTTCGACGACGCCGAGGGTCGCGAGGTGCCCGAGCAACAGATCGAGGGCCAGCGGGGACTGATCCAGTTCCGCCGCCAGATCTTCGGCGGCGGCGCCGTCGCCGGACAACCGGTCCGGCAGGCCGAGGGTCACCGCGACCCGCAGCGCCATCGGCGTCGCCAGCCCGGCCAGCCGGAGGAGTTCGTTTCTGTCGTTGTCATGGTTCGCCACGAAGATTCACTGTGGCAGTGAGGTCAAGCGAGTTTCTTCACCGCGCCGACAAGGCGTTCGATGTCCGCTTCGGTGCTGTAGCCGTGCGGCGAGATCCGGAGCCCGCCCGAACGCGCCGAACACGCGATCCCCCGCGCCTTGAGTCGTTCCGCCAGCAACGGGATCGGTGGCCCGTCCACGTGCACGGACACGATTCCCGACCGATGTCCGGCCTCGCGATCGGTCAGGACCGTCGCGCCGATTCCGGCCAGGCCGTCGCAGGCCAGATCGCAGAGACCGTCCACATGCGACCAGATCTCGTCGACACCGGCCGCCAGGAGCAGGTCGATCGAAGTGCCGAGGGCGACGATCCCGGCGATGTTCGGCATACCGCCTTCCAGCCGCCGCGCGGTGCCGTCCGGCACGTAGTCGGTGTTGTCCCACTCCTCGCGGTGGGCGACCGAATTCCAGCCCGGCTCCAACGGCCGCAGCAGATCCAGGCGGGACTCCCGTACGTACAGCACACCGCAGCCCTGGGGGCCCAGCAGCCATTTGTGCCCGTCGGCCATCGCGAAGTCGACGCCCCATTCCTCCAGCCGGGCCGGGATCGCGCCGAGCCCCTGGATGACGTCGACGCAGAACAGCGCGCCCGCGTCCCGGCACACCCGGCTCAGCGCGGCGAGGTCCACACGCCAGCCGCGACCGAACTGGACCCAGCTGGTCACCACGAGTTTGGGCGGCGGCCCCGCGGCGATGGTCTCGGCGAAGGCCTCGGTGGTGAGGCGTCCGCCGGGGCCGTCCGGGCGCACGCGGTCCACCACCACACCGCGATCGGCGAGCGCGAGCCACGGATACAACGTGGACGGGAACTCGAAATCCGGAATGACCACACGATCGCCCGGCGACCAGTCCAGCCCGTTCGCGACGAACCCGAGGCCCGTGGTGGTGTTCTTCACGAAGGCGACGTCCCGCGCCGGCACCCCCATCAACGTCGCCGCCGACGCGCGGGCCTGCTCGATCGCCGCACTGTGCGCGGCGTAGGTGAACTCGCCGTCCAGCGACACCTCGACGGCCTGCCGGTGCATGGCCTCGACCGACACCGCGGGCAGCGGACAGATCCCGGCGTGGTTGAGATAGGCCCAGCGCTTCGCGGCGGGGAATTGGTCGCGGGACAGCGGAGTCATCGGATCCTCCTCAAGTGGACGTCGTGTCCACTTCACTGGATCCGAAGGTAACGGACAACCGGTCGCGGTGTCCACTTCGCGGTCTCAGGGGGTCAACGTCCGCCCGGTGAGGCCGGCGGTCTCGACGGACTCGACGTAGCTCCGCGCGACCTCCGCCGCCGGCGTCCCGCCGTCCGGTTCGCCGAGCGCGGCCAGCGTTTCGCTGACCCAGCCCGGGCTGACGGCGTTGACGCGGAGCCCGCGCGGCAGCTCGCGAGCCGCGGCGGCGACGAACGCTTCGAGACCGACGTTGGTCAGGACGCCGAAGGCACTGCCACGCAACGTCTCCGGGATACGGCCCGCGGTCAGCGTCACCGAACCGCCGTCCGGCAACCGCGGGACGGCATGCCGCAGCAGGTACACCTGGCCGAGCAGTTTCCCTTGCAGCCCTTGGACGAACTCCTCGTCGGTGCCGCCGTCGACCGGGACCAGTGAGCCGCTTCCCGCGCAGCACACGACGTGATCGATGTCCGGCTCGGCGTCGAACAACGCGTCCAGGGTGCAGGGCTGTTCGACGTCCACCCGGAACGCGCCGGAGCGCGATGCGGGGAGCACGGTGTGGCCGCGGGCGGTGAGCGCCGCGGCGACGGCCGCCCCGATCGTTCCGGTGGCACCGACCACGAGGATCTTCATCGGTGTCTTTCCTTTCAAGGTCGAGTGAGAGGTTCCGCCTGGTAGGCGTTGTGCAGTAAGACCACAAAGGACGATGCGTCCGGCAACGGCGTGTCACCGATCCGGCGCACCGCGATCCCCGGCGTCCACGAGTTCATCACCACCGCGCCGTTCAGACCCGGCAGATCGGCGAGGCCGACCTCCTGGACGCGTTGCGGGATGCCGAGCGCCTCCAGTCGCCGCCGCACGATGTCCATCGTGGTGCCTCGCAAGAGACCCGCGTCGGGCCACACCACCGTATCGCCGTCCCAGAACGCCAGGTTCCAGATGGTCGCCTCGCTGAACCGGCCGCGCCGGTCGACGAACGCGGCGTCGTCGAATCCCCCGGCGGTCGCCTGGCGCCGGAAGTAGGTCTTGGCCGCCTCGCCGACGTGTTTGATCGTGGGCAGGAAGCGTTCGTGCTCGACGACGGCGAGCGTCAGTGGACCTTCCGGGCCGGAAGCGGGAGGCCTGGTGCGGACCAGGACCTCGGGCTCGTCCCGCGGCAGGTGGACCGTGGCGGTCAGGGAGACGTCCGCGGGTCCGCCCTCCAACGCCGTCCGCAGGTAGGAGCGGACGCGGTCGTCGGGTACGGCCTGTCCGAACAACTCCAGCGAGGCCGTCCTCAGCCGGTCCAGATGCAGGTCGAGACCGCGGATCCGGCCGTCGCGCACCTGCATGGCCGTGAAGTGGGCGAAACCCGCGAAGGCGAGGGGCGCCAGGTCTTCGGCGGACGCCGTCCGGCCGTTTCGCTGCGCTACAAAGGAACTCATGCCCGCACGGTAATCCTGTTGCGGACACTCCGGCGCACGGGGAAGATCCGCCGGTGTCCGCATCGCGTTCCGAGCTGCTCCGCTGGCAGTTCGACCTGACCTGGTCGTTGTTCGAGTACCACCTCGCCGAGCTGAAGGCCAGGGATTTCCTATGGGAGCCCTCGGATCTCTGCTGGACCGTGCACCAGGACGAGGACGGCGTCTGGCGTCCTGATTGGGCCGACACCGAGCCCGACCCGATCCCGGTCCCCACGATCGCCTGGCTGACCTGGCATATCGGCTGGTGGTGGAGCGTCACCCTGGATCACTTGTGCCGGCGTACTCCGCGCGAGCGCGAGGAGATCACCTGGCCGGGCGACGGCGAGTCCGCCGTCGAGTGGCTGCGCGGCCTTCGGGACGAGTGGCTCGCCGTGCTGCCCGACGCCGATCTGGACGCCGCTTCGGCTCACCCGTGGGGATCGGAAGCCGGGCTGACCGTCGCCCATACGATCGCCTGGGTGAATTCCGAGCTGATGAAGAACGTCTCCGAGATCGGCCAGCTCAGATTGCTGCGCGTCAGCGGGGCGTGATGCCGGGAATGGACTTCAACTCCCCCAGCAGCATCGAACTGACGGCGACCGGATAGTCGTCGAGCGCGTACAGCCGTCCGGCCAGCTTCAGCCGGACCGGCGTTTCTCCCTTGTGCGCGAGCAAAGCCTGCTTCAGTTCGAGAACCACGTCCTCGGTCAGCTTCTCCGCGACGGCGTGCAGCAGCAAGGGCGGCTCTTCGTCGCCCGCGGTCGAAAGATCGAGTGACACCAGGCCACCGCCGAATACGGACATCTTGTCCTCCCGCCAGTTCACCCGGCCGCTGACGCGGACGGCGTTGTCCTCGGCCAGCTCCGTCACGAAAAGCGCGTAGGCCTTGGGAAAGAACAGCACTTCGAGCGCGGCGTCCAGATCCTCGATCGTGCAGATCGCCCACGGCTCGCCCTTCTTGTTGACGCGCCGCTCCAGCGCGGTGATGAGGCCGGCCACGACCAGTTCGCCTTCCTTCGGCGGGTTGTCGAGGATCGCCGCGATCGGACGGGGCGCGTGCTTGCGCAGGATCCGTTCGGCGCCGTCGAGCGGATGCGCGGAAACGTACAGTCCGAGCATTTCCCGTTCGTGGGCGAGCAATTCCTTGCGCGGCCACTCCTCGACGCCGAATCTCAGGTGCGCGAGCGGCGAAGTGTCGTCCTGGACCTCCTCACCCGAACCGAAGAGGTCGAACTGGCCCATCGCCTGCTTGCGTTTCAACGGCACCACGGCGTCGACGGCGTCCTCGTTCACCTGGAGGATCGAGAGCCGCGTGTGCCCGAGCGAGTCGAACGCGCCCGCCTTGGCCAGCGACTCGATGACGCGTTTGTTGCAGGCCACCAGTTCCGCCTTGCCGAGGAAATCGACGAACGACGAGTACTTGCCCTTCTCCTGCCGTGTCGCGATGATCGAGTCGACGACGTTCGCGCCGACGTTGCGCACCGCACCCAGCCCGAACCGGATCGCGTCGCCCACCGCGGAGAACCGCAGGCCCGATTCGTTGACGTCCGGTGGCAGCACCTCGATCCCGAGCCGACGGCATTCCGAGAGATAGACGGCCGACTTGTCCTTGTTGTCCCCCACCGAAGTCAACAGGCCCGCCATGTACTCGGCCGGATAGTTGGCCTTCAGATACGCGGTCCAATAACCGACCAGGCCGTATCCGGCGGCGTGGGACTTGTTGAACGCGTAGCCGGCGAACGGGAGGATCGCGTCCCAGAGCGCCCGCACGGCCTGGTGGGAGAATCCGTTGGCGAGCATGCCGTCCCGGAAGCCCTCGAACTCCTTTTCCAGCACCTCTTTCTTCTTCTTGCCCATCGCTTTGCGCAACACGTCCGCGCGCCCCATGGAATAGCCCGCGACGTCACGGGCGATCTGCATGATCTGTTCCTGGTACACGATCAGGCCGTGGGTCTCGGCCAGGATCTCGCGCAGCGGCTCGGCCAGTTCGGGATGGATCGACTCGATCGGCTGCCTGCGGTTCTTGCGGTCCGCGTAGTTGTTGTGCGTGTTCATCGCGATGGGCCCGGGCCGGTACAGCGCGTTGACCGCGATGATGTCGTCGAATCCGGTCGGCCGCAGGCGGCGCAGCAGATCCCGCATCGCGCCGCCGTCGAGCTGGAAGACGCCGAGGCTGTCGCCGCGAGCGAGGAGTTCGTAGGTCGCCGGATCGTCGACGCCGAGTGTGTCGAGGTCGATGTCCTCGCCGCGGTTGGCCTTGATGTTGTCCAGCGCGTCGCCGATGACGGTGAGGTTGCGCAGGCCGAGGAAGTCCATCTTCAGCAGGCCGATGGCCTCGCACGACGGATAGTCCCAGCCGGTGATGACGGCGCCGTCGTCCCTGCGCCACAACGGGATCGCGTCGAGCAACGGCTCGCTCGACATGATCACCGCGCAGGCGTGCACCCCGGCGTTGCGGATCAGTCCTTCGAGACCGCGGGCGGTTTCGAAGATCTTGGCCGCTTCGCCGTCCCCTTCGAGCAGCGCGCGGACCTCCGCCGCTTCGGCGTAGCGCTCATGCGCCGGTTCGACGATTCCGCCGAGCGGGATGTCCTTCGCCGCGACCGGCGGCGGCAGCGCCTTGGAGATCCGGTCCGCGATCGCGTACCCGCTTTGTCCATAGTGGACGCGGGCGGAATCCTTGATGGCCGCCTTGGTCTTGATGGTGCCGAAGGTGATCACCTGCGCGACGTGGTCGGCCCCGTACTTCTCGGTGGCGTACCGGATCATCTCGCCGCGCCGCCGGTCGTCGAAGTCCATGTCGATGTCCGGCATGGAGACCCGTTCGGGATTCAGGAACCGTTCGAAGAGCAGGCCGAGGTCGATCGGGTCCAGATTGGTGATCCCGAGCGCGTAGGCGACGAGCGAACCCGCCGCCGAGCCGCGCCCCGGCCCGACCCGGATGCCGACGCGGCGCGCGTGGTTCATCAGGTCCGCGGTGATCAGGAAGTAGGCGGGGAAACCCTTTTCGGTGATGACGGCGATCTCGAAGTCGGCGCGTTCGACGTAGGCGTCCGGGACGCCGTCCGGCAGCCGTCTGTGGAGTCCGTCCATGACCTCCTCGCGCAGCCAGGAGGCTTCGTCGTGGCCTTCGGGTACGTCGAAGACCGGCATCCGATCGCGATGGCGGTAGACGTCGTCGTAGGACTCGATCCGTTCGGCGATGAGCAGTGTGGTGTCCGCCGCGCCCGGCACCTCGGCGTCCCAGTACCGGCGCATCTCCTCCGCGGACTTGAGGAAATAGCCGTCACCGTCGAACTTGAACCGGTTCGGGTCGTCGAGGGTCTTGCCGGACTGGACGCACAGGAGCGCGGCATGCGCGGACGACTGCCCCCGCGTGACGTAATGCGAGTCGTTGGTGGCCAACGGTTTCAGCCCGAGCCGTCGCCCGATGTCCAGTAGCCCGTCCCGCACGGATCGCTCGATCGGCAGGCCGTGGTCCATCAACTCCAGGAAGAAGTCGTCCGCACCGAAGATGTCGCGGTAGTCCGAAGCGGCCCGGATAGCCTCGTCCGGCTGACCGAGCCGGAGCCGCGTCTGCACCTCGCCGGACGGGCAGCCGGTGGTGGCGATGACGCCCTCGTGGTGCCGGGCGAGGAGTTCGCGATCCATCCGGGGCTTGCGGTAGTAGCCCTCCAGACTGGCCGAAGAGGACAGCCGGAAGAGGTTGCGCAACCCGGTCGCGTTCTCCGCGAGCATGGTCATATGCGTGTAGGCGCCACCGCCGGAGACGTCGCCGACGGCGCCTCGTTGTCCCCAGAGCACCGGTTTCTTGTGGAAACGGGACTCGGGCGCGAGGTATGCCTCGATGCCGATCACCGGTTTGAGCCCGGCCTGGGTGGACTGGCGGTAGAACTCGTCGGCGCCGTACATGTTGCCGTGGTCGGTCATGCCCACCGCGGGCATGCCGAGCCGCCGGGCCTCGGCGAACAGCGGCGCGATCTTGGCCGCGCCGTCGAGCATCGAGTACTCGGTATGAACGTGCAGGTGCACGAAGGAGTCCACCGGCCACTCCCCACGGTTGTACGATTTCGGTTCGACGTGGCGATTGGACCCAAGGTGGATAGGCGTTGTCCAACAAGCGACACGCGGCTGCCGACAACTGTGAGTTGTAGGAGGAGGACAGGTGGAGCTCGACCTCGGCGCGGTCCGCGCTTTCGTCGCGGTGGCCGAAGACCGGTACTTCGGCGAGGCGGCGATCCGGCTGGAGGTGAGCCAGCAGGCGATCTCCAAGCGGATCGCGAAACTGGAGGCGGACCTCGGCGTGCGCCTGCTCTCGCGGACACGCGGTGGGGCCGAGCCAACCGAGGACGGCGAGGAGTTCCTCAACCACGCTCGCGCCCTGATCAGCCTCGCGGACCAGGCCGTCGAACGGTTGCAAGGCAGGCGCCGCCCCCTGCGCGTCGACGTCCTCGGCACCCGGCTGGCGACCATGGAACTGATCCGGGCGTTCCACGCCGACCACGACGTCGAGCTGGAGATCGTCACACCCGGCCTGGGCACCGAGCGCCGGCCGATGCCGCCCGAGTCCGTCGATGCCGCCTTCGCCCGCGCGAGCACCGTGACCGACCCCGCGATCGGCCGCGTACCCGCGTACCTGGAACCCGCGCACCTGCTGATCGGACGGCGGCATCCGCTCGCCCGCCGTCGCCGGGTCGAGATGGCGGAACTCGACGGCCTGACGGCCTGGATGCCCTACAGCGCGCGAGCCAGCGAGTGGGCGGACTTCTGGCAGGAACTGTGCCCGGCGTTCGGCATCCACATCGACACGAGCGGGCCGAACTTCGGCCTGAACCACCACATCGACGTCCTCAGCGAAACCAAGGACCGCATCGGTTTCGTCGGCGCGAAGATGCACGTGCCATGGCATCCGGACGTCGTCCAGATCCCGCTCGTCGAGCCGACGCCGGTATATCCGTTCTCCCTGCTGTGGCGACGCGAGAACAGACACCCTTCGCTACCGCTGCTGATCGAGCACGTGCGGGCCGGGTATGCGCCGTTCGACGCCGACCGGCAGTGGCTGCCGGTGGCGGACCGGGCGGGGATGAGCATCGAGCCCTGACCAGAGGCAGGGCCGCCAGCCACGGCGATGGCGCGTGAAGAGGGATGGCCGACCGGTCGCGTGGCAGGTGTTGCGAAAGCCACTTTCGCACCGTTGAAGGTTGCGAAAGTGGCTTTCGCAACACCGGAGAGCGGTCGAGACCGGCTCTGCGTACCGGGTGGCACGGGGCCTCTACACTTTCCAATTCGGAAAGTGTAGAGTTTCCCTCATGGAAACGACGCGGCCGACGCCGGAAGAAGCCGCCAGCGCGCTGCGGGACATCGAAGAAGCACAAGCCTCGCTGGCCCGCGTCCCGCCGCCGTGGTGGTACTTCATCGCCTTGGCCGCGTTGCTGGCCGTCACACCGTTCGTCCAGCTCACGCCGTCGACACCGGCGGGCGCGGCGCTGGGCCTGGGCGGGCTCACGGTCTGGACCGCGTTGTTCGGGATCACGATCGGTTCGTTCATCCGCCGGTCGGGGGTCGTCCCCCGGCTGAGCACGGTCTCGGTGCGGCGCGTCCTGCTGGTGCTCGCCTTCGCCGCCGTGGTGATGCTCGGCGCGATGGTCACGGCCAACGTCCTGGACCAGGTGTGGATCTGGTTCATCGGATCCGGCGTGCTCGCCTGTCTCACTCTGGCACTGGGCGCGAAACTGCGAAAGCAGGCACGCGACCGGTGAGCGGGGACGGCTTCGACCTGATCGTCCACGCCCCGAACCGGTTGAAGATCTGCGCCTTGCTCGACACCGTGGAACGCGCCGAGTTCGGCGTGGTCCAGGAGCGGCTCGAAGTCAGCGCTTCGGTGCTCAGCAAACACGTCAGTGTGTTGATGGACGCCGGTTACGCCGAGCAGCACAAGGCCGTCCGCGACACCCGTCAGCGGGTCTGGCTGCAGCTGACCTCCGCGGGCCGCGAGGCCTACCGCGGTCATGTGGCCGCGTTGCGCGAGATCGTCGCCCAGGAGTCAGAGCCAGCCGTTGGTGGTGGCGACGCGGAAAGCCTCCGAGCGGCTGACGGCGCCTAGTTTCGTGACGACCGCGGACAGATGATTGCGCACCGTTCCGGCGGAAAGCCCGGTACGGCGCGCGATCGCGCTCACCGGGGTGTCGAATTCGGCCAGCCGCAACACTTCCAGCTCGCGCGGGGTCAGCGGGCAAGGCGGTGCGGTGAGCGCGTCGGCGGCGAGCGCGGGGTCGACGTAGCGGGAGCCGCCGTGCACGCGGCGGATCACGTCGGCCAGCGCTCCGCCCGGGGATCCCTTGGGCAGAAAGCCTTTCGCGCCCGCGTGCAACGCCTGCTGCAGATGCGGCGGCCGCCCGCGGCCGGTCAGGATCACCACCGCACACGACGGCAGGGCCTTCGCCAGTTCGGCGGTGACCTCCAGGCCGTCGAGTTCCGGCATCTGGAGGTCGACCACCGCGACGTCGGGCCGGTACGCGCGGGCGGCGTCGACGGCGGCCCTGCCGTCGGCCGCCCGCGCGACCACTTCGAGGTCTTCTTCCAGATCCAGCAACGCGGCCAGGGCGTCGCGGATGAGTTCCTCGTCGTCGGCGAGCAGGACGCGGATCACGACGCGGGAACCGTGACGTCGAGGGTGAAGACGTCACCGTCGAGCCGAGTACCCAAGGTGCCACCCAGCCCGGCGAGCCGTTCCGACGCGCCACGAAGCCCGAAGCCGAGCCCGTCCGCGACGGTCTTGCCCGCGCCGTCGTTGGCGATGGTCATCCGCACCTCCTCCGGATCCGGGCGGATCTCGATCGTGCACCAACCGGCGGTGCTGTGCCGTAGCACGTTCGTGCAGGCCTCGCGCAGCGCCAGCGCCAGCTGGGTCGCCGTCTCGGCGGGCACCGCTCCGTCCGGATACCGCACGGTACAACGGATTCCGGCGTCGCGGAGCACGTTCTCCACCGCTACCAGCTGACCGCCGAGGTCCACCTCGCGATAGCCGTGGACCGCCTCGCGGACTTCGGACAGCGCGGACGTCGCCAGATTCCGCGCCTCCGAGGCCTCCGACGCCGCCCGCTCCGGATCGGCGCCGCTCAGCCGGGCGGCCAGTTCGGCCTTGAGCGCGATGACGGCCAGCCGGTGGCCGAGCAGATCGTGGACGTCCCGCGCGAACCGCAGCCGCTCCTCGCTGACCGCGAGCCGGGCCTGGGCCTCGCGTCCGGCCCTGGCCTGCAGGAGCAGGTCCCACAACCGGAACGGCAGCACGGTGGTCGCGAGGATCGTGGCCGCGAGCGCCGCCGCGATCAGGCCGTGGACCAGCGGGGATCCGCCCGCGAAGTGCCCAACGAACGCCGTCGTCACGACGAGCGCGACCGGTGCCGCCCACCGCGCGCGTCCCGCCAGCACCAACGGCGCGAAACCGGCGACCGCGCCACCGACCCACGCCCAGGTGAACATGTCGTCCGGCCCTACCGGGGCGACGAGCGGGATCGACAACGCCGTCGCCGCGGCGAAACCCCAGCGCCGGGTGGCCGCGACGGGCGTCCCGACCGCGATCAGCGTGACGGCGAAGGCCGCCGCGAGCGTGAGAAGTCCCCCGGCCCCGAGCCAGCGCCACTGCGAAGCCGGCTCCCGGAGCACCGCGACCACCGGCACCGCGAGACAGCCCGCCCACATCGCCGCGACCGCGACCAGGATCGCCGCCCGCATGCCGCGAAGCCGCTTGTCGCCGGCGGCGAGCTCGGTGAAATCGCTGATCACCCGCCCGATGCTAGAGCTCACAGGAAGAACACGATCGCGACGGCGATGACGAGGTCGACCACGCCGCACCATTCCGACCACCAGCGCGGGGCGACCGCGTCCAGCCGGTGGTGGACGAAGTCCCACACCGCGTGTGATCCCCAGCCCGCCGCGATCACCCAGACGGCGGCCTCCGGCTCGACGTTCGCCGCGACCACCGCCAGCGCGAGATAGAGGAAGAAACCGGCGATCTGGATCGCCAGCATCCGCCGATCGTGGAAACTGCCGCGGATCACGCCGAAGATCAGGTAGGCCGACGGCAGGAGCAGCATCAGCCACGGCATCGGCGCGGCCGGGTCGCTCCAGTCACCCATCGACATGGCCAGCGCGATCCAGGTCGGCGCTCGACGGCCGAGTACGCCGATCAGGGGATGCACGCGGTGATCACCGTGCGCGCTTCCGTGCGGGAGCGAGTACTCCCGGCGGTGGATCAGCATGGCGATCGCCATCGCGGGCAGCATCAGCGCGTGGCCGCCCATGAGGACGTCCTCGCCGGGGAACACGCCCAGCCAGAACGGGATCAGCACCAGCAGGTACGGCACGTACATCGCCGCCGCCATTTCGAGCACCCGGGCGCGGCCGTGCCCGCGGTAGAGCATCCAGACGGTCATCGCGACGGTCATGTCGGTCGCCGCGACGAACGCCGCCATCTCGGGGCTGTCCAGGGCTTTCCCGAACGCGGCCGCCCAGATCGGCGCGAGCAGTTCCATGCCGACGAGCATCGCGACGGCCATCTCGACCGCGTGCCGGAGGAAGTGCCGCCAGCGCGGCGCCGTCTTCGGTTCTTCCAGTGAAAGAGTCATAGACCGAGCGTCGTTCTCCCGGCGTACAAGTCCCATCGGCGGTGTGCACGGTTCGGCCCTGTGAATACGCACGGGTGACCCATGTGCACGATGCGCGCCGGGCCGCCGGTGCGGAACAGTGGACGCCATGGGGCTGATCGGTGCGAGGGTGACCCGGCAGGAAGACGTCCGGCTGCTCACTGGGCGGGCGCGGTACATCGACGACGTCCGGCTGCCGGGGATGCTCGAAGCCGCCGTCCTGCGCAGTCCCCTGCCGCACGCGCGGATCGTGCGCGTCGACGTGACCGCCGCGAACGCGCATCCCGGGGTGTTCGCCGTGATCACCGGCGAGGACGTGCGGGCGAAGGTGAAAACGCCGCAACCGGTGATCTGGTCGAACCTGCCCGATATGCGGGTGCCCGAGCATTACGCGCTCGCCGTCGGCAAGGTGCGGTACCCCGGGCAGGCCGTCGCGGCCGTCGCGGCGAAGGACCGTGCGACCGCCGAAGACGCGCTGGAACTGATCGAGGTCGAGTACGAGGAACTTCCCGCCGTCAGCACCCTCGAACAGGCACTCGCGGACGGCGCGCCGAAGCTCTACGACGACTGGCCGGACAACGTCGCCGGCACCGGGACCATCCCGATGGGTGACGTGAACGCCGCGTTCGCCGAGGCCGATGTCGTGCTCACCGAGTCGTTCCGCTTCGCACGCCAGATGGGCACACCGATCGAAACGCGCGGCGTGGTCGCGACCTGGGATCCCTTCACCGACCGGCTCGACGTCTGGCTCGCGACGCAGGCGCCCAACCTCGCGCGGGAGCTGTTCAGCGAGGTCTTCGGGCTTTCGCTGGACCGGATCCGCGTACGCACCCCCGATGTCGGCGGCGGCTTCGGGAACAAGTTCGACTTCTACGGCGAAGAGGTCGTCGCGGCGATCCTCTCGCGTCGCACCGGGAAACCGGTGAAGCTCATCGAGGACCGCGCGGAGAGCTTCGTCGCCACCGCGCACTCGCGCGAGCAGAAGATCGACGTCGAACTGGCCGCCAAGAACGACGGGACGATCACCGGACTCCGGGCCACGGTCTACGGCGTCCTCGGTGGCGTGCTCGGCACCGTCGGCCCGAGCCCGTGCTGGACGACGACGGCGCTGCTGACCGGGCCGTACGCCATCGCGAACGTCGAACTGAGCCTCGTCGCCGTCATGACGAACCGGTCGCCGTACGGGTCGTTTCGCGGTTATGGCCTGCCGAAGGCGAACTTCGTGCACGAACATCTGGTGGAGCAACTGGCGAAACACCTCGACGTCGACGCGCACGCGGTGCGACGCAAGAACTTCATTCCACCGGAGGCGTTCCCGTACCAGAGCCCGGTGTTCGTCTACGACAGCGGACGCTACGAAGAGTGCCTCGATCTTTGCCTCAAAGCGGTCGAGGACGCCGGGTGGGAGAAGCGCCGCGGAAACGGTGTCGGCATCGGGTATTCCTTCCACAACGAGCTGACCGGATTCGGGCCGAGCCGGATCATCAACCTTTCCGGGCTCGGACATTCAGGCTTCGACGAGGAGGTCGTGCGGGTCGATTCCACCGGGCATGTGACCGTCCATACAGGACTGTCCGCGATCGGGCAGGGCATCCACACGACACTCGCGCAGGTGGCGGCGCATACGCTCGGTGTCCCGCTCGACCACGTCACCGTTCTCTCCGGCGACACCGACAGCTGTCCGTACACCGGCTACGGAACGGCGGCGAGCCGCGGGGCGGCCGTCGGCGGCGCGGCGGTACTGAACGCGTCGACGAGGCTGCGGGCGAAGATCCTGCGGGTGGCCGGGCACATACTGGAGGTGTCACCCGACGATCTGTCCCTTGAGGACGGCGTCGTCTCGGTGAAGGGCGTGCCGGGCAAGGAGGTCACACTGGCCGCGATCGGCGACGCGGCATACCGGCGACTGAACGGGGTGTGGCCCGAAGACGAGACTCCGACACTGGAGGAGCGAGAGGTCTACGATCCGGTCAACGTCGCGACGTCGTTCGGCTGCACAGCCGTACTCGCCGAAGTCGACCGGGAGACCGGCGTGGTCACGCTTCTGGATTACCTGATCGCACACGACTGCGGCACGGTGATCAACCCGATGATCGTGGACGGGCAGTTGCACGGCGGTGCGGCGCAGGCGATCGGCGGCGCGCTGTACGAAGAACTGGTCTACGGCGCGGACGGGCGGATGGAGACCACGTCGTTCACCGGGTATCTGCTGCCGACCGCGACCGAGATCCCGCCGTTCTCCGTGTCGCATATGACGACGCCCGCCGACCACGTTCCCGGTGGTTTCAAGGGGATGGGCGAAGCGGGCGTGATCGGTGGCGGCGCCGCGATCGCGCACGCCGTCGAGGACGCGCTGCGCGAGTACGGCGTCGACATCACGTCACTGCCGATCACGCCGCCCCGGCTGCTGGCCGCGATGAAGGCATCGCGATGAAGGCCGCGCCGTTTTCCTACTTCCGGGCTTCGTCCCTCGATGAGGCCATCGAGGCGCTGGCCACGCCGGACTCGCGGGTATTGGCCGGCGGGCAGAGCCTGGTTCCGCTGCTGAACCTGCGCCAGGCGAGGCCGTCGCTGGTGGTCGACATCAACCGCGTCGACGATCTTTCCTTCCTCCGCAAGGAGAACGGGCGGCTGGAGATCGGCGCGCTCACCCGGCACCGTGTCGTCGAGACGTCCGAAGTCGTACGCTCCGAGGTCCCGCTGCTCGCCGAAGCGCTCGCCTACGTGGGGCATGTCGCGATCCGGAACCGCGGCACGATCGGCGGCAGCCTCGCGCACGCCGACCCCGCGGCGGAACTGCCCGCGGTGATGCTCGCGCTCGACGCCGAGTTCGTCGTCCGCGGCCCTTCCGGGGAGCGCATCGTCGCTGCGCGGGACTTCTTCCTGGGACCGCATCGGACGGCCTTGGCGTCCGGCGAACTCCTGACCCGGATTTCGGTACCGCTGAGCCGTGGCGTCTGCGCGGTCGAGGAACTGAGCCGCCGAAGCCGGGATCTGGCGCTGGTGGCCGTCTTCGCCGTCGTGTCGATGTCCGACGGCGTCTGCGAAACCGCGCGGATCGCCGTCGCGGGGGCGGGCCCCACGCCGATCCGGGCCATCGCCGCCGAAGAGTCGCTCGCCGGCGGCGCTCTGACCGCCGACGCGATCACGGACGCGGCCGAGTCGGTCGCCGCGGCGACCGATCCGCCCGACGACCTCCACGCCCCGGCCGGCTACCGCCGTGAAATGGCCGCCGTCCTCACGCGGCGGGCGATCACGCGGGCGAAGGGACGCGCATGATCACGGTGACCCTGACGGTGAACGGACGGACCTACAGCGCGGACTGCGAACCGCGGCGGACGCTGGCCGACTTCCTGCGCCACGACCTGGGTTTCACCGGCGTGCACGTCGGCTGCGAACACGGCGTCTGCGGCTCGTGCACCGTCACCCTCGACGGCGCGAGCGCGCGCTCGTGCTGCCTGCTGGCGGTCCAGGTGGACGGCGCGGACGTCGTCACCGTCGAAGGGCTCGCCCAAGACGGCGAACTGCATCCACTGCAGGAGTCGTTCCGGCGGCACCACGGCCTGCAATGCGGCTTCTGCACACCCGGAATGCTGGCGACGGCGCTGGAGTTGCTGAAGGACAACCCGGCCCCGACGGACCCTGAAATCCGGCAGGCGATCTCGGGGAACCTGTGCCGGTGCACGGGTTACCAGTTCATCGTGGACGCCATCCGGGACGCGGCTCCCGGCCGTCCGTGAAGGCCTCCTTGCCTACTCTGAAGGTAGGGAAGGAGGCCTTCACGGACTTCGGAACCGAGCTCAGCCGACGATGTCGATCTCGAACTCCACGTTCGAGCTGTACTCGAAGTCGACCCATACCGCGCCCGGCAGGGCGTACCGCCGGTGCGAGACCGTCTTCGGATTGAAGCCGGGCACCTGCGTGGGATTCCCGCCGACGCCGATCTTGTCGCTGCCCCAGGCGTAGATGTTGCCCTGCCAGACGGGCGAGTCGGTGATGCCGTCGCCGTCGATACGCGGCCGGACGATGATCGCGGCCGTCTCACTGCCGGAGAGCAGCAGCCGCACGGCGGTGGTGGACGGGCTGGCCGGAATTGTCCTGCGTTCCATGAGTTCTGTCGTCGCCTTCCGCGTCGGGGCGGCGCCGCCGCCGGTCAAGTGGGCGTTCGTGTAGGACTCGTTGAGGTCGACACTGCTCGCGCGGATACCGGGGATCCGGCCGGCGTCGGAGTACTGATGGACGTCGTAGCGGCCCGCGGCGGCGTCGGGTTTGGCGCCGTAGCGCGCGATCCAGATCACCAGGTCGCGCACGCCGAACTGGTCCGGCCGCAGCATCTTGGCGAGCGAGTTGTTCAGGTAGATGCCGGGACGGAACCCATGTCCCGCGACGCGGTTGCAGAACCTGATCGAGAAGTCCCGCTTACGCCCGTCGGGGATGTTCGGCGTACCCGAACCCGGCGGGTTGTCCTCGAGGTCGAGCATCGGGGCGCAGCCTGTCGCACCGAGCCGCCGGACCTCCGCGATGAACACGTCGGCCTGCGCTTCGGGCGACGGGCTCGCCTGAGCGAAGTGGTAACCACCTACCGGAATACCCACGGATCTCGCTCCGGCCACCAGCGCGTCACCGGTGTTGCGGCCACCGTTGGGCAGGCCTCCACCGTCCGTGAGCTTGACGAACACGTACGACACACCATGGTTCTTGACGGCTTGCCAGTCAGTAACGGTCTGAAAGCGACTGTAGACATCTATTCCCAGCGCCATACATACAGCCTGAAGGGTGAATCCGTTGGACAAAAGGGCCTAGTGGGCGATAACAGGTTCGCCCGATTCGCCCTTTTGGGCGCCGCCTCCCTGGCTGACCGGACTCACCCGTACCCGTACTGTGATCGCCATGGCCTCTCGAAGCCCCTTTCGCTGGATGACCCGGTGGGTGGACTGGTTCGAAGAGCGCGGCGTCTACGTCCCGGGCGAGGAGAGCCGCGCGGTCGATCCGATGCGCGATTTCGGCTGGCTGATCGTGGCCTGGGTGTCGGGTCTGGCCATCTTCATCCTGTTCTTCGCCTTCGCCGTCTGAGCACGTCACGGACGCCGCCGGTGTGCCACCGAGGTGACGACTGTCACTAGCCGTACCCTTCCGATCACGGATCGGCCACGGGTGTACACCAGGTGCGCGTCAACACGGCCTCGTCGCTCCTCTCGGCTGAGGAAGACCGTCACTCTGGACTCTTCGGCACTAATACCTACCTCGAACGGCCCACTGGACCCTCCGACTGGAGTAACCGCACATGGCGCCCCCGCGCACCCCGAAGCTCTTGCTCGCCGCCTGCTCGCTGATGCTGGCGGCCGCGTGCGGGGTTCAGGCACCGGAAAAAGGGGCGGCCGTGCTCGGCGCGGACGTCCCGGCGCAGGGGCTGGCCGCGACGCACGCGGAAGGCGACCTGGCGTTCGGCGCCGCTCCCCACCGGTTCGCGACCGGTGTCACGATCTCGGTATCCCCGCCGAGGTCCTTCCGCCCCAGCGCTTCCGCGTACCCGCAGAGCCCGCGCGCGGTGGCCTTCGGCATCGAGGTGACTAACGCCGGCGACACGACGTACCGGCTTTCCGGTCTGTCGGTGACGGGCGAGGTCGACGGCGAAAGCGGGTCGGTCAAGCAGGTCGTCGACGCCGTGCAGGGCTACAACGGGATCGCCGACGCGGGCAAGGACGTGGCGCCCGGCCGGTCGGTCCACCTGAACCTGGCGTTCGCCGTTCCGGACCAGCCGGTGCGGCTCCGTTTGCAGGTGCGGCCGAACCCCGCGGAACCGGTCGCCGCGAAGTACTGCGGGAAGGTCTGACGCGTCCGGTTCGCTACCGTGTGCGTCATGACCGAGCAGCGACTCTCCCCCGGCGACAACGCTCCCGATTTCACCCTCCCCGATCACGAGGGCAACGACGTCTCGCTCAGCGACTTCCGCGGCAAGTCGGTCGTCGTGTACTTCTACCCGAGCGCCGGCACGCCGGGCTGCACGAAGCAGGCCTGCGACTTCCGGGACAGCCTCGCGCAGCTCAACGACGCCGGCTACCAGGTTCTCGGCATCTCCCCGGACAAGCCCGCGAAGCTCGCGAAGTTCGTCGAGGCGGAGGGGCTGACCTTCCCGCTGCTTTCCGACACGGAGAAGACCGTCCTCAAGGCGTACAGCGCCTTCGGCGAGAAGAAGAACTACGGCAAGGTCTACGAAGGCGTCATCCGCTCGACGTTCGTCGTCGATGGCGACGGCAAGATCGCCGTGGCGCAGTACAACGTGCGCGCCACCGGGCACGTTGCGAAACTGCTGCGGGACCTCGACGTGTAAGGGCTCGTGAGTGGCGATTCGGGTTCTAACCCGAATCGCCACTCACGACCACGTCAACCGGCCAGTTTCCGGAGCTCTCCCACCAGCGCCCGCAACGCCCGCCCGCGATGCGAAGAAGCGTCCTTTTCGGACGGTTCCAACTCGGCGGACGACCGCGTCCCGCCTTCCGGCACGAAGATCGGGTCGTAGCCGAATCCGTTGGCGCCACGGCGTTCCCGGATCAGCGAGCCGCGCCATTCGCCGCGCACCACGGTCTCGTCGCCACCGGGGACGACGAGCGCCGCAGCGCAGACGAAGGCCGCGCCCATACGCTCGTCCGGGGTGTCGGACAGCTGCGCCAGCACGAGGTCCAGGTTGGCCTCGTCGTCGCCGTGCTTGCCGGACCAGCGGGCGGAGAGCACACCGGGCATGCCGTTGAGCGCGTCGATGGCGATGCCCGAGTCGTCGGCGATGGCCGGGAGGCCGGTCGCGGCGGCCGCGTCCTGCGCCTTCGCGAGTGCGTTGCCTTCGAAGTCCGGAGCGGTTTCAGGTGCTTCGGGGAACTCGGGGACGTCGGCGAGGCCGATGACCTCGACGCCTTCGATCCCTTCGGCCACCAGGATGCGCCGGAGTTCACCGAGCTTCTTCGCGTTGCGGGTGGCCAAAAGCAGCTTGGTCACTTCGCGCCCTTCTTCTTGTCCGTACGCGGCTCGGGCAGTTCGCCGGGGTAGGGCAGCGCGAGCGCCTCGGTCTGCAGGCGCGTCAGCTCCTCACAGCCCGCCTGCGCCATGTCCAGCATGGTGTCCAAAGTGGACCGCGCGAAGGTGGCGCCCTCACCGGTGCCCTGCACCTCGATCAAAGTGCCCGCGTCGGTGGCGACGACGTTCATGTCGACCTCCGCGCGCGAGTCCTCTTCGTACGGGAGGTCGAGGCGCACGCGGCCGTCGACGACGCCCACGCTCACCGCGGCGACCGAGGACGAAAGCGGCTGCGGGTCGGCGAGGCGGCCCGCAGCGCCGAGCCAGGTCACGGCGTCGGCGAGGGCGACGTAGCCGCCGGTCACCGCGGCCGTGCGGGTGCCGCCGTCGGCCTGGATGACGTCGCAGTCGATGACGATCGTGTTCTCCCCCAGCGCGGCCAGGTCGATGCAGGCGCGCAGGGACCGGCCGATCAGCCGGGAGATCTCGTGCGTACGGCCGCCGACGCGACCCTTGATGGACTCGCGGTCGCCGCGGGTGTTGGTCGCCGACGGGAGCATCGCGTATTCGGCGGTGACCCAGCCGAGGCCGGAACCGGCCCGCCAGCGGGGGACGCCTTCGGTGACGCTCGCCGCGCACAGCACCCGGGTGTCGCCGAACTCGATCATCACCGAACCCGCCGGCCACCGCTGGAACCCGCGCGTGATCTTGATGTCGCGAAGCTGGTCGTCGTTCCTGCCGTCTTTTCTCGCCACGGCCGTCACTCTAGAACCAGCCGTCAGACGTCGTAGACGGCGCCCTGCTCGACGAGCTCGGCGGCGGGGAAGGCCGCGGCCGCCTCGGCGAGGACGGCGTCGCGGTCGGTCCAGGGCGCGACGTGGGTGAGCAGCAGCCGCCCCACCCCCGCCTTGCGTCCCAGCTCCCCGGCTTCCTTACCGGACAGGTGGACGCCGGCGGGCCGCTCGGGCGAGTCGGTCCAGGAGGCTTCGGAGAGCAGGACGTCGACGCCGCCGGCGAGGTCGGTCAGGGTGTCGCAGACGCCGGTGTCTCCGGTGTAGGCGAGCGTCTTGCCGCCATGCGAGATCCGCAGGCCGAAGGCCGGGGTCGGATGGTCGACCGGGACCGCGACGACCTCGAACGGCCCGATCTCCATGGGCTCGGTCCGCAGCGTTTCGAAGGCGTAGACGTCGGAGAGATCGGTGGTCGCCCGCTCCTCCTCGTTCGCCGCGTAGGCGTACGCGAGCCGCTCGTGCACGTCCGACGGCCCATAGACCGGCAGGTGGCGCGGCCTTTCGGGATAGGGCAACGCGGGATGGTAGCGCCGCATCACGGTCAGTGCGCTGACGTCGGCGCAGTGGTCGGGATGCAGATGCGAAAGGATCAGCGCGTCGAGATCGAACGGATCGCGGACGGCCTGCAACCTGGCGAGCGTCCCGTTGCCGAGTTCGAGTCCCAGGACGAACCCGTCCGCCTCGATCAGATAGCCGGACGCGGCGGCGTTGGGCCCGGGGATGCTGCCGCAGCAGCCGAGGATCGTCAGACGCACTGTGACACCTTAAGCACGGATATGGCGATTTACGCGCTGGTGGGAGCCAGCACACCCGGAGCGAAGCCCATGAACCGCTGAGCGAGCCGGGTGAACGGCTCGGCGGATCCGGTGGCGACGAACTCGTGCCGCGGCGGGGTGTCGCGTTCGGCGAGGAGATCGTTTTCGGTGAGGATCCGCACGAGGTCACGCGCGGTCTCCTCGGCGCTGGAAACCAGCGTGACGTCCTGGCCCATGACGATCTGCAGCACGCCGGACAGCAGCGGATAGTGCGTGCAGCCCATGACCAGCGTGTCGACCTGGGCGTCCAGCAAGGGTTCGAGGTAGCCCTGGGCGAGCCCGAGCACCTGACGGCCGGTGGTGATGCCACGTTCGACGAAGTCCACGAAACGCGGGCAAGCGACGCTGGTGATCTCGACGCCCTGAGCGCCGTTGAAGGCGTCGTCGTAGGCGCGGGACCGGACGGTGCCCTCGGTGCCGATCACGCCGATCCGGCCGGAGCGGGTGGCGGAGACCGCCCGGCGCGCGGCCGGCAGGACGACCTCGATCACGGGGACGTCGTAGCGCTCCCTGGCGTCGCGAAGGCAGGCGGCCGAGGCGGTGTTACAGGCGATGACCAGCGCCTTCACTCCGCCGTCGACGATGTCGTCGAGGGCTTCGAGCGCGTACTCGCGCGCCGTCGCGATGGGAAGCGGACCGTACGGGTTGCGGGCGGTGTCGCCGACGTAGCGCAGCTGCTCACCGGGCAGTTGCTCCAGGATCGCCCTGGCGACGGTGAGCCCGCCCACCCCGGAATCGAAGACGCCGATCGGGGCGTCGGCGCTCGGCTTGCTCACACGGCGAGGCTACCGGGACCGCCCGTGGTCGTTTTCTTGGCTCGGGTCTTGTCCATCCGCGCCACCACCCAGGCCGCGAAGACACCGGACAGCGCGCCGAACAGGTGGCCCTGCCACGAGACGCCCGGATCCCCCGGAAGCAGTCCCCAGAGCATCCCGCTCCAGATGCCCAGCAGCAGCACGGCCACCAGGATCTGCCCGACGGCCCGGTTGAAAATACCCCGGACCAGCAGGAACGCGAGCCAGCCGAAGGCGACGCCGGACGCGCCCACGGTCACGGTGTTGTCGGGCGCGATGAGCCAGACGCCGACGCCGGAGAGCACCCAGATGATCGCGGTGACCAGCACCCACCGGCCGATTCCGGCGGCCATCGCGAGGAAGGCGAACACCAGGACCGGGACGGTGTTGGAGAACAGATGCCCCCAGCCCGCGTGCAGCAGCGGCGCCCAGATCACGCCGTCGAGCCCGGAGAGGTCGCGGGCGAGGATGCCGCCCTGGTCGAGGTCGGCGGGCAGGACGACGTCGACCAGCTCCACCAGGTAGAGCAGCACGGTGAAGGCCAGCGCCACGATCGCGGCGGCCTTCGGGTTCGGCGGCAGGACGCGTTTGGCCGGATCCGTACCGGACGACTCGCTCGCCGGGACCGGCTGGGAAGGCATGGTGGTCACCTCCCCAGGCTACGGCCGTGACCGGCGATATCGCCTCCGTGAGAACCCTGAATTGTCGGTGGGGGCCGCTACGGTCGTCGGCATGGGGAACTCTTCTTCCGAGCACGTCGACGTGCCGGCCTACCTCGCGCGGCTCGGCGTCGAGCACGAGCCGCCGAGCCTCGGCGCGCTCTTCCGGCTGCACACGGCCCATGTGGAGCGGGTGCCGTACGAGGATCTCGAAGTCCAGCTCGGCCGGGTGACGTCGCTGGATCCGGCGGTGTCGTTCGACCGGATCGCCGCCGGGCGGGGCGGCTACTGCTATCACCTCAACGGCGCGTTCTCGGTTCTGCTGAAGGCGCTCGGCTACCAGGTCACACGGCATCCGGGCGGAGTGCAGGGGCATGGTGAGACGGCCGGGATCCACCTCAACCACCTGCCGCTGACGGTGACCGGGCTGCCGGAGGCACCCGACGTCGGCTGGCTGGTCGACGTGGGACTCGGGGACGGCATCCACGAGCCGCTTCCGCTGCGTGAAGGCGAGTACAAACAAGGGCCGCTGGTGTTCCGCCTGCGGGCCTCGGAGATCACGCCCGGCGGCTGGCGGTTCGACCACGATCCGCAGGGCAGTTTCGACGGAATGGACTTCGCCCCGGAGACGGCCGTGATGTCGGACTTCACCGAGAAGCACGTCGAACTGTCGACGGCCGAGACCTCCGGTTTCGTCCGCACGCTCGTACTGCAGCGCCGGGACGCCGACGGCGTCGACTCGCTACGCGCGCTCACCTTGAGCCGGCTGCCGGGCGTCAAGACCGTGCTGGAGTCACCGGCCGACTGGTGGACGGCGATCGAGGACGTCTTCGGTGTGCCTCGCGGCGAGTTCACCGGAGACGAGCAGGACACGCTGTGGCGGCAGGCCGTCTCCCAGCACGAGAGTCACGTCGCGGAAGGGAGCGAGGTCTTGCCCAGCGCGTAACCGACGGCGGCTTCGGCGTGCAGCCTGGTGGTGGGGAACGTGGGCACCGGGCTGTCTTCGGGGCCGACGAGCAGTTCGATCTCGGTGCAGCCGTAGATGACGCCGTCCGCGCCCGCCTCGACGATCCGCGCGATGACCTCGCGGTACCGCTCGCGCGACTCGTCGGTGACGACGCCGTGGACGAGCTCGTCGTAGATGATCCGGTGCACCGTCTCGCGATCGGCTTCGCCCGGCACGAGGACGTCGAGCCCGTGCGCGGCCAGGCGTTCGCGATAGAACGGCTGGCCCATGGTGAAGCCGGTGCCCAGAAGCCCGACGCGCTCGATGTCCGCGGCTTTGATCGCTTCGGCCGTGGCGTCGGCGAGGTGCAGGAGCGGGATGCCGAGACCGTCGGTGAGCCGATCGGCGACCTTGTGCATCGTGTTGGTGCACAAGACGACGAAATCCGCACCGGCGGCTTCGAGGGCGTGCGCGGCTCTGTTCAGTTCACGCCCGGCGTCGTCCCAGCGGCCTTCGGCCTGCATCGCTTCGATTTCGGCGAAGTCCACCGAGTAGAGCACGGTGCGCGCGGAGTGGTAGCCGCCCTTCAACTCGCGAACGCGCTCGTTGACCAGCCGGTAGTACTCGGCCGACGATTCCCAGCTCATCCCGCCCAGCAACCCGATGGTCTTCATACCCGCCATCGTGCCAGCGCCAACCCCGTGCCATGAACGGCCCGTTACTTGCAAATTTTGCAAGTAACGGGCCGTTCATGGCACGTACGGAAGGTGGGATCAAGCCCAGAGCTGCCCATCGAGCCTTTCGGCCGCTTCGTCGAGCGATCCGGAGTAAGCGCCCGTCGAGAGGTACTTCCACCCGGCGTCCGCGACCACGAAGGCCACGTCGGCGGGCTTACCCGAAGCAGCCGCCTTCTCGGCGACGGCCATAGCCGCGTGAAGCACGGCTCCGGTCGAGATCCCAGCGAAGATGCCTTCGTGCTCCAGCAGCTCGCGGGTCCGGCGAAGCGCGTCGTACGCCCCGACGGAGAAGCGGCCGTTGAGCACGCTCGCGTCGTAAAGCTCGGGGACGAAACCCTCGTCGAGGTTCCGCAGGCCGTACACCAGCTCGCCGTAGCGCGGTTCGGCCGCGATGATCTGCACGTCCGGTTTCGCCTCGTGCAGGTACCGCCCGACGCCGACCAGGGTGCCGGTGGTGCCGAGACCGCCGACGAAATGGGTCAGCGTCGGCAGGTCCTTGAGCAGCTCGGGCCCGGTACCGCGGTAGTGCGCTTCGGCGTTGGCCGGGTTGCCGTACTGGTAGAGCATGACCCAGTCCGGGTTGGCCTCGGCCAGTTCCTTCGCCCGGCGCACGGCTTCGTTCGAGCCGCCCGCCGCCGGGGAGAAGACGATCCGCGCGCCGTACGCCTGCAGCAGCTGCTTGCGTTCGGTGGAGGTGTTCTCCGGCATGACGCACACCAAGCCGTAGCCCTTGAGCTTCGCGGCCATGGCGAGCGAGATCCCGGTGTTGCCCGACGTCGGCTCCAGGATCGTGGAGCCGCGACGGAGGGTGCCTTCACGCTCGGCGGCCTCGATCATCGCCAGCGCGGGGCGATCCTTGATCGAACCGGTCGGGTTGCGGTCTTCCAGCTTCGCCCACAACCGCACGTCGTGGGTGGGCGAAAGCCGGGGCAGGCCGACCAGCGGCGTGCCGCCGAGCGTGTCGAGCAGCGACTCGAAGCGAGCCATGGATCAGCCTCCGGCCACAGCGGGCAGGATGGTCAGCGTGTCGCCGTCCTTGACCTCGGCCTCGAGACCACCGGAGAAGCGGACGTCCTCGTCGTTGACGTAGACGTTGACGAAACGGTGCAGCTTCTCTTCCTTGACCAGGCGGGCCTTGAGGCCGCCGTGGCGGGACTCGATGTCGTCGATCACCTCGAGCACGGTCTTGCCGCTCGCCTCGACGGACTTCTCGCCGCCGGTGTGCGTACGCAGGATGGTCGGGATGGACACGGTCACGGCCATGGTTTTCTACCTCCGGTGGGTTCTCTACTACGCAGACGTTCGGGCCGGCCCGGCTTATTCCGGGGCCGGGTTCAGCCGGTGATCTCGACGGGCTCCTCGGTGATCTCCCCGTCCACGATCCGGTAAGACCGGAACTGGTGCGAATCGGGGTCCTTGGTGGAGACGAGCACGTAGTGCGCGTCGGGTTCGGAGGCGTACGAGACATCGGTGCGCGACGGATAGGCGTCGGTCGCGGTGTGCGAGTGGTAGATGACCACCGGCACCTCGTCGTTGGCGTCCATCTCGCGGTAGAGCCTGAGCAGATCACCCGAGTCGAATTCGTAGAACGTGGGCGAGCGCGCCGCGTTCAGCATCGGGATGTACCGCTCGGGGCTGTCCGATCCTTCGGGACCGGCGATCACCCCGCACGCCTCATCGGGATGGTCACGACGGGCATGGGCGACGATCTCGTCGACGAGTTCACGGCGGATCCGGAGCACACCGCACATCTTAGGTGCTGGACGCACGCCTTCCACACTCTGAGATTGCCGCCACTCCAACCCGCGTTTAGTCCTCTGAATGCGGTCCTTGCACACGCAACTACCGCATTCAGAGGACTAACCGCGGGGTCAGGAGAGCGCTTCGGGCCAAACGTCGCGGTACGCGCGCATGTCCCCGGCGGAAGTGGCGTTCAGCACGCCGTGCACCATCGCCCGCGCGAACACCCGC
>NZ_JACBXD010000081.1 GCF_013870525.1 Amycolatopsis pittospori
CACCGGGGACACCGACGCGCGGGCCGCGGGCGCCGAAGTGGCCGGCACGGTGATGGCCCACCGCGGCGAGCTCGCACACAGTGCCGAGCTGTACCAATGGTCCGGCCGGGCGGGATCGAAGGCGTTCGCCGCGATCGCCTTGGTGGGTACCGGAAAACTCGAAGCCGCCCGTGGCGTCCTGGAAACGCCCGAGGTCCCGACCCTGTTCGCGGGCGCCGCCTCGCGGACCGCGCAGGCGATAACCGGCTCGGTCTCCGGCTGTGGCGCCGAAACGCTGTCGGCCCTGCTGGGCGCGGCGTCGATGCTCGAATCCGCGGGCGCGCCCGCGCCGCTCCCGGACAGCCCGGCCGCGCTCGCGGCCTTGGTGGGCCTGCATTCGGGAGAACTCGCGCTGGCCGAGTCGGTGCTGAGCCGCGCGGTGGCCGGCCGCATCGGCGGAGACCTCCTCGCGAAACGTCACCGGCTGCTGCTCGGCTGGGTCGCGATGACCGCGGGCGACCTCAAGACCGCCTCGGATTCCCTGATGTCACCGGACGGCCTCGAAGCCCGCGACGAACTCTTCGCCGCCACCCTTCAACTGGGCCTGGCACGGCGAGCCAGCGACCTTCCGGGACTGCAACGGTCCTGGGACCGGGCCTATCAGGCGTCGATGCGTCAGCAGCCGGACCTGTATTCGTTGCTACCGCTGGGAGAACTCGCGATCGCGGCCGCGCGGGCCGGCGCGAGCGCCAAACTCGCCGGGCAGCTGGAGCGGGCACATACGGTGCTCGACGGTCTCGGCAACCCTCCCTTGTGGACGGCGACCCTTCGCTGGCACGAACTGCACGCCGCGATCACCGTGGAGAACGGCACCGCCGCTTCGGAGCATTTGGCGGCGTTGAACGATTTCGCCTCCTGCGGGCGGTATCCGGCGGCGCTGGCTTCGGCCGCGACCTGCTGGCTCGCGGTTCTGAGCGGCACCTTCGACCCCGAACCGATTTCCGCGGCCGCCGGGGAGTTGCACGAACTCGGGCTCTGCTGGGACGCGTCACGGCTCGCCGGCCAGGCGGCGATCCGGACTTCGGACCGGCGGGCGATGGTGCAGCTGCTCGAAGCGGCACGCCAGTTCCAGGGGCGCGCTCCGGAACCTGTCGCGGCCACCGGATCGAGTGCCTTGAGCGAACGGGAACTGGAGGTCGCCCGGCTGGTCGTCGACGGGATGACCTACAAACAGGCCGGGAGCACGCTCTTCATCTCGGCGAAGACCGTGGAGCATCACGTGGCCCGGATCCGAGGGAAACTCGGGGCCGGGGACCGCCGGGAGTTGCTGGCGATGCTGCGGGAACTGCTTCCCGCCACCGAGGCCTAGAACCTGCCCGGCGGATTCTCGCCGGGCAGGCCCCTGCCTCAACGCTTGAGGGTGAAGGTGAAGTCGCCGGAGAGCTTGCCGCTCAACCGGACAGCCGACACGACCTTCCCCGCCACGATCAGTCTCTCGACCTCCGCCCGCGAAAGACCGCACCCTTCGGCGATCAGCCGCACCGGCCGGACCGGGATCCGCGCCGCGAAGCGAACCGACACGTCGATCACCTCGCGGTCCCGGTAATCCATTCCGCCGGTGTCGAGCCGCCAGGCGTCGTCCCAATCGAGCGCGATGCGATTACGGCGTCGCACGACCGGATCCTGGAGCACTTCGGCCGCGAGTCCAGGATCGTTGTCGTGCAACCGATCCAGCAGATCCGGTCGCACGGAGCGCACCCTCGTCCGCTCCAGGACCGTGAGTTTCGTGGTCTCCCCGCAAGCGGTGCAGAGCGCGAGGAGCCAGACGTCGATGAGCTTGTGATTGGCGTTGACACGGAACTTGCCGCTCGTCCGGAAGGTCTCGGACGAGCAGACGTGACAACGACGGAGAACGAGTGGCAGGCAGGTGGGTACGACCACCCAGTTTTCGAGCATGGGAGTACACCCGTTTCAGTGAGAAATCCGCAGCAAAAAGGAGCGCGGCGCACAAGGCGCGACGCGCGACGAATCAGCGCTCGGGAGGTCTCACAGGGTGTACAACGGCAGGTCTTTCGCTAGGCGACTCGGCTCGGCAGCACGGTAACGGCGGACACGGCACCGCTCCACCGAATTTCGGCCGCCCTCACTTCTGGTCGAGGCCGAGAATTCCGGTCAGGTCGCGCAGGCATTCCTCGTACACGGGTTCCAGGTCCGAGTAGGCGAAGTCCAGCTGGTGCAGGACTTCCATACACAGCAAGCCGTACAGCCGGGTCCAGCAGGACAGGAAGACGTGCGCGGCCTCGGGCGGGAGTTGTCCGCCGATGGTGGCGGAATAGGCGGACAGCTGCTCCCACAGCGACTCGGGCAGGTCGTCCGGCTCGGGTACCGGGAACGGGCGCGTCCGCCACAACTCGACCGTGAGGTCCCGGAGCACCTGCTCGAACCGCTGCGCGGCTTGGTGGCGTTCCGAATCCGGCCGCCGGTTCGGCGGGGCGATCGGACTGGCGAAGATCCAGCCGAACTCGGCCGGATGGGCGACGGCCCAGCTGCGCATGGCACGGCAGACCGCGAGGATGCGCTCACCGACCGGCGCGTCGGCGAGGGCGTCGCGGGCGTGTTCCATGGTGACGGCCAATTCGAGGAAGAAGTCCGCCGTCACCGCGCCGATGAGCTCGTCGTGGCCGCTGTAGTAGTGGTACAGGGCCGGGCCGCTCATACCCACTTGCCTGGCGACGGCGTTGATGGTGACCGCGGCCTGCCCCTTCTCGACCAGGATTTCGCGCACAGCCGCGTGAATCTCCCCCAAAGCCGCCTTGCGCAGCCTCTCCCGCCTGTTGCCGGTCTGTGCGGACATCCTCACCTCTCGGTCGCTCCACTGGCCTCTTGACAGTCTAGATCATCTATGTTTCCTTAATGACTCTAAGCTAACCTAGAGTCATTAAGGAGTGCTCGTGGGGAAAGTGACCATCGTGGGAGGCGGCATCGGCGGACTGGCCGCGGCCGTCGCCTTCCAGCAGCGCGGCTGGCGGGTGGAGGTGCTCGAACGCGCTCCCGAGTTCACCGATATCGGTGCCGGGGTGTCGATCCAGCCCAACGGTCTCCATGCGCTGGACGCCCTCGGCCTGGGCGATCCCCTGCGCTCCGGCGGCTTGGCCGATCCACTCGCGGGCATCCGCCGTAAGAACGGGGACTGGTTGATCCGCAACGACGTCGACGACCTGAAACGCCGCTTCGGCCAGTGGGCGACCGTGCACCGTGCTGCTCTCGTCGAACTGCTGCGCTCGGCCGTGGACGCAGAGGCTTTGCGACCGGGCACCTACGTGCACGTGGTACAGCCCGATGGCACGGTGCTCCACAGTGGAGGAACGTCCAGCGCGGATCTCGTAGTGGGCGCGGACGGCGTGCACAGCGTGACCCGGCGGTCGGTCTGGCCGCACGTCTCAGGCGCGCGCTACGTCGGATACACGACCTGGCGTCTCATCGCACCCCCTCGGCCCGTCGCGGCGAGCGTGGAAACATGGGGCAAGGGCGAACGATTCGGGCAGGTGCCGATGCCCGACGGCCGCGTCTACTGCTATCTGATGGCCAACGCCCCGGCCGGCTCCCGCGTGGGCCTGGAGCGGTTGCGCGAGCGGTTCGCGGACTGGCACGACCCCATCCCGGCGTTGCTGGAAACCGCGAGCGAGGTGCTACAGCACGACACCTACGAACTACCCGAGCTGGAAACGTACGTCACCGGGAACGTCGCGCTTCTCGGCGACGCCGCGCACGCGATGACCCCCAATCTGGGCCAAGGCGCCTGCCAGGCGCTCGAGGACGCGGTCACGCTCGCCGCGGCGGTGGACACCCTCGGCGTACGGGCGGGGCTGGAGGAATACGACCGTGTTCGCAGGCCACGTACCCAGATGATCGCCCGCCGCTCCCGGCAGGTCGGCGCTCCCGCGCATTGGACGTCGCCACCACTGACCGCCCTACGCGACGCGACTCTTCCCCTACTGCCGAACTCGCTCTTCGCTCGCTCAGCCACCGCCGCCTACGGCTGGACGCCCTGAGCCCCACATGTACGAAAGGCCGACAAGATGCTCTTCCCCCGAATCGTGATCGCCGCCGTCGGAGTGATCACCGCGGTCGGTGCCGTACTCGCCGATCTGGTCATCCCCGATCTGGCCGCACAGCACGCCTTCAACCCCGCTTGGCCTCCCCACGCCAAGTTCCACGACGCCCAGTACATGGTGATGACAGTGCTTCTCGGCATCATCGGCCTGACCCTCGTCCTGCGACGGGCCGGGAACCCGCGAGGCCGGCTGCTTTGCGCCGCGGCGATCCTGGCCACCCCCTGGCTCGGCATGGCCGGCGCTTTCCTGTTCCCCGACACCGCCACCTACGATCCCGAGTTCGCCGGTCAGACCAGGTTCATCCTCGGCATGCACGGACAGGTCTTCCTGGCGGTAGTCCTGCTTCTGGCCCTGGGTGCCGCGATCGTGGCGACACTGCGGACTCCCGCGGATCCCGGTACTCGCGGCGGAGTTCCTCGATAACCGATCGGTCATGCCGCGTATTCTCGGACGATGGTCATTCCAGACGGCAGCGCTCGAACTTCGGTGCTGCTACAGGCCAGGCTGGACTTGACGCTGGAGTCGGTGACCGAAGAATGGCACTGGTACGAAAACCGGCAGAACGCACTGTTGATGTTCTGGCTGCATTTTCCCGGCATCCCCGTTCTGGCGGTGCGCGGCAGCGGCGAGATGCTTCGGCTGGCGGAATCGGAGCCGCACTCCTCCTACGACATGCGCGAGTACGGCCAGAGCAAGGTCGGCCCCGGTCGACAGCCGAGCCTTCTCGCCGCGTTCGTTGGTTCCCGCCTTCGTGATGCCACCCTGATCTGGGGGTACTCCACAGAACCGGCTGTCGGAGGCGTCCTCTTCCAGTTCGACACCGGGAACCTGGCCGTTGCCTCGTTCTGCGACGAATGGGTGATCGCCCGCGACGGACTACCTCCCGACGCTGCGCGATATCACCGCGTCGAGGCAGTGACCATCACCGGATGCCAAACGTCCTGATCACGGTTCGCAACAGTTGTTCGGGACCATCGGTGAGGTAAGGAGCGACCGCCTCGACGCTTGCGGGTTCAGGACGCGTCGACGTGCAGCCGGTGCGCGTCACAGACCACGCATCGAAACAGATACCCGGCCAGATCGCCGTCAGGGCTGAGATAGGAACGGAGCAAGTCGCCGGGAAAGCCCAGGCCTCCATCGACGTCCTGGGCGAACACCGGGTCGGGCAGCAGGCCAGGCAGGTCATCCGCGCCGACGAATCCGATGAACGCGCAGGGCAGGCCACAATGCGATCGCCATTGTTCTTGTTGCCATGACGGATAGGACGGCGTGCGGTCAGCGACCTCGCGAGCGGCATCCTCATCGACGGCCAGCGGTTCTTCCGGCTCGATCGGGACACCGTCTATGCCCAGCCAGTCGGAAAAAGATCCGCCGAACCTTCTGGCGGCACTACCGTCGGCGACACACCACGGACAGAGGCGGACGTCGTCCGCGCGGGTGTAGAAGCTGCCCCGGTATCGCCACTCGCGGTCGCGTTCGCAGCACGAGCAAAGCAGTGGCTCGGCAACGAAGAAGCCTAGTTCGTAGGCATTCGGGCTGAACCGGAACGTAGGCAGCGAATCCACATCACCGACTCTATCCCAGGTCGAGCACGCGGTTGTCGACGCGATGGTCACCCAGCGAAGCACCAAGTCGTCGAGACAGGACCGTTCACTCTCCGCGTAAACCCGATCACGAAACTACGTGAACTCGAACGCCTGTTCGAGTACGATCATGGTCATGACCCCGACTCTTGCTCATAACCCGAAGACCGCTCGCTTTCTGGATGCCGCGTTCGACGAGGAGGTTCTGCTTCGTCAGGCGCAGGGGCGTCAGGTGCGGGCGTTAGCCGATTTCGCTGCTGTCGCCGGATCGCGAAGATCGATGACCGAGGAAGTCGCCCTGCGCTTCTCGGTCTCCCGCAATCGAGCGTTCCTGCTGCTGGAAATCGCCTGCGCGCTGGTGCGACGTCTGCCGCAAACGTTGGCGGCATTGGACAACGGCGACATCGATCTGTTCAAGGCCTCCAAGGTCACGCAGTTGACCCGGGAGGTGTCGGATGAGGTCGCCGCCCAGGTGGATGCCTGGATGGCGAACCGTCTCGCCGAGCGTGATCCGGAGGCGATCCGCCGTTCGGTGAGCCACGCGGTGCAGAAGTTCGACTCCGCCGGCTATCACGAACGCGCCGCGAAGAAACGCGCGTTGCGGCATACCTCGTTGAAGCACGATGACGAGACGATGTCCACGCTCTCCGGCTATCTCCCCGCGGAGGTCGCCGGGTCCATCTACGCCTCGATGAGCCGCACCGCGCAAAGCCGCCGCATGAAGGACAAGTCCCGCACTCTCGACCAACATCGCGCCGACATCTTCGCCGAACGGTTGCTGGCCGAAGACGGACACGGCAAACCCCGGGCACATATCCATGTATACGTGGACTTCTTGACTCTCGCCGGTGCCCGTAACGACCCCGCGACCCTCGCCGGCCACGGCCCCATCCCCGACTGGCTCGTTCGCGAAATCGCCTCCGACCCCGACTCCACCTGGTCCAGGCTGATCACCGACCCCGCCACCGGTCAACTGCTGGAAGCCGGCGCCGACAAGTACCGGTCACCCGCTTCACTCGCCCGGTTGATCAAAGCCCGCGACCGGGAATGCACACAACCCGGCTGCCACCGGCCGGCCGAGTTCTCCGAGATCGACCACATCATCCCCCGGGCCCGCGACGGCAGGACCAACCACCACAACTGCCACAGTTTGTGCAAAGGCCACAACCTGCTCCGCGAAGAACCCGGCTGGTCCGCCGAACCCACCGGCAACGGCGGCACGATCATCACCACCCCCAGCGGCCACACCTACGAAGCGGCACCGGAACCACTGCACGAACCACGACCCGAACCCGAGGACGACGAATCACCGTCCTGAGCGCGAAGAACCGCCGACTGCGGGGTGCACACCCGGCGGCCCATCTCGTCACGCCTTCGGCCGCCTAGGAACTCACGCTCCTCAAGCCTGCGTGCCCAAAGCCTTCACAGCCGCCCGGGCCACTCGCCGCGAAGGGTCCTCGAGCATCGGCCTCGCCAGCTCGACCGGAACGGCGTCCAGAATCCGCAACGCTCCCAAGGCAAAGGCGCGAACCCGAGCAGACGGATGTCCCAGCAACGGATACAACAGCGGTCCGTCCTCCGTCCGGCTTGACTCGGCAAACCCCGCGATGACTCCCAATGACGGAGCCGTCCCTGATGCAACCGTCCCTTGAGCGAAAGCGGAAACAGCCGACCGATACCAAGCCGTGGCGTCCATCCCGGTCCGCCGAGCGGCATCCCGAGCCAACGCCCGGATCAACGAAGACCGGTCGTCCAGCAACGCGACGATCTCTTCGAGATGACCGAGCCGCGCGAGTCCGGTCAGCGCACTGATCCGCACTTCGTTGTGCCGGCAAACGGCCAACTGGCGGAGGAAGTCCACGCGACCGGACCAGACGGCCTCACGGGCCGCGGCGTCACCGGCCCGTGACCGCACAACGATGTCGAAGTCCCGCGACGCGAGCCGGACGAGCTGGTCCAGTTTCAGATCCCCGCGCCGGGTCCGCACCTCCAAAGCGAACCGTCGCACCGCGAGGTTCACCGAACGTTCCAGTTGTTCGAGGACTTGAGCGGGAGCGTCGTAAGCAGCCGCGTAAAGCTGCTTCACACCGAATCCCCCACGCTGCCGACGACGCAAATGGAGCATCATTTCGGCGGCCGGCTGGAGATACGTCCCCGGCCGGTCGTGCAACAGCCGGATGACACCCAAGCGGGCGGCGTCGCTGACCGGTTCGGCCCAGTCCGTCATACGCAACAGCAAGAACGGGAGCTGGACCGGAGCCGGACGCGACAGCATCTTCGCGACCGCGAGTTCCCGGACACGGCCGTCACCGTGCGAGGCGGCGATAGCCGTCGTGAGCGGACCTGCTTTTCCCAGCTTCAACCGCTCGGCGACGTCGCGAAGAGCGGGCGGGTAATGCACAGAGTCCCAGTACGCCGGGCGGCAGTACTCGTCGATCGAGGAAACCAGCGCCGGAGTCTCGGTGATCGTCGCGAAGGCGGCCGCGATCTCGGCGGCGTCGCCGGACTTGTCTACGCGGACGAGCGCCTCGACGAGCACGTCGATGCGCAGGCCCCTGCTCTCCAGAAACTCCTGGAGAGCCTCGGCCACGGACTTTCTCTTCCCGAAGATCACCCGGTGATCCTCCCCCATGCACCGCTCACCGCGCTCATCCTTTTCGCGGGTAGACGCCCGATGGCGGCCCGCGTAGGAACGAGGAATGGCTGAGGAGCGGTCCAGACGAAAGTTCCTGTCCACGTCGGCGGCACTGTCATCTGCGGCACTGTCATCAGCGGCACTGTCGGTCGCGCTCACCGGAGTCCCGGCCGGCGCCGACGAACTGGGCGATCGAGGCCCCGGTGGTCCCGTGTCACCCCAACGACCGGACCCCGAGCTCCGGGCGATCCTCCGCGAAATCGACGAGCGCCGGATCGAAGCCACCGTACGCAGGCTCGCCGCCTTCGGAACGCGGCATACGCTGTCCTCCCAATCCGATCCGGTGCGCGGTATCGGCGCCGCCCGTGACTGGATCTTCGCGGAGATGAAGAAGTCCGCGGAAAAGTCGGGTGGCCGCATGACCGTCGAGTTGCAGTCCTACGTCCAGCAGCCAGCGCAGCCCCGGATCCCGGTGGCCACCACGATCACCAACGTCGTCGCCACCTTGCGCGGATCCACCACTCCCGAACGGGTCTATGTCGTCTCGGGTCACTACGACTCGCGGTGTTCTGATCCGCTGGACGCGACGAAAGACGCGCCGGGCGCCGACGACGACGCTTCCGGGGTGGCCGTCGCGATGGAACTCGCCCGCGTGCTGGCGACCCGGCGTCCGGCCGCGACCATTGTGTTCGCCGCGGTCGCGGGTGAGGAGCAGGGCCTGTTCGGTGCCCGGCATCTGGCCACCACCTACAAGGCCGCCGGTACGAATGTGCAGGCGATGTTCACCAACGACATCGTCGGTTCGAGCCGGGCGGACGACGGGACGCGCGACCCGCGGACGATCCGGTTGTTCGCCGAGGGCGTGCCGACGTCGGAAACCCCGGCACAGGCCGACCTCCGGCGCGCGGTCGGCGGCGAGAACGATTCGCCTTCGCGGCAGTTGGCGCGGTTCGTGCGGTCGGTCGCCGAGAACGACGCGACCGGCATGTCCGTGCGGGTGATCTACCGGCGCGACCGCTATCTCCGGGGCGGCGACCACATTCCGTTCCTGGAGCAGGGCTATCCGGCCGCGCGGTTCACCGAGCCGCACGAGGACTTCGCGCATCAGCACCAGGACGTCCGGGTGGAGAACGGCAAGCAGTTCGGCGATCTCCCGGAGTTCTGTGATTTCCCGTTCATCGCCAGGGTCGCGCGGGTGAACGCCGCCACGCTGTGGTCGCTGGCGACCGCGCCCGGCACTCCCGAGGACGTCCGGATCCGGACCAGCCGGCTCACCAACGACACCGATCTGGTGTGGCGGCGCGGATCCGACCCGGATCTCGCCGGCTACGAGGTCGTCTGGCGGGAGACGACGGCGGCCGAATGGACGCGGGTGATCGGGGTCGGTGACGCCACCGAGGCTAGGGTTGATCTGTCGAAGGACAACGTGTTCTTCGGTGTGCGCGCGGTCGGGAAGAACGGTCGTCGCAGCCCGGTCGCTTTCCCGACACCTTTGAGCTGATACCACGATTGAGCTGATACCACGATGACGATCACACCCGACGATCTCGACGCGGCGGTGGCCAGTGTCGTGGGCGGCCTCCGGACGGCGGCGAGCCGCGACTGGTCGTCGGTGCCCGGTACCGGCGACCTGAACGCCTGGCGGACGGCCGAGCATCTCGGCGACTGCCTCATCTCCTACGCAGGACTGCTGCTCGCCCGGCCTTCGACACCGCGGTTCGTCTGCTTCGAGTCCGTCGCCGACAAGGCCGCGACGCCCACCGAGATGCTGGAGTTCGTCACGGTGGGCGCCGGGATCCTGGGCGCCACTCTCCGCACGGTGGACCCGGACGTCCGCGCGTATCACCCGAGCGGCCGTGCCGACGTCGAAGGCTTCGCCGGAATGGGGTGCGTCGAGGTCCTGGTCCACGGCGAGGACATGGCCAGGGGTCTCGGCGTCACCCTCGATCCGCCACGCGACGTCTGTTCACGCGTGACGGCGCGAATGTTCCCCGACACGGAAATCACCGGCGTCGATCCCTGGACCGCGTTGCTCTGGTCGACGGACCGAACGGACCTGCCCGGACGGCCGTCCCGCGCCGGTTGGCAGTGGCGCGGTGCTCCACTCGAAAACTAACCCAGCAGCCGCCGGATATGCGCGGTGGTGGTGCTGAACTCCGGTCGTGCCAGCGTTTCCGAATATTCCCGCTCCTCGGGGAGGTCCACCGGGATCAGTTCGCGCACCGCTCCCGGCCGCGCGGTCATCACCACCACCCGGTTCGCCAGGTAGACGGCCTCGGCGATGGAGTGCGTGACGAGCAGGACGGTCGTGTCGGTCTCCCGCCAGATCCGCCGTAGTTCGACGTTCATCTGTTCGCGGGTCAGCGCGTCCAGCGCGCCGAACGGCTCGTCCATCAGCAGCACCCGCGGCCGGTGCAGTAGCGCGCGGCACAACGCGACCCGCTGCTGCATCCCGCCGGAAAGCTCGTGGGGCAAGGCGTCCTCGAATCCGGCGAGTCCGGTCATCGCGATCAGTTCGTCCGCCCGGCGCGCCGCCTCGGCCGCGGGCATCCCGCGCATCTCCGCCTGTAGCAGGATGTTGCGCCGGACCGAACGCCATTCCAGTAGCGCCGCCCGCTGGAAGACGTACCCGATGTCGTGCCGCGGTCCCGTGACCGGCTCGCCGAGCAGCCGCACGGTGCCCGAAGACGGTTTGAGGAGACCGGAAACGAGCTTCAGCAGGGTCGACTTCCCGCATCCGGACGGTCCGACGATCGACACGAACTCGCCGGGCTCGACGGACAGCGAGACCTCGCGGATCGCGGTGACGTCGATCTTCTTGGAGCGGAAGCGCACGGCGGCGGAGTCGAGTTCGACCGCGGCCGTCCTGAGTGTCACGGTCATCCCCGGGGTGCCACGCTTTCTTCCCAGTACGCGCCTGGCTCCTGTGCCTTGGTGATGACGCCGGTCCGCAGGAACGTCTCGATGGTCGACTTCCAGTCCGCGGCGGTGTTCACACCCGGTCCGGACGTCTTGGTCGCGTCGGTGTGCAGCAACGTCACCGTGGTCTTGAACTGTTCCACCAGGACCGCGGGCGACGGCAACTGCTGTGACGCGCCCTTCATCGTGTCGACGGCGGCCTGCGGGTCCTTCTCCGCGGCGGTCCAGGATTCGGCCGTGGCGGCGACCATGCGCTTCACCAGATCCGGATCCTTGCCGAGCGTGCCGCCCGAGGTGATCAGGCCGTTGCTGTAGTAGTTCAGCCCGAATTCGGAGAAGCGGAGGTACGACACCGGTTTCCCGGCCTTCTCCTGGATCGTCGGCCCCTGGTCGGAGGCGAAACCGAGGAGGACGTCGGCGCGTCCGGAGATGACCGCGGCCATCTTGCCGGCCGGGTCGATGTTCTGGATCTGTACGTCGGTCTCGGCCATCCCGTTCTGCTTCAGGAAGGCGGGGAACGTCTTCGTGAGCGCGTCGCCGGCGGTGGTGGCGACCTTGAGTCCCTTGAGGTCCTGTGGTTTGCCGATGTTCTTCTCCTGGAAGAACTGCACCGACGCGGGAGTGGTCTGCAGGAACACGCCGACGCTCTTCACCGCGACGCCCTGTTCGACGGCGGCCGCCAGCGCGGAGGTGTCGGCCCAGCCGAAGTCCGTCTGGTTCGCCGCGGCGGCCTGCACGGTCTTGCCGGAGCCTTGTCCCGCTTGGATCTTCAGGTCGATCCCGTGTTTGGCGAAGATCCCTTGCTTGACACCGAAATAGAACGGCGCGTGTTCGCCGTACGGGTACCAGTTGAGCGTCAGCGTGACCGCTTTGGCGCCCGGTCCGGTCTCGCTTCCCCCGCAGGCGGCGAGCACCAGGGTCGCGGCGAGCAGAACGGCGAATATCGCTGGTTTCCTCATCGCGATCCCTTGCTAGATGGTGGTGGTGACGGCTTCGGCCCGGCGGCTCGCGTGCCACGGAAGCACCAGGCGTTCGGCGATTTCGAGCAGGACGAACAGGACGACGCCGACGACGGACATCACGATCAGCCCGGCGAACAGCATCGGGGTGTCGAGGTTTCCGTTCGCCTGGAGGATCAGGTAGCCGAGTCCTTCGTTGGCGCCGACGAACTCGCCGACCACGGCGCCGGTGACGGCCAGGGTCACGGCGACCTTGAGTCCCGAGAACAGATGCGGGAGCGAGGCGGGGAACCGGATCTTCCAGAACGTCTTGAGCGGACCGCCGCCCATCACCGCCGCCAGGTGCAGCATCTCCGGGTCGACCGACTTGAGCCCGGTGACCATCGAGATCACCACCGGGAAGAACGCGATCAGCACCGCGACGAGGATCTTCGGTTCCAGCCCGAACCCGAGCCACACCACGAACAGCGGTGCGATCGCGATCTTCGGGATGACCTGGGCGAACAGCAGGACCGGGTAGACCGTCCGCTCCACATTGGGCGAGGACACCAGCGCCACCGCGGTGAGCACGCCGACGAGCGCGGCGAGGACGAAGCCCAGCACCGTTTCGTAGGTGGTGACCCAGGTGTGCTGCCACAGATAGGGCCACTGACCGATGAGGACGTTCAGTGTGGCTGCGGGCGAGGGCACCAGATAGGGCTCGATGAGCCCGGTGGCGGCCGTCGCCAGATGCCAGAGGAGCAGCAGCGCGGCGAGCAGGGCCACCGGCCGCCAAGTACGTTCGAGCAGGTTTTCGGTTGCCATGCCCCGGCGAGTGATCTTCATCGAACCTCCCGCACCGACCCCCGGAAAGAAAACGCTTTCTGAAAGCGCTTTCAGGCGTACCGTAGAATCCGGCCGCCACACGGGTCAAGGGGGAGGAGCACGAATGGTCCAACAGGCCCAGAGCACCCTCGGTGACGTCGCGAAGGCCGCGGGGGTGTCACTGGCGACCGCGTCCCGGGTGCTCAACGGCACGGCGAGCGTCGGCCCGGCGCTGCGCGAGCGCGTGCTCCGGGCGGCCGAACGGCTGGCCTACTCCCCCAACGCGCACGCGCAGGCGCTGGCCAGTTCGTCCAGCCGCACGGTCGGCGTGATCTGCCACGACGTCGGTGACCCGTACTTCGCCGGCATCGCGCGCGGGGTGATGCGCGCGGCGAGCCGCCACGATCTGCAGGTCGTGCTGGGCAGCACGTTCCGCGACCCGGATCGCGAAGTCGCCTACACCTCGATGATGCGCGGGCACCGGGTGCGCGCGATGTTGCTGATCGGGTCCGGCTTCGAGGACCGGGATCGGCAGGAGAGCCTGAGACAGGAGCTGGACCGCTACCGCGCGACCGGCGGCCGGGTCGCCGTGATCAGCAGGCATCGCGGGCTGCGGGCCGACGCGGTCCTGCCGGAGAACCGCGAGGGCGCCGCCGGCCTGGCGCGGGCACTGCTCGGCCTCGGGCACCGCCGGTTCGCCGTGTTGTCCGGGCCCCCGCTGCTCACCACGGTCGTCGACCGCGTCGACGGGTTCCTCGAAGCCCTCGCTGCCGCAGGAGTCACGGTGGAGCGTGAAGACATCGTCGAAGGCCCTTTCACTCGCGACGGCGGCTACGCGGCCGCTCAGCGGCTTCTCGGCCGTGGTCTGCGTGCCACCTGTGTCTTCGCCTCGACCGACGTCATGGCCGCCGGCGCACTCGCCGCGTTCCGCGAGCACGGTCTCAGCGTCCCCGGCGACGTCTCGCTGGCCGGATTCGACGACATCCCCACGATCCGCGATCTGACCCCGCCGCTGACGACGGTCGCGCTGCCGCTGGAAGACCTGGGCGAACGGGTACTGGAACTGGCGATGCTCCCGGAACGCGCCGGCCGCGCCAGGGTCGAGCGGGTCCAGGGCCGCGTCGTCCTGCGGGAAAGCACCGCCCGCTGGCAAGGTGACTCCTGAGCTCGAACGGGAGGCCCCATGCCACGAACCCTCAACGCCGACGAGGTCCGCGCGGCCGTCCCCATGCGGGACGCGGTGGCGGCCGTGCGCGACGCGTTCACCGAACTCGCCGCCGGGCACTTCACCCAGCCGGAGCGGCTCGTCTTCGGCGGCGGTCGGGTACTGGTGATGACGGCGCACCATGAACCGTCGGGGGCCGCGGTGGTCAAGACGCTCAGTGTCCGGCTCGACCGCGATCCGGCGATCCTCGGCACGGTCGTCTGGACCGGTGACGGCGAACCGCTCGTCGCCGACGCCGTCGCGGTGACCACTTTGCGCACCGGCGCGGTCACCGGTGTCGCGACCGACCTGCTCGCCCCGGCCGGCGCCGGGAAACTGGCACTGCTCGGCTCGGGCGCGCAGGCGGCCGACCAGGTCCGCGCGATCGCCGCGGTGCGGGATCTGCGTGAGGTCGCGCTCCACAGCCGCACCACCGGGAACGCCCGCGCGCTCGCGGAACGGCTCGGCGACGAGTTCCCCGCCGTGTCCTTCCGGGTCGCCGAGACCGTCGAAGACGCCTTGGCGGACGCCGAGATCGTCAATTGCGCGACGTCGTCGGAGACTCCGCTCTTCGCCGTGTCCGCCCTGCCGGAGAACGTCCACGTCAACGCCATCGGCTCGTTCCGGCCGTCGATGCGCGAACTCCCGGCGGACCTGCTCGCGACCGCGTCGATCGTCGTCGTCGATCAGATCGAGGCCGCGCTCGAAGAGTCGGGCGAGATCATCCACGCCGTCCGGGAAGGCCTGCTGGACCGGGGATCGCTCGTGGAACTCGGCGCCGCCTTGCCCGCCCCTCCGAAGACCACGGGCAGAACGGTGTTCAAGTCCGTCGGCGTCGCGGCACAGGATTGGGCCATCGCGCGGTCACTCGCCGCCTCCGACCGCTAGCAGGGAGTACGCGGGTACGGCCGATCGGCGCAACTTGGCCCTTGAAACGTTTGTCATTGCGGAATCCGGGAACTTTTCAGCCATGTCCAGATGGCGAACCACCAGTAGGAGCAACACCGCCGTACGCGTAATCACCGCTATCGGCGCGCTGTTCGCTTTCATCGAGCTGCTGTACATGGTCATGGTGCTCGCGGGTGCCAACGCGGGTAACGGATTCTTCATCTTCATCCAGGCGCTCGCGCGACCGCTGGCGCTGTTCTGGCCGGGTCTTTTCCCGGTGAGTGACCCGAATCTCGCGGTGATCCTCGACTACGGCCTGGCCGCGGCGTTCTGGGTGATCCTGGCGGGCGTCATCGCCCGTTTCGCGGCCCGCTGACCCCCTGCGGCGGCATTCGGCGTCCCGTTCGGCGACACTGGACCGATGAGCGACGGCAGATGGTTCGATCTGAACCCCCTTCCCGAGCTGTTCGGCCTGGCTGCCGCCGGGCGGGCGCTGTTGCCGAATGTGCCCGTGACCCCGGCCGCGGTACTGAAGACGGTCACCGAACAGCTGGTCGGGCGACGGTTGACGGCCAAGGTGGACGGCCATGACGTCGGGCTCACGCTGACCGGGCTCGACTATCAGGCCGACAGCCTCAGCCTCGCCGCCACCGGCCGTGTCGGCGACGTCCGCATCGTCGTGGAGGACGTCGACTGGCCGGAAACCCCGCTCGAACGCATCACGGTGCTGGCCTCGAACGTCCGGCTCCGCTCCCTTCCGTCCCCCGCCGCCATCCCCGAACAGGTGAAGATGGCGATCCGGGTCGCCCCCGAGGTCCTGCAACAGCGGGTTTCCGAGGTCCGTCCCGGCATCATCGTGACCCCTGGCGACGACGGGCATTTCCACGTCCGCTGGGAGAAACGGCCCCGTTGGGGGCATCTGGCGCTTGAGTCCACTGTGGAGGATTCCGCCGTGGTGCTGCGGCCGATGGCCGTCCACATCGGACGTCGCCGGTTCGGCCCGCCGTCCCGGCTCAAGCCCATCGTGCTGCCGCTTCCGGAACTCCCGCAGGGGGTCCGGCTCACCGCGGTCGAGGCGCACGACGGCCACCTCGTCCTGCAGACGGTGGCCGACGAATGGCCCGAGAAGCTGTCCACCATCCCGCTCGGCGACCTGCTGGGCTGGGTGATGACGGCGGTGACCACGCTGACCCTGCCGAGGCTCGGTGGCCGTTAGCCCTCCTGACCCCGCTCGCGCAGGTATCGCGTGTGGTCGGACTGCTGGTTGACGTCGCCGGCGTAGAACCGCTCCGCGATCCGGTGCGCTTCGGTCTCCAGAAGTTCCAGCTGCGCGAGGAGTTCATCGGACGCGCTCGTCTCCCCGCTCGCCCGCCGTTTGGCGGCGAACCACCACGGCAGGTTGAGATAGGTCTGCACGGAAAGCGGCAGATCCGTCCGCGCCAACCGGGTGACGGCGTGCCGCACGTCCGGGTTGGCCGACAACCGGTCCGGCCGCGAGAGCAGGTCGTCGAGGACTTCGGCGATCCGCCAGACACCGTCCACAGAGGACTCCGGCATCCGCTGGGCCTGTGCGGTCACCTTGCCGACGAGCGTCGTCAGATCGGCACGCAGCCGACCCGCTTCCGCGACCGTGTCCACCGGCACCAGGCGGACCCGTTCAGGCGGTGCGAGCAGGGCGAACACCGCGTACAACCCGGCGACGACCACCGGCCACAGCCCGCCGACGACGCCGGTCAGGTACAGCACGAGCCCGATCAGCCCGCCGACGCAGCCGGCGAGGTTCTTCGTGGAGCCGAGGTACCGGATCATTGGTACCCGCGGATTTCCTGGAACACCTGGGGAAGGACGTCGCCGCGCGCGTCGAACACGGTGCCGCCGGTGCGTTTCGCGACCTCGCCGAGTTCGGCGGAGTCGCCCTCGCCGAAGATCACGGTGAACACCGGGATCTGCCGCATCGCCTCCGGCAACGACGGGAACCTCCGCTGGAAGTCCTCGAAGTCGGAGCCGTTCGCGTTCGCCCCATCGGTCATCAGCACGATCGAGGTGAACCGGTCGGGATCGCGCGCGACCAGCGGGCCCATGATCTGGTACGCGCGATCGAGACTGTCGTAGATCGCCGTGCCACCGTTGGCGTCGAGGCCTTCCGCGAACCTCTTGATCTTGTCGAGAGCGGGCTGCGGATCGCCTTCCGGTACGGCGAACGTCTCCGGGCGGCCCGGAACGGTGTCGAACGGCAGCATCGTGACCTCTTCGCGGCTGCGGAACCGGCGGTACCGCCCGGTCAGCGAGCCGTCGGCGCCGGTCAGCCCGATCAGCGCGGTGCGCAGCGATTCGATCCGGTCGCCCGCCATCGAGCCGGAGGTGTCGAGCACGTACAGCGTCCGCGACGGACGCCGGATCTTGTCGAAGTAGGCGCCCAGCAACGCGTCGACGGCTTCCTGTGTCGCGGGAAACGGCAGTTCCACGAGATCCTTTTGCGCGAACCGCTGTCCCAGCTGGACACCGGGGACGACCGGGCGGCGCTGCGTGGTCTCCATGATCTTGCGCTGTGTGTCCGGCGTCCGCAGCCGCTCGGCCAGTTTGCGGTGCGCGTCGCGCGCGTCGGAGTTCGCGCCGCTCAGCAAGGTCAGCGGGTAGTCCGCGGTGACGACGCCGTCGGACGGGTAGACGATCGTCAGCGGTTCGGGGAGTTTGCCGCTCGCGTTCATCGACAGCAGCACGGATTCGTAGTTGATCAAACCGTCGACCTTCTTGCCCGGATCCACACCGGTCGCACGCCGTTGGTAGGCCTCGGAAAGCCAGCCGGACGAGCCCGCCGACATCGCCTGCGCGCTGAAGAACTCGGTCAGTTTCGGGGTGACGGCGGCGATCTGCTGTGCGTCGATCGCGTTGCCCGCGCCCGCGAGTGCCGACGCGACCCCGACGAGCGCCGAGAAACCCGAGTTCGAGGCCGACGGATCGGTCATGCCGTAGGTGAACGCCTTCTTCCCGGCCTGTTCGGCGATCTCGCCCCAGCCCACCGGTTTCCCGGCCCAGCCGAGGCGCTGCGCCGTCGACGCCGAAAGTCCGAGCACGACCGGCGAGCTCATGATCTTCACCTGCTCGCCCAGCCGCTTCGCCGCTTCGGGAACCGCTGCGGGGTAACGGTTCGAGGAGAACCAGACGGCGTCGTACTGCCCGTCGACCTTCCCGTTCGCGAGCGACTCGGTGCCCTCCAACGTCCCGGTGAACTGGAATTTGACCTTGACCCCGGTGGCCGCCGCCTCCTGCTCCAGCAGCGGTTGAAGGTCGGCCAGTTCACTGCCCGCGAGCACCCGCAGTGTGCCGGGTTCGGCCTCCCCGAGACCTTGTGCCTCGCCTTCGCCGGAATCACAGGAAACCAGCGACAGCGCGCAGATCGCGCCGATCGCCAAGACCGCCCAGCGTTTCATGAGGCCCCCTCGGCCGTCGCCGTCTCATGAGACCGGCGCAGATGGTCTTCGGCCCGCCGGATCTCCCCGGACAGCGCCTCCACGGTCGCCGCCATCGTCGAGACGGCCCCCGCCTTGAACTCGTCGATCGCGTCGATACTGCGGTAGATCCGCTCGAACGATTCGCGGATCGTCGCCACTGCGACCGCCGGATCGCTGCCCGCGCGCTGGATCTCGGCGCTGCGCAGCTCCAGCATCTCGGCGTTGGCCCGGATCAGCCCGTCGGTGGTGGCCAGCACGGCCCGGACCTCGTCGAGGACGTCGCGCTGTCCGGCGAGCGCGCCGCTCACCATCAGCGCGACGCGCAGTGCGGCGACCGTGGTCGACACCGCCCGCTCGATCCCCCGGATCAGCTCGTCGTTGTTGCGCCGCACCAGATCCAGCGCCAGGTAGCCTTGCGCGCTCACCGCCAGCTGCGTCAGCAGATCCTGGTGTCGTTGCCGGATCGGATGCAGCGCGTCGGCCCGCAGTGATCTGGCCCGCGCGGGATCGGTGAAGTCGAAGATCCCCGCCTGCCTGTCGACGGCGACGTCGACGGCCTCGGCGAACGCGGCCGCTTCGGACAGTTTGCCGAGCGTCCCCCACAGCCGTTCCCGCTCGCCCTTGAGCGCGGCGTTGTCGCGGCGCAGCACGTCCTGACGAGCACGCAGGTCCAGGACCAGGGCGTTCACCGGCTCGTTCGCGGCACGGTAGCGGTCCAGTGCCTTCTTCGCGCTGCCCGCGACCGGGATCAGCCCCAGCAGTTTTCGGCCGGTGATCGGCAGCTTCGCCGGGTCGATCTCCGCCACGGCACGCCGCAGCCCCGCCAGGCTCACCGTCGCCTGCTGTTGTGGCGACCCGATTTCCGCCAACGCCCGCGTAGACCGGTCGAGCAGCGCGCCCGCGACCGACGCCGCGGCACGCATGTCGGATTCGCCGACCGCGAGCAGTTCGTCCAGGACCCGGGTGAACTCCGGCGAGCGGACGTCGAGTGCTTCGAGCCGCTGGGCGAAACTCTCTGCGCGCTTCGCGACCTCGGCGTGCACCTCGGGGCCGAGGGTGACCAGTCCGGCGGCCCGCTCGGCCGGGATCGCCTCCACCGGTTCGGGTGGAGTGAGCGTGAAATCGTCCATCAGTACTGCTTCTTGACGGCGTCGAGCAGGCGCTCCAGCGTTTCGTACGACGGCGGTTCGACGGCGTCCACCAGATCCGCGGGCACCGGTACCTTGGCCGCCGCGACGACGTCGGCGAACAGCCGCGGGTCACCGGTGCGGAATCCGAAGGTGGCGGCGAGTTTCCCCAGTTCCGGGTCGGTCGCGAGGAGCCTGCCGACCTGATCCCCGTTCGGCTTCAGCGGCACGAGCGTGTGCTTCGAGTACACCGTCGGCGCGGTGTAGAGCAGGCGCATGTCCGGCCGGATCGAGCCGTCCGCGCGCACCAGCCTGTCGACGAACTGCGACTCGTAGATCAGTGCCATCGGCGTCTTTCCCATACCCGCGGCGAGATAGTCCTCGAACGGGCCTTCGGTGCTGTTCTGCGTGTAGCCCTGGTCGATGAACAGCTTCGACACCCCGGGCAGCACCTTCGCCTCGGCCTCCGGCGTGCTGACGACGTTGTTGCCGTTGGCGACGAAGGAGACGATCGACAGGTACATCGCCGCCGAGTTCGATTCACGCGGATCCGTGGTCGTGACCAGCACGTTCTTGCGCGCCGGGAAGGCGGTGTTGCCGGGAAGCTGGTCCCAGCGGGTGCCCTTCCGCGCGAGTTCGAGGTACTTCGCGATGTCGAGTACCTGGTAGTCCCCGGCGCCCTTGCGCACGATCCCGTTGGCGGCCAAGAGGCTCACGATCGGCTCGAAGGTCGCGATCGCCATCGGCGACTGGAACGGCGTGTGCACCGCCGTCACCTTGTGGTCGCGCTGGATCCGCTGCGCGGCGGGGGACGACGACGGGAACGCGAATTCGTACCCGCCCAGGTCCATACCGGCGATCTGCCGCGATCCGGCGGTGTCGACCTCGACCTTCAAGCCGTGCTTCGCGAACGCGTCCGCCACCCGCTTGTCGGAGAAGAACGCCAGCTTCTCCGAACCGATGACCCCGCGCACCGTGGTCAGATCGGTCCCCTGCGCGGTGTTCTCGTCACCACCCCGGCCCCAGACGATCACGGCGACCACGGCCAGCAGCAGCACCACGGCCAGACCGATCGACAGACGGCGTTTCACCGGCCCACCCCCTCGTTCACAGGCCTGATCCTTCAGCCCGTTCGACTCTTTTGACGCGCGGGCGAGCCATTTCGAAGTGAACGGTCAGTGAACGAAGGACGTCGTCATTTCCTGGCGAAATGCCGGGGTGGAGGGAAAATCAGATCACGGACTGCTCCGAGAGCGGCAGGCGGACGGTGAATCGCGTGTTCCCCGGTTCCGAGTCGACACGGAGGTCGCCCTGGTGCCGTTCGACGACGATGCGCCAAGAGATGTCCAGGCCGAGGCCGGTCCCCTGCCCGACCGGTTTCGTGGTGAAGAACGGTTCGAAGATCCGCTGCCGGATCTCGGCCGGGATGCCCGGTCCGGTGTCCCCGATCTCGACGTGCACGTGATCGTCCACTTGGGATGTTCGCAGCGTCAGCGTGCCCTCGGTACCCATGGCGCCCAGAGCGTTGTCGATGATGTTCGTCCACACCTGGTTCAGTTCGCCCGCGTACGCCGGAATCCTCGGCACCGCGTGGTCGTACTCCTTGACCACGCGGACGCCCGGCGCGATCTTCCCGGCGAGCATGACGAGGGTGGAGTCGAGTCCTTCGTGGACGTCGATCCACTGATGCGGCGCACGGTCCATTTGGGAGTATTGCTTGGCTTTGCCGACCAGCACGGAGATCCGCGTCGTCGAATCCTCGATCTCGCCCATCAGCATCTCGGTTTCGAGCGCGTACGCGAGCCAGCGGACGGCGCCGTCGAGGAAGGTCTCCCCGACCGATTCCAGCAGCCTGTCCAGATCCGGCACGGTCAGCCCGGCGCGGACGTAGATGTCGGCGAGGTCCCAGCCCTGTTCCATGCCGTGGTCTTCGAACCAGTCGCCGATCTCGTCCTCGCGATCGGACTGCTGCATCGCGGTCAGCTTCGGCGCTGAGGCGACCTGCTTGACCAGCTGTTCCTGAACGTCGATCAGCTGCTCCAGCAACGTGGGGTCGACGTTCTTCTTCGCCAGCAGGGCGAGTTTGTGCCGCATCCCGGCGACCCGCTCCCGCAGCGCCGACGTCGCGCGCACGGCGGCCGCGGCCGGGTTGTTGAGTTCGTGGGTCAGCCCGGCGGAAAGCTCCCCGAGCGCGAGCAGCCGCCGCCGTGAACCGATCACGGTGTCGCTGTTGCGCCAGCCGAGGTACATACCCTCCAGCAGATGCGTCGCCATCGGGAACCAACGGCGGAACTCGGTGGCGAACTCGGCCGCCGGCAGCGTCAGGAAGGTGAGATCGCTGACCGCGTGCACCGAAGCGCCGTAAGTGTGTTCGGTCTCCTGATGCACGAAGAACTGCGTCGCGCCGCAGTACGCGCCGCGCTGATCGGACCGGATCGTCTCGACCTCGGTGTCGCCGACGAGCCGCGTCATCCGCAGCGCGCCGGACAGCAGAAGGTAGAAACAGGTGGCCGGATCACCCTCGCGGATGATCGTCTCGCCGCCGGTGTACTGCTCCAGCACGGCGTGCTCGTCGATCCAGTCGAGCTGCTCCTCGCTGAGGTGCTCGAAGAGGAAGAGCCCGCGCAGTTCCTCCCTGGGCAGAACGCTCATTGCTCCTCCAAGTACCGGTGAACCAGGGTGACCGCCATGGCGCCTTCGCCGACGGCCGACGCGACGCGCTTCACCGACGCCGCGCGGACGTCGCCCGCGACGAACACACCGGGCACGGACGACTCCAGGTAGTGCGGGTCGCGGTCGAGCGGCCAGCCGGGCGGCGGACTGCCTTCGGTGAGCAGATCGGGCCCCGTGCGCACGAAACCGTGGTCGTCGCGCAGGATTTCGGTGCCCAGCCAGTCGGTCCGCGGCGCGGCGCCGATGAAGATGAACAGATGCCCCGTCGGCACCTTCTCGGTGGTGGCACCGTTCTCGCACAGGGTGAGCTGTTCGAGGTGGTCGTCACCGTGCGCCTCGACCACGGTGGTCCGGGTGCGGACGTGGATGTTCCCGATCGCCGCGATCTGCTCGATCAGGTAGTGCGACATCGACGCTTCGAGCGACTGGCCGCGGACCAGGATGGTGACGTCGGCGGCGTGTTTGGAGAAGAACACCGCCGCCTGGCCTGCCGAGTTCGCGCCGCCGACGATGTAGACGTGCTCGCCCTTGCATTCGGGCGCCTCGGTGGCGGCCGAGCCGTAGTAGACGCCGCGGCCCGCCAGCTCGGCGATGCCCGTGGCCTCCAGCGCGCGGTAGGTGACGCCGCTGGCCAGCACCACGGAATGCGCGGCGATCTCGGTGCCGTCGCCGAACATGACGACCCGCGCCGAACCGCGCGCTTCCAGGCCGACGACGTCGCGGGTGGTGAGCACCTCGGCGCCGAACTTGAGCGCCTGACGCCGCGCGCGGTCGGTCAGCTGCGCACCCGAAACGCCGTCGGGGAAACCGAGGTAGTTCTCGATCCGGGAGCTGGTGCCCGCCTGCCCGCCGGTGGCCTTGCGCTCGACGATGACCGTCCGCAGCCCCTCCGACGCGCCGTATACGGCCGCCCCGAGCCCGGCGGGTCCGCCGCCGATCACGATCAGGTCGTAGAACTCCTGGGCGGGCCGGGTGGAGAGGCCGACGGCGTCGGCGAGTTCCGGTCCGGAGGGCTGGCGCAGCACCGTGCCGTCCGGCGTGACGAGCACCGGGATGTCCTGCGGCGCGGCGTCCGCGGCCTCCAGGATCCGGCGGCCCTCGTCGTCGTCGACGGAGAACCAGCGGTACGGCACGGCGTTGCGCGCCAGGAAGTCACGGAGGTGGAACGACGGCGACGAATACCGGTGGCCGATGAGCTTGATCTCGTCGACCGGCCGCTCCCCCACCGCGCGCCAGGTCTCCACCAGCGCGTCGATGACCGGGTAGAGCTTCTCCTCCGGCGGGTCCCACGGTTTGAGCAGGTAGTGGTCGACGTCGACCACGTTGATCGCCTGGATCGCGGCGTCGGTGTCGGCGTACGCGGTCAGCAGTGCGCGCCGGGCGTTCGGGAACAGGTCCATCGCCTTCTCGAGGAAGACGATGCCGTCCATCTGCGGCATCCGGTAGTCGGCGAGGATCGCGGCCACGGCGTCGCCGCGCAGCTTGAGCTCGCGGAGCGCTTCGAGCGCGTCGGCACCGGAATCGGCCCGGATGATCCGGTAGTCCTTTCCGTACCGTCTGCGCAGGTCGCGGGCGACCGAACGGGATACGGCGGGATCGTCGTCGACGGTCAACAGGATGGGCTGGCTCACCGGATCAGCCTACGTCCTCTTACGTTCGGGTCATGCTCTCCGAAGCCGAAGAAGTGATCCACGACCGTGCCGTCGTCGCGTGCGAGGCGGCCACCGCGGCGGGACTCCCCGGCAGGTTCGAGGCCTGGCGCGAAGACAGGCTGCTCGCGGTGCTGGCGACGGATCCGGAGTTGCGGTTCCTGCGCACGATCTCCGGCGTCACCGAGGAGAACCTGCCTGAAGCCGTCCGGCTCGCCGGGTCGTCGTGCTGGGGCGGAGACCGGCCGACGCTCGTGCTCCCGCCGGGCCTGCCCCTGAACGACGCGGGTTTCACCTCCGACGGTGTCCGCCCGATCGCGGTCCTGCCGCTCACCGGCCTTCCTCCGTCGGGTGCCGACGTCGAAGACGCACCGGACATCGACGTCTTCCTCCGCATCCTGCTGGACGGCTACGAGGGCGGCGGCGCCGTGACGGAGTTCATCGCCGCCGAGCACGCCGATCCCCGGATCAGGCGGTCGCTCCTGATCGAGGACGGCGTGCCGGTCTCCGCCGCGGCGATGAGCTCGCATGGCCCCGGCGTCCTCCTCGGCGGCTCGGCCACGCCACGGGAACATCGCGGCAAGGGCGCGCAAGGCCGGCTCCTGCTGCACGGGCTGAACGCGGCCGTCCGCGAAGGGCGCCGCTTCGCCGTCGCGACCGCCGTCGAAGGCTCGCCGAGCCTGTCGAACCTGCGCCGTGCCGGGGCGCGGGTCCACTTGAGACAGGCGTTCAGGCCCGCGTGAGCTTGCGCAGGCGGAAGGCCAGTACGAGCAGCATCACGCCGTACAGCAGGGCGTAGATCCCGATCAGCAGCGCGATCCCGTATGCGCCCGCGATGGGGTTGATCACGAGCAGGACACCCACGATGACGGAGAGCGCGCCGGCCGCGATGAGGAAGGCCTCGCCCTCGATCTGCTTGCGCAACCGGATCGCGGCGACGATCTCGACGATGCCGGTGAAGATCGCCCAGAACCCGACCAGCAGGGCCAGTACGAGCACCGTGATCCCCGGCCAGATCAGGACCAGCACACCGGCGATGATGCCGAAGGCGCCGAGGATCCCGTAGGCGGCACGATGCGCGGCGTCGCCCGGCCGGAAGGCCTGCATGAGGCCGCCGATACCGTCGATGATCGCGTAGATGCCGTAGATGATCGCCAAGGCCAGGACGGTCGCACCCGGCCAGATCAGCGCGAGCAGGCCGAACAGGATGGCGAAACCCCCGCGGACGGCCGCGAGCGGCCAGGCCAGACGGGGTTCGACGACGGTGAGACCGACGATAGGCATGTCCCGAGTATCGAAGCGCCGGAGAGCGGGCGCGCGGCACACCACCCGTTGGGGTGAAGGCCGGTGCGCGCCGCGACCGCCATCACGGCGCGCACCGGGGCTCTCTCAGGGATACGCGACCAGGTTCGCCACGTTCGTGCCCGAATTGGACGGTCCGCCGCGGTCGTTGACGACCCGGCTGATGGTCCCGTTGCCGCCGAGGGAAACGGTGACCATGCTGCGGAACTTCACGTTCGGGTTGTTCGGCGCTTCGATCGCGCGATCCGCCACCACACTCGGATTCACGTTGAAGTAGCAGTAACTGCCGAGCCCGTACGCCTCGTGGTTCGTCACCGAGTTCGCCACCTTGTAGGCCGCGTATCCCCGCGTCGGACCGTTCATCCAGGCGGCCTGGTTCGGCGGGTCGTACGGCATTTCGTTCTGGTAGAAGTACGTCCGGCCGCGGTTTCCGTTCCAGATCGTCTGGTACTTCTGATAGTGCTCGACGAACAGGCCGTACATGGTGACGTCGTCGCCGTTCACGATCAGGCCCGTGTCGGCGGTGTTGGTGTTCCACCCGACCCCGCTGCCGTGGTCGGCACGCCAGATCCACAGATGGTCGCCGATGACGTCGTCACTGTTGACCACCAGGCTGTTCGTGGCCTTGCCGACGCCCGCTCCGCCGACGCGGAAGAACACGTCGTGCAGCGAGGTCGGGTTGGCGGCGTGATCCTGGGCGGAGTTGGCCGGGCCGACCTCCATCAGCGTGTTCGAGTTCGCGGTGCCCGCGTCGATCAGCACGCCGGCCACCTTGACGCCGTCGACGTCGGCCACCGTCATGGCGGTGATGCCGTTGTCGGGGATCAGCGTCGCCAGGCCGAGGCCGAGTACGACGGTGTCCGGCCGGGTCACGCGCAGCGTCTCGTTCAGGTGGTAGACGCCCGGCGTGATCAGGAGGTCTTTGCCCTCGGCGAGGGCGGCGTTGATCTGCGAAGCCGTCGTCCCGGGCTTCGCGATGAAGAAGCGGCTGATCGGCAGTGACGACCCCGGCTGGTTCGCACCCCACGTGATTCCCGCGGCGTTGGTGCGCGTGGACGGCACGAAGACCTGGTACGCGCCCGCGTTGTCGACGTAGAGGAACGGCTTCTCGCGCACGACCGGCGTCGTGTTCACCGTGGTGTACGGCGGATTCGGGAAACTGGTCGAGGGCGCGCCGTTGACGCCGGCGAACACCATGTTCCAGTTGGAGCCGCTCCAGCCGCCGAACTGCGAGTTACGCGAGATCCACTGCTGCTGCGAGCCCGACCGCACCTGGCCGTCGACCTTGACATCGGACATCCAGCCGCCGCTGGACCAGCCGCCGTCGTCGAGCTGCAGATTGCCGCGGACATGCATGCGGCGGTACGGCGCGGCCTGCGAAACGGCCCAGCGGTCGGTGCCGCCGTTGGGGTTGACGGAAAGGTTTTCCGCGCCACGCCAGAAGTTCTGCGTCGCGTTCCCCTGGAACCAGTCGGCCTCCGCGTGTACCGCGCCGTTGATCGTCACATTGTCCGGCGACTGCCCGAGCCCGAGCACCTGCGTGTAGAACCCGACGTTGACGTCGACGTTGTACGAACCCGGCTTGAACAGCAGTGCCTTCCGGTTCGAGCCGAACTGGCTGGTCTCCTGCTGCGAGAAGACGCTGTTGACCTGGGACTGGATCGCCGACTGTGACATGCCGGGGTCGAAGATGAGCACGTTCGGCCCGAGGTCGGGTTCGGCCGTGCCGGTGACCGGCGTCAGCCGGAAGGATTGCGCGCCGGACCCGTTGCACGAGAACTGCTGCAGCTGGACGCTGTCCTGAGTGGACAGACCAGGCAGGTCGAGGCACCTCCCGCTGTTGCGGCTGACGAAGTGGTACGCGCCCCCGGCCTCCTCGACCGGCTGCCACTGCTGGTTGTTCCCGCCGCCGTACGCCCACAGGTGGATCAATCCACCGTCCGCGGTCGACACGTCCGCGACGTCCCACACCTGCGCCGGGTTGTTGCGCGAATTCACCCGGTAGTAGCCACCCGACGTGGGCTGGAACTGCCACTGCTGGGAGAAGGTCTGATTGCAGGAGTACTGCTGGACGACCGTCCCGTTCACCGACCCGGCGGCCCGCGCGTCCACACACTTCCCGCCGGTGGCCGTCACCGTGTACCAGGTATCGGGAACGATGGCCGCCTGCGCCGCCGGAGCCACCACAATCAGCGCTCCGACCAGGGAAAACAGGGCTATCAGGGCTGCTCTGGCCCTCATCAGGACCTCCTCCGCGTCATCGGGCAGGGCGAGCTGAGGCGGAGCCCAGTGAAGACGCGGCGTAGCGGGCGGGGACCTCGGCGTCACGATCGTCGAAAACGTAACGGCGGTCACACGCGGAGTCAATACACGGCTAAAAATAAGTCTCAAAGATGCAGGTGAGCAGGGTTCCCGGCAATCGAGACTGCTTACGGTGACCCCCTCGCGAACGGGCCCGGAGGACGGTGTAACGTATGTACACACGAGATGCGGAGTTCACCTTCGCTCCGGGGCTATGGCGCAGCTGGTAGCGCACCTCACTGGCAGTGAGGGGGTCAGGGGTTCGAGTCCCCTTAGCTCCACAGTCACGAAACACCGCCCACCTGGCAGATATGCCGAGGTAGGGCGGTTTTTTCGTTGAGACCCACTTTGAGAATCGGCCTCCGCCATGACTCGCCCCGGTTCCGGAGCCAGCCCCTACGATCACAGACGAACCCGACTACCGAGAAGGATCGTCCGTGCCGCACACCCTGATGTACTCCAGCGTCGCCGCGTTCGCGATGAGTGACTCCGAGGTGGACGCCCTGCTCAGTCGCAGTCGCGAACTCAACGCGGCCCAGGAGATCACCGGGCTGCTGGTCTACATCCGCCTCGACTACCACCGCGCGGCGTTTCTGCAAGTCCTCGAAGGGCCCCATGACGCGGTCGAGCAGACCTACGGGCGGATCGAGCGCGACGAGCTGCACAAGGATCTGACCGTGCTGCGCCGGTCCTCCCTCGAAGCGGCCCGTTTCCGAGGATGGTCGATGAAGTTCGCGACGCTGGACGAGACCGGCCTGCGCGACGCAGGCGACGATGCCGGGAACTCCGACCCTCTCGCGCTGCTGCGCGAGACCGAAACGATGGAACGGGTCATCGTCGCCGTGGGCCGTCACTGACTTCGGCACTTCACCACGGTCGCCGTCGTCCGTATCGCGCCCGGGCCGGGTCTCGGTGTGCTCGCACCGCCCTCGATCGTCAGCAGTGGTGGTGGCCACCTCCACACTCGAATCCGAGCTGATCGCGAGCCGCGGTCACGACGAGGTGTCCATCATGGACACCTCGGAGGTCCGGGGCCCATCAGGGCAGACGTCCGCGAGCGCGGCATGCAGCGAAGCGAGATCTCGCTGGATCATCGACGAGGTACTCGCCCGCGCCGCGTTCAGGGCCGGACCAGCCAACTCGATGGCCGCCTGCGGGTCGCCGGAACGGGCCAGGCAGTCGGCGTACCGGATCAGCAGGAGCAGATGCGTCGGGCGCATCGCCGCGGGCACGCTGTCCAACGCGGTGCGGGCGGTGAGCGCGCCGCGGGTGGCGATGGCGGCGTCGCCGGTGCGGGCGGACAGGTCGCGCAGACTGCCCGCGAGCGAGGTGTGCACATAGGTGGTGCCCTCGTCACCGGTCAGCCACGGGGCCTCGGCCCGATCCTGGTCGCCGAAGCGCTCTATCGCCCGGAACACCGCCGCGACGGACCGTTCGAACGCGGAACGGTCACCGCCGGAGGCCGCGGCCCTGGCCGACCACAGGTGCCCGTGGGCCAGCACCCACGGCCGGGCCCGGCCGGTGTGGCAGGAGGTCTCCGCGTACCGGGCCGCGGAGCACGGGTCGCCCTCGAACAGGGCTATCAGGCTCATCGTGCCCAGCGCCCGGCAATGGGCGGGGGTGTTGCCCGAAGCCGCGGCCCAAGCCGTCGCCCTGGTCAGCCAGGCGGTGGCGGCCGAGGGCTGCCGGATCTCGAACCGCATCCGCCCGGCCTCGGCCGCGAAGTCGGCGGCCACGTGCATCATGTGCCGGCGCTGTCCGAGCGGCCCGGACGCTATCCGGTCGTTGATGGCGTGCGCCATGCGCTCGACGAGCGCCGCGACGTCGACGACGTGGCGGGTCTCCAGGCTGAACCGGTCGTACAAGGACAGAAAGGCGAGCAGTGCGTGGATCCCCGCGGTCCGGGGCGCGCGTACCGCCTCGTCGACGAGCCCGAGGTCGTGCACTCCCTCGTGCACGTCACCGTGTTCCGGGCAGACCAGACCGGTCGGCCGCGCCGCCCGCAGGCTGAAGGCGCTGAGATCGAACTCGCGGTTCCCGGGCGCGGGAGCGGGGAGAGGGATCGCCGCGTCACCGGCGACCCCCGTGACGGCGTCCGAGGTGGTGTCACGGCGCTCGACGGCCATCTGGATCGCCAGTTCGACCAGCTCGCCTCCGGCACCGAGCAGGCTGTCCGCCGCCCGCGCGAACGCCACGGATGCCCTGCGTGTCCCCGCTTCCACACGGCTGACCAGAGCGGGGCTGTACCGCAGGGTGGCCGCCAGCCGGGTCTGGGTGAACGACGCGCGGGCCCGCCACTGGCGAAGGCATTCACCGAACCGGATCTGGGCGGCGGTCGCGACCGTCTCGACGGACGGCTCGGTGTCCGAGGCGTCGACCACCACAGCAACCTCCTCGTCGCGCGGCACAACAGGACGAACCGGACTGATGATCCTGAGTGTGCGGCGGAGGTTCGTCAAGACTTCGTCACCTCGGCGGGGCAGGGATCCGCCTCGACGGCATCTTGACTGTTTTTGACAGCTCGCTCCGGATCGCCGACGGCGGGTGGGCGCGGTTCCACGATGGTCCGCGTCAGAGTCCCCACTCTCCAGGAGCGAATCGTGAAGCTCAAACGCGCTCTGCTCGTCGTGATCGGTGTGGTCGCCACCCTCTTCCCGGGGGTATCGACCGCGTCGGCCGACGACACCTACCAGCCGTACATCGTCGACGGGTACTACGCCGGCCACACCAACGGCGCCGTACAGCAGTTCCGCAACGGTCAGGCGTGGTGCACCGCCAGCCTGATCTCGGCCTACTGGGTACTCACCGCACAACACTGTGTGACCGCGAGTGCCTCCTACGGCTACCGGGTCGGGTCGACCGACGCGTACGCCGGCACTTGGGCCAACGCCTCGGCGATCTACCAGCACCCCTCGGCCGACCTGGCCCTGGTCCGGCTCAGCAACCCGGTCTCCGGGCCGATCGTGCGTCTCGGCAGCACGTCACCCGGGCAGTACGCCCAGATCTACGGCTGGGGATCCACGTGCGCTTCGGACGGCTGCCCGTCGCGCTGGCTCAAGTACGCCAACACCATCGTGTCCTCCACCAACGCCAGGGACGGCCGGGGTGGCGTCGCGATCGCCTTGAGCCGCTACGACGGGATCACCGCCGGCGGTGACTCCGGTGGTCCGGCGTTCGCCAACGGCACGAACATCCAGGTCGGTGTGGCCTCGACCAGCGACCGTGCCAACTACGCCTCCTACACGAGCGTCGCGTACTACCGCGGCTGGATTCGCAGCGTGTCCGGCGTCTGAACACCCCCGTCCCCGCCATCTTTGGAGTTCGTATGAAACGCACTTTCGTCACGACGGCCGCGGTGTTGGCCGCTGCGACCGCCCTGGCCGTCCCAGGGGGCATGGCCGTGGCCGCTTCCCCGGTCTCGCCCGAGGCACAGGCCGCGACCGAGGGGGTCACCCCCGCGGTACTCGACGCCATGCGGCGCGATCTCGGTCTGAGCGCCGACGCCGCGAAGACGCGGCTGACCGCCGAAGCGAGGGCCGCCAAGGTCGAGAAGAACATCACCGCCGCCCTGCCGGGCAGCTACAGCGGCTCGTGGTTCGATCCGGGCCGCAACGCGCTCGTCGTCGGCGTCACCGACCCCGCCAAGGCGGATATCGTGCGCACGCACGGGGCGATCCCCCAGGTCGTGCGGCACAGCGCCGCCGAACTCGACGCCGCCGTCACCCGGCTCAACGCCGCGACCTCACCCGGATCGATCTCCGGGTGGTACGTCGACGTCCAGCGCAACACCGTCACGATCACCACCGCCCCCGGCACCTCGGCCTCCGCCGTGGCGTTCGCGAAGCAGGCCGAAGCCGAGTCCGTCTCGACCGTCGCCGAGTCCGCCGCGGCACCTCGCCCGCATTACGACGTCGTCGGAGGCGACGCCTACTACACCGGCAACGTCCGCTGTTCCGTCGGCTTCGCCGTGGTCGGCGGCTACGTCACGGCCGGCCACTGCGGCAACGTCGGATGGAGCACCACGGGATACAACCGCTACACACAGGGCGTGTTCCGCGGGTCGTCGTTCCCCGGCGACGACATGGCCTGGGTCCAGGTCAACTCGTCCTGGACCCCCCGCGGCACCGTCAACCAGTACAACGGCTGGGTCACCGGCGTGCGCGGCTCGGCCGAGGCCCCGATCGGTGCTTCGGTGTGCCGCTCGGGTTCCACCACCGGCTGGCGCTGCGGCTACATCCAGGCCAAGAACCAGACCGTCCGCTACCCCTTGGGCACCATCTACGGCATGACCACCAGCAGCGCCTGCTCGAACCCGGGCGACTCCGGCGGATCGTTCCTGTCCGGCAACCAAGCGCAAGGTGTCCTGTCCGGCAACAGCGGGGACTGCGGCAACGGCGGAGTCTCCTTCTTCCAGCCGGTCAACGAAATCCTGTGGCGCTACAACCTGAGGCTGCTCCTCGGCTGAGCCGGAGAGCCGGTCGCGAGAACAGGCGGCCGGCTCTCTTTCCTCCACTGGATCAGGTCCGCCGATCAGGCACCGTCCGGACCCCGCGGACGGTTCAGCTGATGAAACCCGCCGCCTTGAGCCAGTCGCGCGCGACCGTGGCGGCCTTCTGGCCGTCGACGCTGACCTTCTTGTTCAGGTCCGTGAGCGTCGCGGTGTCGAGCTTCGCGGCGATCGGCGCGAAGACCTGCTCCAGCTGCGGGTATTTCTGCGCGAGCGGTGTGGCGATCGTGATCGCGGGGTTGTACGTCGGGAAGAAATGCTTGTCGTCTTCGAGCACGGTGAGCTGCTGCGCGGCCACGCGCCCGTCGGTGGAGGCGACCGAGCCGAAGCCGCAAGGGTCACCCTTGCCGATGCTCGGGTAGACGACGGCGTCGTTGAGCAGGTGCACCTGCGGGTCGGGCAGGGTGAACCCGTAGGTCTTCGCCAGGCCGGGGAACCCGTCGTCCCGGCTCTTGAACTCCGGGCCCATACAGGTCGAGGCCGCGGCCGGGTCCCGCTTCACCAGGGCCGCGTAATCGGACAGCGTCTTGACGCCGGTCCGGGCCACTGTCGCCGGGTTACCGGCGAGGGCGTAGGTGTCGTTGGCCGGCGAGCGCGCCCACCAGGTGACGCCGTTGGCGGTGTCGGCCTGTTTGACCGCGTCGTACTGCGCCTGCGGGTCGCTGATCGGCTTGGTCTGGTTGAGGTAGCTGATCCAGGCGGTGCCGGTGTATTCCCAGTACAGGTCGACCGCGCCGCTGGTGAGCGCCTGGCGGACGTTGCTGGATCCGGTGATGTTGGTCTTGTCCTGCGGGCTCGCCCCGGCCGCCTGCAGTGCGACGAGGGCGATCTGGCCGAGCAGCAGCTGCTCGTCGAACTCCTTGGAGCTGACGCGGATCTGGGCGCCGTTCAGCGCGTCGATCTTCTTGATGGAGCCCGCGCCCACTTGCGCGCCGGTCTCGTCCTTGCCGATCGTGCAGCCGGCCGAGAGCGCCGCCGCCACGACGAGCGCGAGCGTGGCGGCGGCCGTGCGCTGGAGCATCCGCATGGGTTGGTCCTCCTTGAATTCGGTCGAGCTACAGGCCGCGCGGGTGCAGGAACTCCTCGGCGACCAGCCCCAGCCAGTCGACGAAGAGCGCCAGTGCGGCGACGATGATGCCGAAGGTGAGGCTCAGGATCGGGCGGTACAGCCCGATGCCGGCGACAAGCCCTCCGCCGAGACCGCCGCCGTCGATGAACGTCGCCAGCGTCGCGCTCGCGACGGTGAGCACCAGCGCGGTCCGGATCCCGGCGAGGATCACCGGGACGGCCAGCGGCAGTTCGATCCGCCACAGGATGGCCGTCTTGCCCATGCCCATGCCGCGCGCGGCGTCGACGAGGGTCGGGTCGACGCCGTCGAGCCCGACGATCGTGTTGCGCAGCACCGGCAAGGTCGCGTAGACGACGAGTGCCGTCACCGCCGTCGCGGTGCCCGTGCCGATCCAGAGCGCGAGCAGCACGACGAGCCCGATCGACGGGATCGCCTGGCCCAGGTTGCCCAGCCCCAGGCCGACGGGCCGGGCCCAGCGGGCGCCGGCGCGGGTGAGCAGGATGCCGAGCGGGAGGGCGATGGCGATGGTGCACACCGTCGAGATCACGGTGAGCCGTAGGTGCTGGCCCAGTTCGGTGAAGATCTCGCCGGTGTTGAGGAAACGCTGTTCGATCGAGTCGAGCGGGTGCGCCCGCACGATCAGGAAGAGCGCCAGCAAGGCGAGGGTCAACAGAACCGGGCGCACCAGCAGCCCGAGC
>NZ_JACBXD010000082.1 GCF_013870525.1 Amycolatopsis pittospori
CAGTCGACCACCGCGCGCACCCCCGGCACGGTCAGGCTGGACTCGGCGACCGATGTCGAGAGCACCACCCGCCGCCGGTCGCGAGGGCGTAGCGCGTCGTCCTGGCTCGCCGCCGAAAGCCGCCCGTGCAGTGGCAGCACGTCGGCGTCGAGGCCGTTCAGCAGGCCGCTCACCCGGGCGATCTCGCCCGCGCCGGGCAGGAACGCGAGCACATCACCGTCTCCTTCGGACAGTGCTTTGTGGATCGCCCTGGCCACGGTCGCCTCGATCCGCTCGCCGCGGGTGGGCGGGGAGTGGACGACGTCGACGGGGTACGTCCGGGCGTGCGCGGTGATCACCGGGGCGTCCCCGAGCAGGGCGGCCAGCCGTCCGGAGGCCACGGTGGCGGAGGTCGCGAGCAGGCGCAGATCGTCGCGTAGCCCGGCGCGGACGTCCAGCAGCAACGCGAGCAGCAGATCCGCGTCGAGATGCCGCTCGTGGCATTCGTCGAGCAGGACCGTCGACACCCCCGCGAGTTCGGGATCGCTCTGGACCCGCCGGACCAGCAGCCCGGAGGTGACCACTTCGATGCGCGTCGAAGACGAGACCTTACGGTCGCCGCGCACCGAATAGCCGACCGTCTCGCCGACGCGTTCGCCCAGCAAGGACGCCATCCGCGCGGCCGCGGCCCGGGCGGCCAGCCGCCTCGGTTCGGCGACGATCACCCGGCCTTCACCGGTGTTCAGGGCGAGCGGCACCAACGTGGTCTTGCCGGTCCCGGGCGGCGCGACGAGCACCGCCGTGCCATGGGCGTTCAGGGCGGCTTCGAGTTCGGGCAGGACGGCGCGAACCGGCAGGTCGGGAAGGGTCACTGCTCGGTGACCTGCGGCGGGGGCGGGATCCGGTAGCCGGACGGGCCGATGTTGCGGTTCAGCGATTCGAGCCACTCCCCGGACGTGATCATCTTCTGGATCGCCCTGGCCACCGCCGCCCGCCCCTCGCCGTCGCCTTTGCGCAGGCCGACGCCGTATTTCTCGGCGGAGAACGGCTTGCCGACGACGCGCAGCAGCTCCGGGTTCTGTGCGACGTACCCGGCCAGGATGACGTCGTCGGTGGTCACCGCGTCGACCTGGCCGGCGAGCAGCGCCGTGACGCAGTCCTGGTAGCGCGGGTATTCGACGAGCTGGACGGCCTGCGCGAACTTGTCGCGCACCTGTTCGGCCGAGGTGGTGCCGCCCACGGCGCACAGTTTGCGGCCGTTGAGGTTCTCGGGGCCGGTGATGTCGGTCGACCGGAGGCGGACCAGCAGGTCCTGGCCGGTGTCGAAGTACGGGCCGGCGAAGGCGACCAGCTGTTTGCGTTTGTCGGTGATCGAGTAGGTCGCCACGATCAGATCGGTGATCCCCGATGTTATGTCGGTCTCACGGGCCGACGGTCTGCTGTCGTGCCAGGTGATGTGATCCGCGTCCACCCCGAGCTCGGCGGCGACGTACTTCGCGACATCGACGTCGAAGCCGACGTAGCGGCCGTCGACCGTCCGCTGCGAGAGCCCCGGCTGGTCGAAGCGGATCCCGATGGTGAGTTTGTTCGACCCGACTGCCCGCGCGACGAGGGAGTCCGACGGAACGGCCTCCTGGCTGCAAGCCGCCGCTGTGACCAGCATCAAGCCCGCCAGGAGCAGCGCGCGTCCCCGCATCGGGTGCCTCCGTCCGCCGCCTCACGTTGTTCTCAGGGTTGACGGCTAGCCTAGGCCCGTGCGTAGACCGCCCCAAGTCTTGCTCGACGCCGTGGGCACACTCGCCCGGCTCGGACTGGCCGCCGTCTGGTTGATTTCCGGAGCGCTGAAGATCAGCGATCCGGGGCAGACCTATATCGCGGTGCAGGCATTCGACGTCCTGCCGGACGGGCTCACCCGCCCGGTCGCGATCGGGATGCCGCTCGTCGAACTGGCGCTCGGCCTGCTCCTGCTCGCCGGGTTCGTGACCCGCTGGGCGTCGGTGCTGTCGGTGCTGCTGCTCGCGGTGCTCATCGCCGCGATCGCCCAATCGTGGGCGCGCGGGCTGAGCATCGACTGCGGCTGCTTCGGTGGTGGCGGTCAGATCGCCGCGGATCAGACGCAGTATCCGCAGGAGATCGCCAGGGACCTCGGCTTCGCGCTGCTGGGTGCCTGGCTGATCGTGCGGCCGCGGACCCGGCTGTCCGTGGACGGCTGGCTCGGGAACTCTCGCGTCCCCGCCGACGACGACTATGTGGGTATCGCTGAAGGGAACGAATAATCGTGGGTGGAGCTGAGCGCAACGCTCGGAAACGCAAGCAGCAGCAGACGGCGTCGCGTTCGGTGGCGCAGGCCAGAGGCACCGCGGGCGGTGACAAGAAGAAGGTGATCGCGATCTCGGTCGCGGTGGCCGTGCTCGCCGTGCTGGTGATCGGTGGCGTGATCTGGACGACGTCCAGCAAGGACAGCACCGAGGGCAAGGTGATCCAGGCACAGACCGGCACCTCGGCCCCCGGCGTGGTCGAGAAGCGCGACGGGGCCGCCGTGACCGTCGGCAAGCCCGAGGCGAAGAAGACCATCGACATCTACGCCGACTTCCTCTGCCCGGTCTGCAAGCAGTTCGAGGAGTCGTTCAAGGCCGACATCCAGGAGCAGGTGAACAACGGGACCTTGCAGGTCCGTTATCACATGCTGCCGATGCTGAACCAGCGCTCGGACCCGCCCGGCTATTCGCTGGATTCGGCCAACGCCTCGCTCGCCGCGGCCGACGCCGGCAAGTTCCTCGCCTTCCACGACGCGCTGTTCAAGGACCAGCCGCAGGAAGGCGCGCGCGGCTTCGACAAGGGGCAGCTGATCAAGCTCGGCCAGGACGTCGGCATCACCGACCCGGCCTTCGCGATGGCGATCAACGGCGGCGCGTACGAGCAGCAGATCCAGGACGCGTACAAGAAGATCTCCACGGATCCGGCACTGCAGCAGGACTTCGGCAACGGACCGGGCTTCGGCACGCCGACCGTCACCGCGAACGGCCAGGTCGTCAAGCTCGAAGAAGGCTGGGTCCAGAAGGCCGTCGGCTAAGACCTCACGCGTTTAGTCCTCTGAATGCGGTAATTGCGTGTGCAAGGACCGCATTCAGAGGACTAATTGCGTGTGGGGTCAGGGGCGCGCGGAGGAGGCGACGTGCGCGAAGGCCTGTACGCGGGCGGTCTCGGCGGAGCGTGGCCAGACGAGGCCCCATTCGACGTCCGGTGAGCCCGCGAAGGGCACGAAGCGGATCCGGGGGTGGCTGAAGTACTTCTGGGCGTGCGCGGCGAGCGGGCAGATGCCGCCGCCGGTGGCGATCGCGGCGAGGAGTTCCTGGAAGGTCGCTAACGGCTTGCCTCGCGTCACGGGATGCCCGGCCGGCGTCAGCCAGTGGTGTGGTTCTTCGACCCAGTACGGCTCCGGCGGATGTGCCGCGCGGAGGACGGTGTCGCGTGCGAGGTCGTCCAAGGTCACGGACTTCCTTCGTGCGAAGGGATGTTTCGACGACACCGCGAGAACCATCGGTTCGGAGTACACGGGCGGTCCGGTGGTGAGGTCGGCTTCGTCAGCGGGAAGCAGGGTCACGAGCAAATCGATCTCACCCGATCGCAGCATCGCGAAAGGATCGGCGAAATCGGCCTCGCGGATGAGTAGCTCGGTATCCGGATAGCGCTGCCGGAAACGGTCGAGCAGATCTTCGGTCAGGTCTGCGACGCCGGGCGCTTCGAAGCCCACCCGCAGCACGCCGCCGATGCCGCGTCCGGCCGCGACCGCGCGTTCGATGCCTTCGTGCAGGGCCCGGTAGGCGGGACCGAGGTCGTCCCGCAGCCGTCTGCCGATCGGCGTCAGCTGGACCCGCCTGCTGGTGCGGGCGAAAAGCGGCGCGCCGATCCGGCGTTCCACCTGTTTGATCGTCTGGCTCACGCGTGCCTGCGAGACGTGCAGCCGTTCCGCGGTGCGGCCGAAGTGCAGTTCTTCGGCCAGCGCCAGGAAGATCTCGATATCCCGCAGTTCCATAATCCCCAGGTTATCGATTCGGGGCGGTGTCGGTCACCGGGAACCGTCTTTTTCGCAGGTCTAGACCATGGGAGCTTCTCTATGCATTAATTCAAGTCTTGAACTTACGCCTGGTGTCGAGGAGGACCCGGATGCGGAGATTCACCCTGGGGATTTTGACCGCAGCCTTGGTACTGGGGGCGCATACCCCGGCACTGGCCGGAAACGGCCCCGCTTACCGGGACGCGTGGCGGCCGGTCAAGGTCCGGGTGGCCGACCTGCTGTCGCGGATGACCCTCGACGAGAAGATCGGCCAGATGACGCAGGCCGAACGGCTCGGGATCAAGGCGCCCGGCGACGTCACGAAAGGGATGCTCGGTTCCCTGCTCTCCGGCGGAAGTTCGCAGCCGACGCCGAACAACGCGGTCACCTGGGCCGACATGTACGACAACTTCCAGTCCGAAGCACTCGCCACGCGCCTCGGCATCCCGCTGATCTACGGCGTCGACGCCGTCCACGGCCACAACGGGCTCTACGGCGCCACGGTCTTCCCGCACAACATCGGCCTCGGGGCGACGCGCGATCCCGCGCTGGTCGAGAAGATCGGCCGCGCGACCGCCGAAGAGGTCTCGGGCACCGGGATCGACTGGAACTTCGCGCCGTGCCTGTGCGTCGCGCGCAACGACCGGTGGGGCCGCACGTACGAATCCTTCGGCGAGGTACCGGAAATCGCCTCGGCGATGACGACGGCCATCGACGGTATGCAGGGCCGTTCGCTGTCCTCGCCGGGTTCGGTGCTCGCGACGGCGAAGCACTACATCGGCGACGGCGGTACCACCGGCGGCGACGACCAAGGCGAGACCGACATCAGCGAAGCCGAACTGCGCGCGGTGCATCTGCCGCCGTTCCGCGAGGCCGTCCGGCGCGACGTCGGTTCGGTGATGATCTCCTACAGCAGCTGGAACGGGCTCAAGATGCACGCCGGTTCCTACCTGATCAACGACGTCCTCAAAGGCGAACTCGAATTCGACGGCATCGTCATTTCGGATTACAACGGCATCGACCAGATCGACCGGCAGCCGGGCTTCACCCCGGCCGAGGTCACCGCGTCGATCAACGCCGGCATCGACATGGTCATGGTGCCCTTCGAGTACCAGAAGTTCATGGACACGCTGAAGGCCGAAGTCCTCGCCGGCCGGGTCGCGCAGGCACGGATCGACGACGCGAACCGGCGCATCCTCACGAAGAAGTTCGAACTGGGCCTGTTCGAGAAACCGCTGACCGACCGCCGGTTCCTCAAGACCATCGGCAGCGACGAGCACCGTGCCCTCGCGCGGCGGGCCGTCCGCGAGTCGCAGGTACTGCTGAAGAACGAGAACAAGGTGCTGCCGCTGGACAAGTCGCGCAACCGGATCTTCGTCGCGGGCAAGAGCGCCGACGACATCGGCAACCAGAGCGGCGGCTGGACCGTCGGCTGGCAGGGCAGGAGCGGACCGGTCACCGAGGGGACGACCATCCTGCAAGGGATCCGGCATTCCGCGAAGCCGTCGTCGACGGTCACTTTCGAGAAGGACGCGAACGGCATCGACAAGTCCTACGACGTCGCGGTCGCGGTGGTCGGCGAGACGCCGTACGCCGAAGGCCGCGGTGACAAGCCGGAGGGAATGGGTCTCGACGCCGAGGACCTGGCGACACTGAAGCGGCTACGGGACAGCGGCGTGCCGACCGTGGTGGTCCTCGTTTCGGGGCGGCCGCTGGACATCGCCCGGCAGTTGCCCGAATGGGACGGGCTGATCGCGTCGTGGCTGCCGGGTTCGGAAGGCCAGGGTGTCGCCGACGTCCTCTTCGGTGATTACAACCCCACCGGCAAGTTGCCGGTGACCTGGATGCGCAGTGCTGACCAGCAGCCGATCAACGTCGGCGATGGGAAGTCCGGGCTGTTCCCGTTCGGGTTCGGCCTCCGCTATCGGCATGGGTGGTGAGCAAGATGAAGAAATTCGCGGTCCGGCTCGCTCTGCTGTTCGTTTCGTGTCTCGCGCTGGCGTTGGCGCCGGTGCCGGCACAGGCGGCGCCCGCGTTCAAGGTGCTGGCCTTCTACAACGGCACCTACGACGCGGCTCACGTCAGCTTCGTCAAGGAAGCCAACCAGTGGTTCCCGAAAACCGCTTCGCAGAACAACTTCAGCTACACCGCGACCAACAACTGGAATCAGCTGAACACGCTGCAGCCGTCGCAGTACCAGGTCGTGCTGTTCCTGGACGACCTGCCGCAGACGTCGGCGCAGCGCTCGGGCTTCGAACGCTACATGCGGGCGGGTGGCGCGTTCCTCGGCTTCCACGTCGCGGCGTTCACCACCAACCCGTCGAGCTGGGACTGGTACCACAACAAGTTCCTCGGCACGGGCGCGTTCAAGTCCAACACGTGGGGGCCGACGACCGCGACGCTGAAGGTGGAGAACCGGCCGCATCCCTCGACCACGCGGCTGCCCGCGACTTTCACCTCGTCGGTGAGCGAGTGGTACGCGTGGAACAGCGACCTGCGGAAGAACCCGGACATCCGGATCCTCGCGTCGGTGGACCCGGTGAGCTTCCCGCTGGGGACCGATCCGAATCAGTCCTGGTACAGCGGGTACTACCCGATCCTCTGGACCAACGCCAAGTACAAGATGCTCTACGCCAACTTCGGCCACAACAAGATGAACTACGAGACGAACCAGCCGCTTTCGTCGACCTTCGCCAGTGAGGTGCAGAACCGCTTCGTCATCGACGGCCTGCTGTGGCTGGGCGGCGCGAAGACGGCGTAGTGAGGAGTGGCTTTCGCAGCGTGTACGCGCGCCTGACCTGTCGCAGGGCTTGTTCATGAAGGAATTGGGACGTCGAGCGTCCCAATTCCTTCATGAACGCGGGCATTTCCCCTGGTCAGGCCGTTTCGGGAGAGCAAAGGTCCCTTGCTCTCTTTTTGCAGGTCAGAGGTATCGAGGAGAGCAAAGGTCCCTTGCTACTCCTCGATGGCGCCGCCGACCGCACGCAGGTGCTCGCGGAAGGTGAGCGAAGGTGTCTTCGCGCGCTCGGCGAGGAAGTCGGCGAAGCGCACCTGTTCGCGAAGGGACTCTCCGGAGCGGATCCGGTCCGCCTGAAGCCGTTCGGTGTCGCGGATGGCCTCGGCACGGTCCAGGACCTCGTCGGCGCGATCGGCCGCGACGAACAGGACCCCGTCCTCGTCGCCGAACACGACGTCCGCCCGGGTCACCGTCCAATCCCCGACGACGGCCGATTCCAGCGCGCCGTCCGGGCGGGCGGCGACCGAGAGCGGGCCGGTCGGGATCGAGCCGAGGCTGAACACCGGTAGCCCGATCTTCTTGATGTCGGCGGTGTCGCGGTGCAGTCCCCAGATGACGACACCGCTCAGCCCGGCCGCCTCCGCTTCGAGGACCGCGAGGTCCCCGACGCAGCTTTCGTCGAGCCTGCCGCCGTTGTCGACGACGAGGACGTCACCGGGATTCGCGGTTTCGTACGCCTCCAGGAAGACGTCGACGCTGCCGACGTGCCGGGCGGGGGAGACCCGCCCGGCGACGCGGCTGCCGGGCACGACCGCGTGCGTGCCGGCCGGCGCGCACCGGACCGGGACGCCGGCGCGGACGCAGCCATCGGTCAGATGCGCGGTGGTCAGCAGGGAGAACCGTTGCCGAAGCTCCTCGAGATCCATGCCTCGACTTTAGCCACGGCGCCACACCACGGGCGTGTCGCCGGAGTTGCCCTGCAGCGCGCCCGCGATCTCGCCGTTGTCACCGACGACGATCCCGTAGGCCTCGGTGGGGGCGGGCAGTGTCGTGATCGAGCCACCCGGCGACCACACCGCGGCGATCCTCGGCGAGATCCAGCCCGTGACCAGACCGGATCCGTCGAGGGCCGTCGTCTGCATGGTCCCCGGTACCTCTTCCGAGGTGTCGGACGACGTCCAGAGCCGGTCGCCCAGCTGAGTCGAGGCCAGCACCTTCCCGTCCCGGATCGCGATACCCCGGGATTCGCGGAGACCTTCGGGAAGGACGAGCTGCCGCAGCACGCCGTCCTTCCAGAGCCAGGTGCCGCCGAACTGTTCGTTCAGCAGGATGGTGCCGTCGTGGTCGATGTCGACCGGGGTGAGCAACGGCGGGACGTCCAGCAGCACCGGATGCGTGCGGTCGCCGGACGGCCAGAAAGCGGCGGTGGAGCCGTGGCGGATGTCGTTGAACACCGTGCCGACGACGTCGCCGCGGTTGTTCATGCCGAGACCCTTGGTGTTGTAGTAGCCCGGAACCTTCCCCAGGAACTGGAAGCCGCCGTTCTCGAAGACGAAGGCGTGGCCGTTCGGGTAGGCACTGGCGTTGCCGAGAACCGACCCCGGCGCGTTTTCGTCCACCGCTTCGACCGCGGTGTAGCCCGCCGGGACGCCGTGGTCCTGGAAAGTCCCGCCCGTCCAGGTGATCAGCCTCCCGTCGTACTGTCCCGCGTAGCCACCGGCGCCGTCCGTGGCCGCCAGGACCATGCTCATGCGTTTCATCGAAACCCCCTGTGAGTCGTGTTCGCCCTGTTTAACGGGGGTGAGGGCGCGCTGTCTGCGTCACCCGACACCTACTTGTGCCGCGAATAACATCCGTGCAGACCTGTATGTAAGGGGTTGATAAATACAATCCTGTCTGTATCTTCAGTCTCAACAGCACCCGGCAACGACAAGGAGCGTCGCGGTGGCGAACAAGGTGTACGTCGTCGGCGTGGGCATGACGAAGTTCGAGAAGCCCGGACGCCGTGAGGACTGGGACTACCCCCAGATGGCCAAGGAGTCCGGGACCAAGGCGCTCGAAGACGCCGGGATCTCCTTCGACGAGGTGCGGCAGGCCTACGTCGGCTACGTCTACGGCGAGTCGACCTCGGGGCAGCGCGCGGTCTACGAACTGGGCATGACCGGCATCCCGGTGGTCAACGTCAACAACAACTGCTCGACCGGGTCGACCGCGTTGTACCTGGCCGCGGAAGCGATCCGGGGCGGCCGCGCGGACTGCGTGCTCGCGCTCGGCTTCGAGAAGATGCAGCCGGGTTCGCTCGGCTCGACCTACGACGACCGCGAGCAGCCGATGGGCAGGCATATCCAGGCGCTCGCCGAGATCTCCGAAGTGCTGTTCCCGCCGGCGCCGTGGATGTTCGGCGCGGCGGGCCGCGAGCATATGAAGGCCTACGGCACCACCGCCGAGCATTTCGCCAAGATCGGCGAAAAGAACCACCGGCATTCGGTGAACAACCCGTACGCGCAGTTCCAGGAGAGCTATTCCCTGCAGGACATCCTGGACTCACGGATGATCTACGACCCGCTGACGAAGCTCCAGTGCTCGCCGACCTCGGACGGTTCGGGCGCGGCGATCCTGGTCAGCGAGTCCTTCGTGGACTCGCACGGGCTGGCGGACCAGGCGGTGGAGATCGTCGGGCAGGCGATGACCACGGACTTCGCGAGCACCTTCGACGGGACCGCGAAGAACATCATCGGCTACGACATGAACGTCCAGGCCGCCCGCCAGGTCTACGACCAGGCCGGGCTCGGGCCGCAGGACTTCCAGGTCATCGAGCTGCACGATTGCTTCTCCGCCAACGAACTCCTGCTCTACGAAGCCCTCGGACTCTGCGCCGAGGGTGAAGCGGGAAAGCTCGTCGACTCCGGTGACACCACCTACGGCGGCAAATGGGTCGTCAACCCGTCCGGGGGGCTGATCTCCAAGGGACATCCGCTCGGCGCCACCGGCCTCGCGCAGTGTGCCGAACTGACCTGGCAGCTGCGCGGCACCGCGGACAAACGCCAGGTCGACGGCGTCGAAGCCGCGCTGCAGCACAACATCGGACTCGGTGGCGCCGCCGTCGTCACCGCCTACCAGCGCGCCGAGCGCTGATCTCTCACCGAAAGGAACCACCCATGGGCCAGATCAGTGCCTCCGTCGAACTCCCCGCCGCGCCCGAGAAGGTCTGGGCGGAGTTCTCCAACCCCAACAACTTCGAGAAATGGCTGACCATCCACACCAAGTGGAAGGGCGACGTCCCGGCCGAATTCGCCAAGGGGGCGCAGGCTTCCGAGGTCGTCACGATGCTCGGGATGCCGAATACGATCACCTGGACCGTCGACGAGTTCGAAGCGCCGTCGCGGCTGGTCATCTCCGGGACCGGGATGGCCGGGGTGAAGGTCAAGTTCGAGCTCGCCGTGGAGGCTTCCGGGGACGGGTCGCTCGCCAGCATCAACGCGGAGTTCGCCGGCCAGATGATCATCGGCGCGCTCGGCAAGGCCGTCGAGAAGGACGGCAAGAAGAACCTCGACGCGTCGCTGGAGAACTTCAAGGCGCTGGTCGCATGACCGAAGAGCGGTTCGATCCCGGCGGCCTCGACAAGTGGACCGAGGAGTCCCGGTTCGAGGTGACCCGCGAGCGGCTGATCCAGTACGCGAAGGCCACCAACGACCCGATCCCGGCTCATCTCGCCGGGGACGTCGCGAGTCCGGTGTTCGCGATCGTGCCGGTGTTCGAGTCGCTGATGGAACCCGCGCTCGAGGTCGTGCCGGTCGGGCTGTTCGGCCGGATCGTCCACGGCGAGCAGGAATTCCGGTTCCACCGGCCGATCCGGCCCGGCGACAAGCTCGTGTCGCGGGCGCGGATGACCGGCTACGAAGGCCTGTCGAACGGCACACGCGGCACCATCCACCTCGAATGCCGGACCGAGGACGGTGACCTGGTCAACGAGCAGTACGTGACGTTGTTCGTGCGCGGGTTCGACACCGGCGAGACGCGCGGCGAGCTGGGGCCGGAGCACAAGTTCGACGACACGCTGCGATCGCGGGCGCCGGTGGCGAAGGTCAGCCAGCACGTCGACGACGACCAGACGTATCGCTACGCGCCCGCCGCGGGCGACCCGATGCCGATCCACCTCGACGAAGAGGTCGCGAAGGATTCGGGCCTGCCGGGCATCATCGCGCACGGTCTGTGCACGATGGCGTTCACGTCGTGGGCGCTGCTGACCGAGGTCGCCGGGTCCGATGTGGACAGACTGAAGCGGTTCGCCGTCCGGTTCGCCAAACCGGTCCTGCCCGGACAGGACCTGACGACGCACATCTGGAGTGCGGGCGCCGGGAGCTACGCGTTCGAAACCACCGTCGGCGAGACGGTCGTGATCAAAGACGGTCTCGCGGAATTCGCGGAGTAGGAGCAGAAGCCATGGGAGCACTCGACGGGCGCGTCGCGGTCATCACCGGCGCCGGACGCGGGATCGGCCGCGAGCACGCGCTGCTGTTCGCGCGGGAAGGTGCGAGCGTCGTGGTCAACGACCTCGGCGGCGCGAACGACGGCAGCGGCAGCGACGTGGGCCCGGCACAGGAGGTCGCCGACGAGATCCGCGCGGCGGGCGGGAAGGCCGTGGCGAACACGGCCGACGTCGCCGACTGGGCGGGTGCCGCCGAACTGGTCGCGCAGGCGGTGGACGAATTCGGCAGGCTCGACGTCGTCGTGAACAACGCGGGCATCCTGCGCGACGCGTTCCTCGCCGGATTGGAGGAGTCCCAATGGGATTCCGTGATCGCGGTGCATCTCAAGGGACACGCCGCGGTGTTGCGGCACGCGGCCGCGTACTGGAAGACGGCGAGCAAGGCCGGTGAACAGGTCGCGGGTTCGGTGATCAACACCGCGTCGGCGTCCGGCGTCACGCTGCCGAACGCCGGGCAGGCCAACTACGGCGCGGCGAAAGCGGGGATCGCCGCGCTGACCCTGGTCGCCGCCGAAGAACTGGAACGCTACGGCGTCCGGGTCAACGCGATCGCGCCGATCGCGCGCACCCGGCTCACGCTGGCGACGCCCGGCATGGGCGCGATCTTCGCCCAAGAGGTCGAGGAAGGCGAGTTCGACGCGTTCTCCCCGGCCAACATCTCGCCGTTGGTGGCCTACCTCGCGACCGAGAAGTGCCCGATCACCGGCAAGGTCTTCGCGGTGCAGGGCGGGGCGATCTCCGAACTCGCGGGCTGGCACGACGTCAAGGTGATCGAGACCGACGGCGCCTGGGCGATCGACGACATCGCGGCCAGGCTGCCGTGATCGAGTGGTCCGAGACCGAACTGCTGATCCGGGACGCGATCCGCGAGTTCGTCGACAAGGAGATCCGGCCGCAGGTCGACGCGCTCGAAAGCGGGACATTGCCGCCGTACGACCTCATCCGGAAGATGTTCGCGTCCTTCGGCATCGACGCGCTCGCGCGCGAATCGGTGACGAAGCTCCTGTCGAAGGAACGGGGCTCCGGTGGTGGTGGCGGTGGCCTGGCGTTCGGCGGGCAGGAGGCGATGGCGCTGATCGCGGTGAGCGAGCTGGCCGGCGTCAGCCTCGGCATCGTCGCCTCGCTCGGCGTGAGCATCGGGCTCACCGCGCAGACGATCCTGACCAAGGGCACGCTTGCACAGAAGGAACGCTGGCTGCCCGAACTGGCGACGTTCGAGAAGGTCGGCGCTTGGGCGATCACCGAACCCGACTCCGGCTCGGACGCTTTCGGCGGCATGAAGACGTCGGTGCGGCGCGACGGCGACGAGTACGTCCTCAATGGACAGAAGACGTTCATCACCAACGGCCCGTACGCCGACACGATCGTCGTCTACGCGAAGCTCGACGAGGGCGACGGCGTGGACAAGCGTGATCGCAAGGTGCTGACGTTCGTGCTGGACAAGGGCATGCCCGGGCTCACTCAGGGCAAGCCGTTCAAGAAGATGGGCATGATGTCGTCGCCGACCGGGGAGCTGTTCTTCAGCGACGTCCGGCTCGGCCGGGACAGGCTGCTCGGCGAATCCGAGACCGGCCGTGACGGCGACAGCAAGGCCGAGGTCAAGTCCGGGTTCGCGGTCGAGCGGGTCGGCGTCGCGGCGCTGGCGCTCGGGATCATCAACGAATGTCACCGGCTCTGCGTGGACTACGCGAAGAACCGGAAGCTGTGGGGACAGGAGATCGGGCGATTCCAGCTGATCCAGCTCAAGCTGGCGAAGATGGAGGTCGCGCGGATCAACGTGCGGAACATGGTGTTCCAGCTGATCGAGACCCTGCGCGCGGGCAAGATGCCGACCCTGGCCGAGGCTTCGGCGATGAAGCTGTACTCGTCCGAGGCGGCCACCGAAGTCGCTATGGAGGCCGTGCAGCTGTTCGGTGGCAACGGGTACATGGCCGAGTACCGGGTGGAGCAGCTGGCGCGGGACGCGAAGTCGCTGATGATCTACGCGGGCAGCAACGAGATCCAGGTGACGCACATCGCGAAGGGCCTGCTGAGCCGCTGAGCGGTAGCAAGGGACCTTTGCTACCGCGCCGCCGAGCCCGCCGCGCCGCCGAGGTCGGTCCGTGAAGGCCTCCTTGAGGGACCCAGAGTCCCTCAAGGAGGCCTTCACGGACTTGACCTGACCTGGATCGGTCACCCGAGGACGACTGAACGGCCTACCCGTACGGCGTCGGCGAGCGACTCCAGCACCGACACGGTGCTGTTCAGGTCGAGGCAGGAGTCGGTGATGCTCACCCCGTAAGGCGCGGGGTGGTCCTCCCGCCCCGCTTCGAGAAACGATTCCAGCATGACCCCCGCTATTCCCCGCTCGCCACAGGCGATGCGGCTCGCGATGTCGGCGACGACGCCGGGCTGGCGGCGGTGGTCCTTGCGGGAGTTGCCGTGCGACGCGTCCACGACGACCCGGTCCAAGGAATTCGTGGCGCGTAACCCCTCGATGGCCGCGTCGACGTTCTCCGAGTCGTAGTTGGTTCCGGCCGCGGTGCCACGGAGGATCAGATGTGCCGAGGGGTTGCCGGGCGATTTCCGGACGACGAGAGCGCCGTGTTCGTTCACCGCCGGGTGCCGCTGCGCGGTGCGGGCGCAGTGAATCGCGGCGGTGGCGACCGTCAGGTCACCGTCGAGGCCGTTCTTGATGCCGATGGGCATCGGCAGAGCGGACGCGAGTTCCCGGTGCGACTGGCTGGAAACCGTCCGCGCGCCGATGGCACCGTAGCTGAGGAGATCGCTCAGATGGGGTGCGAGCATCGGTTCGACGAACTCCCCCGCCAGGGGAAGCCCGCTTTCCGCGGCCGCGATCAGGAACCCGCGGCCTGCCCGCAGGCCTCCGGCGATGTCTTCGGAGCCGTCGAGCCAGGGATCGTGGATCAACCCCTTCCAGCCGACCGCGGTTCGCGGCTTTTCCAGGTAGGCCCGGAGCACCACGAGCAAATGGTCCTTCATCGGCCGGGTCGACTCGGCCAGCCGTCCGGCGTACTCGAGGACCGCGGCCGGGTCGTGGACGGAGCACGGGCCGACAACGGCCAGCACACGCCCATCGCGACCGTTGAGCACGTCGGTGATCGCCGAGCGGTGGTCCTGGATCTCGGTGGCGAGCCGGACTGGAACGGGATGCTCGACGGCCAGTTCCGCCGGACTGGGCAGCAGTTCGTAATCGGGGATCGTGGTCATTGCGCTCTCCGTTTCTTGGTCCGGGAAACGCCGACGCCGGCAAGGCAAAGAGCCCCGCCAAGGACTGCGAGCAGAGTGGGAACCTCGTCGAGGAAAAGCCAGGACAACGCGATCACGATCACCGGAACCACATAGGTGGTCACGCCGAGCTTTCCGGCAGGCGTCCGGGACAACGCGTATGCCCAGGTGTAGAACGCGAGCGCGGTGGGCAGCAATCCCAGGTAGACCACCGACCAGGTCGCCGACGCCGGTGCGGTCGCCACGTCGTGGAACAGCTGACCGCTGAACGGAAGACAGGCGACGGCGCCGACAGCGCAGCCGAAGGTCGTGGCCTGCAACGCGGTGGCGTGGCTCAAAGCCGGTTTCTGGGAGACGACTCCCACCGCGTATCCCGCCGCCGCCAGCAGGCAGAGCGCGACCCCCAGCGCACTGGAGGAGCCGTGCTGCGAGGCGAGTCCTACGACCGCCGCGCCGGTGAAAGCGACGACGAGCCCGATCACGAGAGGGCGCGGCAGCCCTTCCTTCAGGACGATTCCGGCGAGGATCGCGGCGAAGACGGGGCCGATCCCGACCAGGAGGGACGCCGTCCCCGCGTCGGTGTAGCGCTCTCCCCAGTTCAGGGCGACCATGTACAGGCCGAACCAGAAGACCCCCGCACCGGCGATGCCGGGCCACGCCTTCCGCGGCGGGAGCGGCATGCCTTTGACCACCGCGATCGCCCCCAGCGCGAGTGCGCCGACCAGGAGCCTGCCCAGGGCGAGCGATCCGGGCTCGTAGTGCGCACCGGCGAAGCGGATCCCGACGAAGGCGGATGCCCACAGGACCAATGTGACGGTGATCGCGGCGACGGCCTTGATGTCGACCCCGGCTTCGGCCTCGGTCCGAGTGCTCATCGAACACCCGCCAGTGTCCTGAGCGCCCGGCGATCCAGCTTGCCGACCGGAGTGCGGGGGAGGGATTCGACGACGATGATGTCCTCCGGTATCTCATACCAGCTCAGGTTCTTCTGGGTCAGGGAGCCGATCTCGGCGATCACCTGGTCCGGTTCGGCACCCTCGTCCAGTTCGACATGGGCTCGGAGCGAAGTCGTGGAGGACTCGCGACGCACCGAACAAACAGCGGCCGCGCGGACGGCGGGGTGACTCACCAGGAGGTCCTCGATCTCGGCGGGGTGCACGTTCTGCCCGCCGACGATCTCGATGTCGTCCAGCCGTCCGTGCAAGCGGACGAAGCCGTCTTGATCGACAGTGGCCGCATCGCCGGTCACGTACCAGTCGTCCGGCAGTCGCAGCGGCGCGTCGGAGCCCCGGGGAACTCCGGGCGCGATCGTCGGGCCACGAACCTCCAGCTTCCCTTCCACGCCGGTCGCCACCTCCCGGCGCAGCTCGTCGACGATCCGCATGCGGTACGGCGGAAGGATGCGGCCGATGGTGCCCTCCTTGTGGGAGGACAGGGTGTTCGCGATCAAGGCATGCCCTATTTCCGTGGTGCCGAAGATATTGAGGAATCTCTTACCGAGTGTTGCGCGGAGCGTGGCTTCGACGCTGACGGGCAGCGGTTCGCCGGCGACCAGCGCCAGCCTCAGACCGTCGAGCCCCGCGGCGAAGGGGTGCTGGAGCAACCGAGCGTAGAAGCTGGGCTGTCCATAGAGGACCGAAACCTGGTGCCGCTTGATCAGGTCCAAGGCCGCGGACTCGGTGAGACGCTCCCGGCTCAGCACCGTCGAGCCTCCGCGAAGCAACGGCAAGAGGATGGAATTACCGAATCCATAAGAGAAGTAGATTCGCGACACGGAAAGGGTGACGTCGTCCGGGCCGAGGTCCACCACCCGGCCGATGGCCTGGTCGTAGATCTCCGGGTCACCGTGGGTGTGGAAGCAGAGCCGGGGGCTGCCCGTCGTGCCGGACGTGAAGAAGGCGAAGGCGGACGTATCCCCGCGAACCGTCGCGTACTCCGCCGTCGGCTCATGGTCGAGGAGCTGGGCCGGCGTGACCGGACCGACCTGGTCGATGCCGGGTGTTCCCGGTTCCGCGATCGTCAGGAAAGGGGCCGCGGTTTCGACCGCACGCCGGATGGCGCCCTCGTGCATGAAGGTGTTGATGGGGATCGCCACGGCCCCCAGCTGAAGCGTGCCGAGGACGGCTTGCACGAGCTCGACACCGTCGGGAAGCGCCAGCAGGACGCGGTCTCCGGCGGTCACCCCGCGTGCGGCGAGTCCGCCGGCACACCGTGCCGAACCGGCGAACAACTCCGCGTACGAAACCGTCACATCGCCGGAATGGTATGCCGCTCGATCGGACCAGTCCTTGTTCCTGGCCAGTGTGGCAAGATGCCGGGCCAGATTCATTGGACCATCGCCTCGATTTCGACCAGCAGATCGGGGCGGCAGATGTCGACGTTCAAATAGACGACCCGGGCGTCGGGAGCGAAGACCTCTTCGCATCGGGATCGGACGAACGGGATGTCTTCGGCCCGGCTGACGTATACCTTGATCAAGTCGAGGTCGCGGAGAGTGTAGCCGCCTTCTGCCCGGATCTTCCCCAGATTTTCCGTGCTGATCAGGGTCGCGATGTTCTCCAAGGTCACGTCGACCTGGCCCGCGATATCCCCCTTGTGGACGGTTTCGTCGCCGATTATGCTCGCGGTCCCGGAAATGTACAGCGTGCCTTCGGCAAAGGTGGCTCGGGCGAAGTTCGGCGCTTTGGGGCCGTAACTCTCCGGATAGTGGTAGGCCGGAGTCTGCCGGGGGTTCTCCAGATGGTGCACATCGGCATCGGCACGTCCGGCGATGAAGTACAGGTACACGCCGTCACCGCGGGTGCCGATCCCGGTGGCCGCCGGGATGTGGAGGATCCGGCCCGACCACAGGGCGAAGGCCTCGGCCCGTCCCGAGCAGAAGTCGCGGTAGATCTCCATACCGTCGGCGTTGTCGTCGATGATGCCGCCGACCAGGTTCCACATCCGGAGGATGTTCGGGTAGCCGAGACGCGTGGCGAGCTCGAAGGCGGAGTCGTAGGCGATCCTGGCCGCGTCCCGATAGACGTCACGTTCGGTGACCTGCACGGTGCAGAAGAGATGGCGGCCGTCCACGGCGTAGACCAGGCCGCCTTCCCTGCCTGCCACGACCGGGCCGGAAGCCGCGAAAACCTCCTGGAATTCGGGCTCGGTGTCCGTGGTCATCGGAACGCCCAGTGTCGGTACGCCCTTGTGCAATTCGGGAGCGAACCCACTCTTTTCGAATACCACGCGGGCGAGAATGTTCTCGGTCTCCGATTGTTCACCTGGTCGTTCGAATCTGATGTCCTGTCGTACTTTTTTCGATGAGCTGAGCAGGTCGACAAAAGCGGACATTCGAAATCCCCTCAGTAATAAGAGTTCTGGCTCTCTCATCGGCATCTTTGCGCGAAGATTCGGGCCGAGTGAGCCGATCGGAAATCTAGCCGGATCTTGACGGCAAGGTCAACCGTCGGCGCACTGAATGGGAATCGCTCGAATGGACTCTTGAAATGCCGGGTAGTTCGCGCACCGAAGGTCTTAACATGTTTCCGCGTGTTAAATATCTACGATTTCGGCAGCGGAACCGAAAGATGGGTACGGAAAACACTTCGTGGTTCTCGCGTCGGGGAAGTACGGGAAGGCACTCCTGCTTGCCCTTTGGGACAACAGGCGCCCTGATGCCCTACGACATTCGTAGGTGACCCGCCACACCGGCCCACTCGGTACCGGCGTCCTGATCGCCCCGAGTACAGGAAGGCCCCCTTCCTCGCGTCGGACGCGAGGAAGGGGGCCTTCCTGTACTCGTGAAGCGGGTCAGCCGCGTTCGATGAGGTGCCCGACGACCTCGGGGCCCGGGTGGGCGTGGCCGGAGCCGTCGCGGCGGACGTCGATCTCGGGCAGTTCCACCGGGTCGCCGGTGCGGGAGGCACCGGCCGGGCGCGGGCCGATCCAGCCGACGACCAGTCGCGTTTCGCCCTTGAGGAAGCGTTGCGCCCGGACCCCGCCGGTCGCGCGGCCCTTCGCCGGGTACTCGCTGAACGGCGTCACCTTCACGCTCGCTCCGGTCGCGGTGACGACCATCGGCTCGCCGTGCTCGGCGTCGTCGGTCCGGATCGCGCCGAAGAAGACCACTTCCGCCTCGCCGCGTACGACGACCCCGGCCATGCCGCCACCCTTGAGGCCCTGCGGCCGCACCAGCGAAGCCGCGTAGCGCAGCAGGGACGCTTCGGATGTCAGGAACGCCAGTGTCTCTTCGCCGTCGGTGAGCCACGTGGCGCCGACGACCTCGTCGCCGTCCTTCAGGCTGATCACGTCGAACTCGTCCGAGCGGACCGGCCACTCCGGCGCGCACACCTTCACGACGCCGAGTTTCGTGCCGAGCGCGAGACCCGGGGAGCCGGCGGCCTGCTCTCCGAGCGGGGCCAGCCCGATGACACGCTCGCCCTTCTCCAGCGGTACGAGTTCCTTCGCGGCCATCCCGCCACGCAGCGACACGGTGCCCGCCTGTTCGGGCAGTACCGGTAGCGGCAGCACGTCGGTCTTGAACGCGCGACCCCGGTTGGTCACCAGCAGCACCTGACCGCGAGCCGTCGAATGGACGACCGCCGACACGGAGTCGTGTTTGACCCGGCCGTTGCGACGCCGGACCTCGGACGCCTCTTCGGATTCCGCCGCCGTCCGCGCGACCAGTCCGGTCGCGGACAGGATCACCTGGCACGGGTCGTCGGCGACTTCCAGCGGACCGGACGGCTTCGACGCGGCGAGGACCTCCTTGAGGTCGCCGTCGATCAGCGCGGTGCGACGCTCGGTCGGGGAGTCCTTGGCGACCTTGGCCAGTTCGGCAGAGACGACCTTCTTCAGCACGGACTCGTCGTCGAGGATCTTCGACAGCTCGGCGATCTCCTCGCGCAGCTTGTCCTGCTCGGCCTCGAGTTCGATCCGGTCGTACTTGGTGAGCCGCCGAAGCGGCGTGTCCAGGATGTAGGTCGCCTGGATCTCCGAGAGCTTGAACCGCGTCATCAGGCCGTCCTTCGCGGCCGCGGCGTTCTCGCTCTCGCGGATCAGCTTGATCACCTTGTCGATGTTGAGCAGGGCGATCAGCAGACCGTCGACCAGGTGCAGACGCTCTTCGCGCTTGCGGCGGCGGTAGCGCGTGCGGCGGGTGACGACCTCGTAGCGGTGGCTGAGGAAGACCTCCAGCAGCGCCTTGAGCCCCAGCGTCCGCGGCTGCCCCTCCACCAGCACCAGGTTGTTGATGCCGAAGGACTGCTCCAGCGGCGTCAGGCGGTACAGGTCCGCCAGCAGCGCCTGCGGGTTCACGCCGACCTTGCATTCGATGACCAGCCGCGTGCCGTTCTCGCGGTCGGTGAGGTCCTTGACGTCGGCGATCCCGGTGAGCCGCTTGGACTTGTTGACCTCGTCGGTGATCTTCTCGATCACCTTTTCCGGCCCGACGCCGTAGGGCAGTTCGGTGACGGTGATCGCCTGGCGGCCGCGGCTGCCTTCCAGCGGGCCGGTCTCGGCGCTGGCGCGCATGCGGACCACAGCGCGGCCGGTCTCGTAGGCGCGGCGGACCTCGTCCAGCCCCAGCAGCGAACCACCGGTCGGCAGGTCGGGGCCCGGGACGAACTCCATCAGCTTGTCGAGGGTGGCGTTCGGATGGTTGATCAGCCACCGCGCCGCGCCGATGACCTCGCTCATGTTGTGCGGGATCATATTGGTCGCCATCCCGACCGCGATCCCGGAAGTGCCGTTGACCAGCAGATTCGGGAACGCGGCGGGCAGCACCGACGGCTCTTCGAGCGAACCGTCGTAGTTGGGCCGGAAGTCGACGGTGTCCTCGCCGAGTTCGCCGACCAGCAGCATCGCCTCGGGGGACATCTTCGCTTCGGTATAACGCGACGCGGCCGGCCCGTCGTCCGGTGAGCCGAAGTTCCCGTGCCCGTCGATCAAGGGCACGTTGAGGGAGAAGTCCTGTGCCATACGGACCATGGCGTCATAGATCGCCGTGTCGCCGTGCGGGTGGTACTTACCCATGCAGTTGTGGACGACGAAACCTTCGGTGACGAAGGCGTGTTCGTCGGTACCCACCTGGATGTCGTAGGTGGTATCCGGTTCGACCGGTTCGACGGACGTCACTTCGATGAACGAGTAGCCGGACAGCGCGCCGAGCCGGTCCGCCATCGGCGAACCGATCCGCTGCAGCTTCTCGATCCAGCCGTCCTGCTCGGCGCGAGAGAGCGGGAACGACCGATTCGCGAGGGCGAGCCCGTTCCGGTCTTTTCCGTAGCGCACCTTCGCGCCGCTCACAGTGGACAACGACGCACGGAACGCTTGCCCGGACGTGTCCTTGAACCAGCCTCCGCCGAGGTGTGCGCGGGAGAACTCGGCCATGACGGCTTGGTAGGGCAGACGGTCGTTGCCCTGCTTGCCGCGGTACCGGTACGAGATCTCGGCGACCCTGGACAGGGCGTTCTTCTTGTGGCCGATCTTGACCCACGGCAGCAGGATCCGGGCCAGCTCGTTCGCGTCCTGTCCGCTGAACGAAAGGCCAAGCAGGGTCTTTCGGCCTTCGGGTTTCGGTGAGGACCAATGATGACCGTGGATGCCGAGATCGGCGAGGATCGAGTAGCTTTGCCGGATCAGCTTTTCACTTGTACTGACGAAGACGACCTCCCTGCGATCCTTGCGCACGTACCCGTCGCCATCGAACAACCCGGCGAGGAACGGTGCCCAAGCCGACCGCTCGGCCAGTACTTCGAGGGGAACGCATTTCTGGTCGCTCAGCGGGGTCCCGGCAGCCAAGAGACCCTCGTGCCGGGCGAACGTGAGAATGTGCTGATCCCGATGTCCGGCCCGCTGAGCCGCGCGTGTCCCGCGGTGAACGGTCATACCGTTCGCGGTCGCCCAGTCGTGAACGGCGTCCAGCGGTTCGATGTCACACATGTGGAGCCGGACACGCCCGTCGGCGCTCCGAGCCCGGTCGACGGCGAAGCCCTCGGCTGCGATCAACCCGAGCAGGTACCCGTAAAGGTTCCCCCCGCGAGGCCGCCGTGCCGCACCGCGGCCGCTTCCGTAGCCCACGGTGCGGTTGCCCGCGAGGTCCCGGGCGTCGGTCCATTCCATCGCCGAGTCATCCGAGACCGTGCGGAAGCGTTGGCCCGGCGTGACCAGCATCGTGTGCCCGTTCGACCAGGTGACACGAACGAGTTCGGATGCCGGGTTCTCGTAGACCGCTGTCACCGGGACGGCTTCGCCCCGGCCGTCCAGCACATGCTCTCCGACCTCGATGCCTTCGATCGGGCGCAGGCCGTCCGGAGTCGAGACCAACGTGCCGCGAACGAAGCAGTCGCCGACTACGCGGGACGACTTCACGTACGCGTGCGTCGGCCGGTAACCGTTCTCGTGCATGGAGAACAGAATCCGGCGGTGGACCGGCTTCAACCCGTCCCGCGCGTCCGGGAGCGCCCGCGAGTGGATGACCGAGTAGGCGTACTCCAGGTACGAATCCTCGATCTCCGTCTTCAGCGAGTTGTCGAAGACGTTCGCGCCGGGCCGGTCGAACGCGGAGGGGTCGACCTTGGTGGTGGTGCCCTTACGGCGTGCCATTGCTCAAAGCTCCTTGAATAGCAACGAAATCAGGCGTCGATGGCTTCGCGGTCGACCCGGTCGGAGGATTCGACCAGCCAGTTGCGGCGCGGTTCGACCTTCTCGCCCATCAACAGTTCGAGCGCGTTCTCCGCGGCTTCGACGTCGTCGAGGGTGATGCGGCGGACCGAACGGGTGGCCGGGTTCATCGTGGTGTCCCACAGTTCGTCGGCGTCCATCTCGCCGAGGCCCTTGAACCGCGGCACCGGCGTGACGATCTGCTTGCCCGCCCGCTCCAGAGCCGCGAACTTGGTCTCCATCTCCTTCTGGGTGAAGGTGAAATGGGTTTCCGGGTTACGGCCCTTGGTGACCAGTTTGTGCAGCGGCGGCATCGCGGCGTACAGCCTGCCGTCCTCGATGACCGGCCGCATGTACTTGGCGAACAGGGTGATCAGCAGCGTCCGGATGTGCGAACCGTCGACGTCCGCGTCGGCCATCAGGATCACCCGGCCGTAGCGCATGGTCGACAGGTCGAACGTGCGTCCGCTGCCCGCGCCGAGCACCTGCACGATCGAGGCGATCTCGGCGTTCTTCAAGGTGTCGCCGAGCGACGCCTTCTGGACGTTCAGGATCTTGCCGCGCAAGGGAAGCAACGCCTGATACTCGGACACACGCGCCATCCGCGCCGACCCGAGCGCGCTGTCACCCTCGACGAGGAACAGCTCACTGCGGGAGACGCCGGTGGTGCGGCAGTCGACCAGTTTCGGTGGCATGGCCGCGCCTTCGAGAGCGGTCTTGCGCCGGGCGGCGTCCTTCTGCTGCTTCTGGGTGAGCCGGACGCGTGCCGCGTCGACCACCTTCTGCAGCACGATCTTCGCCTCGGACTTGGTCTTGCGCTCTTCGGTCCAGGCCCTGATGTGCTTGTCGACGATGCCCTGGATGACCCGGGTGATCCCGGCGGTGGACAGCTCGTCCTTGGTCTGCGAGGTGAACTGCGGTTCCGGCAGGCGCACGTGGACGACCGCCGTCATACCTTCGAGGACGTCCTCGACGGTCGGCATGTCCTCCTTGGGCTTCAGCAGTCCGCGGGTTTTGGAAATGGCGTCCTGCAAGGACTTCAGCACCGCGCGGTCGAAACCGCGGCGATGCGTGCCGCCGTGCACGTTGCGGATGGTGTTGGTGAAGCACTCCACCGTGCGCTCGTAGCCGGTGCCCCAGCGAAGCGCGACCTCGATCTCGGCGTGACGCTCCACATTGGACTGCATCACACCGCTCGCGTCGGCCGCGTTCTCCTTGTACGTGCCCTCGCCGTTGATGATCAGCGTGCCGCAGACCGGTTTCTCGTCGGACGGGGCGAGGAAGTCGACCATGTCGGCCAGGCCGTTGGGGAAGTGGAAGGTCTCTTCGCTGATCGAGTCGTCGACGGCGGTGCGCAGCACATACGTGACGCCGGGGACCAGGAACGCGGTGTTGCGCATCTTCGCGCGGACGCCTTCGACGTCGAGCGCGGAGCCGGTCTCGAAGTAGCGGGAGTCGTACCAGTACCGGATCGAGGTGCCGGAGCGCTCGCCGCGCTTCATCTTCCCGGTGACGTTCAGCCCGGACTTGCGGGTGAACTTGGCCTTCGGGCCGGGACCGTCGAACACGCCGGGGACGCCGTGCGCGAACGACATCTGGTGGATCTTGCCCTCTTGCTTCACGGTGACGTCGAAGCGGTGCGAGAGCGCGTTCACCGCCGAAGCGCCGACGCCGTGCAGGCCACCGGAGGTCTTGTAGCCGGATCCGCCGAACTTGCCGCCGGCGTGCAGCCTGGTCAGCACGAGTTCGACACCGGACAAACCGGATTTGGCGTGCGTGCCGGTGGGGATACCACGGCCGTCGTCGTCGACCTGGACGCTCCCGTCGGCGTGCAGGGTGACCACGATCCTGGCGGCGTGCCCCGCCACACCTTCATCGGTCGAGTTGTCCACGACCTCGGAGAACAGGTGGTTGATACCGCGGCTGTCGGTGGAGCCGATGTACATCCCGGGGCGCTTGCGGACCGCTTCCAGACCCTCGAGGTGCGTCAGGTCGTCGGCCCCGTACAGGGTCTCAGCAGTCACTGGGTCTTTCTCCTGGAGTCGTGGCTCGCGAACTTGCTCGTGGAGGTGGCGTTCAACGCGACACCGTACTGGAGGATATCCGTCCCCTCCGACAAGTCGTCTTCTCCGACGCCCTCGGTGTGGCGAACCACCTGTTCGCGGCCACGCCCAGTCATCTGACCTCGTCCTTTCGCTGACCGTCCGTGAAGGTCACAACTTGTCCGCCGGAGCCGGCGTCCTAGCGGTAGGAGCCGCGAACGCGCGGCTTTCACTGGGAGGACGCATGAAACTGCGAAGAGCGATCGCGACCACGGGGCTGCTGGCCGCCGGGCTGGTACCGGTGGGTGAGGCCGTGGCCACACCCGGGGAGGCTCCGCCGCCGCGGGGAACGGTCCGGCCGGTCACGCTCATCACCGGTGACCGGGTCATGGTGGACGTCGCCGCCGACGGCCGGGTCAAGGTGGTCCCCAGCCGGGACAGCGGTAACCATTTCGTCTTCACCGAGGACGGCGATCAGTACGTCCTCCCGTTCTCCGCGCTCGATCCGGTGAAGGAGAACCGGGTCGACAAGCGGCTGTTCAACGTCTCGGCGCTCGTCCGGCAGGGCCGGGACGATCTGCGCTCCGGCGAAGTGCCGCTCTTGGCGGGACATGCCCAGGGAGCCCTGGCGGCAAACATGCTCCCCGGGCGGACGAAGGTGACGCGCTCTCTGCCGTCGCTGGGGGTGACGGCGGCGGCCGTGGGCAAGAACGACGCGAAACAGTGGTGGCGCGACTTCGCCGCACAGCGGTCTTCCGGCGCGAAACTCTGGCTGAACGAGAACCTCCGGCCGGTCCTCGACCAGAGCGTTCCGCAGGTCGGCGCCCCGGAGGCGTGGAAGGCGGGGTTCACCGGAGACGGTGTCAAGGTCGCCGTGCTGGACACCGGCTACGACCCCGGCCATCCGGATCTCGCCGGCGTGGTGACCGGTTCGGCGAGCTTCGTCCAGGAGGACGTACGCGACGTCGTCGGCCACGGCACGCATGTGGCGTCGACCATCGCGGGCACCGGAGCCGCGTCGGGCGGCCGCTACCGCGGCGTCGCACCCGGCGCGAAGGTGCTCGCGGGGAAGGTCTGCGGGGCCGACGACTGCCCGCAGGACGCCATCCTCGCCGGGATGCAGTGGGCGGCCGACCAGGGCGCGAAGGTGGTGAACCTGAGCCTCGGCGGATTCCCGAGCGACGGCACGGATCCCTTGTCGCAGGCGGTGAACCGGTTCACCGAGCAGTCCGGGATGTTGTTCGTCGTCGCCGCGGGGAACGACGGCCTGGACCAGTCCGTCTCCTCGCCCGCCGCGGCGGACGCGGCGCTCGCCGTGGCCGCCGTGTCCAAAAAGGACGAGCTCACGGCGTTCTCCAGCCGCGGCCCCAGGCTCGGCGACCTGGCGGTGAAGCCGGATATCGCCGCGCCGGGAGCCGGCATCGTCGCGGCGAGGGCGGCGGGGACGTACCCGGACGCGTCGGTGGACCTGCGGTACGCCCGGCTCGATGGCACGTCGATGGCGACGCCGCATGTCGCGGGAGCGGCCGCGATCCTCGCCCAGCGGCATCCGGACTGGAAGGCCGACCGGCTCAAACCGGGGCTCACCGGCAGTGCCGACCCGCTCGCCGGGGGCTCGGTGTACGGGCTCGGAGCGGGACGTCTCGACGTCGCCAGGGCCCATCGTCAGCAGGTCAGAGCCGCGCAGACGAGCCTTTCCCTGGGCGCGGTCACACGGCCGCACGAGCCGGTCACCAAGACCGTGACCTACCACAACGACGGTGCCCAGCCCGCCGTGCTGACCCTGTCCCTCAAGGCCGATGGCGTACCGGCCGGGATGTTCCGGACCGGGTCGAACGTCGTCGTCGTGCCGCCGAGCGGCTCCGTGGACGTTCCGGTGACGGTCGACTACGGCCGTGCGACGGCCGGGACCTTCGGCGTCCGGTTGATCGCCACGGGCGGCCGCGGCGAACGCGTCGTCACACCGATCGGGACCGTCGTGGCACCCGAGACCCGCAAGCTGACCATCGACGCGATCACGCATCGCGGCAACGCACAGGGCGACAACCTGTTCTTCGTGCAGGACCGGGACACCGGGAAGGCGGTGCCGGCCCAGGGCGGCACGATCGACCTGCCGATCGGCCGGTACCGCGTGCTCGGCAGCCTGGAGGACTGGGAGAAGACGCCCGAGGTCCCGTACGGCGAACCTGTCGCCCAGGTCGGTGTCGCCCAGGACTTCGATCTCCGTGAGGACCGGAAGCTGTTCTTCGACGGCAGGGCGGGAAAGCCGGTGAAGCAGACCGTCGACGATCCGGACGTCCGGGTGCCCGAGCAGTACACCGGGCTCTGGTCCGGACTGGGCGGCATGATCGGCGGAATCGCGCTGCGCGGCAGGCCCGGCGGGCATTTCGTGCTGCCGAGCGGGCCGCTGCCGTCGATGGGCGTGGACGGGCTCTTCTTCGCCGACCGGCCGCTGCTGACGGTGGACGGCGGGTCCCTGCGCCTCGCCCCGCACGACAACGACCCGAACGGATTCCGGGGCGACATCACCGCGTCTGTCGTGGATCTCGGCCGCACGGCGGATCCGGGTGTCCGGGGCAAGATCGGGTACATCCGGGCCACCCTCGAAGATCCGCCCGGGCAGACCACGGCGATCGTCGAACGGCTGATCGCCGACGGGGCGAAAGGTGTACTGATCGGGGGAACGTCCTTTGTGGACGAGCGGGCGTGGCCGGTGCCGGTCGCGTCGGTCGTCGTCAAGGAGCAGGCCGATCTGGAGGCCGCGCTCGCCAAGGGGCCGCTCACGGTGCGGATCCGGGGGATCGCCGCCAGCCCGGTCACCTACGAGCTGGTCGACCAGGTGAGCGGCGGGCTGCCGGACGGCATCACCTGGGCGCATCGGCGGGCCGATCTCGGCCTGCTGCACGTCCGCAACTTCGGGTCGCCCCCGGTCGCCTCGGTGGACCGGACGATGTACTGCGCCGACGGGACCGTGTGCGCGAGCTTCGGCGCGAGTCATCCGTATTTCCCGTCGGAGCACGACGTCTACGTGACGCCGGATCGACTCTGGGAGACCTCGGTGATCTCGGGTGTCAGCGGCTGGGCCCTGGTGCCCGCCCAGATCCTCGATCCCGTGCTGGTGAAGCCGGGGCAGCGGGTCGAGGAGGACCTGCTGAAGGGGCCGTTCGGGCCGGATCTGGGAGGGCGGCAGTTCGGTTTGAACTTCGAACCGTTGACGGCCGCGGTGACCAGGACCGGCGACAAGATCCGGGTGAACGTGCCCGCGTTCGCACCGTCCGGCCGGGTGCATTCGGCCGCCTATCTGCCGGTGGTTCAGGACAGTGGCACGACGTCGCTGACCAAGGACGGCAGACCCGCCGGCGCCAACGACGTGCCGGGGTCGGGCATCTTCGACGTCCCGAGGGAAGCGGGCAGGTACACGCTGAAGGTCGACAGCACGCGGAAACTCGACGGGCGGGATCCGCTGCGATACGTCGGCGAGTGGACGTTCTCGAGTGGACACCGGCCCGGCACGAAGGCGTTGCCGCTGCTGGACGTCCGCTACGACCTGCCGCTCGATCTCGGCAACGGGGCGGCCGCGGGGGAGTTCACCTTCACCGTGTCCGCCGCGCACCAGGCCGGTTCGGGCGCTCGGGCGGGGATCCGGGGCCTCGGCGTCGAGGCGTCGTCCGATGACGGCGCGACCTGGGCACCCGCGCGGGTGGTCCGCGTCGGGGACCGCTGGCAGGTCACCGTCGTCAACCCCGGTGCCGGGTTCGTCTCGCTGCGCACGAAGGTGAGCGACACCGACGGCGGCACCCTGACGGAAACCCTGCTGAAGGCCTACCGCGCCGGGTGAGGCGAGCGTCCCGGTGGCCGGGTCATCGGCCGCCGGGACGGCTTCCTCACGCGTCCGATGAGGCGTTATGGTTTCCCCTGTCACACTGCTGGGGGTGGCAGGGGGAAACGGAAGTGGCCGTCGAAACCGGTCCCGCGCGCGCGTCGACCGCGCAGCGTGTGGTGAGTCTTTGGTATTTCGTGGTGGTCATCGCGTCACTGGGGGTGCTCGCGCCCCTGCCGTTCGTGCACGCGGCGATCCGGCTGCGCCGTGCGCTCGTGCTGCTGTACGTGGTGATCTACAGCTCGGCCTCCTGCGGGCTGATCTATCTGCTCGCGGTCGGGGAAACAGAGGGTGACGTCGGGGCGGTCATGGCCGTCTCGTGGTTCTTCGGCACGATCCTGTTGATCGCCGTGTCCTGCGTCCACCTCGCCCTGCTGCGGAAGCAGATCCTCTATCCGCAGCGGACGGTCTGGGTCGAATCCGGCATGCACTGTGGCCTGTTCTCGATCGACATCGCCGGATTCGGCCAGGTCGGGCGCAGCAGCGACGTCTTCGTCCAGGTGCGGCGGATGCTCTTCGGCCTGCTGGCCGACGCCTTCGAGACCAGCGGCATCGCCTGGAACGCCTGTCTCAAACGGGATACGGGGGACGGCATGATCGTCGTCGTCCCGCCGCATTTCCCGAAGTTCCGGCTGCTGCTCCCGCTGCTTTCGCAACTGGCGGCCGAACTGGCCAAGTACAACGTGGTCACCGAACCGGCGCTGCGGATCCGGGTACGCGTGGCGATCCACGCCGGAGAGGTCACGCTCGACGAGTACGGCGTGACGGGGCGGCCGAAGGTGCTGCTCGCCCGGCTGCTCGACTCGCGGGTGCTGCGTGACGCGCTCACCGAAGCGCCGGACGGCTCACCCGTCGTCGTGCTGGTGTCGGACCGGTTCCACGAGGACGTCCAGGACCAGGGAGGCCCCGGCCTCGACACGATGAGCTACCGGCAGGTGCTCGTGCACGAGAAGGAGACCGAGGTCCTCGCCTGGCTGCATGTCCCGACGCCGGTGATCAGAGTGCTGCCGTGAGGACCTCCAGCGCGCTGTGCTGACGGGCGGCGTCGATCCGGTCGACCGGACCGGCCCAGCGCAGACCGTGCTGATCGAGCGACGTGCGGTTGTTCGCGATCGTCGAATTCGCTTGGCGCGTCAGGTAAGCGCGATACGGTCTGCCCGCCAGCGCCCGGTCCAGCTCGCCGAGGTTGCGGGCGTACGCGCCCTTGAACGACGGCCCGTCGGCACCGCAGTCGCCGGGCTCGCACGGGTCTCGCAGGATCCCGCCGGAATGCAGCGACGGCGCCGTGGTGGAGGCGTCGGCGAGTTGACGGGCCCTGGTGAGCAGGGCGGCGTCACCGGTCGCGCGGTTCAGTTCGAGCAGGGCGCCGAGGACGATGCCCTGGTTGTAGCTCCACACGGCGTCCCCGTTGTTGACGCACGAGGAGTTCAGGCCGTCGTTGATCAGGTCGCTCCCGTTGATCATGCCGCTGCCGCGGAACCAGTCCCAGACCTCGCGGGCCCTGGCCAGCTGGACCGTGTCACCGGGGAGGCGGTTGTGCAGTGACGCGGCGACCTTGACGTACAACTCGTTGGTGACCGCGTTCTTGTACGTCCGCGCCGTCGACCACCAGAGTCCGCCGCCGCAGGTCCCGTCGCGGTAGGAGTACATGTAGTTCGCGGCGATGACGGCGGTGTCGAGGTAGCGGCGGTCCTTCGTCAGGTCGTAGGCGCGGATCCAGGCGAGCGCCCACCAGCCGGTGTCGTCGATGTACTCGTTGGTGAAATCGTCGCCGCGGTTGCGATCGAAGGTGTTGCCGATCGCGTAGCGGTAGGTCTGGGAGCCGGTGCGGGTGCTGTAGTCGAGGATCGCGGTGAGCGCGTTCGCCGAATTCCACCAGCCCGTGGTCTGCCAGAGCCCGGTGTCGTTGTCGTAGAACTGCATGAGCGCGGTGGCCGCGGCTTCGGTGCGGTTCGCCGCGGCGACCGTCGTGCGGAACCACGGCGTGCAGGCGATTTCCGGGCGGTTGCCCGCCTTCCCGCAAGCGCGGAGCGCGCCGAACCGGTGGGTGGCGGGGTCGTCGCCGTTGAACATCAGGGTCCGCCAGCCGCGTTGGCCCGCCGGGATCTTCGTGTCGCCGATCCGGCTGTCGCCGGCCCAGGTGCGGCCGCCGTCGAAGGAGCGGTCGAGCCAGACCTCGTCGCCGGGATCACCGTTTTGGACGCTGCCCCAGCCCATGTCGTCGCCGTCGGAGAGGTGCAGCGTGATGGCGCGGCCCCAGACCGTCGCCGTGCTGGGTCTTCTGTCGCCGACGGCCAGCGCGGGGTCGCGGCCGTCGCAGTACTGGGCGCAGATCGTCGCCGTGACGGTGGGTTCCGGAGTGGTGGTGGCCGGCGTGAAAGCGAATGTCAACGTTGTCACAAGCAGAGTGGTGAGCCACATGGATTCAAGTGTGAGGGCGGTCACTTCGTGAGCCGATCAAGTCACTCGTTCGGCCCGCGCCGAAGGTCTGGACCAGCGGGGTGGCGGCCGGGAATATCTCTTCCGTGCGTAAGGTTGAACGCTCAAGCAAAGATACCCCGGTGACTAGGGAGCAGGTCATGCAGTTCGGAATCTTCACGGTGGGCGATGTGACGACCGACCCGACCACCGGGGAGGCGCCCAGCGAGCACGAGCGCATCAAGGCGATGGTGCGGATCGCGCTCAAGGCCGAAGAGGTCGGTCTCGACGTCTTCGCGACCGGCGAGCACCACAACCCGCCGTTCGTGCCGTCTTCGCCGACCACGATGCTCGGCCACATCGCCGCGCGGACGTCGAAACTCATCCTTTCCACGTCGACGACACTGATCACCACGAACGACCCGGTGAAGATCGCCGAGGACTTCGCGATGCTGCAGCACCTCGCCGACGGCCGCGTCGACCTGATGATGGGCCGCGGCAACACCGGACCGGTGTACCCCTGGTTCGGGCAGGACATCCGGCAGGGCATCCCGCTGGCGATCGAGAACTACCACCTGCTGCACCGGTTGTGGCGGGAGGACGTGGTCAGCTGGTCCGGGAAGTTCCGGACGCCGCTGCAGGAGTTCACCTCCACGCCGCGGCCGCTCGACGGTGTCCCGCCGTTCGTCTGGCACGGATCGATCCGCAGTCCGGAGATCGCGGAACAGGCCGCGTACTACGGCGACGGGTTCTTCGCGAACCACATCTTCTGGCCGAAGGAACACTTCCAGGCGCTGATCGAGTTGTACCGCGAGCGGTACGAGCACTACGGCCACGGCAAGGCGGACCAGGCGATCGTCGGACTCGGCGGCCAGGTGTTCCTGCGGCCGAAGTCGCAGGACGCGGTGCGCGAATTCCGGCCGTACTTCGACAACGCGCCGGTGTACGGGCACGGGCCGTCGCTGGAGGAGTTCACCGACCAGACGCCGCTGACCGTCGGCAGCCCGCAGGAGGTCATCGACAAGACGCTGACCTTCCGCGAGCACTTCGGCGACTACCAGCGTCAGCTGTTCCTGGTGGACCACGCCGGTCTGCCGCTGAAGACCGTGCTGGAGCAGCTCGATCTTCTCGGCGAACACGTGATCCCGGTGCTGCGAAAGGAACTCGACGCGCTCCGCCCTGCTCACGTGCCCGAGGCTCCCACGCACGCTTCGCTTCTTGAGGCTTCTTCGGCGGTGACCGCGTGACGACGATCGCAGTGGTGACAGCTGGTTTGAGTCAGCCGTCCTCGACGCGACTGCTCGCGGACAAACTGGCCGCGGCGGTTTCTTCCGCGCTGCCGGACGTGAAGATCGAGGTGATCGAACTCCGCGATCTGGCCCTCGACGTCACGAAGAACATGCTGACCGGATTTCCCTCTCCGGCCCTGCGCGCGGCCATCGACACGGTGACCGCCGCGGACGGCCTGATCGCCGTGACGCCGGTGTTCACCGCGTCGTACAGCGGACTGTTCAAGTCGTTCTTCGACGTACTGGACCAGAAGGCGCTCGACGGGAAGCCGGTCCTGATCGGCGCGACAGGCGGAACCGAACGGCACTCGCTCGTGCTCGACTTCGCACTGCGGCCGCTCTTCGCCTACCTTCGCGCCGAGCCGGTCGCGACAGCGGTGTACGCCGCGTCGTCGGACTGGGCGTCTCCGGGTGACCTCGACGCCCGGGCTTCGCGGGCCGGGCGGGAGTTCGCTTCCCGGGTCTCGGAGGCTCCGGTGGCGGCTGTGAGCAGCGGGTTCGTGCCGTTCGAGCAGCTGCTGAACGGGGCGGAGTGAGCAAGGGACCTTTGCTATCACTTGGGGCGCGTGAGCCGCTGGTAAGTCCGTGAAGGCCTCCTTCCCTACCTTGAGAGTAGGGAAGGAGGCCTTCACGGACTTCCGACGAAGTCTCCCCGGGCCGCGTCAGGGAGTCGGCCAGATCGGCCGGATCTCGATCGTCGCCACCTTCGTGACGGGGTGCTTCGACGCGATCTCGATGGCCTCGTCGAGGTCCGCGCACTCGATCAGGTCATAGCCGAGGATCTGTTCCTTCGTCTCCGCGAAGGGTCCGTCCGAGACGAGCAGTTCGTCGTCGCGCAGCCGCACCGTGGTCGCGGTGGCCGTCGACCGCAGCCTGCTGCCGGACAGCCGCACCCCGCGAGCGGTCATCTCGTCGACCCACGCCTGCGTCCTCTCGTCGAGCGGGTCGTCGCATTCGTCGGTGCCGGGCGTCTCGGTCCCGCAGATCAGCAACATGTAGCGCATCAGTCCTCCACCACCTTCGCCAGCGCCTTCCGGGGGCGCAGCGTCGAAAGAGCAATCGCCAGGCCCAATGCCGCGAAGCAGGCGGCGGCCGCGAAACCGGCTCGGAAGCCTCCTGTCACGGCGTCCGGGGACGTCGCGGTCCCGGTGACGGCCGCCGACACGGCCGAGGCTACCGAGACGCCGAGCGCACCGCCGAGTTGGAACGCGGCGGTGGTGATGCCGG
>NZ_JACBXD010000083.1 GCF_013870525.1 Amycolatopsis pittospori
CAGGCAGCCGGCGCCGAGCAGGATCGTGCCCGCCGCGGCCAGGCCGTGCACGCCGATCTTCGGGATCAGCGCCTGCCCGCCGTACGCGCCGACGACCGCCATCACCGGCAGCACCGCGGTCGCGACACCGAACAGCAGCGGCGAATAGCCGAGTACTTCCTGGGCATAGCGCGAAATCAGGAACGAGACCGCGAAGGCCCCCATCGCGGCGGTGAGCATCACCAGGTTGCCGCCGGTCAGCATGCGCGACGAGAAGATCCGCAGCGGGATCAGCGGAGCCCCGCGCCGGGAGACGTCGCGGCTTTCGTCGAGCAGCGCCGGCGTCGCCACCAGCAGGACGAGCGCGACCGGGACGTTCAGGAAGAACACCCACTCCCAGCCGAAAGCCCGCGTCAGCGTGCCGCCGATGAGCAGCGCGGCCGTCGCGCCGAAACCACCGACGCCCGACCACGCGGCCAGCGCCTTGGTGCGCTCGCCGTCGTCGGTGAACGTCGTCATCACCAGCGAAAGCGCGCTCGGCGCCATCAACGCGGCCGAAATTCCCTGCAGGACGCGCGCGGCGATCAGGACGTCGTCACTCCACGCGAATCCGCACAGCAGTGAGGAAAGCAGGAACAACGCCGTGCCTGCCGAGAAGGTCCGGCGGCGGCCGAGCAGGTCCGCGGCGCGGCCGCCCGGCAGGAGCAGGAGGCCGAAGCTCAGCAGGTACGCGCTGAGCACCCAGTGCGTTCCGCCGCCGGCGAACCCGAGATCCCGTTCGATCGACGGCACCGCGAGCACGACGATCTGCGAGTCCAGGATGACCATGAAGTTGGCCGTGCAGAGCAGGGCCAGCGCTCGCCATCGGCGCGGGTCGGGGTGCATGCGTGCCTCCGTCCTTCGGGGGTGGTTCACCACCCCGACGAACGGCCGCGGAGGAAACAGACAGGTCCGGCGAAAAGTTTTCGAACCGGTTGTCACCCGGGCAGGACCGGCGCTTTCCGGGCGCGACCGGCACAATCGGGGGAGGACAACGGCGAGGAGACGACGGTGGGCATCGGAAAACCCGTGAAGCAGGTGCTGATCCTGATCGCGGGCGTCATTCTCCTGCTGGTCGGCATCGCTTTGCTCGTACTGCCCGGCCCGGGGCTGCTGCTCGTGCTCGCCGGCCTGCTGGTGCTGGCATCGGAGTTCCCGGCGGTGGAGAAGTACGTCGATCCGATCCGGGACAGGGCGATGAAGGCGGCCGAAGACAGTGTTTCGTCGCCGCTGCGCATCGCCGGTTCGGTGCTGGCCGGGCTGGGCCTGCTGGCCGCCGGGGTGATCTGGGGTCTCGTGCCCGGGCTGCCGCTCGCCGGCTGGAGCACCGGTTCGAGCCTGATCCTGTCCGGGCTCATCCTGTTCGCGCTGCTGATCTGGAGCTACAAGCGGGTGCAGGCCAGGCGGGCCGCGAACGCCGAATAACAGCCGGGTGGTCTGGTACCGTGCGGCGCGTGGCCCCCGACTTCCAGCGCGCCCGGCGGCCGGAACAGGTGGAGGCCAGGCGCACGGCGATCCTCGGGACGGCGCGCGATCTGCTGGCCGAGCGGCCGGTCTCCCAGATCAGCCTGCGGGAGCTGAGCGACCGCGTCGGCCTGGCGAAGTCGAACGTCCTCCGGTACTTCGACAGCCGCGAGGCGATCTTCCTCGAAGTCCTCGACTCGATCTGGGTCGCGTGGCTCGACGGACTCGAAGCCGACCTGGGCGGACCTGGTGACGCGAAGCTCGGTTACGAACGCGAAGTGCGCGTCGCGACCGTCATCGCGAAGTCGATCTCGCAGCAGCGTCTGCTGTGCGAGCTGATCAGCACGATGGCCGCCGTACTCGAACGCAACATCTCCGTGGAGACCGCGCGGACGTTCAAGACCCGGGCCGCCGAGCGGACCGAACGGCTCGCGAACCTCGTCCGCGCCCAGGTCCCCTTGGACGCCGAAGCGGCCGGGCACTTCGCGAAGGCCGTCTTCATCCTCGTCGCGGGGCTATGGCCCTACGCGAACCCGGGCGAGGCCGTGGCGACGGTCCTGGCCGAACGAGGTGCGCCCGCCGGCCGCGAGATGTTCGTCGACGGATTGACCGAAGGCCTGGCGAACCAGCTGGTCGGCCTCGCTGTTCGTGCAGGTCAGAGCCCCAGGCGATAGCAAAGGTCCCTTGCTCCCTTCCCGGCCGGGCCAAGGCGCGTGACCATGCATAAGGTGAGTCAGCGGACCCACCGGTACAAGGAGCGATCATGAGCCCAGGCGGCACCCTCACTCTCGGCGATCTCACGGTGAGCCGGATGGGCTACGGCGCCATGCGGCTGTCCGGCCCCGGCATCTGGGGACCGCCCAGCGACCGCGATGCCGCGATCGCCGTCCTCCGCGAGGCGGTCGAGCTGGGCGTGACCCATATCGACACCAGCGACTTCTACGGCCCGCACACGGTCAACGAGCTGATCCGCGAGGCGCTCCACCCGTACGCGGAGAACCTGCACATCGTCACCAAGGTCGGCGCGAAGCGGACTCCGGACAAGGGCTGGCCTTCGGCGCTTTCGCGCGAGGAACTGACCTCCGCGGTCCACGACAATCTGCGCAACCTCGGTGTCGACGTGCTCGACGTCGTCAACCTGCGGCTCGCCGGCGAGCACGGCGTCTTCCCGATCCCGGTCTCGATCACCGAGCCGTTCGAGGTCCTCGCCGAACTGCAGGAGCAGGGCCTGATCCGGCACCTCGGCCTGAGCCACGTGTCGGCCGAGCAGGTCAAGGAAGCCCGTTCGATCGCGCCGGTCGTCTGCGTGCAGAACGAGTACAACGTCGCGAACCGGGTCAACGACAACCTTCTCGACGCCCTCGCGACCATCGGCGTCCCGTTCGTGCCGTACTTCCCGCTCGGCGGTTTCACCCCGCTGCAGTCGGGTGTGCTCGACGACTGCGCCCGCCGCGTCGACGCGACGCCGATGCAGGTCGCTCTCGCGTGGCTGCTGCAGCGGTCGCCGAACATCCTGCTGATCCCGGGGACGTCGTCGGTGCCGCATCTGCACGAGAACATCGCGGCCGCGGACCTCGAACTGCCGAAGGACGTCATCGCGGATCTCGACGCCCTCGCCTAGAAGTACGTGAAGCCCGCTTTCGGGGGTGGCCGGCCGGCCGCGTGGCGGGTGTTACGAAAGGCACTTTCGCAACGTTGAAGGTTGCGAAAGTGCCTTTCGCAACACCGGAGCGCCGTGGGTCCCGTACTTTCAGAGGACATCCCGGCGCCGCAGCAGCCAGCCGCCGAGGCCGGCGAACGCCACCAGGTAGCCGGCCACCACCAGCGTCGCCTGAGAGACGCCGACGAGCTCGCCGATTCCCGGCGCGGCCTCGGAAGCACCGAGCGACGCGGCCAGCGAACCGGCGTTGGCGCCGGGCAGGGCCAGCTGGAGTGTGTTCACCCAGTCCAGCAGTGGGGCGGCGACCCCGAACAGCAGGTTCTGGATCACCAGCAGCCACACCAGGCCGAGCCCGATCGGCAGCGCCACCCCGCGCATCGCGATCGCCAGCGCCGCCCCCAGCACCGTCCAGGTCATCGCGATCAACCAGCCCGCGCCGATCCCGGTGAGCAAGGAACCGGCCGAGGGCCAGTTCATCGGCTCGCCCTCCGACGAGGCGATGAGGGCGCTCGTGATCGCGCCGGTCGCGAAACTCGCCACCACGACGGCCAGCGCCGCCACGGCGAGCGCGAACAACTTTCCACTGTAGACGGTCATCCGCGAAGGACCCTGCGTCAGCACGGTCTTCCACGTGCTCCAGCCGTACTCGGTGCCGACGGCCAGTACCCCGATCACGAGCATGATCGCGCCGAGGAACACCGGCAGCCCGCCGATCGAGTTGCCGACCAGGTTGCCCGGCATCGTCGTGGCCAGCCCGCGATCGGTACCCGGCGCCCCGCTCGACGCGCCCGTCGCTCCCGCGAGCGGGAGCAGGTAGGTGAACGTCAGCCCGAGCGCGACCGCGATCCCCAGCATGAACCAGTTCGCCGGACGCCGGACGAGTTTCGCCAGCTCGGCGGTGCAGCTACCCCACATGACCTGCCACCTCTCCGGTGAGCTCGAAGAAAACCTGCTCCAGATCCCGTTCGCGCACGTGCAGTTCGCGCACCGCGATCCCTTCCGTGACGAGTTCGCGGTTCAGCCACGACGCGCGATCCGGCTCCACGGTCAGATCGAGTCCGGTCCCGCTCGTCCGCACGTTCTCCGCGCCGATCCAGCGCTCCGCGAGTTCGGCGGCACGCGTGATCTCGTCCGCTTCGATGTGCAGCACACTGCCGCCCCGGAGTTCGGCCACCGTGTTCTCCGCGATCAGCCGTCCGCGCGAGACGACGCCGACGCGATCGCAGATCTGCTGGACCTCGCCCAGCATGTGGCTCGAAAGCAGCACGGTGCAGCCCTCCGCGCCCAGCCGCCGGATCAGCACGCGCATGTCGGCCATTCCCGCCGGGTCGAGCCCGTTGGTCGGCTCGTCGAGGATCAGCAGCCGCGGATCCTTCAGCAGCGCCGCCGCGACACCCAGCCGCTGCTTCATGCCGAGTGAGTACGTCGAGTACCGGTCCTTGCCGCGATCGGCGAGGTCGACCATCGCGAGTACCTCGCCGACCCGCAGCGGATCCGTTCCGCTGTAGCGGGCCAGCACCTTCAGATTGTCCGAACCGGACAGATACGGGTAGAAGCCGGGCGATTCGATCAGCGCGCCGACGCCGTCGAGGTCGCCGGGCGGCCTGCCGAACAGCCGCACGCTGCCCGACGTCGGCCGGACCAGGCCCAGCAGCATCCGCAACGTCGTCGTCTTGCCGGCGCCGTTCGGGCCGAGGAAACCGTAGATCTCGCCCGGCAGCACGGTCAGGTTCATCCGGTCGACGGCGAGCTGTTCGCCGTACCGTTTCGTGAGCTCGTCTGTGTCCACGGGAATGTTCATGGTGACGAATGGTGTCCGTCCGGAGGACGCGGCACATCCGTTCGGGAGCGGCTTCGCGCGTACGTCACCGGACGTAGGCGATGGCCGGAATCCTGTGACATCTGTCGAAAACACCGGTACCGGACGCCGAGGTGGTGATCTTAGGCTCGACAGCGTGTCGAAAGTCCTCCTGATCCTTCATGTGCTCGCCGCCGTCATCGCGATCGGCCCGGTCACCGTCGCGGCGAGTATGTTCCCGGCCGCCGCGCGGAAGGCGTTCGCCGAACCGGGTTCCGGCCTCTCGGTGCTGCGCGCGCTGAACCGGATCTGCCGGGTGTACGCCATCATCGGTCTCGCGGTGCCGTTCTTCGGGCTGGCGACGGCGGGCAGCATGAAGGTCTTCGGCGACGTATGGGTTCTCGTGTCGATCGTGCTCACCGCGGCGGCCGGCGGTGTGCTGGCCCTGCTGGTGCTGCCCGGGCAGAACGCGATCCTCGCCGCGCTGGACGCCGAGCCGCCGTCGGAACCGCTGACGGCCGGGAAGGTGGCGATGTACACCGGGATGTTCAATCTTCTCTGGGCCGTGGTGACGGTGCTGATGATCGTGCGTCCCGGATCGACCACCGGCGCCTGAGTAAGCCCGTAACACGCGCGAAGGACTCCTTCCCTCGGCTGTGGTTTTGAATGATCAGCCGAGAGAAGGAGTCCTTCACGCGCTTCGTGCTTACCTGGTCAACAGCTGATTGAAGAACGACCGGTAGCGGCGCAACGCGATCCGGAGGTCCTCGGTGGCCGGCTCACCCTGGCTCCACGCGGCTTCCAGGTCCTTCTTGTGGTCCGCGAAGGTCGCGGCGAGGTTCTGGATCACCACGGCGACCAGCTCGTCGGCCTCCCTGACCGCCCGTTGCGGATCGTCCACGAAGGCCGTCTGGATGCCCTTCCAGTTGTCCTGGAACCGCTCGATGTCGTTGTCCTCGAAGAGGGTGTGCTCGACGTCCTCGGTGGTCTCGGCCGTCGCCTCGGTGGTGGGCTCGGGTTCGGCGGCCACCAGATCCTCGGTGCTCAGCGTATGCCCGCCGTTGGTCTCGACACCGCCGGAGCGGGTTCCGTCGAGACCGTCAGTGGTCCGTTCCTCGTCGAGCCGATCCGTCGTTCCCGCGACGCGTTCCGTTGTCCGCGGTTCCGTTCCCTCGGTTCCCAGAGGCCTGTTTTCCATGACTTTCCGCTCCTTCGTCACCGTCGGTCAGCAGATCTTCGAACACCACGCGGTAATGCTTCATCGCTTCTCGCATGTCCTCTGTGGACATTTCAGATTCCCGATGGTGCTCCAGCGTTTCGTGTCCGGCGCGGTAGTGCCGCAACGCGTTCGCGTGCCGGACGGACAGATCCGCGAGCTGCTGGTCATACCCTTCGGTCGGGTAGCCGCGCTCGGCCATCAGGGAGACCAGAACCCGGTCCGCCTCCACGACGGCGCCGGACGGACGGTCGACGAACTGCTCCTGGATCAGCGACCATTCCTGCGCGTATCGGTCCTTTGTGGTCGCCGACAACGGCCGGATGTCGAGATCCGAGTGGCGTTTCACGCGCGATGCCAGGTCGCGTTCCGCTTCTCGCGGACTCTCGTGTTCCTTGACGGCCCGGTCGTACTCGGGCCCGAACCTCTCGCGTAATCGCCGCTTGCGCTGTTCGGTGATGACGAACCAAGCGGCCGCTCCCACCACCAGGATCGCGACGATGACGATGATGATGACCAACCACGTGGGCATCGATATCTCCTCCGGATGTCTGTCGGTCAACCCCCGACAGGCCGTGGGTTCCCCGGCCTTTCCGGCCGGAAACCCTTGTGTCACAAGTATTTTTGGATCTTAGGCCGGATGGCGCAGTGGGATCGTCGCGGCCGCGGCGCGCTTTCGGTGCCGGTTTCGCCGTTGTGCGGGGAAAACCCGGTCGATCATCGTCCGACTGCTGTCGTCGCCGACACGACAGGCGACGCGAAGCCGATTGGGCCGTTCGGACCAGGTCGTGAGGTCCGCTAACGATGCGTCCCCCTTATGGGTGCACGAGATGACTCAGTGTAGGTAAAAGCTCCCGATCACTGCTCCGTTGTGGCACTATTGCCCCATTCGCGGGAAGAGGGCCCGCGAGTGGAGGGGGCCTGGAGTGTTTTGGCCTCCTGGCACGACAAAGGATCATCAGGGGAGGAGATCGCTCAATGTCGACGCCTACGGACATCAAGGATCCCATCGGCGAGGAAGACCCGGTCGACCCGGTCGAACCGCAGCCTGACCTGGGAGAACACCAGCACAGCCCGGATTGTGAACACAACCGGAATCACCTTTTCGATTGTGCCGGCGGCTGCATCCAGACGCCGCCGCCGACGTCCTGATCGCCTGTGCTGAAATGACCCGATCCGCCCGTCGAGGTATTCCTCGATGGGCGGACGGCATTTCGGCTACGGACTGTGCTGTCATAGATCAGTGCCTGTAACAGAACTCGGGGTGGCCGATGTCATCCGTAAAGCGCGCGCCCTTCAGCGGGCGGGTGTCGAGGCCGTCTGCTCGGCGCGGCCGCGTGAGGGTTTGAAGCTGCTCCACCGGGGTATGGCGGTGCTGGACTCCGTGGATCCGGGTGCCGAAGGCGTTCGAGCGGAGTGGCTCGCGGCCCGGATACGGCTCACGAATTCGCTTGTCGCGCTCGGCACGGAAACCGGCGGTGAGGTCACCGCCGGGCTGGCCGAGTTGGACGAAGTCCGGTTGCTTCTCGGTGAAGTGGGCGATCCGAGACTGCGTGCCGAGCTGAGTGGCGCCATCGACCACAACTACGGCCTTCTTCTCATGGCGGTAGGCCGGAACGAGGACGGTGTCGCCTATTTCGACGCTTCGATCGAGCACAAGGAGTTCGCTCTCGCTTCGGTGCCGGATCCGGTTCCTCTCCTCGATCCGTATCTGGGCACGATGATCACACGCGGGCTCGCGTATACGCGACTGGGAGATGTTCGGAAAGCGCGCGTCGACCTGTCTCATGCGATGGATATCGCCGAGAAGTACGAACTTCGGCTCCAGGCGGCCGATGTCCGGCGCCCGCTCGGTTCGCTCGAACTGCGCGTCGGCGACGTGCCCGCGGCCCTTCGGCTCTACGAGGAGAGCGAGCGGATCTATCGGGCCCTCGATGTCGAGGTTCACCCGCTTCTGCGCCTGGACCAAGCGCAAGCGTTGCTCGCGGCCGGGTTGGCGGACGAGGCGGGCAGGCATCTCGACGAGGTGCTGGAGGTGATGCACGAGCAGACCAGCACTACCCGAGAGCTGGGGTATGCGGAGCTGTATCGGGCTTCCGCGGCACTGATGAGCGACGATCTCGAACTGGCCCGCGGCTACGCGGCTTCGGCGCGGCGCAGGATGTTGCGCTGGGGTTGTCAGACCTGTGTCGCCAACGCGACCATCATCGGACTCCGCGCGGATGTACGGGATGCCTTGCGCGCCAACGAAATCCCGCCGACCTTGACCGCACGGGCCCTGCGGGCGGCGAACGGGATGCCGATGCCGCGCCTGGCCGATCAGGCCGCGCTGGCGCGCATGTTGGCGATCCGGGTGGAGCTCAGGAAGGGAAACCGTAAGCGGGCAGGCGAGTTGCTGGCGCGGATTCCGCGGCCGGGCAGGCTCACGACGGTCGATTACCGGATGTTGCGACGGCTCTGCCGCGCGGAACTCGCGGTCGCGGAGGGGGACAAGAGCAAGGCGCTGGCCGAGATCCGGGCCGGGCTCACCGAACTCGACCGGGTCCGTGACCGGATGGGCGGGCTCGAACTGGTGTCCGGGACGGCGTTGCACGGCCGGGAGCTGGCCGACCTGGCCGTCAAGATCGTGCTCGAACGTGCGGACGCGGCGCGGTTGTTCGGCTGGACGGAGCGGACTCGCGCGCAGAGTTACCGGTACGAACCGGTCGCGGCGACCGACCCGGACCTCGCCGAGCGGGTCGGCGAGGTCCGGGGTCTCGATCAGGCGATCCATCAGGCGCAGCACGACGGCCATCCGACCGCGGCCTTGCGCGCCAAACATGCCGAGCGGTTGCGTGAGGCGCACCGGCTCGGGTGGCACACCGGGCGGTGGGGGCGGCCGAGGCCGGTCGCGGGGCTCGCCGAGGTCGGCGGCGAACTGGGCGAACGCGCGTTGGTGAGTTTCGCGTCGTCCGGTGACGAGCTGGTCGCGGTGGTCGTCGCCGGCGGGCGGAGTGAACTGGTCCGGCTCGGTTCGGCGGCGCGGGCGGCCGAGTCCGCGCGCATGTTGAACATCGACCTCGACGCCCTCGCCCCGGACAGGTTGCCGGTACCACTGGTCCAGTCGGTGCTCGCCTCGGCGCGGAAACAGTCCGAACGGCTGGACGCCCAGCTGATCCGGCCGCTGGACGAGCTGATCGGCGAGCGGAGCCTGGTCGTCGTGCCGACCGGTTCGCTGTACGCCGTCCCGTGGGGAGTGCTGCCCGCGTTGCGTTCGCGCCCGGTCGTCGTCGCGCCGTCCGCCACGGCGTGGCTGGGTGCGGAGCGGTCGAGGATGCCCCGGGCGCGGAAGGTCGTCCTCGTTCGCGGGCCCGGACTCGTCGGGAGCCGAGGTGAGCTGGACAAACTCGCCACGCACTACCGGACCGCGCGCGCCTTGACCGGGCAGGCGGCGACGGTGAAGTCCGTTCTGGCGGCGTTGGACGGCGCGAAGCTCGCGCACATCGCCGCACATGGCGCCCACGAACCCGAGAACGCCTTGTTCTCCAGGCTGGAACTGGCCGACGGAGCGCTCTTCGCGCACGAGATGGCCGGTCTCGCGCAGCCGCCGTCGCAGGTGGTTTTCGCGGCGTGCGAATTGGCGTTGAACCGGATCCGGCCCGGCGACGAGGTGCTCGGTTTCGCCAGCGCGCTGCTCGCGAGCGGCTCTCGGACGGTGATCGCGCCGTTGAGCCGAGTCGGTGACGAGGCGGCCGCGGCCGCGATGGACGACTACCACCGCGGACTGGCCGAAGGCGCCGGACCGGCGACTGCGCTGGCGAAGACCATCGCGGTTGATCCGTTCCGGCGACCGTTCGTCTGTTTGGGTGCGGGCTGATCGCCGGTCTTGACAGGCCCTGTTCGATCTTCACCGGCGCAAGTGCCCGGTTGGTTACTCTTGACCGAGTCGTCTGAACCAATTATGGTCTAGACCACATTCGCCAGCTCGGCGCTCCGGCGGATGTTGGTCCCAACCGTCATTGGTTTTCGCTCGCTGTGGCCCAGGAACCTCGAGTTCGCGGACGGTTCTGCCACCGGGTCAGCGGTGGGTGTCGAAAGGGGTAGGCATGAGCTTCAAGAGAAGGCTTCTGACCCTGGCGGCAGGTGCGGCAACGGTGCCGGCTGTTCTGGTCGCGATCCCGGCGGGAACCGCCAGCGCGCACGGCTACGTTTCCTCACCTGCCAGCAGGCAGGCGCAATGTGCTCAGAACACCGTTTCCTGCGGTGACATCAAATGGGAACCGCAAAGCGTAGAGGGCCCCAAGGGGCTCATGAGCTGTAACGGCGGCGTCGGCCGTTTCGCGGATCTCAACAACGACAGCAAGGGCTGGACGGTCCACAACCTCGGCCGGACCACCACGTTCCGGTGGACGATCACGGCTCGCCACCGCACCAGCACGTGGGAGTACTTCGTCGACGGCGCCAAGGTCGCCACGGTCAACGACAACGGTGCGCAGCCGGGCGCCACGGTCACGCACAGTGTGAACCTGCAGCAGAGCGGGCGGCACAAGATCCTCGCCCGCTGGAACGTCTACGACACGGCGAACGCGTTCTACGCCTGCATCGACGCCAACATCAGCTAGGTGTCGGGCTCGTGAGTGGTAATGACGGTCGGAACCGTCATTACCACTCACGAGGCTTTACGCTCACCCCATGAGCGATGACGAGCGCGACGGGGTCAAGCTGAGCAACCTCGACCAGCCGTTGTTCGAGGACGCCACCAAACGCGACCTCGTCGATTACCTGGACGCCGTCGCCGGCCGCATCCTCCCGGTCCTGGAGGGCCGGCCGCTGTCCGTGATCCGCATCCTGCGCGGCCAAGGGCCGTTCATGCAGAAGAACCTGCCCAAATACACGCCCGAATGGGTCAAGCGGCACGGGATGTGGGCGGAGACCTCCAAGCGGGAAGTGTCGTACGCGCTCTGCGACGACCGCCGCACCCTCATGTGGTTCGCGAACCAGCGCGCCGTCGAGTACCACCCGACGTTGATGCGCGCGGGGGAGACCACCGGCCCGACCCATCTCGTCCTGGACCTCGACCCGCCCGCCGGCGACGATTTCGCGCATGTCGTGAAAGCCGCTGGCCTGGTGCGACAGGCTCTGTCGGACTCCGGGCTCGCCGGGGCGGTGAAGACCAGTGGTTCCAAGGGTGTGCACATCTTCGTCCCGTTGGTACCGGGTCAGGCGTTCGACGACGTCGCGGCCGCGACCCGCGCGCTCGCCGCCCGGGCCGAACAGGTCGATCCGTCGGTCGCCACGACCGCGTACATCGTCGAGGACCGCGAGGGGAAGGTGTACCTCGATTCGACGCGTGCAGGCGGCGGAACGGTCGCGTCGGCCTACAGTCCGCGATTGCGGCCCGGGTTGCCGGTGTCGTTCCCGGTTTCCTGGAATGATCTCGAAAACGTCGTCCCCGCCGATTTCACCGTTCACACCGCGCCCGCTCTCTTGGGGGACAAGGATCCGTGGGCGGAAATGATGCCCGAACCGCAGTCGCTGCCCTCGGACCTCGTGGAACAGGGGCATACGATCCCGATCGCGCGGGTCGCGGCGATGCACGAAGGTAAACGCCGCGCGAGGGCGCGCGCCCAGCACGAATGAACGCGCACCACACCAAAGCTTTTTGTGTACCTTGGACCACGAGGGGTGGCGGAGGTACTGGGGGCTTTCGTGGGGAAGAACGATGCTGACGTGCTCATCCTGGGTGCGGGTCCGGCCGGGCTGGTACTGGGAAACCTGTTGCGGGCGGCCGGAATCGACTGCCTGATCCTGGAGAGACGGAGCCGGGAACATATCGAAAACCGTGCCAGGGCAGGGTTTCTGGCGGCGAACAGTGTCCGCTTGCTCGCCGAGAACGGGCTCGCCGAAGGCTTGCTGCGCAGCGGGTTCGAGCATGACACCTGCGCCTTTCGTAGTGATAGGGCGGAATTCGAGCTCGATTACCGCGAACTCGGTCGCGGTGAAGTGCATACCGTTTACCCGCAACAGTTCCTGGTCAGGGACCTGATCGCGGAGTTCCTGTCGCGTGGCGGCGAAATCAGGTTCGGTGCCGAGGTCTCTTCGGTGTCGGGAACGGACGCGACCGTCATCGCCGACGATCTTCTTTTGCGTGCCGACCACGTCGCCGGCTGCGACGGCAGGCACGGTGTGTCGCGGAGGTCCGTGCCGGCCCGGGTCTTCCAGCGTGACCACGGAATCTCCTGGCTCGCGATCCTCGCCGAGGCGCCGCCCAGTATGTCCGCCGTCGGGTACGCGATCCACGAACGCGGGTTCGCCGGACATATGGCCAGGACTTCGACGGTGACGCGCTACTACCTGGAGGTCCCGCGTGGCGAGGATCCCGCCAACTGGACGGACGAACGCGTCTGGGCCGAATTGCACCTGCGGATGCGCGCCGAACAGTACGGCTCCCTGAAACAGGGCGCGATCATCGAGCGCCGGATCGTGGACTTGGGTTCGCATGTGATGGACACGATCCAGCGCGGGAACCTGTTCCTCGCGGGCGACGCGGCCAGTCTGATCAGCCCGGCCGCGGCGAAGGGCGCGAATCTCGCGTTGCTGGAGGCCGAAATCCTCGCCGGTGCGCTGATCGCCGCCTACGAGGAAAAGGACCGGTCACTACTCGATCGGTACTCCGCGGAATGTCTGCCGCGCATCTGGCATGCGCAAGAGTTCTCCCTCTGGATGATCGATCTGTTGCACGGCCCCACCGGACACGACGACGAGGCGGTCTTCCAGCGGGCGTTACGGGACGCGCGGCTCGAAAGCCTGCGGGCCTCCCGTGCTCATCAGGACTTCTTCGCCGAGAACTACGTGGGCATCTGATCCGTGCCGACCTGCCCGCCGCCCGGCGGCGTTTCGGCCGGTGAGGCGCTTTCTCGCGACTTGAATGAACCGGTGAATCATCACGTCCGTATCACGGAGCAGAGGTCTCTACGTTCCGGGCCTCTGCCCGGTTACGGCGGATGGAGCTCGCGTGCGACACGGAATCAACACGGCCGTCCTCAGGCAGGGGACGGCCCACAGTCCGTCGTTCTTCTCGGTTTCGAGGGCCCTGGGGAATACGACCGACCTCGCCGATTTCTGTATCCCGGCGAATCCGTATTTCCCCACCGACGAGATGTTCAAGCACCTCGAAGCCAACCTCAGAACGATCTTGAAGTTCTACCCGAGCGACGTAGCGACGATCATCGGGCGGCTGTCGAGCACGCTCGGGCTCAACCCGGCGACGGTGTCGATGGCCAACGGTTCGACCGAGCTCATCACCTGGATCGACCGGCTGCTGGTGGACACCAGCATCGCCGTGCCCGTGCCGACCTTCGGCCGCTGGACCGACCAATCGCTGGAGACCGGCAAACGCGTCGACATGTTCCTGTTGCGGGAGGCCGACAAGTTCGAACTGCGGATAGACGAGTACATCCGGTTCATCCGCTCGCGCGGATCGCGGGTCGCGGTGCTGTGCAATCCGAACAACCCCGACGGCGGGTACGTCCCGCGGCGCGAGGTGATCCGGTTCATGGACGAGCTGATCGACCTCGACCTGGTGGTGATCGACGAATCGTTCATCGAATTCGTCGAGGTGGAGAGGAAGGCGTCGGTCGCCGAGGAGGCGGCGCTGCGACCGAACGTGATCGTGTTGAAGAGCCTGGGAAAGAACTTCGGCCTGCACGGGATCCGCTTCGGTTACCAGATCGCGAATCCGGCGCTGACGAAGAAGATGTCCGCCGCGCTGCCGAAGTGGAACGTCAACTCCCTCGCCGAAGCGTTCGTGTTCATGCTCGCCGAACATCGCGCCGAGTACGAGGAAAGCCTCAAAATGCTCGCCCTGGACCGGTTCATGATGGCGTCGCAGCTTTCCCGGTTCCCCGAACTCACCGTCTTTCCTTCGCAGGCCAACTTCCTCCTGGTGAAACTGCCCGCCGGGATCGAGGGTGGCGCGTTCTGCGACCACTTGCTCTCCGAGCACCACCTGCTGGTGCGCAACTGCGGTAACAAGATCGGCCTCAGTAGCCGGTTCCTGCGGTTCGGTGTCCGGCCGGACACCGAGGTGGAACGGCTCGTCGAAGGCCTTCGCGGAGTGGAAAGGATGGCCGACGATGCCGGTACGCATCCGCTGGGCGCCATGGAACTCGTGTCCGCCCCCGAACCGACCAGGTCCTTCGGATGACCCCGAGCCCGCCCAGCCGGAATCGCTAGCCTGCGCGCACTGCGGGTGCGGACGGCCGCTCGACGGGGACGAGCCGGACGTCGCCTGAGCGGTCTCTCCCGGGTTCCTCTTCGGTGACGAAGCGCAGGGCCCCGGTGACCTCGCGGGTCACCATCTGCGCGCCGTGCCAGCCGGCCGGGACCCAGCCCGCCCGCAGTTCGCGGCGCACCTTCTCGGCTCGACGGCAGTGGCGGGCGAACGAATGCCGCCGGATGACGCGCCCGCGCGCGACCTGGCCCGCGCGGGCCTCTTCCGGCGTCACGTCCAGCCACAGCAGCCGGACCGGACGGCGGCTCAGCACGCCGAGCAGGGCGAGCAGCCCTCGCGTGCTCGCCCTGGTCGACGGCTCGTGGACGACGAGCGGGCCGTCGTCCGCGAGTGCGAAACCGACGACCCGTGCCCGGTGCCACAGATGCACGAGCGGCCGGTAGAACCGGTACGGCAGCGCGGCGGGCAGCCGCTCGCGCAACCGGCTCCGGACCTGGTCCGAATCGAGCACCGGCATCGCGCCGGTCGCCGCCCGGGACAGCAGGGTGGTCTTGCCCGCCCCGGGAATCCCCGCGACCACCAGGAGGTCGCGGCGGCCGAGCTGGAGTGCGATGCGCTCAGTCATAAGGCGTCAACGACCCGGCCGATGGCAAAGGTTCCTTTACCTTGATCCGCACAGCTCCCGTACAGGTCAGGCGTCCGCGTGCGTCGCCACGACCCCGGGAACGGTCGCGGGCTTGTCCGGCAGCAACGTCCCGCCCTTGGTGAGCCAGGCCACGCCGAACGCGAGGATCGCCACCGACTCCAGCCACAGCGCCGGGTAGAGCGACTTCGTCAGGTCGTCGAAGAACAGGCCGCAGAGCACGATCAACGCCAGGCACACCAGCATGATCACGCCCGAGGCGACGTAGAGCCGGTTCCGTTCGGGTTTGCGGGCGCCCGGGATCTCCTTGTCCGATTTGGTGAACAGCACGATGCAGAAGAACGCCAAGGTGAGGAAGAAGACCGCGGCGAAGCCGAGGTGCACCATGCCGATGATCGCGTCCGCGCGGGTGCCGTTCCCCGGTGTGGTCGGGAAGAGCGCGACCCCGACCGCGGCCACCGCCGCGATATTGCCCGCGATGTCGTCGACGCGGCCGTAACCCCGGTAGGAGAACAGGAAGACGCCGATCGCGCACATGGTGCCGACCCAGACGTCACGCATCCCCGAGTAGTAGTAACCGCTGATGGAGTTGAGCAGCCCGCCGCCGTCGACGAGCACCTTCCCGAAGACGAGCACGAAAGGCAGCCCGATGCCGAGGAAACCTATGGCGCGCCGAAGGAACAGGTAGTTGCGGACGAGGTTGTCGGACGCTGTTCTCGGGCTCATGGCCGCCTCCGTGCTCAGTGCGTTTCGCTACTGGGAAGTATCGGCGACGTGAGCACGGGTTATGACACTTCGTGACGACCTTGAGACCGTCTGTTACCAAATTGGTCAGGCGGCGTCCAGCACGACGGCGGTGACGTAGCCGCCCATCCCGATCGAGGTTTTGACGGTGAGCCCGCTTTCCGGCCGCGACGGTCCGTCCATCAGCTGCGCATGCCCTTCCGCCACCGGTTTCGGTGCCGGGATGAGGTCGCGCCGCGCCGCCAGGCAGGTCGTCACGATCTCGGTCAGCGCACTGCCCGACTGGCTGTGGCCGGTCAGCGGTTTGATCGAGAAGATCTCCGTACTGCTGGGGAACACCGCTTCGAGGATCTGGGATTCCGTGCGGTGGCACAGTTTCGTACCCGTTCCGTGTGCGTTCACGTACCGTACGTCGGCCGCCTTCGCGTTCGCGTTCTCCAGCGCGTCGGTCACCGCCTCGATCGCCGTCGTCGGATCAGGGTCGAGCGCCATCGCGTTATGCGCCTCGTGCGTCATGGCGCCGCCCAGTACCGTCGCGTACGCGTCGGTCTTCTGCCGGGTCATCACCACCGACACCGAAGCCTCGGAGAAGGTGAAACCCCTTGTGCCCTCTTGGAAAGGACGGCACGCCTCGAGTGGTGGGACGTCGGTGACCGCCACCCCGCAATGCACGAAGTGCCGCACCACCTGACGGGTCGCGGAAACGTCGGTGGTGACCACGACGACGTCGTCGGCGATCCCCCCGTCCAGCCACATCTTCGCGGTGAGCACCGCGGCGTTGCCGGTCGCGCACATCGCGGACGCGGTCATCGACGGGCCGCGGAAGCCGAACTCGGCCATCAGCGAGGTGATCGGCGTCGACGGCATCATGCCGATGAACTCGCGCCGGAACGCGAGCCGCTCGCCGAGGGCGTGGAACTTGTCCCAGGTGCGCATGTCGTCGCGGACGCCGCCGTAGATGACGCCGACCCGGCGGCCGGGTGTCCAGCCGTTCGCGCCGGCGTCCTCGATCGCCTCCCGCGCCGACGCGAGCAACGCGCGGCAGTGCAGGCTGCCGTCCCTCGGTCTGCCTCCGTCCGGTACGTGCCCGACCCAGCCGGGCAGTTCACGGGTCTCGCCGAATCCTTCGACGAGCTGGGCGCCTGGCAGGCCGCTCGTGAGGCCCTCCCAAAGCGATTCGCGCCCCCACCCATAGGCGGTTACGGCGCCGATGCCGCAGATGTCGGTTTTGCTCCGCACGTGTTTCCCTTCAACTACATTCCGTCAACGCCGGGGTGGAAAAGCCGTAGCGATCCGCTGGACGAGGAGGACGGCTACGTCGATTTAGTGATCTAATCGGAAGCTACATCAGTCACATAGGGGGTTTGGATCACATGGATCCTGACGATCTCGCCGGTGGGACTCCCGACCCCCACCGGATCTCGGATCAGGATTCCTCTCCAGCGAACGGCACCGCGGCCAGCACGGTTGGCATATCCGACCCGCCGGGCGGGGTGGCGGCCCGGCATGCGTCGCTCGTCCGGTTGCTGACCGAGTTGTCCACCGAGAGGGATCATCGCGGCGATCCCGCACTCGCGTTTCTTCGTGATGGGTACCGCCTTTTGGAGCAAAACTCCGACGGCGGCACTTTGGGTACTCAGTACCTCACGATGGTCGAAGCGAGCCCGTACGGCATCTGCGTCCATCAGCGCGGCAAAGTCGTTTTCGTGAACTCGGCCGCGATGCGGTTCGTCGGGGCGACGGTTTCGACCGAACTCGTCGGGCTGCACATCACGGACATGGTCGACACCGGCTCGCAGGACGCGCTGCTCGCACGGATCGGTTCGCTGGCCTCGCCCGGCTCGTTCAGCGATCCGACCGAGATGACGCTTCTGACCCTCGAAGGCGGCAAGGTCACTGTCGAATCGCAGGCCGTCCTCACCACCTGGGAGGGCAAACCCGCCTATCAGGTGATCATGCGCGATCTGACCACCCAGAAGGCGGCCGAAGCCGGGCTGCGGTTTCAGGCCGCGCTGGTCGGCCACGCGAGCGACGCGATCATCGCGACGTCGCCCGATGGGCTGGTGACGAGCTGGAACCCGGCGGCCGAGGCCGTCTACGGGCATGAACTCGAAGAGGTGATCGGCGTCCCGGTCGCCGAGGTCGTCGGCGCGCCGATGGACCCGCGGGAGGTCGTCGCGTCGGGCGGCGTCGTGCAGGCGACGCATTTCCGGGCCGACGGCGCCGCGCTGGCCGTGCGCGTGTCCGCTGCCGAGATGTTCGACGGCTACGTGCTGCTGTGCGCCGACGAGACCGCGCAGCGCCGGGCCGAGGCCGAATTCGCGACGGTCGTCGAAACCCTCGACGAAGGAGTGCTGGTGGTCGGCCCCGGCGGGCGGATCGAACTGGCGAACTCCGCCGCGCACCGGATCTCCGGCGTACCGGAAGGTTCCCTGGTCGGCCTGGAGAGCCGGACGTTGCGGCTGCACGACGAGCAGGGCGTCCCGGTGCCTGTCGACGATCTGCCGTCGGCGCGCGTGCGGCGTTCCGGGAAGGTCGAGACCGGACGGGTCGTGCAGGTGCGGCGGCGCGACGGTGCGCACCGCTGGCTTTCGCTGACCTCCGGCCCGCTGATGGCGCCCGGGCAGAGCGTCCCCTCGGTGCTGACGTCGTTCGCCGACATCACCGAACGGCGCGCGATCAGCGAGCGGCTGGCCTACGAGGCCACCCACGATCCGTTGACCCGGCTGGCGAACCGGACGCTCGCGCTCAATCACCTGCGCCTCACGAGCGCCGACCCCGCGGTCACGACGACCGTACTGTTCATCGACCTCGACAAGTTCAAGATCATCAACGACTCGCTCGGTCATACCGTCGGCGACCAGGTGCTGCGCATCATCGGCGAGCGATTGCGGGCCGCGGCCGGGCCCTCGGACCTGGTCGGACGGCTCGGCGGGGACGAGTTCCTGGTCATCACCACCGGTTATACCGAAGCCGCCGAAGTGCGGGCGCTGGCGGATCACCTGCAGCGTCATCTCGCGGAATCGCTCACCGTGCACGGGCGGGAACTGCATATCAATACGAGCATCGGAATAGTGCTCGCGGAACCCGGTGACCCCCGCACCGCCGACGAATTGCTGGAAGACGCCGATCTGGCGATGTATCAGGCGAAAACATTCGGACCCGGCCGCTACGCGTTCTATGCGCCGGTCATGCGGGAACGGGTCCAGGATCGTTTCATCCTGGAACAAGATCTGCGGAACGCCGTCGCGGAAGGCCGGATCGAGACCGTTTATCAGCCCGTCGTCGATTTGCGGACGGGCGACATGGTCGCGGTGAAGGCGAAGTCCCGCTGGGATCATCCCGTCCGGGGGCCGATCGATCCCGCGGAATTGGTCGAGATCGCCGACGACGGCGATCTCTTGACGATCATCGGTGCGGACGTCCTGGCCAAGGCCGCCGGAGAGATCTCCCGATGGCGTGCCGATCATGGTGTGCACTGTAATGTGAATGTGAGTCTTTCGGTGCGCCAATTGGGCGATCCCACGTTACTGCAAGTGGTCCAGACCACATTGGACGACGCGGGACTTGCGCCGAGCGATCTCTGTCTCGACGTCGACGAAACGGCCCTGAAAGACGCCGCGGACGCGGTCGACGCACTGCGAAAAACCGGGATCAGGGTCACCGCCGAACGGTTCGGTGCCGGGTATTCCTCGCTCGCCCAGTTGTGCCGGCTCGATCTGAACGTCATCGAAATCGACCGCTCGTTCGTCGCCGATCTCGGAATGTCCAGCGACGCCGAGCCCATCGTCGCCGGAATCATGGCGATGGCGCACGCCGTCGACCTCGTGGTGGTCGCCGAAGGGGTCGAAACCTCGCAGCAGCTGAAGGTTCTGCACGAGCTCGGCTGCGATTGGGCGAAAGGGCCACTGGTGGCGCCGCCGGGGCCGGTCGAGGATCTGAAGTCCGCGTACGAGCACGTCGTCCGGGTTTGAACCGCGGGCCGTTCGCGTACGTGCTCCCGGGTGAGAACGTTCCTCGCCGCTGACAGGACCAAAGCCTCCTACCTCTCCGGCTATTCCCGACGCAGTCTTGTCGGCGGGGGACCGGCGAAGGAGGCTCGTCATGACCTTGGTGTACCTGTGGCGCCGGATCCACCCCGGCCGGAATCCGCTCGCGCGGATCTGGGACCGGATCGAGGGGGCGATCCTCATCGGCGGCATCACGGGAGCCCTTCTCGGCGTCCCGCTGGCCGCGGCCGCCGGCTCCGAGGCCTACGCGTCCGCGATGGCGCGCTCGGCTCTCGAAACCGCCACCCGGCATTCGGAGACCGCCTTCCTTCTCGAAGACGCTCCGCCCGCACGGTTCGGCGTCGACGGGACACCCTCGACCGAGACGGTCTCGGTGCCCGCGCGCTGGACACTGCCGGACGGGACCTTCCGCGAAGACCTCGCTTCGGCCGACCTCGGCGCTTCGGCGGGCGACCCCGTGACGGTGTGGCTCGACGAATCCGACGCCGTCGTCGACCCGCCGGTGATGCCCGTCGACGCGGCCAGCACGGGCATCGGGGTCGGGGTGGGTGTCTGGCTGGCCTCCCTGGTGCTGCTGGCGGTCGGATACCTGATCGCGCGGCACCTGCTGAACCGGGCGCGGCGCGCGGCCTGGGACCGGGAGTGGGAACGGGTAGGGCAGGACTGGACACGCTCCTGAGGGGCTTGCCTCGGGGTTGGTCTTGGGGTCGGCGGAATGTCCGTGAAGGCCTCCTTGAGGGACCCTGGGTCCCTCAAGGAGGCCTTCACGGACTTCTGTCGCCGACGGTCGGGCTGGGAGTGCCCCTGACCTGCGGATAGGCGCCAAAGTGATAGCAAAGGTCCCTTGCTCCCCGCGTGCCGGGTTGTTCCTGTACCTACTAGTATGTACGGTGACGACGTGGACAAGAGGGAACAGCTCATCGAGAGCACTCGCGAGCTTCTGTGGGAGCGCGGGTACGTCGGCACCAGCCCGAAGGCGATCCAGGAGCGCTCCGGCGCCGGTCAAGGCAGCATGTACCACCATTTCCAGGGCAAGTCCGAACTCGCGCTGGCCGCGATCGGTCGCAACGCCGACGATCTGCGGACCCGGGCGGAGGCCGAGTTCTCCGGCCCCGGCACGGTCGTCGAGCGGATCACCGTCTACCTGCGCCGCGAGCGCGACGTGCTCAAGGGCTGCCCGGTCGGCAAGCTCACCCAGGATCCCGACGTGATGGCGGACGCGGACCTGCGAAGGCCGGTCGAGGAGACCTTCGGCTGGCTCACCGGCCGGTTGGCCGAACTGCTCGACGAAGGTCGCACGGCCGGCGAGCTGGACGCCGCGCTCGACCCGGTCGCCACGGCGACCGCGCTGGTCGCGGTGCTTCAGGGCGGGTATGTCCTCGCCCGCGCCGCCGGATCCCCGGACGTGTTCGCGAAGGCCGTCGACGGCGCCCTCGGACTGCTAGCCACAAAGGAGAACTGACATGCCCTTCGTTCGCATCGACGCCGTAGGAACCGACAAGCTCGAAGCCCTTGGCAACGCCGTACACGACGCGATGGTCGAGACGCTGGGCATTCCCGCCGACGACCGCTTCCAGGTCCAGAACGGCGGAAGCACCCTGAAATACGAGGACTACCTGGGGATTCACCGGGACGAGGGGGTCGTGTTCATCGCGATCACCATGCGACCGGGGCGGACCGACGAGCAGAAGAAGGCGCTGTACCGGCGAATCGCGGAGCTCGCGGAGGAGTACTCGGGGACCGAGCCGCGGAACGTGTTCGTGACGATCAACGAGACCGCTCTGATCAACTGGTCGTTCGGTAACGGCGAAGCGCAGTACGCGTGATCAAGCCACATCGGCGGTGACGCGCCGAGCGGGACTGAAGGCGTGCTGCTCCAGCAGCCACCAGGTGTCCCGTCCGAAAGACCACGTCAGCAGGCCCAGCGCCCCGAGCGTGACGGCGTAGGCGCCCCACAGCGGCAGGATCGTCGAAGCCGCCGCGACCAGCACGATGCCCTGCACGGCCGCGACCGTCTTGCGCGCCAGGCTCGGCGGCAGCGGGTTGTTCAGCCACGGCCACAGCCGGCTCGCGGCGACGAAGACGTACCGCATCGCGCCGATCGTGAGCACCCACGGCCCCAGCGACTGCGCGACGACCACGCTCAGGATCAGGATCAGATACGCGTCGACCTCCATGTCGAAACGCGCGCCGAGCGGCGACGACGTCCCGGTGCGGCGCGCGACCTGGCCGTCGACGGCGTCCAGGGCCAGCGCGACCGAGGCGATGACGACCATCGCGGCGATCTCCTGCCCCGCGGTGTCGACGACGAGCGCGGTCACGCAGCCGACGAGCCCCGAGCGGCCGAGCGTGACGGCGTCGGCGGGGCCGAGGGAGCGCGCGGTGCTCCGGTGCAGCCCGTAGGTCAGGAATCCGCCCACGGCGATGCCGTAGGCCGCTCCGGCGAGCCAGCCCAGCGGGCCCAGTCCGACGGCGGCGTCCAGTGTCCCCAGCAGCGCCAGCTGGACCAGGACCCCCAGGAAAATTCCGGGGTTCATCACGAGGCCTCCTCGTTATGGTGACGGCGACCCTGTCTCGCGGGTCCGACATGAGAGGACACGATGGAACGCGCCTTCTGGTTCAGTGGTTCCGGTGACGGCGAGCTCAAGCCGGTCACGCTCCCTCCGGTCGGCGACGGCGAGGTGCTGGTCCGCACGCTGTGCAGCGGCGTGAGCCGGGGCACCGAGACGCTCGTCTTCCGCGGTGAGGTCCCACCGAGTCAACGTGAGGCGATGCGCGCGCCGTTCCAGGAAGGCGACTTCCCCGGTCCGGTGAAGTACGGCTACCTCAACGTCGGCGTCGTCGAACAAGGTCCGGCGGAGCTCGTCGGCCAGGTCGTCTTCTGTCTGTATCCACATCAGACCCGCTACGTCGTGCCGGCGTCGGCCGTCACGCCGGTGCCGCGCGGGGTGCCGCCGGAGCGCGCGATCCTCGCCGGGACGGTCGAGACCGCGATCAACGCCGTCTGGGACGCGGCCCCGAAACTCGGCGACCGGATCGCGGTGGTCGGCGCGGGCATGGTCGGCAGTAGCGTCGCGAAACTCCTCGCCGGGTTCCCGGCGACCCGTGTCCAGCTGATCGACGTCGACCCGGAGCGCGCGAAGATCGCCGAAGCGCTCGGTGTCGACTTCTCGACACCGGACGACGCGCTGGGCGACTGCGACCTCGTCGTGCACGCCAGCGCGAGCGAAGCCGGGTTGGCACGCTCGCTGGAACTGCTCGCGCCGGAGGGCGAAGTCATCGAGATGAGCTGGTACGGCGATCGCAGGATCAGCATCCCGCTCGGCGAGAACTTCCACTCGCGACGGTTGTCGATCCGCTGCAGCCAGGTCGGCATGGTCTCGCCGGCTCGCCGCATGAACCGAAGCTACGGAGACCGCTTGGCGCTCGCTTGGCAAATTCTGGCCGATTCCAGCTTTGACGTGCTGGTCAGCGGGGAATGCGGGTTCCACGAGCTGCCGGACGCGCTGAGGCGTCTTGCCGCGAATGAACCGGGAACGCTCTGCCTCCGTGTCACTTATCAGTTGGAGGACACGCGTTAAGGGCACGACCTCAGGAGGTCCGTTGTTCAGTATCACCGTCCGCGACCACGTCATGGTGGCTCACAGCTTCCGCGGCGAGGTCTTCGGACCCGCGCAGAAACTGCACGGCGCGACCTTCGTGGTGGATGCGACGTTCCGCCGGTCCGAACTCGACAGCGACAACATCGTCGTCGACATCGGCAAGGCGACCGAAGAGCTCAAAGCGGTGCTCGCCGACTTGAACTACCGCAACCTCGACGACGTGCCCGAGTTCGCCGGGATCAACACCTCGACCGAGTTCCTGGCCAAGGTCATCGCCGACAGGCTCGCGGACCGTGTCCATGCGGGAGCGCTCGGCGAAGGGGCTCGCGGCCTCGAAGGCATCACCGTCGCGTTGCACGAATCCCACGTCGCGTGGGCGAGTTACGAGCGTGCGCTGTGAACGGCCTCCATGTCGTCCTGCCCAACGACATCGACGACCTGAGCGCGCCGAGCGGCGGCAACGTCTACGACCGGCGGTTGTGCGACGGGCTCACCGCGACGGGCGTGGAGGTCCACGAAATCGCCGTTCGCGGGAACTGGCCGCGGCCCGACACCGAGGCACGCAAGGTCCTCGGGCGGAAACTCGCCGAACTGCCCACCGGTTCGGCGGTCCTGCTCGACGGGCTCGTGGCCTGTGGCGTGCCCGAGGTGATCGTGCCCGCGGCACAGCGGCTGTCGATCGCGGTGCTGGTGCACCTGCCGTTGGCCGACGAGACGGGACTGTCGCCGTCGCTCGCCACCGAACTGGACGGTCTGGAGCGGGAGACACTCAGGGCGGTCGACGCCGTGCTCGCGACCAGTGACTGGGCGGCGCGGCGGCTGATCGAGCATCACGGGCTCGACCCGCACCGCGTCCACGTGGTGCCGCCCGGCGTCGACAAGGCCGACGTCGCCCCCGGGAGTCTGAACGGGACGCACCTGGTCTGTGTCGCCAACGTGACTCCGCGCAAGGGACAGGGCCTGCTCGCGGATGCGTTGAAGTCCCTTTCGGACCTTCCGTGGATCTGCGAGTGCGTCGGCGCGATCCGTCGCGAGACGCGCTACGTCGAGCGTCTGCGGCGACACACACTCGGCGACCGCTTCACGCTTACGGGACCGCGTACCGGTGAAGCGCTCGAAGCGACGTACGCAGCCGCGGACCTCCTCGTGCTCCCTTCGCGCGCCGAGACGTACGGCATGGTCGTCACCGAAGCGCTCGCTCACGGCGTTCCCGTGCTGGCGACCGCTGTCGACGCCCTACCGGACACGCTCGGCCAGGCGCCCGACGGCAGCGTGCCCGGGATGCTCGTCCCGGGAGATGACGTCAGCGCGCTGGCCGCGGCCCTTCGCCGCTGGCTCACCGAACCCGAACTCCGTGACCGGCTTCGCGCCTCCGCTCGCCTTCGCCGCGAGACGCTGACCGGCTGGGACGCGACAGCCCGCGGCGTCGCCGCCGTACTGCTGAAGGAAAGGACGGCGGCATGACCAAGTACGCCCCCAGCTGGCTGCAGTTACGCGAGGACGCCGATGCCTCGGCCCGTGCGACCGAGTTGCTCGAACCGGTGCGTGCGTTCCTGCGGACCCAGGACGACGTCGTCATCCGAGACCTCGGCTGCGGCACCGGATCGCTCGGCCGCTGGCTGGCCCGGCGGCTGCCCGGCCGCCAGCGCTGGATCCTGCACGACCGCGATCGCGACCTGCTTACCCACGCGCTGGCGCGCACCAGCCGGCCGGATCACGCTTTGGACGGAAGCGAGGTCACCGTCGTCACCGAAGAGCGTGACATCACCGACCTGCGCGCGGCCGACCTCGCCGGGACGTCGCTCGTGGCGGCGTCGGCGCTGCTCGATCTGCTCACCGCCGAGGAGATGACCAGGCTGGCGGAGGCCTGCGTCGAGGCGGGCTGCGCGGTCCTGCTCACGTTGAGCGTTTCGGGACGGGTCGTGCTGTCGCCGAAGGACAAGTTCGACGTCGAGATCTCCGACGCCTTCAACGCGCACCAGCGTCGCGTGACCGACGGCCGGTGGCTGCTCGGCCCGGACGCGGTGGACGTCGCGTTCGGCGTCTTCGAACGGCTCGGCGCCACCGTGCGGCGCGCGTCCAGCCCCTGGCGGCTCGGCGCCGACCAGGCCGCGCTGACCGCGGAATGGCTCACCGGCTGGGTCGGCGCCGCCTGCGACCAGCGGCCGGAGCTCGTCCCCGACGCCGACGCCTACCTGCAGTGGCGGCTGGCGCAATGCGCGGCGGGGGAACTGAACGCCGTGATCCAGCACGAGGACCTGCTGGTCCTGCCGCCGGAAGGTCCGGTGGCGGCGTGAAGCGCTTCTGGCCCTGGCTGAAGATCCTCGGTGCGCTCGCCATCCTCGCCGTGCTCGTCCGGCAACTGGGCACCCAGGCCTTCGTGGACGGACTGCGCGAGGTCGACGCCGCCGGGGTCGCCGCCGCGCTCGGGATCGGCCTGGCCACCACGGTGTTCAGCGCCTGGCGCTGGTGCCTGGTCGCGCGACGGCTGAGCCTCGACCTGACGTTGCCGGGCGCCGTCGCCGAGTACTACCGCGCGCTGTTCCTCAACAGCGTCCTGCCGGCCGGAGTGCTCGGCGACGTCGACCGCGCGGTGCAGCACGGCCGCGAATCCGGGAACGTCCCACGCGGCGTCCGCGCCGTGGTGCTGGAGCGCACGGCCGGGCAGATCGTGCTGATCGGCGCTTCGGTCGCCGTCGTGATCGGCATCCCTTCCGTGGTGCCGCCGCCGATCGACAAGGTCGTGATGATCGCCGGGCTGGTGGTCGTCGTGCTGACCCTCGCGGCCGTCGTCACCGGTATGACCGCCGGGAAACGGTGGATCCACAGTGGATCGAAGTGGCGCCGCGGCTTCGCGATCACCTTGGCCGATCTTCGGATGGGCCTGCTGACCAAGGAGACCTGGCCCGGCGTGAGCCTGCTTTCGGTGGCGACCCTGGCCGGGCACCTCGCCCTGTTCGTCGTCGCCGCGCGGGCGGCCGGGGTCACCGCGCCGGTCGGGGAACTGCTGCCGTTGATGATCCTCGCCCTGCTCGCGATGGGCCTGCCGCTGAACATCGGCGGCTGGGGACCGCGGGAAGGCGTCTGCGCGCTGCTGTTCGGCGCGGCCGGGCTCGGCTCGGCGCAAGGCGTGACCGTGGCCGTCGTCTACGGCGTGCTCGCGCTCGTCGCCGGCCTGCCGGGAGCGGGCGTACTGCTCACCCGCTCGGCCGCAGGCTTCTTCAAGACCTTCAACACTCGCCGCAGCGACACGCCCGCCGCACCGCGCACCGCGGCCCGCGTCGTCAGGACACCCGCACAGATAGGAGAACCGCGATGACCGTCGAAAGGGTCGTGGAGACCAGATTGCCTACCCAGTACGGCGTTTTCACCGCTTACGGGTATTTGGACGCCGACGGCACCGAGCAGATGGCGCTGGTCCACGGCGACGTCGCGGGCTTCGGCACGCTGGCGCGGGTGCATTCGGAATGCCTGACCGGCGACGTGTTCAGCTCGATGCACTGCGAATGCGGCGACCAGCTGGCCGCCGCGCTGCGCGCGATCGTCGAGGAGGGCGCCGGGGTCCTCGTGTACGCACAGGGCCACGAAGGGCGCGGCATCGGCCTGCTCGCGAAGCTGAAGGCGATGCGGCTACAGGACGAAGGGCTCGACACCGTCGAGGCGAACATCGCGCTCGGGCTGCCCGTCGACGCGCGGGACTACCGCGCGGCGGCGGCGATCCTGAAGGACCTGGGCGTCCGGTCGGTGCGGCTGCTGTCCAACAACCCGACCAAGGTCGACCAGCTGAAACTCCACGGCCTGCGGATCAGCGAGCGGGTGCCGCTGCTGGTCATGCCGAACGACGAGAACCTGCGGTACCTGCGGACCAAACAGGAGCGGATGCACCACTTCCTGCCGCATCTGGACTCGGTCACCTCGGCCGGTTCGTGAGACTCCACCTCCCGCGGTGGTGGGGGTCGTGAGTGGCGATGAGGGTTCTAACCCGAATCGCCACTCACGACCCGCTCGGCCCAGTGCGGTGCCGGGGAGGGTGGTGTTGCGAAAGCCACTTTCGCAACACCCAGGGCAGGTAGGTGGAGGGGCGGGCGGGCCGTTCACCCGGGGTGCCTGGGCGCGAAGGCGGGACTCGCGTGCTTGAGCCCGGATCTCGGGTGCTCGGAGACGTGACTCGCGTGCCTGGCTACCGCACTCGGATGTACGGCGTCCGAGCACGCGAGATCCGTCTTCAGGCACGCGAGTGCGCCCGGGCCGCAGCCTCGACTGAGGCACGACACCTTGGACTTACCCTCAATAACCGCAACGTCTTCCGCGAGGCCAGGTGCCAAGTCACGACAACGCGGCCAAGGTCTCCCCGAAACTCTCCACGAGCGACTCGAGCACGAGCCGTCCCTTCTCCGCCGTGCCCAGCGAAGGCCGCCCCACGACACCGGACTCCGAGTACGGCCGTAATCCCAGCGTCAGCAGGTGCCGCCGGTCGTCCGCCAGGTGGTCGGCCTCCTCGAAACCGGGCCGCACCAGAGAAGGATGCGCGTGCAGCAACAGGGAAGTCTCGAGTTCACCCGCGTGCATGTCGCTGTCCAGCGAGGTTTCCAGCCCTGCCGCGGAATGCGCGGCTTGCCAGGCTTCGACGCCGGGGAACAGCGCCATCGGCGAGGTGGCCTCCTGGACCACATTGGACAGTACGTAGTTGCCGCCGTGCGCGTTCACCAGCACCAGTTTGGACACCCCGGACCGGTGCAGCGACGCGGCGACGTCGTTCACCACGGCGTACAGCGTCGCGGCCGAGATGCTGACCGTGCCCGGCCAGTCCGCGTGTTCGTGCGAGCACGCGATGGTGATCGGCGGCAGTCGCAGGATCGGGTACGCGGCGGCGAGGGCGTCGGCGATCGTCGTCGCGATCACCGCGTCGGTGGCGAGCGGAAGGTACGCGCCGTGCTGTTCGAAACTGCCGATCGGCAGCACCGCGACGTCGGCGGCCCGGGTGCGCTCGTCGGCCGTCGTGGCCGTCGGGAACAGGTTCACCGGGCTACGGTAACCCCATGACCGACCACGCCGCATTGTTGTCCGTCGCCGGCGAAGCCGTCGCCAAGGCGACCGGGATCATCCGCTCGATGACGTCGTTTTCCGTTGCCGCCAAAGGTGATCGTGACATGGTGACCGACGTCGACCTCGCCGTCGAGGACGCCGTCCGCGAGTTCCTGTCGCGGGAGACGCCGGAGATCGGGATCCTCGGCGAGGAGCGCGGGCACGAGGGCGACAAGGATCTGTGGTGGGCGCTCGACCCGGTCGACGGCACGGCCAACTTCGCGCGCGGCATCCCGCTGTGCGGCGTCTCGCTCGGTCTCGTCGACGGTAAGAAGAGCACGGTCGCGGCGATCTCGCTGCCGTTCCTCGACGTCACGTACACCGCTGTCGAAGGCCAGGGCGCGTACGCGGGCGAAGAGCGTCTCGCGGCCTCGAAGGCGACCGAACTTTCCGACGCGATCGTAAGCATCGGCGACTTCGCGGTCGGCGAGGGCGCGGAGGTCAAGAACCAGGTCCGGATGGCGTTGCTGGCCGAACTCGGCGGCCGGGTGCAGCGGGTCCGGTTCCTCGGGTCCGCGGCCATCGACCTGGCCTGGGTCGCGGACGGCAAACTCGACGCGAGCATCATCCTCGCCAACAAACCGTGGGACACGATGGCCGGCGTGCTGCTGGTCCGGGAGGCCGGGGGAATGGTCGTCGACGCCGACGGCGGCGACCATACGGTGGACTCGGCGGCCACCATCGCGGTCGGCGCGGGAGTGCGTGACGAGATCGTCGCCGCGATCGCCCGGGTAAACGGTTGAAACTCGATTCCCGTCAGGTGTGAACCGTTCGGGCCCCGCATCCGTGTCCCCTAGTAGGCGCCCCGCCGGTTCGTCGTCCGCATCTGGAGGTAAACCGTGTTCACCTCGAATGTCCGCGTGACCGAACCGGTCGTCTTCGTCCTCCCAGGTGACATCGAGGACACCAGCGGCGAGTACGACCGCCGGATGTGCCAGAACCTCCCGGCGACCGGCCTCCCGCTGCTGGAACTGCCGATCGCCGGCGAATGGCCGATGCCGGGTCCGTTGTCGCGGTCGCGGCTGGCCCGTTCGCTCACCGCGCTGCCCGACGGCACCGTCGTGCTGATCGACGGTACGGTCGCCTGCGGGGTGCCGGAGATCGTCGTCCCGCACGCGCGGCGGCTACGGCTGGCCGTGCTGGTCCACCAGCCGCTCGCGGACGACCCCGCGCTCGATCCGGCGCAGGCCGCCGAACTCGACGCGTGCGAACGGGAAACGCTGCGGCTGGCCGGGATGATCGTCGCCACCGGGCCGTGGCTCGCGCGGCACCTGATCGACCGGCACGACCTCGACCCGACCCGTGTCTACGTCGCCACACCGGGGACGGACGCGGCACCGCTCGCGGCCGGCGCGGACGGCGTCTCCCGGCTGCTGTGCCTCGCGCCGATGACCGCGCGCTACGGCCAGGACGTGCTGATCCACGCCCTGTCCACGATCGACGAACTGGCGTTCAAATGCGTGTTCGCCGGGTCGATGCACCAGGATCCCGCCTACGTCGACGAACTGCGCTGGACGGTCGAGCGGCTCGGGCTCGGCTCCCGGATCAGCCTCATCCAGCCACCGGAGGACCTCGACCTGGTCTACGACGGCGCGGATCTGCTCGTCCTCCCGTCGCGGGGCGGCACCTCCGGGCTGGTCGTCGCCGAGGCGCTGGCACGCGGGATCCCCGTGGTGGCGACCGAAACCGCGGGCACGCACGACGCGCTCGGCGAAGCGCCCGGCGGCGGTGTGCCCGGCATGCTGGTGCCGCCCAACAATCCGTCGGCGCTCGCGACGGCGCTGCTGAGATGGTCGCTCGACGCCGAACTCCGGCATTCCCTGCGGACCTCGGCGCTCGCGCGCAGCAGCGTCCTCGAAGAGTGGGACGTCGCCGCGGGCAGGCTCACCGACGTCCTTTCCCGGCTGCAGGCCGCGCCGCGTCAGCTGGCTTGATCATCGCCCGGAAGCAGCTATCGGGCCGCATCCCGGCTCGGTTGACTGAGCGGCATGCGAATCGTCGATCTTGCGTCCCGTCCGGATCTCCTCGAACCCGCGCTGAATCTCGGTGACGTCGGCGGTGAGTTCATCTACCGGGGTTTCAGCGGCAAGATGATCACCCCGGAACGGTTCCTGCGGCACTGGTCCCGGTACTTCCTGATCGCGCTCGACGACGACGGCGTGCCGATCGCCCGGACGTTGTCGGTCCCGCTGACCTACCCCGCCGACGATCGCGGCGAACTGCCCGAACACGGCTGGGACGAGGCGATCCAGTGGGCCGCCCAGGACCTCATGGACGGCCGCGCGCCGGACACGCTGTGCGCACTCGAAGTCGTCGTGGCCCCGCATCTGCGCGGCACCGGCCTGTCGGCGCCGATGCTGAAGGCGCTCAAGGCGCGCGCCGCCGAGACCGGGCTGAAGCGGCTGATCGTCTCGGTGCGCCCGATCGGCAAGGAGGACGAGCCGGACGTCCCGATGGAGGAGTACGCCGTCCGCCGCCGCGACGACGGGCTGTTCGCGGACCGCTGGCTGCGTACCCACGAACGGCTCGGCGCGCGGATGATCAAGATCTGCCCGTTCGCCGTGACGATCTCGGGCTCCATCGCCGATTGGCACGACTGGACCGGTGTCAAACTCGCCGACGGCGACAACGTGATCCCCGGCGGTATCGCGCCGGTGCACGCGAACGTCGAGCGGGATTGCGGGGTCTACGTCGAGGCGAACGTCTGGATGGAGCACCCCTTCTGATCACTCACGAGCTTCCAGCGTGCTGAGGCGCTGCCCGGAAGCGCGTTCGATGAGCGTGACGAACGCCTTCAGCAGCGATTGCGCTTCCGGGACAGCCTCACTGATCGCCGTCGCCGCTTCGGCCAGCTTCGCGACGACGTCGCTTTCGAGCACTGGATCGTGCTCCAGCCGGCCGGCGTCCGTGAGGCGCTTCAAAGCCATGGTCGCCTTCACGCGCATACGCGGGTCTTCGCCCAGGGCTCGCAGGATGCTCGGGCCGTGCGAAACCAGCCCCTCGTACAGTTCCCGCGATTCGCCGATGTGCCGGGCGAGGACTTCGTCGGCCTCCCGCAGCAGCAAGGCGTCCGGACCGGTGGGGCAGTAGACCTCCAGCAGGAACTCCAGCACCGCGGGGCCGACTTCCTCGATCACCTTGCGGGCTTCGGCGTACGGCGGCTGGAAGGCACCGAGGACGTCGCCGCCCACCGGCGGTTTGCCGGTCTCGATGCAGAACGTCCGGACGTTGCGCAGCCCAGGGTTCACGAAATGCCGCGAGAAGGCGTAGTCGTCGACGGTCCCCGTCGTCGGGTACAGCCCGACACTCTGCTGGACGGCGTACGCGCGTCCATGCTGCTTCGCGATGACCTCCCGCATCCGGTTTCCGGTGCGGAGGAACCAGTTCAGGTCCCCTGCCGGGATGTATTCGCGGTAACGCCCGTCGTTCGGCACCCCGCGATCCGGATTCGGCACCCGGAAGTTCTGCGCGGGATCGGTGGTCTGGTTGTCGTCGTCACCCCACGGGTAGAGGATCAGCTCGCTGTAGGAATGCAGATCCAGCACGGCCGTGATGTGCGGGAAGGCGTCCAGCAGCCAGCGGACGTTGCGGGTCTCCGGCTCGGAGAACGCGTGCGGCCCGCGGTAGACGTCGCTCGCCGGGTCGGGACTCGTGCCGATCCCGCTGTCGAAGAGGAAGTCGTAGTTGCGGTTGAGGTCCACGCGACGGCTGTTCCCGCGCCACATCCGCAGGTTCTCCGCGGACAGGACGATGTCGTGACCGTCCGGGTTGACCACCGGGACGACGAAGATGTCCAGGTTGTCGGCCAGCAGCTTGACCGTGCCGTACTCGTAGGTGCCGGCGGGGTAGTACACCGGCGTCTGCGAGGACAGGGCGTAGGACACCCGGAAGATCCAGTTGTACAGCAGTTCGGGGTTGATCAGCTCACGCGCGTGCACCCCGGCCAGCAGGAGCACGCCCGGCCGGTCGGCGCGGGTGCCGCCGCGGATGCGCAGCGCGGAGATCGTCTTGCCCTGCACCGACGGTTCGGGCAGCTGGACCCGGGACATGACCTCCGGCAAAGCCTGCGCGATGTCCCGGATGTACCGCTCGAACTGGTACGACGCCTGATATCCCGGCGGCACCGCGGTTTCGGGTCCGGCGTCGAGTGAACGCGGCTCGTCGCCTTCGGCCGCGATCTCCAGCGGCGCGGTTTCGACGTCGGGATGGACCACGACGTCGTGGCCGCTGTCGACGAGAGCGGTGATCTCGGCGTCGGCGAGGTAACCGTCGACAGCCGCGCCCTCGGCGGTCTCCCTGGCCGTCGAGGGGAACAGGTCGAGCCCGCGCCGGGCGAGCAGGCGGAGTCCCGCGCGATCGGCGACGGAGACGGTGACGAAATGCCGTGTGGCCTCGGTGTCGGGCATGGGTGATCCCCTCTGTGGTCGGTACCCCGACGACGCTAGGGAGCACCCCTTGCCGCGACAGGGGCGAAACGGACCGGCTTTCGGGTGGCCTTTGGGGCTCGTGAGTGG